>JAZGEF010000059.1:0-67957 GCA_036478595.1 Granulosicoccaceae bacterium
TGCCAGGTGGGGCTTCCAGAGGGGTATTACTTATTTCTCGTAAACTGGATTTATGGGCTTCTCCACGCCCTTTATCAACAACTTACGTGAGAAGTGTCCGTTTACGAGGGAAAAACTCTAGTACCCCTATAAGCTCAGCGATACCGCTGAGGATGATCTCGTTCGAATCTACCATTGGGAATTATGTCCTTTTAAGACGGAAATGATCCTTAGTACCCCCTTATTGCGTAGCGACCCGTAGTACCTCGGCGGGCACCTAGTACACAGGGATGCCCGGGTTGTTTTGATCGGGATGCGCTGCAATAAATGCGTCCAAGTGACTGCAGCGTTGGCTGATATCTGAAATCAACGGTAGTTCTGATAAATCACATTCCCACCTCTGCGCGTTATACATCTGCGACACTAAACAACAGTCAATGATTCCCGGTTGATCACCTTGACAAAACTGGCCGCTCTTACCGTCATCCAATAAGGCTTCGAAGCGCCGTAAGCCTCGTTCTATATAATGTTGCATCCATTGTTTCTTTGTACTTTCATGATCACTACCGTGGGCGATTTTTGCAACATGTTGAGCAACGCTTGAATTGCATATAGGGTGAATTTCCATTGCGATCAGATGGCTAAGTGCTAGTGCACGCTGTTTATCAAGCGCGTTAGTGGGTATCAGCTGACCATCTGGCCTCGTATCATCAAGATATTGAATAATAGCCAATGACTGGGTGAGTGTATGACCATCTATTTTGAGAGCGGGCACCAAACCTTGCGGATTGATCTCATGGTATGAATTGGACTTATGATCACCTGCGAGCAAGTTCACATCGATTGATTGATACGCTATTTCTTTAAGTGCGAGTGCAATTCGCACACGATAACTTGCTGATGATCGCCAGTAATCATAAAGCACTATGTCAGTCATATGATACGCCGTTATTATGGGTTGAATTCAGGGGAAGGCAGGATTTTACCTGTGCATTCACCAAAACCGATTCGATAACCATCGCCAATGGCAGCACCTGTTAGCGTTAATGTATCACCATCCTCAAGGAATGATCTGGTTTCCCCGGTATCAAGTATTAACGGGTTTTTACCACCCCAGCTGATTTCCAATAACGAACCATAAGCATTATCGGTATCCCCTGAAATAGTGCCAGAGCCTAATAAGTCACCTGTATTCATTTTGCAGCCACCGATTGCGTGATGAGCTAATTGCTGCGCGGCTGAATAGTACAGGTTTTGGTAATTGGTATTACTGATCGTGGTGGGTTTGTCAGCGCCGTGTGGTTGTATGTGTACTGCAAGGTCAATGTCATAGAGAAGTGGTTCTTGTTCTTGTAGATACGGCAATAGCTCCACATCCCGCGTAGGCGTTGATACGCGAAACGCAGCTAGCGCTTCTTTTGTCACCACCCATGGGCTAACAGAGGTAGCAAACACTTTGGCCTGAAAAGGGCCCAGAGGTTGATACTCCCAGGCTTGTATGTCACGCGCTGACCAATCATTGAGTAATACATAACCGAAAATCATATCGTCAGCTTCTTTTACCGTTACTGGTTTGCCCATCTCGTTAGGCATGCCTACAACTGCTCCTATTTCAAGCTCTAGATCGAGTCGTTTACAAGGGCCGAAGTAGGGCAGCTCTGCTGTGGGCGGTTTCATCTGACCTAGTGGGCGATGTATGTCCGTGCCGCTGACAACAATAGTCGATGCACGGCCATTGTAGCCAATAGGAATATGCAGCCAGTTAGGTGGTAGTGCATTTTCAGCGCCACGGAACATAGTGCCGACATTAGTAGCGTGCTGCCGGCCTGCATAGAAATCTGTAAAATCGCCCACTGTAAAGGGCATATGCATAATGACTTCTGACTGTAAGTGTCGCGCATCTTCCACGGCTTTACTTTTACTTACATCGATTTTACTTTCAGCGTTGAGCAATTCTATTAGTTGTTTACGCACATAGGACCAATTCGTTTCTCCCGTTCCCATAAAGGTGTTAAGTGTAGCTTGGGCGAATACGTTTTCCGGAAGATCCGGAAATACCGCTGCATCAAAAAGCACTGATAGATCAAGTAACGAATCACCGATGGCGACACAGCATCTTGGCATATCGCTACCCGTGGAGAATGCACCATACGGCAGGTTATTAAGCGGGAAATCTGACTGCGGATTATTTGCGCTTTTTATACGGCAGTTTATTATTTTCATTCGTGATCTAACTCAGTTATTGACTTTAGGCGTGACGCATCAAAGCTTACTGCGGGTTTGGCGTACCATCAAATTTGCGTTCCAACCCAGCCCAGCAATCGATGTAATCATCTTGCACCGTATCCAGTTCAGCTGCGAATTTTGTCATATGTTGTGGGTAGCGGGTTTCAAACATAAACGCCAAGGTGTTTTCCAACTTGTGCGGTGCAAGGTTTGCGTGGGATGCTTTCTCGAATCCTGCGTGATCCGGCCCATGCGGGAGCATCATATTGTGCAGGCTCATGCCGCCGGGGACAAATCCTTCTTCTTTGGCATCGTATTGCCCATGGATCAGCCCCATAAATTCACTCATGATATTACGGTGATACCAAGGCGGGCGAAAGGTGTTTTCAGCCACCAACCAACGCGGCGGGAATATCACAAAATCGATATTGGCAGTGCCTGCCTCATCACTGGGTGCAGTTAATACCGTAAAGATGGAAGGGTCCGGGTGATCAAACATTAATGCACCAACGGGTGAGAAGGTTGCTAGATCATACTTGTACGGTGCGTAGTTGCCGTGCCATGCAACCACATCGAGTGGCGAGTGATCAATATTAGTGTTGTAGAATTTCCCGCACCACTTAATGGATACCTTGCAGGTGCGTTCTTTATCTTCAAAGCAGGCAACTGGGGTTTTAAAATCTCGTGGATTTGCCAGGCAATTAGCGCCAATCGGGCCACGATCAGGTAGCGTTAGTTTCGCGCCATAGTTTTCACAGATGTAGCCACGGGCGGTGCCATCCGGTAGCGTGATCTTAAATGTAACACCGCGTGGTATCAAACCTATCTCTCCAGGCATTAGCAGCATTTTACCAAGTTCCGTGAACAAACTGATTGAGCCTTGCTGCGGCACGATCAACATTTCTGCGTCGGCATTAAAGAAGTAATCGTCAACCATGTCTGAGTTGGCGACGTAAACATGCGATGCCATACCCGATTGAGTCATTACATCACCCGCCGTGGTGATCGTGCGTATGCCTTCTATAAAGTTGGTAGGTTCAATAGGCGGTGGCGTGGGGTTCCAACGCATTTGTTGTAAAGACAAGACGGCATCATGGTTAGCCGGAGCTGAGCGCCATAGCGGTAGCTCAAGGCCAGTGAAGCGGTTGGTGTGGCGTACGCTAGGGCGGATGCGGTAAAGCCAACTGCGTTCATTGGTTCCGCGCGGTGCTGTGAACGGAGAACCAGACAATTGCTCGGCGTATAAACCGTAGGCACACTTTTGCGGGCTGTTTTGCCCTTGTGGCAGCGAACCTGGTAGTGATTCGGTTTCAAAATCATTGCCAAAACCCGATAAATAGTTGAAGCTATCCAGGGTTGACTCTCTGTTGGACGTACTCATTGTTTTCGACTCCTTGATGAGTTTCTACCTACTTCTTTACATGCGCGCAGTACCGTTACTGCGAATGTGATTTACGCAAGTCGATCCGCTCGAGGGCTTTCATCCATCTGTCGAGTTAAGCGGTCAATCATTTTCAAGGACAAATCAGCTCGTATCTCAGCAGCGTTCGGGTCATCCCATAGGTTGTTCGTCTCGTTGGGATCAGCATTGAGATCGTAAAGTTCACCCCAGCTTTCACCTGCATAGGTTGTTATGCGCCAGTGTTTTGTAATCAAGGCTCTTGCACGGGCTGCGTGTTCAAACCCAATTCTTGGCCCACCATCGTTGTGCTCCACTAGCAAAGCATCCCGATGCGTTGTTTCCCCTGATAAACAAGGAAGAAAACTGCAACCTTGTATACCGAAATAGGGTGCTAAACCTGCGCGATCCAAAATACTTGCAGAAATGTCTATGGTAGATGCCAGTGCTTGACTAGTGTGCGCTGTGCGAGAGTCGGGATCAGACCAAATCATCGGAACATGAGTAATCGCACGAAACGGCAATGCAGCTTTTAGCATTAGATTAAAATCACCAAGGTAATCGCCGTGGTCAGATGTGAAAATGATTACCGTATTGTCGTACTGGCCGCTGCTTTTGAGTGCTTTTACAACGCGCCCAATTTGATCATCAATCATGGTGATCATTCCAGCAGTCAGTGCCTTGGCTTCTTTTATGTGTTGATTGTCGGCTCGAAATGCAGTTTGTGGGGTTTCGGCCGGCAAACCTCGCTCCCAGCGCATGTTGGCACTTCGCATCGGTGGCGTCGGGTTCTTATGCGCCTCATACGGTAGGTTTACATTAAATTGGTCAGGCGAGTACATATCCCAGTATTTGCCCGGTGGATTGAACGGGTGGTGCGGGTCTGGAAACGAGACAAACGCAAAAAAAGGTTCATCATGGCTAACGCTTCTGTTTATGTAATCTATGGCGCGATCTGCAATCCAAGTTGTCGGGTAGAGCTCCTCTGGTACCGGTGTTCGATAAGCTTGCGGGCAAGTGTAATTATGGGGTAGTTCATTTTTAGGATCATGCAGGCTTTGCCAATCCGGGGTGCTTGAACGAAACCATTGGCCATAGTGGCCACCACATTGATCACCATGGCCCGTTGCCATATCAATATGCTGAAAACCATAGTAGGGGACATCTACTTGGTACACCCCCTCGCTGTCGTAACGATCAGGTTCTTCGTGGCCGTAATCCCCCTCATCGTTTTTCCAAGCCTCCTCGATTAGCCGCTCCTGAGTGTCTTGTGTGCGCATTGGTGCAAGCCCGGTAAATGGTTGTAAATGGCTTTTACCAATCGTTGCAGTTCGATATCCGGCATTTGCCAATACATCGACAAAGGTGTTGGCACGTTTTGGTAAAACGCAACCGTTAGTGCGTAAGCCATGCACGCTAGGCATCCGCCCTGTCATTAAAGATGCTCGGTTTGGCATGCAAACGGGTGCGGCAACGTGAAAATTTTCAAACTTGGAGCCTGTGGCTGCCAATGCGTCAATATTAGGTGTTTTAACAACGGGATGGCCCATGCAACCTAACCAATCTGCTCGGTGTTGGTCAGTGATAAAAAATAAAAAATTTGGCTTGTTGTGCATTAACGGGGTACCTTGGGAAAATTACTAGGCTATATCAACTTTCGTTGTCACGCTCACGTGTGTTTTTACGCATAAACCAAAAAAATGAAATTACTGCGAAAACAAGCAACGCAACCGCAACAGGACTTTTAAATATTTGAGTTAAATCGCCATTGGTTAACGCTAACGATTGAGAGATGGACTTTTCGAACCTAGGCCCTAAAAAGAACGCGATAATAAAAATAACTAATGAATAACCGAAGCTGGACATCAGGTATCCAACGGATGCAAATACCAACATTATTGCAACGCCAAACATACCACCTGTGGCCATAGATACACCTACTATGCACAGCAGTATTGCAGATGAAAAAATAATTGATTCTGGTGCGGATACAACCCTTACCCAGAAGCGTAATCCAAGCTGACCCACCCAAAGATTAATGAAGTTGGCCATTAACATTGCACCAAACAACCCGTACACCAGTTGCCCTTGGTTTGTAAACAACAAAGGCCCAGGTTGCAGGCCATGGATCATAAATGCTGAAATGATCAAAGCGGCACCTACGCTACCCGGGATACCTAAAGTGAGCAATGGAATAAGGTTTGCGCCGACTACTGCCGAATTTGCAGATTCGGAAGCTGCAATACCTTGAATATTTCCTTTCCCAAAACTGGTTGGATCTTTAGATGAACCCTTCGCCATTGCGTATGACATGAATGCCGCCGCAGTTGATCCGATGCCAGGAAGCGCGCCGAGGATAGTACCGATGCCGGCACCGCGAAGTAGGGTGTAACGGCAGGACCAATATTCTGCCCAAGTGACACGTTGATCATCTGGGTTGCCGGTTTCTTCTGTGATGATCGCCGAATTCATACTGCCGCCGTGAGCTATGGACATACGGCGCAACAGTTCTGAAATTGCCAACATACCGATGGCAACCGAGGGTAGCGGTAATCCGTTGAAAAGCTCCCAGTTTCCAAAGATTAAACGCGGAGTAAAGTGTTCTGGATCTTGTCCTACACTTGCAACCAATAAGCCAAATGCGGCTGCGATGATGCCTTTGATAAGCGAGTTGCCGATCAGACCCGCTAAGATCGAAAAGGCACATATCATTAGAGCGAATATCTCTATCGGTCCCATCTTGAGCGCAAGAATAGCCAATGGAGCAGAAACGGTGATCAACACGATATCGCTAATGGTATCGCCGGTGATTGACGAGAACAGAGCCATCTTGGTAGCTTTTAGTGGTTTACCTTGTTTGGCTAACGGATAACCATCTAATGCGGTGGCTGCTGCATCTGGTGTGCCAGGCGTATTCATTAGTATTGCTGGAACTGCGCCACCAACCAAGCCACCTTTATTTACGCCTACTAAAAATGCAATTGCTGGCAGCGCATCAAGGCCAAAGGTAAACGGGATGGCAATGGCCATAGCCATGATAGGACCGATTCCTGGCACGGCTCCAACAAACTGCCCTAACACAACACCAAATAAAACAAAGGTTAGATTGTAGAGGGTGAAAGCATCTGCAAATCCTGCCAGTATTGTTGCAATATCTACCATCAGATAATTAAGGCAGTGCTCGACCGAGCGCTATTGTGACAAGGAACCAGATAAGAACGGGAATGACAATAGCGCCAACTACAAGCCAGAGTGGGCGGCGTTCACCGATTGCCAACATTATGATTAACGCTAAAACCGGCGCAATATATTCAAAACCTAATCTAGACATCACGTACAGACCAACGACCAAAAGCAACACGTACGTGCTGGTGATCACGACACTGCGAATCTCAGGTGATTGGTGTGGTGTGGGCCTAAACAGCAACATAGCACCACAAACTGCAATAACAATAGAAACTACATTGGGAAAGGTACTAGGTGAGATATTTCCACCATCGACAGTTTCAATGTAGTTGGGGTTGACGAAGAGATACATCGTAAGCCCAAGAATCAGAAAAAAAGTTCCGGAAATGCGGTCACTTAAACCGATCATGGATTTTCCTAAGTTGGATATCGATCGCGAACCCCATCGCAGATCGCGACGAGGCAAGCATTAGTGAGCCAATGATTCAGTGAAATTACTTAGAGAATAGAACTTTCGCGTTGGCCAAGCCCTCAACCATCATTTGCTTCGTGCCTTCGACGCCCATATTAACTGGATCACCTTTAACGGCATTTTTAACAATCTCTACCACTTCAGGGGATTGTATTGCATCATCAATTGCAGCAGCGATTGCCGCTGTAGCGGCTGCATCAGTACCCGCTCGCATAGCAAAGAAAAATACAGGATCAACATAAGCTTCGACACCAGATTCGATAAACGTTTTGGTATCAGGTGCATAGCTTAGCCGTGTTTGGTTAGCACCAGCAATAACTTTCATGTCGCCTGAATCTAAGTATGGGTACTGTTCTCCAGAGCCAAAGCCTGCTAAAACCTGACCGCCTAGTATGAGTTTCATAACTTCGGCTCCGCTTTCAGATGTGACCAAGTTGAATTCCGCGCCTGTCTTGGCTTTAGTTTTATTCATTAGTAAAACTTGCGGTGGAGCCATAGTGGCTACTGGCATAGCGCCTTTTTCTTTTGCATAGGTCACCATCTCTTCAAGAGTATTAAACGGTGCATCTTTGCTAGCAACCAATGCAAGCTCTGCCTTAGCCACGGTGCCAAGATAGTCGAAACTGTCAACATCAAACGGTAGTTGGTCGCCGCGGTTCACTAATTGAACCAACACCGGAATACTCACGCCCATGCCAATTGTTTTGCCATTTGCGGGCATCTGAGAAATACCGGTAAACATAGCCACTCCGCCTGCACCCGGTTTGTTCTCGACAACGATGTTCCAGCCGGTATTTTCTTTCATGACTTTACCCAGCACACGCCCCATGGTATCGGTAGAACCGCCTGCACCAAAACCAATTTGTATAGTGAGCGGGCCGTCAGGCTTCCAATCTTCAGCCAGTACGCTAGTTGCAATAGTGAGTATTGCGCTCGCTCCAAGTGCAAGTAATGTTGATTTTAGTTTCACTTATTTATCCTTATGGTTGCTGTAGGTACAAACTCTCGGAAGTAAGGCCGGAGTTGATTTTTTGCATTTTGCGATTTAGTAGTTCTTTTACAATTCCATTGCTGCCAATACTTCTATCATATCCATCGGCTATAAGTAAATATCCTAGTATCGATTAGGTGTCCTCAGGCCAATATAAGCGCATTGGGTTGTCTACAAGTAAACGTTTTTGCAAATCAGCCGTTACGGCAATTTGCGGAATAAAATCCACTAACAAGCCATCGTCAGGCATATGATCCAATAAATTAGGATGCGGCCAATCAGTGCCCCACAGCACACGATCAGGGAATGTTTCTACAACCTTTCGCGCGAAGGGCACAACATCTTGGTAAGCCGATTGCTCACCATTTAATGCCGGCGGGCCATTAATTGATAAGCGCTCTGGGCAACTTACTTTGCTCCAGACATTTGGGTGTTCGTACATAAAGCTTAAAAACAATTCGAACTCGGGGTTGTCGATTGGCTTGTTAACGTCAGGCCGCCCCATATGATCCACAACCAGGGGTGTGGGGATCGAACCGAAGAAATTCCATAGCGTGGGTAAATCGGGTGCTTCAAAATATATAACCACATGCCAGCCGAACGGTGCAATCTTGTCGCATATCGCCAGCAGTTCATCCTCGGGAGTCACATCCACTAAGCGTTTTACAAAATTAAACCGCACGCCACGTATGCCTGCCGCTTGCAGCTCTGTTAGTTCGTCGTTACTAATGTCAGCACGCACAGTTGCAACACCTCGAGCTCTATTACCCCCGCTGCGGCAAGCATCAGCTAATGCACTGTTATCTGCACCGTGGCAAGTGGCTTGAACAATGACACTACGATCAAACCCTAGGTGATCACGTAATGCGAATAGTTGATCTTTAGAGGCATCGCACGGTGTGTACTTACGTTGCGGTGCGAATGGAAATGTTTCGCCAGGGCCAAATACATGGCAATGCGCATCGACACTGCCAGCAGGTAACTTAAACAGTGGTTGGGTCGGATTACTATACCAATCTAGCCAATCGGGTGTTTTTTCAAAGCTCATGGTATCGGGCTTCCAAAAACGACTCCATCCATTAGCTTGTTGGCAGTGCGTAGTATTGCTGTGCTCTTGACTCTGTTGTTGTCCATAGAGGCGATAATGGTTGTCTGCCCAATGGGGTGCTCCACTGCGAGCGACTTTTGATCTCCAGTTGGCATGTTCACAAGCTCTCTTGCTGCCGAATTTTTTAACAAACAAGCACTAGCCACACTGATTGCACCCAGCACACCAATTGACGCATGACAGCGATGTGGAATAAACGTGCGGGTAGCAATTACACCTCCGCGTTGCGCTGCACTAATCATCGTCATCTTTGGCACTGTTTTGTCAGTTACATCGCCAAGGTTCATCAGTAGCCCGCATTGGAGGCGGATTTTCTCTAAGCGAGCCTTAAGCTGTGCATTGTTATCTAGTGCTTCGCGTGTCTCAGTACCCGTAATGCCCATATCACTCGAGCGCAACACTACGCAAGGCATCCCGTTGTCGATCATCGTCACTTCAATGCCGTCAACGACATCCACTTCATTGTCAGTGGGCAATAACGCACCGCAAGTGGAGCCGGCAATATCAAAAAATTCAAGCGTTATGGGCGAAGCCGATCCCGGTACGCCGTCAATCTGTGCGTCTCCTGCGTAGGTCACTTGTTGATTGGGGGTTTGTACGGTAGCGACAGCCAATTGCTCCGTGTTTTCCATAAAGATAGTCACGCGAGTGTTATCATTTTTGGGCTTCACCAAGCCACGTTCAATGGCAAACGGGCCAACAGCTGCTAATAGGTTTCCGCAATTTTGCGCATCGCTAACCGTAGATTGATTAACTGATACTTGTAAAAATAGATAATCCACATCCACGCCAGGGCGTGTAGATGCTTGAACGATGGCGACTTTAGATGTTAAGGGATCGGCGCCACCCATGCCGTTAATCTGACGTGGGTCGGGGGAACCCATAATACTGGCAAGCGTCGCATTGCGAACTGCAACATCACTGGGCAAATCACTTGCTAAAAAATAGCCGCCTTTAGAGGTGCCACCGCGCATCCATATGCAGGGAATGCCACCGTTAGCACTTAACGGGCTTTTACTCATCGCTACACATACTTTAAACCTTTTTCGGCCAAGCGTTCGCGCATCTTGTATAGATCAAGGCCCAAGGTGCCTGCTTCAAATTCTTTACGCTTGGAATCCTCATTAGCGATGCGCGCCAAGGCTTTATCCAGCACGTCTTTTGCCTCTTCACGGCGTACAACACAGACGCCATCATCGTCAGCTACAACAACATCGCCTGCGCGTACGATTTCACCAGCGCAAACAATATCAACATTAACCGAACCTAGTGTCTCCTTAATACAACCTTGTACGCCAATGATTTTGCTCCAAACGGGAAACCCCATCTCTGTCAGCTCTTTTACGTCACGCACACCGGCATCGATAACCAATCCACGACAACCACGTGCTTTGGCAGAGGTTGCAAGTAGATCGCCAAAATAGCCTGCATCAGATGGTGAAATGGTGCCCAGTACGAGTAGATCGCCTTCTTTGATTTGTTCAACTGCAACATGCAACATCCAGTTATCCATCGGTGGTGCTAAAACCGTTACCGCTGATGCCGCTATCGAAGTGCCAGAATATATTGGGCGCATATAGGATGCAAGCATGCCTTTGCGGCCTTGAGCTTCATGCACAGTTGCTACACCACATGTGGCTAAGCCATCTATAACTACCTGATCGGCGCGTTCGATATGTTGAACCACTAAGCCGGTTTCATTGGGTAGGGAAGTCATGATTGAATCCGTTGGTTTCTGAGCTATAACAGGGCTTGTTGAAGGCGATCTAACACCGCCATCGCAGGCAACGTTTGCGCAAATGATCCATTGGGTTCACGACCTTCTTCAATAGCCTGAACAAACTCTCGATCGATCAACTCGATGCCATTGTTTGAAACTGCCACTTTGCTTAAATCGATTGGCTCTTCACGGCCGTCCACAAGATCGTCATAACGTGCGATGTAAGTACCGTTATCGCATATATACCTAAAGAACGTACCTAAGGGGCCATCGTTATTAAACGACAAGCTCAAGGTACATAATTTACCGGTAGGTGTTTTTAAACCAATGCTCATATCCATTGCAATACCCAACTCTGGATGCAATGGCCCTTGCAGTGCATACACTTCAGATGGAACCTCACCGGTTTGATACATAAACAAATCAACCGTGTGACAGGCATGATGCCAGAGCAAGTGATCCGTCCAGCTACGTGGGTTACCCATAGCGTTCATGTTGCTGCGCCGAAAGAAGTAGGTTTGTACATCCATTTGTTGGATTGCTAGCTCACCTTTTTGGATGCGTTGGTGCATATACTGATGGGATGGATTGAAACGTCTGACTTGCCCGGCCATGCCGACCAAGCTTGTTTTGGCGTGAGCATCAACCACCCGCTGTGCATCTTCGATACTGTCAGACATAGGAATCTCACACAACACGTGTTTACCCGCTTCAAGGCATTGAATGCTTTGATCAGCATGCATCTGCGTGGGTGTTGAGAGGATGACTGCATCGACATCATCACGTGCCAACGATTCACCAAGGTCAGTGGTCGCGTGGGCGATATTGCGTTGTTTTGCGAATTTCTCAATCGCCTCCGAGGTACGCCCTATAACTGAAGCCACTTCAACTCCATCAATCTTGGATAAAGCATCCAAATGCTTCATTCCAAAAGCGCCGGCGGCTCCTGCTACTGCAATGCGAATCATTATGCGGTTTCCTGATAACAAACGAGGCCAGCTGCCGTATTCGACATAGGCACATGATAAAAGCGGTAGGCTTCAGATGGGGCCTGCATAGCCCCACGCATCGTTAACCACATAATAAGCTCGATACCTTCAGAGCCTGCATCACGCATGTAATCAATGTGGGAAAGCTTGGCAAGTGCTTCGGGATTATCTTGTAGATTGTCGAGAAAGTACTGATCAAACTCTTGATTGATTAAGCCAGCACGTTCGCCCTGTAACTGGTGCCCCATGCCGCCAGTACCAAATACTGCTACTTTTAAGTCCTCAGGGTACGACTCAACCGCTTTGCGCAGAGCTTTACCTAAATTGAAACAACGATTTCCCGTTGGCTGAGGGTATTTAATAACGTTCACGCATAATGGAATAACTTTGCATGGCCAAACATCCGGCTTATCAAACATCACCGTCATCGGAACGGTTAGGCCATGGTCAACTGTCATCTCATTGGCAAGCGCCATATCGAATTCATCCATGACTAGGCTCTCTAGTATGTGCCCGGCTAAATCTCCATGCCCGTCAATATCTGGTACCTGGCGCGGGCCATAGCCTTCGTCGTGCGGTTTGTACTGATCAGCAACACCTAATACAAACGTATTGATTAAATCCACTGAAAAAGCTGATGCATGATCGTTATAAACAAGAATCACCACATCAGGAGCAACGTTTCTAATCCACTCGCGAGCAGGGCCATAACCATCAAACAAGGGCTTGTAGTAGGGATCCTGTTCCATGCCTTTATCTGCAGCAGCGCCAATGGACGGTATGTGTGAGCAGCCTACACCAGCAACGATTTTAGCCATGAGCTATCTACCCGTCTGATTTTGTTTCTTACTTTGATTGCCTTCAAGATTTCTGCCACCCTCCAGCATCATCGCTTTAAATTCATCAACCGTCATATCACTCATCATGCCACCCACGTGTTGCATCGTTAGACCATCGAATATCGCGAGTTTAAACGTGTAATAGATATTACCACCCAGCTGCAGCATGCCTAACCAGTTACGATCATCGATCATTTGGCGTTGTTCTGCTGTCATTGGGTATTGCTCTAGATAAGCGATTGGATCGGCCCGAAACTTATCTCGGTTATTTGCTTGATCCAGCGATTTACAAAACTTGTTTAAATGAAACCCCTCCTTGCAGCGCTTTGTATCAAATACGTAGGTTCCGGGGATGTCGTCGAAGTCATTATCCATAGCGGAGATTCATAACAGTAAAGTAGAAATTGATAGTGATTGTATACAAGAATATATTCAAGAGCCAATGATTTGCTAAAATTGGGCTGAACAAGCACAATAATGTATACATGAAGAAAACGATCAACAGCCAAACCAACCACTCGCAAACAGAGCGAGGCTTGAGGGAATTGCGCAGCAGAATTATTGCCGGGCATTGGCCTGCGGGCAGTAAACTGCGCGAAGTGCCCTTATCTGAGTCGTTGGGTGTATCGCGCACACCATTAAGAGCGGCATTATTAAAACTTGAGCAAGAAGGTTTAGTCGAGCGCTCTGGCGCTGGTTATACGGTGCGAGGATTTTCACTCGAAGACGCTTACGTTGCGATCGAGCTACGCGGCGTTATTGAAGGTACCGCCGCTCGTACGGCAGCTGAGCGTGGTGTAACAACAGCGGAGCTAGTTGCGATTAAACAAACCGTAGCCGCCATTGATACCATCCTTGAACAAGACACAATAGACGGCTATGCGGCTCTTAATGATCAGTTTCACGATCAGCTTGCTGAGCTTGCTGATAACAAACTCATTAAACGTGAAGTAGAACGAGCCAGTCAATTGCCTTTCGCGGCACCGAGTGCGTTTTCATCTAATAGCGATGACCTTGCCAGATTCAAAACATCACTAGTTGTTGGTCAACAGCACCATCATGCACTGGTACAAGCTATTGAGCGGGGCGAAGGCGCTCGAGCTGATGCGCTGGCGCGTGAGCATGCGCAGTTAGGCAGAGCTAATATAGAAATAGCCTACTTAGAGCGCGCTGAAAATGACCGAGCAGTGCCGCAGTTGGCACTAGTCACTGCAGAGCAATCATAATGCGCGTACAAGTTGCCATTATCGGAGGTGGGCCTTCAGGGTTATTGCTGGGTCAACTTCTGCATAAATCCGGTATTGACACGATAGTGCTGGAGCGCAAAACGCGCGAGTACGTTCTTAGCCGTATTCGAGCCGGCGTTTTGGAGCGAGGCTTTGTTGAATTAATGGAAGAAGCAGGGGCTGCAGATCGCTTGCATGCGGAGTCGTTTACCCACAACGGTGTGGTGTTTTCAAGCAACAACGGTCATTTTGATCTGTCGTTTGATAAGTACATTAACCGGCCGATGACTGTATACGGCCAAACAGAGCTAACACGTGACTTATATGATGCAAGAGAACACGTAGGTGCAGAAACCCTATTCAATGTTGTTGGAGTCACGCTCAACGATCTCAAAACAAAGTCGCCCAGCATTGATTGCGTAGTAGATGGAGAATCTATTCATATAGATTGCGATTACATAGCGGGGTGTGATGGATTTCATGGCGTTTGTCGTCAGCACATCCCAAAAGACAAACGTAAGGAATACATAAAAGAATATCCGTTCGGATGGCTGGGTATCTTGTCAGAAACTGCGCCAGTACATGAGGAGCTTGTTTACAGTAACTCAGACAGAGGTTTTGCACTGTGTTCCATGCGCAATCAACACTTAAGCCGCTACTATATCCAATGCGATATCAACGACAGCGTTGATAACTGGAGTGATGCCGCATTTTGGGATGAGCTAAAACGTCGTATACCCGAACAATTCGCCGATCAAATCGAAACTGGCCCATCAACTGAAAAATCCATTGCGCCATTACGCTCCTTTGTGTGCGAACCCATGCAGTGGGGTAATTTATTTTTATGTGGTGACGCCGCCCATATTGTGCCGCCCACTGGTGCTAAAGGGCTCAATACCGCTGCATCAGATGTACGTTATTTGTATCGGGCTTTAAAACAACACTACGCCAATAAGGATTCGAGTGGGCTGGAAAGCTATTCGCAAACAGCACTAGACAGAGTCTGGAAAGTCGAACGGTTCAGTTGGTGGATGACATCCATCTTACATCGATTTCCGGATCAATCAGGCTTTGATATCAAAATACAGCAAGCGGAAATTGCCTTTCTACAACAAAATGAGGCGGCTCAGGCAAGCCTTGCGATTAATTACGTTGGCCTGCCTTATTAAGGTGTTGCTGACAGATGAAGAGATGAACCTATGATTATCGATTGCCACGGTCACTACACAACAGCGCCGGCGGCCCATCAATCTTGGCGCGACGCGCAGACAGCAGCGCTAAGCGATGCCGCTTTGTCAGTGCCGCCCTATGGTGACATCACTGATGATGAAATTTGTGAGACGGTTGAAACCAACCAATTGCGCCTACAACAAGAGCGCGGAGCGGATCTAACGTTGTTCTCGCCACGCGCATCGGCGATGGGGCATCACATTGGTGATGGTAACGTCAGCATGACGTGGACGCGAGCGTGTAATGATCTTATCTACCGTGTGTGCGAGCTATACCCTCAAAACTTTGCCCCGGTATGTCAACTTCCGCAGTCGCCCGGTGCATCATTGGATGGGTCAATAGCGGAATTAAAGCGCTGCGTTAATGAGCTCGGTTTTGTTGGTTGTAATGTAAACCCGGATCCATCCGGTGGACATTGGACATCCAAACCACTTACCAACAAATACTGGTATCCCCTTTTTGAGGCAATGGTGGAACTTGATGTGCCCGCAATGGTGCATGTATCCAGTTCATGTAATGAAAATTTCCATGCAACGGGTGCGCACTACATTAATGCTGATACCACAGCATTCATGCAATTTATCCAAGGCGATCTATTTACTGACTTCCCCAATTTGCGATTTATCATTCCACACGGGGGTGGGGCGGTGCCGTACCACTGGGGCCGTTACCGTGGATTGGCGGACATGCTCAAAAAACCTCTATTAAAAACACATGTAATGGAGAACGTCTACTTTGATACCTGTGTTTACCACCAACCGGGTATTGATCTATTGGTTAACGTTATCGATCACAAGAATATTTTGTTTGGTTCTGAAATGGTGGGTGCCGTCAGAGGTATCGATCCAGAAACCGGTCAATATTTTGATGACACTAAACGCTATATCGATGCATTGCTGATAAGTGATGGAATAAAACAAGATATATTTGAGAATAATGTGCGTCGTGTATTTCCGCGCCTGGATGTTCGCTTGAAGGCGCAAGGCCGTTAGTTTCCGATGAAAGTACCAAAAGACACTACTAACGCCACTCAGTGATCGGCCCGCCAGATGAAGTAATGTAACCGAGTGGCGCTCATTTTGTGCTCATGGTTATTCAAACAAACGTTTAAATTTTGGATAACATCAAACTTGCGCACCGGTAGTAAGGCAACTAACCCCCCCATTAACACCGGTAATTATATTAGTACTGCGTTGGCAGCGGTAACCCTAATTTGATGTTCCTAAGCCACAGTGTTATTTAACGTCAACGACAGAAGCACTGATGTTATTACCGCAGTGCTGGCCGGAAGCGATAACAAATCAATAATTATCTAACAGGAACGTTCACAAGTGTGTGCACGATCTGCCGATTTATGGCTATGGACGGTAGCAAGCGACAACTAACGATGCCAAAACATAATTTGCGTGATACCGAATTACGCGGCCGATTAACCGTGTTATTCGATGGCAGTGATGAGGAACGAGTGCGAATCGAGACACTCGCGGAGCGTATTAGTACGCCTGTGCTATTTCGATTTGCACCCCTTGGCGAGATATTCGTACAAGATGTAGGTCTTAACGATACAGACATTGTTATTGTTTCGCTCAACGATGGAACCCGGTTGCAAGAGCGACTGGATACCATCGAGATACTCAAACTACAGACGCCGATTGTAGTCATGTGTGCACAAAATCATCATCTTCGAGCGCTAGAGGGGATTCGCCGAGGTGCTAGTGATTGGTTAGTGGATGGTATAGCTGATGAAGATGCATTTGGAGATCTGCTAGACCGAGTGCTGAGTATGTTTGCGCAACGAATGCAAATCCAGAACAACATAAGATTATATCAGTCGGTAGCTGATGATCAGTTCGATTTAATTTGCCGATTTCGTCCGGATGGTGCGCTAACTTTTGTAAACAGAGCCTACGCAGAATTTTTCAATTGCCAGGTGGAAGAACTCCAGGGGAAATCATTCCTGCTCAATGTGTTAAAAACTGAACACCAACGGGTACTCGGCCAATTAGCAGCACTGACGCCTAATGCACCATCCTCATCATTCGATCATCCTGAAAACGTAGATGGTCATGTTAGGTGGTATCAGTGGACAGACTCCGCGGTATTCGACGCGGACGGGAAGGTTATTGAGTACCAATCGATAGCGACCGATATCACGGTAAGACGCAATGCCGAACAGGCAGCAACGGACAACGAAGCGCGATACCGAGCGCTTTATGAAAACGCACCGGTCATGATGCATGTTATTGACAACGACGGATTGCTCCAGAGCGTGAATCGGTGTTGGTTAGACTTGCTCGATTACACAGAGCCCGACGTGCTTGGCAAACGTTCTACTAGCTTCTTGAGCGAAGAGTCTCAACAAGTGGCCGCTGTAAAAATTAAACGAATATCCCAGGGCGAGGAGGTGCGCAATGCCGCTCTGCAGTTTCGGCACAGGGAGGGCAAACTGCTTGACGTGCTGGTAACAGCAACGGCCATACGTGACGCAGTCGGGGAAATATATGGGATTGTAATGATAGGCGTTGAGGTTACTGAACGCATACAAGCGCGACGTGAACTAGAGAAAGAAAAAGAGCGACTACGAATAACGCTTGCGTCGATAGGCGACGCCGTCATTACAACCGATCACAATGACATGGTCGACTACCTTAATCCGGCTGCTGAATCGTTAACGGGCTGGTCTGGCGCCAAGGCTTATGGCCACAGATTGGGTGAAGTGTTTGATCCTCAAGATGCCTACTCACACCTGCCTAAGCCGGCTGATCTTTTGGACTATACATTAACTGCTGATCCTATCTCGGCTCGGCTTTTCCATCGTCATCGGCAAGAGGAAGCCATAGTCGAATTCACTATTGCTCCAATAAAATCTGCTGATGGAGGCTCTCTAGGTCGTGTCCTGGTGTTTCGAGATACTACTGAGGCAAAGGCTTTGGCAGATCGCTTGAGCTATCAAGCTAGCCATGATCCGCTGACTGGATTGCTTAATCGAAGAGCATTTGAAGAACAACTACAGCAGGGCCTTGAAACTAACGCAGAGGGCACTGCTCACGTTTTGTGCTTCCTTGATCTTGATCGTTTCAAGCTAGTCAACGATTCCTGTGGCCATGAGGCTGGAGATCGTGTGCTCTGCAATATCACTGAGCTTATGCAATCTCGGTTACGTCAGCATGACACGCTCTCGAGGCTGGGTGGGGATGAGTTCGCGGTGTTGTTTCATCGCTGCGCCGAAGAAACGGCTCGTGAACTTGCAGATGCTATTCGAGCCGACGTGGCGGCCTACCGGTTTTCCTCCCAAGAACACGTGTTTTCTTTTGGTGTGAGTATTGGCATGGTTGTTCTGCGCAATGATTTCACTGTGTCCAGCGCTCTGCGTGCTGCCGACAGTGCCTGTTACACGGCGAAAGCTGCTGGTAGAAACAGAGTGCATTTCAGCAGAGATGAAGATGTCACATCCAGTCGCGAGGGCGACGATTCTATTTGGGCACAACGGGTTACTGATGCACTCGATGAAGGACGTTTCGTTTTGCTGGCCCAGCCAATAGAACGAGGGGTGTCAGGGGCTGATAGCGGTGCTTGCTTTGAGGTATTGGTACGCATGCTTGATGAAGATGACAGCTTGATACCACCCAATTTATTTATACCTGCGGCCGAGCGTTTCGGCCTGATGAGTCGGCTCGATCGTTGGGTTATAGAACATGTATTTGACTGGCTCGTGGCACACCATGCGGATCTAGATAACCTTGATCACTGTGCTATCAATTTGTCAGGCCGATCACTTGACGAGCCCGGGTTTTTGGCATTTGTGGAGGCAGCGCTGGATTCGACCGGTGTACCTCCTAACAAAGTTTGTTTCGAAGTCACAGAGACAGCTGCAATTTCTAGTTTGGATGCAGCGTTACAATTTATGCTCATCCTAAAAAAGCGTGGCTGTCTTTTTTCTCTGGACGATTTTGGTAGCGGTTTGTCTTCATTTGCGTACCTACGATCTTTACCGGTCGACTACCTCAAGATTGATGGCGTATTTGTCAGAGACATCCTGGATGATGAAACTGATCTTGCAATGGTTCGCGCGATCAATGAGATTGGGCACGTTCTGGGCAAACAAACTGTTGCAGAATATGTCGAAAACGACTCGATTCGTGCAGTGCTAGTTGAGCTCGGCGTCGACTGGGTGCAAGGCTACGGCGTAGGTAAACCCATACCTCTTGAGGTGCATTGGGAAGAAGCTGTAAGCCCTGGTAGCTCGGATGGCCAATTGAAACCACCAAAGGCGGCATAACGTTAAACGTTGTTGTGTCTAACTGTAGGATGCCACTAAGTCTCCAATACGGTTTTCATCGGGAGTAACACCAAATCCAATGCCCGTTGGAACGTTGAAAGATCCATGATCAACTTCGATACCGTTTTCTGGGTCGTAGTGTTCGTCGATATAGTTACCAGAGATCCAAACGCCTTCCAGCATTTCAGGCTTGACTGTCGCGCCCGCGTGAAATATTGCAGCCGTGGTTACCATCAAACGGAATGAGGTGGCAAGGCGGCGGCCGTGACAATCACTCCATCAGTATCAGTGTAAACATAATCACCTGGATTAAAATTTGCTCCACCGAAAGAGATTGAAATGTCGCGTGTACCTTGAGTCACGGGAATGAATTTTTTGGAACAAGTCCCCAAGGCATAAAGTGCTACTGGAATATCTTTGATCTGTTGTGTATCTCTAACATATCCATTTACGATGATCCCTGCGTAACCATTTTTAAGAGCGAACTTCATTAGATTTTCGCCTACGATCGCGTAGTAGGCCTGATCAGAATCCACGACAACCACTTTGCCTGTGCCATCCTCATCTCGTAATAGTGTGATGAGATCGCTATTGTTGCGGTCCAGCCGAATGGTGACTACTTCGCCTTGGCACATGGCCGCGCCACCGTAGTTGGAGTACCCCGGGCCCAGTACCGACACTTTGTCGGGGTGGTTATCACAAAAATCTGCAGTGTATTCGGCCATTCTTCGTTCTCTAAGTAAGGTGTTAAACCTGATCAATAGCTGTTTAATGCCAAATTCTACCACCTCAGCTTCGCTGGGCAGGGTGTCTTTTGATACTATGATCGGCTGGATATAAGGCACATAAAGAATGAAAGTCGTTACGGGTGTAATTGGCAATGATATCCACGTTGTTGCTAACCGATTAATGGATCTATCGCTTAATGCGAGAGGCTACGAGGTGTTCAATTTAGGCGTGAATACCTACTTAGAAGAGTTCTTCGATGCCGTGGTGGAGACAGGGGCTGAGATTCTGCTGATATCCTCGCTTAACGGTGAGGCCGAGGGCTGGGGACGAGAAGTCAATTTACTCAAAGCCAAGTACAACAATCTCGACAATCTAATCATGATGATTGGTGGCAACCTTACGGTGGGTAGTGGCAACGCAGAAGATATCGTGCCGCGTTATATCAACTATGGCTTCGACCTGGTGTGTCATCAGGTGGATTTGAACACGGGTTTAGACATGCTCGAAACTTACATCCAGGAACTCAAGCGAACATGAGCCAATTACAGGAAGAACGAGAGATCATCCTTGGTAACGAAAATGTAGATTCGTTTGATTTTGACGAAGTACGCGAATTTGTAAAGGGTGCTGACGAGAAGTTATTTATCTCTCATCACTTTGCTAAAAAGGAAAAAATGCTGGTACAGCCTCGCGGTGGTTTCCCAAGCTACGAAAAGCAGTTTGCCTTGTACGAATTTTTTGTTGATGCCAATGTTGATGTGCTGCCACTAACAATTGACTCCAACACGCGGCTTAACGACTACGTAACAGCCAAAAAAATGTTGCGCTTAAGCGAAGCGAATGAAGTCGACATGCTAAACGGTTACCCATTAATTAATCATGGATACCGTAGCACGCGCAAAATGATGACGCACTTTAATCACCCGGTAAGCCTGCGTCACGGCACTCCGGACGCGCGATTATTAATCGAAATCGCCATTGCTTCAGGCATCTTTGAAATCGAAGGTGGACCAATCACCTATTTGCTTCCATACTCTAAAAACTTCCCACTAGATAAAGCATTCCTGTATTGGAAGTACGTAGAGCGAGTCTGTGCTGACTACTCAACACTCAACAAACCGATCAATCGAGAATCCTTCGGGCCGCTAACCGCAACCCTGGTACCGCCATCAATTACGATCGTTATCCAATTACTGGAGATGCTGCTGTCATTGGAGGAGGGCGTTAAGTCTTTTTCAGTCTCGTTTGCCCAGCAAGGGTCGATGATCCAGGACATCGTTACAGGCACAGTCACGCGTAAGCTTGCTGATCACTATGCCGCTCAAATCGATTGTGAAGATGCGGTGATCAATCTCGTCTATCACCAGTGGATGGGCGCATTTCCAATGAATAGAGACTCCGCTGATCAACTCATCAATATGTCTACTGTTATCGCATCAATGTGTGGCGCTGATAAGATCATCACCAAAACACGCGAAGAAGCCGTTGGTATCCCTACTAAAGAAGCCAATGCACAAACTGTGGCAAACACGCAGTACACACTAAACATTCTTAGTGGCTTGCCTGCCGTGGTGGACGAGCAGGAGGAAGAGATACTGACAGCTGAGGTGCATGCAATTATGGAAGCGGTATTTAATGACCCAGCAGACACGCTTTGGCGAAAAGTGTTTAACTCGATTAAGAGTGGCATCATTGATGTCCCGTTCTCCCCGCATATTATTAATCACAACAAGATGATCACCATTCGTGACCCTCAAAAGAACATCCGAATTATTGAGCGAGGGAATGTACCCATACCTAATCGTTGTTATGAATACGAAAAATCGTGCTGCAATCTGAACAAAGACACCACTAGTATCGTAAATGACATTATTCGCGATATTGGAATAATGCAGTGAGTACTTCTACTGAAAAACTGTTAATCGATATTGGCAGCACATATTTTAAAATCAGCACTAACGAATCCATCGAACAACATTTTCGGGATTTCAATAAACAGATTCTTGATGACTTAATGCACAAGTGTAGCGACACAGTACAACGTTTTAAGTCACAAGACATCCACATTTGCTCCTCTGCCAACGGTGGTTTAAGCACATTGATAATAGGGCTGACGCACTCGTACTCACTAAAATACGCAAGTAACATCGCATACAACGCAGGTATCAATGTTATTGAGTCCATCGTATTTCAAGATATAGAAGATTATTCAATACCTAGTGATCTTATAGATGTTGTGATAATCGTGGGTGGTATCGATTCGAATGGTGGTTTGTTTGACAAACGACTCGACAAGTATCTAGCCAAGCTGAACTACTCCAATATTGTATATGTTGGTAACGGGCGGGATGCAACGGCCATCGCGTCGCGAGTGGAGCGATTACTGGTGCTACCTAATATTATTGACGATCGTTTGCATATTGTTGAAAAGCACTTAAAAGAACATCTTACTAACCTGTACCAGCAAGATATTGAAGGCAAGGAAGACATCAAGGATCTATACAAGATTACTGGTAATCAAATTTATTCCACGCCTTACGTTGTGAACAAATCATTGCCTGAGATTAACGCGAGCATCTCTGTAACTGATCCATTTATTTTATTAGATATCGGCGGAGCTACCACCGACGTGCACTACTCCAAAGATCTAGTGCGTGATAATATCGTGACAGAGCAGGGCCACGACCGAATTGTATTTAAGAAGCTAGGTGTTTTTAAATCACGAGAATCATTGATTTTCACAGCCGAACAAAACGAATTCGCCTATGAATTGCTGATGCATCTTAAAGTTACCGAGAATATCTACAAACAGAACAGTGAAAAAGCGACAAAGGTCATTATGCAGCTTGCAATTTTTTTGGTGCTATGCGAGATGTCTCACTACCGGCCAGCCCATGTGACATTAAAACTTCTCGCAATGAATTCAATTGTGTTCACTGGTGGTATTACAAAGGTACTTAATGTTGAGGACATTGAAGATGTGGTCGCATTCTTCTATCGAAAAATACTTAATTCGGATCACAATCCTGTGACTGTATTGGATGCCAACTACGACATCTGGACAATTGGGGCTAAGGAGTACGCATCATGTCAATAAACTGTATTCGTATCCTGCTGGAAAACGCAGCTCAATCGCACCCTGAAAAAATTGCGTTGATTCATAAAGAGCAACAGCACACATACTCCGATCTACTCTCGCGGGTAAACCAAGTTGCTCTGTATTTGCAGGAGTTAGACCTACCTAAAGGAGCAAGAGTAGGGCTCTATTCAAATAAGGACACTTCGCAAGTGATTGCTATATTGGCGATCCTGTCAACTGATTATATATTGGTACCACTAACCCGGCTGTTAAAGCCTGAGCAAGTCCAATACATCATTGACGACTGCGCAATTCAATGCATCATCACTGACAAACTTAAACTTGAGAGCATTGAAGAAATAAAGTTCGATGGCCATATCGTATCGATAGAAAATGCTGGCAAAGACATTCCCTCATTTGAGGAAATTTATAAATACTACAACAAACCCTTTAGTTGCGATATAAACGGCCATGAAAATGCTGTAATTACCTACTCATTCGGATTAACAGGTACACCAAAGGGTATCGTTATATCACATCGCAATCTGATCGATTCAGCACGTGTTGTCACTCAGTATCTCGATCTGAAAGAGGATGACGTGATCTCTGGCTTGCTAATATTTAATCTTGATTATGGGTTGAATCAAATATTTTGTGCATTAATGAACAGAGCAACCTTAGCTTTGCATCGGTTTATTTTGCCAGAAGATTTTTACAATCATCTAATCAATGATAGCGTTACTGTGCTGCCACTCATGCCAGTTAATATTTCGCAAATGTTCGATGAAGACTTATACGTACATACTAACATTGAGCTGTTTGACAAGGTACGAACAATCACCTCCTCAGGTGGAAACGTAACAACGCAGATGATTAGCGATTCCGAGAAAACATTTAGAAATGCTAGTTTCTATTCTATGCACGGACTTACTGAAGCCTTCCGTTCCACCTATCTAGACCCTGCTCAAATTAAAATTCGACCAGACTCCATCGGCAAAGCAATCCCTGATGTAGAGCTTTACGTGTTAACTGAAGATGGACAAGAATGTGCAACTCGCGAAATAGGTGAATTGATCCACCGTGGCAGCTATATCTATCGTGGATTCTGGAACGCCCCTGAGGATACCGCCGAACGGTTTAAGTCGGTACAAATTTTAGAAAATGTGGTCGACTTAGAAGGGCAACTTGCTGACGAGATTGTCGTGTCAACTGGCGACTATGTATACAAGGATGAAGAAGGATATTTTTACTTCGTGTCTCGTCGTGACGACATGATCAAAACTAGTGGCTTTAGAGTTTCGCCTTTTGAGGTTGAGTCGGTTGTGGCAAAGCACTTACCGCAAATTCAACAATGCGCAGTTTTTGGAATGGATAACCCACAAATAGAAGAAGAAATCGTTATGGTCTATTCAGCGCCTAGCAAGATATCTGAAAAGGAAATTACCTTTGAGCTGAAAAAACACTTGGCCTCCTATATGGTGCCTAGCCGCATTGTGTATCGCAAGTCGCTTCCCTTGGTGCAAAGTGATGAGAATCAGATTAATAAGGATGAATTAAAACACGAATTAGCGGGGGGTTAGAGTCATATGGCAACTCTATTGCGTTCAACCATTCCCATCCTTTTCGTTCTACTCTGGAGTACGGGTTTCATTATGGCTCGCTTGGGTATGGAAACAGCAAAACCTGCCAGTTTTCTGTCAATAGATACCTAGCACCATTTATGGTCGACTTGAGAATGCACAAACGGTCCCTTTCGGTGCATCAAGCTGTGATTTCAATGATCAACCTATAAATATGATTTATGCATGTCGAGAAGAAAAATCGGGCTCGGATGCTTAGCGGTGAACACCGTTAGCATGCAAAGTGTTCACCTAATGCTGCCGTAGATACCGGGGTCTGAAGTCCAACGGTACCGAAACGTACGCTAATGATAAAAAACTGTCTACGAATTGCCGAAAATCGAGTGTCATGGCGTTTCTCTAATCCATTAATTCGCGCACCGACGCTGGCTGGCGAGAGGCTAACTTCCAGCCGAGCAGTTCCCAGTCCACCGGATCGGACCACACTTACAAACAGATCCATATCGCCTAATTTATCCATTTGTTCAGTGTAGTTGAATAGTGAATTCATAATAATGACTATTATCAAAATCAAATGAATACAGTAAATTAATGAATCAAATTCCGCGGAGCTGGTGCCTGATCACTATCAACAGTGCGCATGCATTGGCAGGGAGTAAATACAGTTGTTAATATTGACCCGACGAATGGGCGAGAGCATTATCATTGGTGATGATGTAATGCTTACCGTTGTTGGTATAAGCGGAAGTCAGGTGAAATTCGGTATAGATGCCCCAAAAAACATCACCGTTCATCGTCAAGAAATCTATAATAAAAACAAAGGGAGTCCGGATAAGGTAGAAAATATACAACCGACGGCTGAATAGCGCTGCCGGCAATTGCATTTACGTTCAAGAAGGGGCTGGCTTCGTGCCCGAAGCTTCTTGAACAAATTTAAGTAACACCATACCAATGATAAACAACATCAGGATGGACACAATACCGATACGCGTACTACCAGTTAACACACCGACGACGCCAACTAACACGGGGCCAACCACAGCGGCCGATTTACCCAACATGTTCAGAAAGCCAAAGTACTCGCCACTTCTATCTTGCGGTATAAGCTGACTATACATAGAGCGACTGAGCGATTGCACGCCACCTTGAAAGAGGCCCAGTACAACAGCCAGCAAGTAGAAATGAGTGGTAGTTTGCATGAACGCGGCCGCAAATGTTGCAACCACGTAGGCACTTAGTGCAATCCAAAGGCCAAACTTTGCACCGTGTCGTTGGCCAATGCGACCAAAAAACAAAGTGGACGGAAAACCAATAAATTGAACTATTAAAAGGGCTGTGATCAAGCTATTTGTTGGTAGGCCAATAGAGAGGCCATAGTCAACCGCCATTCTAATAATCGTTGCCAAGCCATCGATATAAAACCAGTAAGCAAGCAGGAATATTGCCACGTTTTTGTTGGCCATTATTCGCTTAGCCGTAGCAGCTAACTGCCGTAGCGAACCAGATACTGTCACGGCTTGTTTTGCATTGTTGGGCTTATCTTTGATGTTTAGCACTAAAGGAATAGTAAAAACCGTCCACCAAATAGCGACACTGATGAACGACCATCGAACAGCTTCAGTTGCATCTGCTAAGCCGAACATGGCAGGTTTTAATGTCATCACCACGTTCAACAAGAACAACATCCCGCCACCCAAATACCCCAAGGCAAAACCAAGCGCAGAGAGGCTGTGTTGTTGTGGTTTAGGGGCGAGTATTGGCAGTAGTGCATCGTAAAATACATTCGCACCCGAAAATCCAATGATAGCCACAACATAAACCAACACCGCAACTGGCCACATTCCTTGTGCAACAAAAAGGAAACTACTGGTGGCGAGTATGCCAAGCATGGCAAAACACACGAGCAGTCGCTTATGCAAGCCGCTGGAATCAGCAATAGCGCCTAACAGCGGAGCAAGTATCACGATAATCAGGCTCGCGACAGAGTTGCCGAGCCCTAAATAAAATGTGCTAGTGGTAACCGCCATATCTCCACTCCAATACTGCTTGAAAAATATTGGAAAAAAGCCTGCCATAACGGTGGTAGCGAAGCTGGAGTTGGCCCAATCATAAAAAGCCCATGAGAGCTGTGGGCGGGTTATTTTTGTTAGCATGTGAAGAATGCTAACTCACATTGCTGACAACAGCCAGCAGCATCCTTGTTTATAAGCCGCACGGTTCCCCATGACACTACAACATATTCCGTTTGAACAGTTCGAAGCCAAACCATGGAAAAATGGCTTGGGCACTACTTACGATATTGCACTGTTGCCAAATGGTGCAGATCACACCAGTTTCGACCTGCGCTTTGCACTATCCCCTATAGTCGAAGACAACGTATTTTCAGCGTTTCCGGGCATTGAAAGGGTTATTACACCGGTAGAAGGGGAAGGGCTCGGCTTGGAATTTGACGATGCTAAAACCCAGCTTTCGCTGTACCAATCTTTTCGCTTTGATTCCGCCCTGACACCCATGGGAAAACCCGTTTCTGGGCCAATTAAGGTGATCAATGCCATGGCGAGGCGTGATAGCTGGAATATTCTCAGCTGTGATGTAACCGAGCGAGTTGAGCATGAAATTAGCGATGGAGAAATACTCTTTCTTTTTGTTTTGGGCTGCTGCTCAGTTCACACCGGTGAGGAACAAGCCTTGATTAACAAGCATGGCGCCGTATTGGTCACCGGCGCTACTAGAGTCTCCATCTCATCAGTTGCAGGTACACGGGTTTTATGCGCACATCTACAGCCTGTTTGATAAATGCCAGCTAAATGCTTACGCGGAAACTGGCAGGGCTCACACTGCTACAGATTACTGTTGCGACACAAATTAAGCAGATCCACACTTTATTGATGATACGATACGCGGCTAAATCTCGATTGTCCTCGTTAATCCATTAGATGAAATCCAATAATTTACCACTATTTCAACGCATCGCTGAAACCATTAATGCAAGCTCTCAACAAGTGCGAGTTGCTGTGGAAATGCTTGACAATGGTGATACAGTACCGTTTATTTCGCGATATCGAAAAGAAGCCACTGGTGGTTTAACCGACACTCAACTACGTTATCTCGAACAGCGGCTCTCGTACTTGCGCGAGTTTGATGCACGTAAAGAATCGATCATTTCTGCCATTGAAGAACAGGGTGCTTTGACTGATGCGTTACGAAGTCAGATTATGCAAGTTGACACAAAGTCGGCATTAGAAGATCTATACCTTCCCTATAAAAAGAAACGTCGAACCAAAGGCCAGATCGCCATTGAAGCTGGCCTTGAGCCTTTAGCGGATCTCTTATGGGACTCGCCCGAGAAGCATCCTGGTAGTGAAGCGGCGGCATTTGTTAAAGAAGACCTAGGCATAGTTGACGAAAAGACGGCACTGGATGGCGCGCGTTCTATCTTGGTTGAGCGATTTGCTGAAGAAGCCGTATTGATCGGCAGAGTGCGCGATCTTCTGCAGAATCAATCTTATCTATGTGCCAGTGTGAGTGCCGGTAAAGACACAGAAGGAGAAAAGTTTCGAGACTATTTTGATCATCAAGAGCATTACAGCAAGGTCCCTGGTCATCGCGCACTAGCGATGTTTCGTGGTCGAAAAGAGGGCGTGTTGTCATTACGCTTGTTGCTTAAAGAGGCTGAAGGTTACGGTGATAGTGGTTGTATCGATTCGGTTGCACGCCATTTAGGATTTTCAAACAAACAACTACCAAGCGATCAATGGCGAGAGCAAGTGGTGTCTTGGGTATGGAAAATTAAATTAGTGTCACACTTGGAAATCGAGCTCTTCACCGCCTTGAAGATCAAAGCGGATGCCGAAGCTATCAGTGTGTTTGCGGCCAACCTACAAGATTTACTTTTATCAGCACCCGCTGGTGCCCGGCCAACTTTGGGTTTAGATCCGGGTTATCGCTCTGGTGTAAAGGTGACAGTCATCGACGCTAATGGCAAGGTTGTCCAGCACGATACCATTTACCCACACGCACCACAGAAGCAATGGGATAGAGCGGTAGCTATTCTTAACGCGCTGTGTAAAAAACACAAAGTCGAACTGATAGCGGTTGGCAATGGCACTGCCAGCCGTGAAACCGAAAAGCTTGCTGAAGAAACTATAAAAACATCCGGTGTAGCTGGCATAACCAAAGTGCTGGTATCAGAAGCCGGCGCGTCGGTGTATTCGGCATCCAAAATTGCTGAAGATGAGTTTCCTGATTTGGATGTCACCATTCGTGGCGCCGTATCAATTGCTAGGCGTTTGCAAGACCCATTGGCCGAACTAGTCAAAATCGATCCTAAGGCGATAGGGGTTGGTCAGTATCAGCACGATGTATCGCAAACCGCATTGGCACGCAGTTTGGAGGCAACGGTTGAAGACTGTGTAAACGCAGTGGGGGTTAACCTGGATACCGCTTCAGCTGCTTTATTATCACGCGTTGCCGGCTTGTCAACAACGCTTGCTGATAATATCGTGGCTTATCGAGATGAGCACGGTACGTTTGATACGCGCGCTCAACTTAAGAAGGTGCCTAGACTAGGGCCAAAAGCATTTGAGCAATGTGCAGGCTTCTTACGCATACCAGCCGGTTCGAACCCTTTGGATGCCTCGGGCGTACACCCAGAGACCTACGCAGTGGTTAAACGCATTATTAAACACGCTGGGCGCGAACTAAGCGAAGTAATTGGTGATACGGCTTACCTTGCGTCTCTTAATCCTCATCAATTTACTGATGAGCAGTTCGGCGAGCTGACGGTAAAAGATATCTTACTGGAACTGGATAAGCCTGGTCGAGACCCTCGACCCGAATTTAAAACAGTAAAATTTAGGGATGGCGTCGAATCAATTAATGACCTGCAAACGGATCAAATATTAGAAGGGCAGGTAACCAGTGTGACCGCCTTCGGTGCCTTTGTTGATATCGGCGTTCATCAAGATGGCTTGGTTCATATTTCGGCGTTGGCAGATACCTACATTAAGGACCCGCGCTCTGTCGTGAAGGCAGGAGATATTGTAAAAGTTAAAGTAACGAGTGTTGATGTCAGTCGTAACCGAATAGCACTTTCGATGCGTTTGACTGATGGCGCTGATGACTCATCTTCGACACGTGTAGCGAAGCCTCAACGCCGAGAAACAAAACGTTCGGAGCGTAGTAAAACAGGCAAACCACTAAAGCCGCAACGACAAGCCACACAAACAGACGCACCTTCGGCACTAGCGTTGTCTCTTAAAACTGCAATGGATTCCAAGTCAAAAGGCTAACATTAGGAATTTGCGCTTGTAAGCTGGATTCCGGCAATTAGTTGTCGTTATTCACTCGTTTAGGGCCGCCGCGATTTGTTAGTCTGTAGACCGATTAGAGGAGCTACAGATGGCAGAGAAAAAGCCCAATATACTCATAATAATGGTCGATCAGCTCAACGGGACATTGTTTCCAGATGGACCTGTGGATTGGTTACATACGCCCCATTTAAAAGCATTGGCCGCGCGCTCTACTCGATTTAAAAATGCCTACACTGCATCACCTCTGTGCGCACCGGGCCGGGCAAGCTTTATGTCGGGTCAACTGCCATCACGCACTCGGGTATATGACAACGCAGCCGAGTTTGCTTCTGACATTCCTACTTATGCTCATCATTTACGTCGAGTGGGGTACTACACCTGTTTATCTGGAAAGATGCATTTTGTGGGGCCTGATCAATTACACGGCTTTGAAGAGCGACTCACTACTGACATCTATCCTGCTGACTTCGGTTGGACTCCTGACTATCGAAAACCCGGCGAACGCATCAATTGGTGGTACCACAACATGGGGTCAGTAAAAGGCGCTGGCGTGGCCGAGATCACTAATCAGATGGAGTACGACGATGAGGTTGCAAACTTTGCCATTCAAAAGTTGTATCAACTCTCCCGCGGGCTAGATGAACGCCCTTGGTCATTAACGGTTAGTTTTACCCATCCGCATGATCCCTACGTAGCGCGTAAAAAATACTGGGACATGTACAACGATTGCCGGCATCTCGATCCCGTTGAGCCTGCATACAACTATGAAGATTACGATGCACATTCTCAACGCATCATGCTGGCAAATGACTATACAGAATTCGACATCACCACAGAGGATGTGCGTCGTTCGCGGCAGGCTTACTTTGCCAATATATCGTATCTTGATGAAAAGCTCGGGTGGTTAATGCAAGTGTTAGAGGACACTCGACAAGCAGACAATACCGCAATCGTATTTGTATCAGATCATGGAGACATGATTGGTGAGAAAGGGCTATGGTTTAAAATGAACTTTCTTGAAGGCTCTTCAAGGGTGCCATTGATGATATGCGCACCAAACATGGAGCCAGGTTTAGTTCAAGCACCAGTATCTAACATCGATGTTACACCCACTGTAGCAGAGCTTGCCGGTGTATCACTTGAAGAAGTGCAACCATGGACCGACGGTATGAGCCTGGTATCGATAGGCAATGGTGTTACTCGCGATGCCCCGGTGTTGATGGAGTACGCTGCAGAGGGCAGCTATGCTCCGGTGGTTTCAATTCGGCAGGGTGCCTGGAAATACAATCGATGCCAGCTTGATCCAGAGCAGCTTTTTAACATAGACAATGATCCACAAGAGCAAAGCAACCTTGCCGATTCAAGTGAACATCATGAAGTACTACAGCAATTTCGTGATCAGGCTGAGCGGCGATGGGATTTAGATCAGTTTGACAATCAAGTACGTGAATCCCAAGCTCGCCGTTGGGTTGTATATGAGGCGCTTAGAAACGGTAACTATTATCCGTGGGAATATCAACCGCTACAAAAAGCATCTGAGCGGTATATGCGTAACCACATGGATTTAAATGTACTTGAGGATAATCAAAGATTTCCGCGTGGGGAGTAGTTGGGGTGGCCTTTGCTTTAAATTGTGCGATTCACACACATTCTTTCAATTTAGTCAGCTCTAAATCTATCTGATAATTGGCGTCTTTGATACGTTCGTTTTCTACAATGCACGCGTCTCCAACTTCTTGATGGAACGGAGTTTTTTCTGCCAATTGAATAACTTTCTCCATGGGTGTCAAACCGTTCAACGATCCATGAGTACGCTGCCAGTTGTAGCAAAATTGCCATTCTGATACCGAGTCTTTAAGAGTTTCAAGATCAAGCTCTACGGTCGAGTAAAATTCTTCTTTATCCGTGCGCTGCGATCTTTCTACTTTCCCATTCAGATGAGGTGAAGCAGGTTTGTTTGGCCTGAACTTTATTCCGTACTCCATCATCTTCTCCTGAACCTTCGCCGCAAAATATTCTCTACCTCGATCGGTTTGAATTCGTTGAATCGGGAATGGCATTTCTTCAACTACCTGATCCAGAAATAGAAGTGTGTTGGCCCCGGTGCGCCGAGAGAATACTGCTAATACACGGAATCTAGAGCAGTCATCAACAGCCGTGTATTGAATGATCCCTGGAGCAATCTTGGTTGTATCCATCTGAAGTCGATCACCAGGAATTGGACGTTCGTACCAAATGTAATCAGATTTCATTTTTTTTCTTTTAAAAGGTTTGACATCATTCCTGACCAGAACCTTATGGATTGATGCCAGTGCGAGAGTGCAATGATGCTGTCTAAATAGTTCGTTTTTTATTCTTCTTGCACCAAGTTTTCTGATCGTTCTCAGACTCAATATCCACTTCTCTTCCTGCTTACCAATCTTAGTGGTTGGGGAGCTGTGAGGACGCCTGCATTGATCTATCAGGCCATCAATGCCAACGGATGCGTAACGCCGGGACCACTTACGCAGCGTGGGCCTGGAGATGCCACAGCTACGACACACAAGCCCAGCATCACCGCACTCTGAGTACATCTCAACCCAAGTTGATCTTTATCGTATCTGTTTGTCCATAGACACCCATTCTATTGAAAGGATGTCTATGAATCACACCCTATATGATATGCGAACTGTCGTGGTTTGAAAAAAATATATCGCATATTGAGATTGCGCTCAAAAATTTGCACCATCAAAATTCCAATTTTTTGCCTTCCTCGCCATTTTCAACATCAATACGGGCTTTATCAATCACAGTTTGAAGGATATGACCTTCCAATTGATCAATCAACCACCGCTGGCATAAATTCTTTGTTCATTTCAGAGGGGTATTGCGAAGTAAAGATATGTTCTCCGATGGTAAATGCTCCTACCTTACAAAAATCATTTCCACCGATAATTTGTGCACCCTCGGGTAATTGTGTCACTTGTTCGTGGTGTGCAGAGTACAGCGTCAGTGTTTTGTATGGTGGAGTCATCCAAGGCAGATGCATGGAATACAGTGACTACCCTGATGTAAACTCGCGACAGATATGATCACCTTTCTTATCGTGCGCCACCTGTTACATTTATGTAGACGATGCGTGCATAGGCAAGTGAGGCACGACAGAAGAGTTTGAATCCAGCATGTTGGAAGCAACCGAAGTATCCCTCATTACCCGCTGATCTGGGAACTATTGCTGTTCACCAGGGCTCTTAGTACTTGAATCCAGTAAAACTCATAGGAGCGCCGCTATGAAGCGTTTAACAATAGTCACCGGTATCGTAGTAGGGCTTGGCATTGCAGCCTTAATTTCGTTTTATCCCATTGTTTATTCTGAAAACACGCTTGATCAAGAGACAACCGCTAAGCGTGAGGGTGCAAACATGCCCGTGAACTCCAATTCAATAACTAGTACCACGACATACCCAGGTACTGCGGCAACTTTTAATCCCGATGCATTTGTAAAACCTTCAGATGAAGAGCTTAAAAATAAGTTATCAGCCATTGAGTATAAAGTGACTCAACATGAAGGCACCGAACGCGCGTTTTCCAATTCAATGCATGATGAGAAGCGGGCGGGGCTGTATGTAGACATCGTTTCTGGCGAACCGCTATTTTCGTCTGCTGATAAATTCGACTCCAGAACGGGCTGGCCGAGCTTTGATCGCCCAATTGCTGAAGGAGTCGTGGTGGAGAAAGAAGATCTATCATTGTTTGGTGTACGCACAGAAATTCGTAGCAGCTTGGCTGATTCGCATTTAGGCCATGTATTTACCGACGGACCAGCAACGACCGGTAATCGCTACTGCATGAATGCAGCAGCGATGCGCTTTATCCCCATAGAGCAAATGGCTAAAACTGGCTATGGTGCGTACATTGGACGAGTTTCCGGTAACGCTGCACATTTGGCTAATCAATAATTGTTAATCCTTTTCAATTTTGACTCGGCCACGCAATGATTTTGTTTTTGATTGCTTGGTTTTGCTATCCATGCGCCGTTTAACAGAGTTGCGGCTGGGCCTGGTTGGCACACGTTTTTTTTGTACAGCAGTAGCAATCAATATTAATTCACGTAATCGCTCAAAAGAATCATTTTTGTTCTTCGCTCGGCTGCGATAACTTTGTGCTTTGATAATCACCACGCCGTCGTCTGAAATCCTCTGATCGTCCCATGCCAGCAGTTTTTCTTTGTAACTCTGCGGTAGTGATGATGCGCTTATATCGAATCGCAGATGAACAGCAGTTGATACCTTATTAACGTGTTGCCCACCAGAACCACTGGCTCGAATCGGCTGTAGCTCGATTTCCTTTTCCGGAATACCAATAGGGCCTTTAATGTGCAGCATAATGGACAGTATATCGAATTGCCCACCGAAGTAGCTGCATCTGTTGATCAATTAGTTTATCGTCGGTCGAATTTTTATCAAATTGCGTTGCCGAATAAAAATTTCAATAAATGTATGAACCCAATTGGCTATCAAGGGTACTGAGTTGTTATAGCGTCTTGATGGCGCTACTAATCACCAGCTAGCCACAATTGATAACGGAGAAATGACAATGAATTACCTTACTTTAGTAATAGCACTATTTATGACACCCGCAGTATTCGCAGCTGGCAATAGCAATGGCTCAGGATATTCAAACAATTCTGATAATCCAGATATAGGTAAAAACATGAAGGCGGCACATTCACTTATTGCAGACCAGAGCTACAAAGCGGCTATACGAAAGCTCAACAACGTCATCAGAGGGGATTACAAAAATGCTGATGCATGGAATCTTTTGGGTTACTCCAATCGAAAGCTGGGCAAATACAAAAAAGCAAACAAAGCCTATCGTAAAGCACTTAAGTACAACCCAGCACACAAAGGCGCTTTGGAATACCAGGGTGAGCTATTTATCGAAACCAAGCAATTCGACAAAGCACGAGCAAATCGTGCCACACTCGCCGCACTCTGCCCGATAGGCTGCGAAGAGCTAAGCCTACTTGATGAGGCCTTAGCTCAAGTTAACTAGTTTGATTCCGGTCCGCAAGGGCAACTGCTCTTGCGGTGTTTGGATTGCAGCTAAAGATGGATTCCGCAAACCGGGCAAATTGAATAACTATACTGGTATATAAATCAATGCATTACCGGTGCTGCGCCGTTAGTTGCGCCATTCGATGAACCCAATCTACCCAAGTGGGTACTCAGTAGTTAATGAGCTGCTATAAATGATGCCGATACGAATGGATAGGGTTGTGAACACAATGGCTTTAGGCGCCTGCCCTGATAATGTAGCAACACCCGACGATGAGGTGTCTGAGCTACAACGCATCGCACAACAGGATGAGCAAACCTTTGAAACGCTCTACCTACGCTATCACCCCAAGCTTTATCGCTTTGTACAAGGATTACTTAAAAATCCTTCACAAGTAGAAGAAGTCGTGTCCGATACACTTTACGCAGTATGGACAGGAGCAGGGAAGTTTCAAAACCAATCTAAGGTGTCAACTTGGATCTTTGGCACTGCATTCAGAATTGCGATGAAGGCAGTTAGAGCTGGGAGGCGACACACTCGATTTGATAACAACAGTGAGGATGCTGGCGTGTTAATGGATTTAAATACCAGTAACGACCCAGCAATCGGTGCAACACTGTCAGAGGACGTTTCAAACATGGTGTCTGCACTCAATGGCATCAGCCCAGAACAAAAAGCCGTAGTTGAACTAACAGCGCTGGGTTGGACAAGTGCCGAAATTGGCGAAATAGTCGGCTGCCCAGCCAACACGGTTAAGACTCGCATGTTTAGTGCGCGTAAAAAAATTCGAACCATTCTCGATTCGATTTAGATGTAGTACGGATAATTAATCATGACTTCAGATTCTACAACTCATTCTGACCACAAAGAGCTAATGCTTAAACTGCCGTGGTTACTGAACGGCTCGCTTACAGGCTCAGAAGCTGCATCTATGCAAGAACACGTTGCGCAGTGTGATCACTGCCAAAACGAAATAATTTCGTTGAAGTTAATGAACAAAACCATCACCGACGCATCCGTTGATACAGGCAATGCAGCGGCATCTTTTAGTAAAATGCGGCAGCGTATTACTGCTGAACCCAGCCGGCCGGTTCGCAGCAGCGTTTCTCGATTCATGGCTACGATCGGCCAATGGCTGCCAGCTGCTCCTGCGCCTCAATGGCTTGTGGCATCCATAGGGGGCATTTTACTTGCATTTGTGCTTATGCTACAAACTGACATGATGGGAAGCAGCACCGATGATTCTTATCGCGTTTTAAGCTCCAATACGGGCGTGAATAGTGTCTCAGTCGCTGTCAGTTTTGATAAAGCTGTTATTGATGCTCAAGCAGAAGCGGCACTGATGACAATTTCAACACAGATTGCACCTGAGTCGAAATGGGTCAAAGCAGGGCCTGGAAGCTATCTACTCTCCATTACCGGGGATACCGACGACTCCATTATTAGTCCCGAAGGCCTAAATAAACTGATTAATGAACTCCGTGGCATACCCGATGTTATAGCGGTTAGTATTGCACCATGATTATCGCATTAAATTACGAAACACCATTGGCTTATGGATTGCAGCATTAGTGTTATCTACCAGTGAATAATTGTGGTGTTTAGCGCTTGGTTTTTTCGCGTTGGGCACTACGCTCATAAAGCATCATCTTTCAATTAATGCCGAGATATCGGTGGACTATCTGTTGATCATCTCGTAGTTTCACAATGTCAGCAATTTCCGGGCAGCGCCCGTTCTCAATAAAAGCCACCCGGTCAGCAATGGATAACACGGTGTTTATATGGTGCTCTACTAGAACTATCGCAACACCTTGCTCTTTCATTTTGATAATCACTTCTTGTATTAACGCAATGATTGAAGGCTGAAGCCCTTCGGTAGGCTCGTCCAGCAGCAACAGTTTAGGCTCCATGCTGAGGGCACGTGCCATTGCTAACATCTGTTGCTCGCCGCCTGATAACGTTTCGGCGCGTTGTTTTAAACGTTCGCGAAGACGGGGGAACATATCCAGTACACGCTCACGGGTGTTGGGGCCAGAGCCTTTCACCATGAGGCCAATTTCAATATTTTGGGCGACCGTGAGCTCTGAAAATAATCCGCGACCCTGAGGCACATAAGCGATGCCCTGTTTGGGCACTTCGAACGGGGGGAGTGTGCTTAAGGTTTGGTTGTCGCATTGAATACGGCCGGATTTTAAAGGCAGTAGACCCATGATTGATTTAAGTGCGGTCGTTTTACCGGCACCATTTCGCCCTAACAAACACAGGATTTCGCCTGCTTTGACATCAAATGACACATCAAAAAGAACCTGAACCTTATCGTAGGCCACTTCAATATTATTCAGGCTAAGCATTGGCCGTACCAAGGTAAGCGGCTTGCACTTCATTGTTAGCTCGAATTTCTTGCGGTGTTCCTTCAGCTAACACTTCACCAAAGTTTAGTACTGTGATGACATCAGCGGTTGCCATTACGACATCCATATTATGTTCGATAAGCAAAATGGTGGTGTCTCCGGCCATACTTTTCATTAAACCGATAAAGGATTCGATTTCTTTAGCTGACAAGCCCTGTGTTGGCTCATCTAGAATGAACAGACTAGGGGCTTGCGCAAGGCCCATTGCTATTTCGAGTAGCCGCTGATGGCCATAACTAAGGTCGCCCGCTATGTGTTCAATGCGCTCCGATAGGTTAACTCGACCAAGAGCATCTGCTACTCGTTGATCTACTGATATTGCATCAGTGGAGTTACTGATTCGACGTGCTGCTAGCGCTACGTTTTCCTGTACTGATAAATTAGTAAAAATTGACGTGATCTGAAAGGTGTAGGCCATGCCTAGGGCAATGCGCCGATGCGCCGGTAAGTCACTTACCTCTTTACTGTTGAAAGTAACCGTGCCACTAGTTGATGCTATTTTGCCACTTAACATGCCAACGAAGGTTGATTTCCCCGCGCCGTTTGGGCCAATAATGGCACGAATCTGCCCTTGCGGTAAGTTAAAGTCGACATTGCTGACAGCTGTTAGGCCCGCGTAGTGTTTGGTTAATCCGCGTGTTGAGAGTAACGTCATGGTAGCCACCTCATCACGCGTTTTCGTAAAATACCTGCTAATCCTTGTGGCGCAAACAACGTCAGTAGAATAAGAGCAACGCCAGCAACCAATAAGTATGCGCTAGTAAATTGGCTCGAGATATCGATCAGGTAAAACATAAATAGAGCACCAATTAATGGCCCGACGGTTGTGCCTGCACCACCTAGTAATACATAGAGCAAGGGAAATATAGAATATTGGACCGTAGCGAATGTTCCTCCAACGTACCCAAATAGCAACGCGTATGCGGCACCGGCACCGCCAGACATTGTGCCTGAAATAATTACCGCCAGCCATTTATGCATTTGCACGTTGTAACCGAGCATTCTGGCTCGTTCTTCGTTCTCACGAATAGCAACCAGCGTTTTGCCAAAGCTACTTTGTACAATCCACCCAATAATTAATAAACAAATTGCAAATAGGAACACTGAGACGTAGTAGCGGTTTGTAGCGTGTGTCAGATCAAAGCCTGCAATCATCCTCTGGCTTTGCTTAATAACAAATCCCTCATCACCTCGTGTGTATTTACCCAGTAATAAAATGGTTAGGTAGCCTGCTTGAGCAAACATGAGCGTGACTATCATAAATGCAACACCGGCAGTTCGCAGTGCCAAAAATCCGATCACTGCAGAAACAATGGCTGCCAACCCCAGGCCTGCGATTAACCCGATGACAGGCGATACGTGCCAATATTGCATGGCTAATCCTAAGCCGTACATACCGGATGCAAAAAATAAAGCATGCCCAAGACTTAATAAGCCGGTGTAACCGAAGAGCAGATTGTAGCCCATGGCATAAATGGCCAGGATAAGTACCCTTGCGATGATGCCGCTGTGATATTCAGGCAGTACCGAGAATAGGCCTATCAGTGCCGCAATAACAAATAGGTGCAAGCCTAAGGCTTTGCTCTTTGATGTTGTTGTTGCATTCGTATTCATGTTGCTGGCTTTCCGAAAAGGCCCTGAGGCCGAAAAATCAGCACAAACGCAACAAGTAATGTTGCTAAAATTTTGGCAAGCGTTGGTGAAAAGAAAACAGAAATAATGCCGTCACTCATGCCTATCAATATCGCGGCGACAATAGTGCCAGGTATACTCCCAAGCCCTCCGATAATCACCACAATAAAAGATAATAGTAACGGGTCGCCACCCATTAAATAATGAGCCTGCTGTATCGGAACTATCAATACTGCGGCAAGCGCAGCGATGGCGGCTCCTAGTCCAAAAACTAGTGCATAGACTTTTTCTACAGGAATACCGTGAGCCAAAGCCATATCACGGTTAAGCTGAGTGGCTCTCATGATGAGCCCGGCACGTGTGCGGGTCATCAGCAGCCACAACCCTACTAGAACAACAATAGCGGCCAGTATTACTGCCAGCTTGTATGTTGTCGTGCTTAAGCCCCAGGGCCAGTACATAACAAAACCATCTGCACCATTTTCAAACCAAGGCAATGCGATACGTTTATTGAACGGCGCTTCGACAGGGCGTGCATCAGCACCAAATGTCATTAATGTGAGTTGTTGTAGAACATACAATAGTCCAATGGTTGCAACAATAGTACGTTCTGGGTCATAGTTAATACGTCGTAAAACCAGATGATCAGCAATCGCTGCAATAATACCAACAACAAGGGGTGCGACAATAAGTGCAATCACAAAACCGTAGGCTGGATGGCCACCAATTAGCGATGTGATCCACCAGGCGATCACGGCGCCAAGCATATAAAACTCACCATGGGCAACGTTTACCACGCGCATAATTCCAAATACGATACTAAGCCCAACGGCCATTAACGCAAGGACTGCCGCACCGATCGCGCCTTCAAGTGTTGCTAGAAATAAATGAGGACCAAATTCCATAGTTATTTTAAACGCCGTGTCGGAGTGGGCAATTGAACTTAACGAATACAAATAAAAGCACACTCACCTTAGTGAGTGTGCTTTGTGCTTGGCCATATTGGCGTTTAAAGTGGCCTTAATGCTGCGAATGCAACATGAATTACAGCTTAACGACTAAAATGACTGCTGTGTGTAGTCAACCTCATCTTCGTATAGCGTATCTTCAATGGACGTGGTATGCGCCAGCACTAATTTGCCATCGGCCACTTTAGAAATATATTGATGGCCAAAAGTTTGGTGGGTTTTACCATTAAATATTTTTGCCCCTTGCGGATGTGCGTGTGAATGCGGCATGTCGCTCATGGCTTCAACAGCTTCAATCAGCTTGGCGCGATCAGCTGCACTTTTGTAGTCAGCCGCCTCCATTCCAGCTTTGATTATGTGTAGGGTTTCCCAGCAACCAAACATATGTGCGTAGGTAGACACATCTTTGGTATCCGAGACTGATGCACCGTTAGCATCGACACCCACCGCCTCCCGATAGGCTTTGTCAAACTCTGATTGATCTGTTTGCGCGTAGCGTGGATGGCCTTCCCAAAAATAGGTTCCATCTAGAAACTCTAGCCCAGGGCTTGCCATATCGACAGCCTCCAGGCTGTCGATAAAACCAAATATTTCAGGACGGCTTGGGCCAAAGAATTCGCCCATCTCTTTGACAAAGGTTAGTACTGCAGGCCCAACCATAACGTGATAGATGACTTCGGTATCTCTAGGGATTTTAGGGAAATACTTGGTAAATGATGTCTCGGTTGGCGGAATGGCAATTTTTTCTAATATGGTGCCACCTTGAGCTTCAAACGCCGCTGAAAAATAGTCTCTGTGGTCGTGGCCAAAAGCAAAATCAGGAAAAATCATGGTGACTTTTTTACCTAGATTATCAGCGATGAACGGCGCCATTGCCTGCACTTGGCTTTTGACATCAGTGATGCCGGGTTGTAGCGTGTATCGATTTAATTTACCGCTGGCAACGTGATGCCCTTCAGACACTACAAAATAGGGCATCTTTAATTCGCCCGCGCGTGGTGCAGAACCATAAACAACATGGCTAAACAAAGTACCAAATGACACGTCGCACTTGTGTTGACTGGCAAATTTTTCAACGACTTCTGCACCGCGTTTTGGATCAGTGCCGTCATCCTCTGCCACTATTTCTATGGGTCGACCATTAATGCCGCCATCAGCATTTATTTTGGTAACACAGGCTTGTGTAGTGCGGTCATACCAACGACCGTATGCTGCTCCGATTCCTGTACGGTGAACTTGAAAGCCAATGCGAATGGGTTCAGCGCTATGAGCCTGATTGTAGCCAGGTAAACCAGGCAACATTCCAGCGCCTGCCACGGTGCCAGCGCCTGCGGCTAACGTTTTGAGGGCGCGACGTCGGTTTGCTTGAAATGGGGAGCCATTGTTATCCGTCATGATTAGAATTCCTCGTTGTATATAATTGGTAATACGGCTTTATGATGTCTGTCTTATCATCATTTGTACAACTAAACTATCCTATTTAATTCAAAATAGGGTGCATAGGCGGTGTCATTGAGCGTAACAGATTGATTTCTCGCTTGTGTCACACCTACGCTCCTCGCGGAGCTGCTAATAGCCATAGGCCAAGCATGGTGTACAAAATCATAAACAAGGCCAGCGGCAGTTGGCTTAATATAGCTCTGCGCGAATCCTGCCATAAACGAATCGCGATCGAATGGGCCAGTATCACCGACAAAACGTGCCCGACAACCACAGCGGCGGCTTGCGTAAGCCAGATCACCTTTACTGTATCGCTAGTATTAAGGAACCCAGTGGTTACATAGAATTTACCCAAGCCTAATAAATCACTGCCATTGAGTAATGGGTCTGTAGCAGCCGACAATGCGTACTGAGAATTAACAAGAAATGCGGTGAGATAGTGAGCAAAATGATAAGCCAATGCGATCGGCAAAATTGATGCAGACAGCTGAACGAATGATTCGCTAAAAGATACCGTATCCGTCAAGCGATGGTTGGCTAAGGCGCAACCCGAGTAAACACACAATGCAAAACACGCAATAAGTAGAACAATGCTAAGTAGTAATCCGCTTACCGTTTGTAAGATAACAGCTGAACGTCCCGGAAACTCCAAGGGGTTAATGCCTAATATCCCTAGCCAATAAAATGTCTCGTTTAATCCATCAAAGCTGCCGATAGCCAGTAACGTTAAGATAAACACTGCTGCACTTGTGCTGCTTACAGAGTTTGTAAACAGCTGCCAACCGGGGAGGCCAATAAACACTTGCTTTTTGTTACTGCTCACTACTGATAGTTGAGCCATCCGGTTGAGCAACACGGTGAAACACTCACAACGCTGTAGCCAAACACTGCCACCAAAAACAAGCATACCAATTAGTGTAAATGTCCAGTAAGCAGAAACGACAATCGTTAAACGTAGTGGATCCTCTGGTGCTGGATCTGCCAACGCGAAACAACTAAAAGCGATATACAGAAACACGGCTGGCCACACACCAACGCTTACAGGCAAGTTCAGAAGCGGTTGACGGGGCTTATTCGTAGCACGCAATAGCTGATAGATACCTGCCCATGGATTAACCCAGTGCCACAAGTTGCCAAGCACACCGTGCAGACAAACGAAACCAATCCACCAGATTGTCCAGATAGAAAGTGGTAATAAGTTCTTTAATGGATCGTGCGGACCGATAAAGCCAATAACTAACAGAATAATCAGGCAGGTAAAGGATGTCAGGCTAGTGATAACTTTAATCGAGGGAATATCTGGCGTTCGAAACAGCGCTTTGCTATCCAGAATTCCAGTACTCGATCGGGCGGGAAGCACAGCCAGTATTAATACCGACAAAGCCACTGCCATCACACCAGCACCAATATAAACATTAGTGGGCAATAGCAGTACAAACCCTTGTTCCGAAGTATGTGCCTGCACCTTGACGGCATAGAAAATAATAGCTAGCGTTACGCCGCCTGCTACCAATCTATTCACGGTTAGCTAATTGAATTGCCGCCAGCACCTTGTGCGGTGTAGCCGGTAGATCAGAAACAATAGCCCCAGTGGCATCACGTATTGCGTTAAGAATTGCGGGGGCGGTGGGTATCAAAACATGTTCACCAAGCCCTTTAGCACCATACGGGCCTTCGGCATCTTCCACTTCAACAATGATGTTACTAAAATTTGGCACATCGCCAATAGTTGGTATAAGGTAGTCGTGCAGATTTTCCGTTTTACCTGGAAGATACTCCTCCATCAGTGCCATCCCAATACCTTGCGCAATGCCGCCTTCAATTTGTCCTTCTACTAACATTGGGTTAATGGCCCGGCCTACATCGTGAGCTGCAGTGACGTGGTCAAGTTTAATCGTACCTAGCTTGGTATCAACCGTTAGCTCCATAAGCTGGGCTCCGTAGCCGTACACAGCATAAGGGCTACCTTGGCCTTGTTTATCTAACGGTGATGTTGGCGGATCGTAGGTTTCTTCGGCCATGACGGCGTAACCGAATTCGTTGGGTTCAATTTGTGATAAATTGATGACCGAGGTTGATGCTCCATCATGCAACACGATCATTGAATCGGTAATTTCAATGCAGGCTTTAGCGCTTACGTTGCCCATACGTAAAATTGCTCTGCGTAAGGCTTCGCCTGCAAGTTTAGCGGCCATGCCGGTCACATAAGTTTGGCGGGAGGCAGATGTTTTGCCGCAATCCGGAGTTAGATCAGTATCACCACCAACTAGCGAAACAGTGTGCACGCGAACACCCAATGCGTCCGCCGCTATCTGAGTGATGACCGTATTGGATCCCTGGCCAATATCCATTGCACCTTGGTGTAAAACCAACGTGCCATCAGTTTTTATCCCCATTCTAATAGTGGAGGGATTGGGCAGGGATGTGTTGCCGCAGCCGTACCAGCAAGTCCCTATACCAACGCCTTTGCGCAAAAGGCTCTGCGCCTCGCTATCGTTAAATGCACGAGCGCGTTCAGTTGCACTTTTCCATATTGGAGTTAATGCCTCTAAACACTCGACAATACCAACACCGGTATTAAAAACTTGTCCGGTTACGGTGGGCTGTTGGTTGCGAAGGGCGTTGCGAATTCGAAACTCTAAACGATCAACGCCAGCAAGATCAGCCAACTGATCAAACGCTGTCTCCTGTGTTACTGCTGATTGCGGTACGCCGAACCCTCTGAATGCGCCGGAGGGCGGTGTGTTGGTATGGATGGCAATACTGCGCGCTCTGTAATCAGGCACATGGTACGGTCCTGAGGCATGTACCGGCACCCGATTAGCTACCGTTGGCCCCCAGCTAGCGTACGCACCAGTGTTAAACGTGCCCTTAAAGTCGAAACCACTGAGCATTCCATTGGCATCACATCCCACAGTTAAGGTAATACAGGACGGGTGGCGTTTGGTTGTCGAGCGCATTGAATCACCGCGAGTGTAATTAATGCCAACCGGCTTGTTGAGTATCCATGCGGCGAGCGCGATATACGGTTGAAAGGATATATCGAGTTTTGAGCCAAATCCACCGCCGCACGCAGATGGCATTACCCGTACGGACTCCAGTGGTAAATCCATAACCTCCGCCAGGCTCTCTCGATCCATTTGCGCCGCCTGGGTGCAACCATGAATCTCGATTCGATCAGCAACGCGTACGCAATATCCAGCCTCGGGCTCAATGTACGCATGCTCAATAAAGGGAGTTGACGTTTGTGTTGTCACACTGAAACTGGCACGTTCCAGTGCAGTATCAGTTTGTCCACGCTCCACATAACCCTCAATTAGCACATTACCTGGGCGTGTTTCATGAACAAGAATACTGTTGTCGCTAATCGCATCCTCTGGTATCAAACTATAAGGCAAACCCTCCCAATGCACTGGCAGTGTGCTTTCATCAATATTCTCGAGCGCTTCAGCAGTACCAATGATTGCCGCAACCGCTTCACCACGAAACCGTGCCGTGTTCTCGGCAAAAACCACTTGGTCTGCAAATGGCGGGATAACGCCAAAACAATTACTACCTGGTATGTCCGCAGCACAAAGAAACAATTCCAGCCCTTCATAGGCGTTTATAAAGCTCTGGCTATCGCTAATCGTAAATTCCGCATGATGATAAGGGCTGCGAATGACTCGAACGAATAGGGTGTCAGCAGGAAACTCGTCGGCACCGTAGGCCAGTTCTCCGTTAACTTTTGGTGTGCCATCTAAATGTGGTATTGATGAACCGATTGATTTTCCAGTATCAGGCTGTATTTTTACGTATTGAAAATTTTGGGTGTTAACTACTGCATCGACTATCTTTTGATAACCAGTGCAGCGACACAAGACGCCACCCAGTGCGTTCTCTACTTCTGAGGTAGTTGGCGTGGGATTAACATCCAATAACGCCTTAGCCGACATCAGCATGCCCGGTGTACAAATGCCACATTGCGCCGCGCCATGATGGAGAAAACTTTGCTGCAACTGGCTTAGAGAGCCACCACTGCTTAATCCTTCTACGGTGTCAACACGTGTGCCATCAATCTGCGCTATCGGTACTAAACAGGAGCACGACACTTTACCGTCAATTAGTACCGAGCATGCACCGCAATCACCCGCATCGCATCCGACTTTGGTACCAGTAAATTTGAGTTGATTACGAAGCACATCAGACAATCGTTTTGTTGGATTGACCGCTATAGATACTGACGTGCCGTTAAGTATCAGTGTGACATCAATAGGTTTCATCATGGCTCACCAACCAATGAATCTATTGATCGCCTTAGTAGTTCAGCCGCTGACTCGTGACGATAGCCTGCTGTGGCCCGAACGTCGTCGATGGCTGTTAAGCCACTAACATGACAGTGAGCCACCGTTGTGCTTAAATTTGCTGTGAGCGATTGTCCGATAAGTGCTTGTTCAAGTTTTGGCAGCCGTTGTGCCACAACCGAGCACGACCCAACACTCAATGCTGCATCGACTATTGTATTTCTGCTGTCAACAGCGAGCCGCGACGCCACCATCGCTATCGAAATGACCAAATATTTGCGCGCACCTAGTTTTAAAAAATTGGATTTACCCCTTGCAGATACTTTAGGTATCAATAAATCAATTACCATTTCACCGGCATCAAGTGCGGTTTGTCTATTGCCGGTAACAAAGTTTTGTAGAGCGACATCTCTTACGCTATCGCTTGATGACACGCGGACAATAGTATCCAGGCACAATAAGGCGGGTATGCCGTCAGCGGCGGGAGAGGCGTTACATATATTACCCACTAGGGTGGCGCGGTTTTGTATCTGCACAGATCCAACTTCAAGGGCTGCAAGTTTTAAGGCATTGAAGGCATCAGGTAATCTTGCATTAATAATATCAGTCCATGTTGCCAGCGCACCGATATGCCAATGCGTTTTATCATCATGAATTGCGCGCAATGTGCTTAATCTGGATATGTCGAGCACATTGCCAGTGGGTTGCGCGGCACCCAATGCTGGATAGAAATCAGTACCACCAGAAACAAGCGACCAATTATCACTGGCAAGAAGTGTGAGCGCTTCTTGGGTTGTCTTCGGTTGAGCAAATTTCATCAGCGAAAGTACATCTAATTATTTGATGATGGATTCTGATAGTAAGAATATCAGTATATTCATTGGTATGCATTCAATAATTCCAGGCGCTTGGCGGGCTCTGCTATACATACTAGTGTTAATAGCGAGTTAAATTCAAAATATTCATGTAATTGACAGGCCAGAATACACATTTGTATACTAATGAATATAGACGCGAAATGTGCAATAAGGAGCTAGATTGCTTTCGAACACTACAATTGAGAAAATACACGCAATTAACACGACGAAATTAGAATATACATAGATATTTGCGCTTGAACTAAACAACCAGGATTAGTCGCTTGACCAAAGACAAACTGAAGCCAGTGAAAATCCGATGTGATGCCTGTCCGGTGATGTGTTATGTCGCTGATGGCCGAACCGGAGCTTGCGACCGCTACGCCAATGAAGGTGGGCACCTTGTCCGCGTCGACCCCCTAACCATACTGGCGCGTGGTGCAGGAGAGGCTGTGCCATTTCTAAATAATGAAGAACAATGGGATGGTAGTCTGGTAGCGTCGGCAGATCAATTTGTAACTGCCATCGGTGCGGGCACAACTTACCCAGATTACAAGCCAGCCCCGTTCATTGTTGGCAGCGCTCATGACGGCATTGATATGGTTACCGTAGTAACGGAGGGTATCTTCAGTTATTGCGGTGCCAAAATTAAAATTGATACCGATCGCCACATTGGCGCGGAGCGCAGCCTCGTGCGTGCCAAAGGAGAGCCGATTGGCCATGTCACCACCGGTGAGTATGGGTCGCAAATGTTATCGATAGGTGGTGTTCATCATTTAACTGGCGGTAGCAAGAAGGAAGGCCGCATAAGCTGCGAATCGTTAATGGCCTTGTGTAACAGTGAAGCTGTTGAACTGACTGTGGACGGGGGTTCCGATCTTGTTGTCCAAGCGAATCAACCACCGGTAATCGATGGTGTTATTGAAGAACGAATGCGAGTTGGTTGCGGCTCAGCTACGGTCGGCATGTTCGCCTCACAATGGAAAGGCCTTGTTGATGAAGTTGTTGTTGTTGACGACCATATCACTGGCGTGATGTCTGAACATCAGGCTGGCAAAGTCATTGGGTGGCAAAAAACAGGCATTAAAATTAATGGAAAAAAATCGACACCTGGGCGATATTTTCAAGTGGCAGAACCTGGCACGGGCTGGGGCGGAACCGATTTAACTGATCCACTCGCTATTTTAAAAGATTTTGATGCAAAGTTTGCCCGAACTGGCCAATCAATGCTGATGGTGTCTACTACAGGTGAACATTTTAGTTACTACGAGCTCGATGACAATCTCGTTCCACAACAACTAGAGATACCTGAACGTTTGCAGCAGTCCATCGGCAGAATAGAAGAAAACTGCGAACCGGCTTTGTGTTCGGTGCTATTCATGGGTGGAGCTGGCGGATCACTACGTGCAGGCGTCACTGAAAATCCGGTCAAACTGACCCGATCGGTACAACAAGCGATAACCCGTGTCACCTGTGCAGGTGCGCCTACTTTTCGTTGGCCTGGCGGCGGCATAACGGTTATGGCTGATGTAACGCGTATGCCAAAAAATTCCTTTGGATATGTGCCGACACCCGCACTGGTCGCGCCGATTGAATTCACGCTTCCAAAAGCGGACTACCAAGCACTCGGTGGCCATATGAACTACATCGTTCCGATTGAAGATGCAGTAAAGGGTATTGTGGGGCCGCAAAACGATCACTTGTTAAAAGGCCGGGTTGGCGCTAAGTGGCATGCTGACAATCCCTGGCCAACTGGGGAGTAGCCCTTGCCGCTATTTGATCTTCCATTGGTTAATCGTCTTGCTAATAAACGCCTTCAGTTGCGCCATGGTCCTATCGATCTTATCATCGAAGCCTTTGGCTCTCCATACGATGTTGAGGCAGCCTATCAACAAGCTGTTTATTCATTTTCCACTGTGCTGAAGACATTAGCGGGTGAGCTCAGCGAGCTAAGAAAGCCATCAGGCTCACACATACATGTATTTCAAGGAAAAATCGCAAATGTAATGGACAAGGTTGCGAGGGAATTTTCTACCGATCATTTCGTCACACCGATGATTGCTGTTGCCGGTGCTGTAGCGGATCATGTTCTCCACAGTCTGATATTAGACCGGGTTTTATCCAAAGCTTATGTTAACAATGGCGGTGATATCGCGATTTATTTAAGTGAAGATCAAAGTTTTAATGTAGGTGTTTGCGCCAAGCCACACGATGGCGTTATTGTATCCAAGGCGAATATACTAAGCGATAGTGGTATTCATGGGATAGCCACCAGCGGTTGGCGCGGTCGGAGTCACTCGCTAGGCATAGCTGACTCTGTAACCGTACTTGCGTGCAATGCCGCGGTTGCTGATGCAGCTGCTACCTTGATTGCCAATGCGGTTGATTTGCCCAACCACCCAATGATAAAACGAACAACCGCCACGCAATTAAATCCGGATAGTGATTTGGGCGATAGAATGGTAACAGTTGATGTTGGGGCCCTTACGCTTGCAGAAACACAGAGCGCACTTGATTCTGGAAAGAAGCTTGCCCATCAAATGATCGATTCAAATCAAATAATAGGCGTTTACGGTCGCTTGAATTCTGAGATGTTTTCGCTGCATCCTTCGTTGCCATCGAAAAAGACGTGTGAGTGGCCCCGTAAACCCCAATTTGATAACGTTGAAAAGGAACAAGCCCTTGCCTGAAGTTATTGTCAGAAAAAGCTTTATCACAATCGAAGAGATTTTCCACGAAGGCGGCCCTGTAGCCGCTGTTGCTTTGCGCCGCTCGGTTGTTGGCTCTGTCATTAAGAACCCATACGCCGGTCGGTACGTCGAAGACATTGTCCCCTTTATCGATGATTTAAAACCATTGGGAACCAGCATGGCACAACGCCTGATCAAAGCCTTAGGAGGTGATGCCAGTGTTGTCGAAGGCTACGGCAAGGCATGCGTAGTGGGTCAGGCCGGAGAAATAGAACACGGTGCGCTCTGGCACGCACCGGGTGGTTACTCAATGCGTGACAATCTCGCCGCATCAAATGCCATCGTTCCTTCCACTAAAAAGGTCGGTGGTCCGGGCACACGGATTGACGTTCCAGTCACTCACTGCAATGCATCCTATGTGCGATCACATTTTGATTCGATCGAAGTTGGTTTAAACGATGCACCCAAAGCGGATGAAATGCTGGTTATCCTGGTGATGACCACAGGTGCAAGAATTCATAATCGCGCTGGCGGGCTAGACGCAAAAGATATCAAAGGTGAGGATGGACTGAGATGAAAATTCGAAAGATTGTAACAACAGTTGAAGAAACTCATCTTGAGATGGGTAAAAATATTGATCCCCCAACCAGGCGAGCCGCTTCAACAGCGGTTATTGAAAACCCGTTTGCAGGAAAGTATCAGGAAGATCTAGCTGCACTCATGACTACCGGTGAACAACTGGGGGCTCTACTAGGCAATAAGTGTGTTGACGCATTGGGTATTGAACCAAAAGAGGCTGAGAGTTATGGAAAAGCTGCAATGGTGGGTGAGAATGGAGAACTTGAACACGCCGCCGCAATCTTGCATCCAAAGTTGGGTAAACCGTTGCGCGCAGCGGTAGAGAAGGGCGCTGCATTAGTGGCATCATCCAAGAAGATGGGCTCGATGGGGCAAGCACTTGACGTGCCGCTTGGGCACAAAGACGCAGCCTATGTTCGATCACATTTTGATGGCATGGAAGTACGGATTAACGATGCGCCGCGGGCGAATGAAATAATGGTATCGATTGTCGTGACGGATTCAGGCCGGCCTTTGCCTCGAGTTGGCGGGCTTGAGCATAGTGACGCCAAGGGTGAAGACGGATTGCGCTAGCGCCAATAAGATTGAGCGCTCTACGCACCCATAAGTTCTGGTAACCGTGTGGCGGGTGGTGTATTCCGGCTTCTGTGAGAACGAACAATACCGTCAATGATCGTCATGCCAATACCGGGTAGATTCCCTTGGTGAATACTCTCCAGCATGTCATTTCCCGGCGAGTGTTGAGCCTGATCCAGCAGAATAAAATCTGCAGATTTTCCAACTTCAATAATCCCGCTGTTGAGTTCCCGCATGCGGGCTGTATTGCCTGTGGCAAAACAAAAGGCAATTTCGGGCGGCACATCTCCAAGGCTGGATAACATAGCAATCATTCGTAAAATACCTAATGGCTGTACACCAGAACCGGCAGGGGAATCCGTACCGAGTATCACTCTCTCAGCTTCTTTAATTTCGAAAGCGGTACGCATCGCAAGTAAGCCTGCACGCTCATTGCCGTTATGCACTATTTCAATACCGCGACTGCAACTCTCACACAAGCAGGTAATTTGATTGTCCGGCAGCGCAGTATGGCCACCATTGATATGGCCGATGATATCTGCATCGGCTTCAAGTACGGTGTCTGCATCTATTAATCCTGAACCGGGAATCGATGGCCCACCTGTATGAATGGTAGATTGAATGCCGTATTTTCGCGCCCACTTAACCATCTGTGCTGCAGTCTCACCAGCCTTGACTGAGCCTAAGCCCACTTCTCCTAATAACTTAACGCCAGCATCAGCCAGATCCTTGAAATCATGTTCCTCCATACCTTCTTCAAGAACCGGGGCGCCAGCAAGCATTTTCACGCCGGAGGGGCGAAAATTTTCATACCAGCGTTGTGAGGCAATGGCCATCGCTTTTAGCCCGACGATATCTTTAGGCCGCCCGGGTGCATGAACTTCACCTGCAGATATCATGGTTGTAACACCACCGTGCAAACATGAATCTATCCACCCTAATTGCTGTTGACGTGGGGTGTAGTCACCAATCACCGGATGCACATGGCTGTCGATTAAGCCAGGTGATAGCCAATTGTTATTGGCGTTAACTTTCGTAGTTGCTTCAGCGGTATCTAGATCTTTTTCATAGCCAATACTGGTGATGAGCCCGTCTTCACACACCACGCAATTACCGTCTATCAACGGTTCTTCGAGTTTGCCCGAAAGAATCTGTGCTATGTTTGTGATAACTAGTTTTTGCTTGGCCGTTGTGGGCATTGGCTTGTCTCTTAATAAGTAATATTAACTAAGTGATGCAGAATAGCTTGTTTTAAATAAGTCGTTATGAGTAAGTAAAATGTTACAGATGTTGTTTGTATACTATCAATATATAGAGATGGGTCAAGTATAGAATTTCGATGAAAGCACCAAAAACCTATTTATTAGAAAATCAAATTGGCCATATCTTACGAAAGGTTAGCCAGCGCCACTCTGGTATCTTTGTTAGTCAAATGTCAACAGAACTAACACCCACGCGTTTTGCCGCGATGGCTAAACTATTAGAGCGCGGGCCACTTTCGCAAAATGAACTAGGTCGATTAACCGCAATGGATGTAGCCACCATAAAAGGTGTTGTAGATCGACTGCGCGTGCGCAAATTAGTCGACAGTAAAAAAGATCCGAAGGATGCAAGACGGCAACTTATTAAGCTTACGAATAAAGGAAAAACTGTGATGCGCGCAGCCATTCCTGATGCCCGGAGGGTAACAAAACTAACCCTGGACCCGTTGACCACGGCCGAGTCAAAACTTTTGACAAAGTTACTTAATAAGATAAGCATCTGAAAAATAATTTCTGTGACTGTTGAAATGGCTGATACACAGTTTGATTCATTCGCTATCGACCTGGACGGAACATAGGTAGATTCTGTTGGCGACCTACACTGCGCACGGCATTAATGCAACAAAGGATGGATCGTCAAGTTTCGAGCAAGGCTGAAGCTCTGCACTGGGTTAGAAGCGGCATGGAACGCCTGGTACGTTGAGCACTAACAGACGGCGTGGAAACAGTGGCAAAAGCGAATCTCTTTGATGTGGGTTTGCCGATTTTTGAAGAGGCTAATGCTAATAGCTTGGTAAACGTTCCAATGCTCTTTAAAATCATCGTCTATTTTAGAATTTAATCGTTTGCTAAATTGGAATGTTTTTTGGATCATCTGCGCCTAAGAATGAGCACGGTATTGTAGCTTCGTGGTGTTGTAGCAGATCATAAGGCGCCACCATTAGTTAACTCCTTTTTCAATCGGCTTATCACCTCTTCGTGGAAGGCGTCTGCATAGGCGTCTGGCTGTTGACCTGCAATTCTGTGCCGTAGAGGATCTTCAGCTCGAATAGTAGAGCCAGACATTTCCTCCAGCATTGCGTGACCACAGAAAGGCACATACATTTCTGAATAGCCACCCTCGTGAGCGGCTACCAAACGGCCATCTGTGATATTCATGATTTCTTTTGTCATTAAGCGATAGGTTTCTGGCGAGCACATCATCCGGGCTAGAGGATCAAATCCAGACGCATCAAAGCCACAAGCAATGATAACTAAATCAGCGTCAAATTCTTTAAGCTTTGGTATCACTAGTTGATTCATCGCAGCCATATACGCTTTATGGCCGCAGCCAGGAGGCAAGGGGATATTCATGTTGAAGCCTTTACCCGCATCTTCGCCAATAACATCTGTAGCGCCGGTGTCTTGTGGGTAACAGTGATCTTGATGAATAGAAATGGTTAATACATCATCACGATCTAGAAATATCGCCTCAGTGCCATTGCCGTGGTGAACATCCCAATCAACTACCGCGATCTTTTTCGCCAATTTCTTTATAAAAACTGATTCAATTGCTATGGCTATATTGGCAAGTAGGCAGAAACCGTTAGGCCAATCTGGTAAACAATGATGCCCAGGTGGGCGTGACAGAGCATAAGCGTTTCGGGCTTTTCCATTCAAAACCAGGTCGGCAGCGGTAATCACCAAACCCGCTGAAAGAGCCGCGATTTCGAATGAACCTGTACCAAAAGGGGTACGTAATCCTAGCTCCCCGCCGCCGTTATCTGACATCGATTTGAATTGCTCAATGTACTTTTGAGTATGCACTTGTAGCAGCTCATCCATTGTTGCGGGTGCCGCGCTTGTCATGTTGAGCTCAGTTGACAGGCCTGTCACGTCCATCAGGTTTTTTAAACGTCGCTTCGTCTCAGGTGCTTCAGGCAAACCTCCAGACACCATGGGCTGTACGAGGCCCCCAATGGGTGCTATGAATGCGTAATTACCACCAGCGTGCCAGAAACACTTTTCGTCCCATACAAAGGCGGTTTGTTTGTTCATAGTTATTGTCCACTTACTGAAGCTGTAGGAAACGCAATGGCCAATTTACTCTGATAGCCATTGTGGATAAACCATTGAGTTGACACTGTTGCATGCGGCATCAACACAGGCGGATAAACTGCCAAAATGCATATCTCGTTTAACTAATGCTGGGCCATAGTGTGCGTACTTTCCCGAGTTAGTCATCAAATGTTTGGCACTCTCTGGTATAACAGGCTCGGTGATCATGCACCAGCAAGTATCGGTAATAAACTCGACACCAAACGATTCAAGTCGAGTTACGTAACCCGCCTCGCAGGCAGAGTCGTAAACATCACGCCCCATTGTTATCAGTAGCCGAACCCGATCATGTTTTGTTTTCTCGTGGCATAAGTTAACAAGCTTCTCACACTCTGTAATCGAAAAATGCGGATTACCAAGGCATATCATATCCACCGCTGGTGTTTGCGCAGTATTTAATTTTTTAAAACTGCCAAGTAATTGTTCCATAGTAACCATGTGGAAGTCTTCCAATAGTCCGTTCAATTCACAATACTGATCTGCAAGCTCAGCCTCTGGCGTCACTGAGTGTATATGAAACATCGAAGCAGAAGACGTTGTCGCAAACGCTGCACTAAACGCTTTGAGATCGTCCATCGAAGGTTGTAACGCCTCAAGCCCATAGATCATGGGTAGCTCGTTTGGTGTTTTCAAACCGACGTGATAGCCGAGCAAGGGCCAGAACGAATCATCGGGAGATTTGATTGTTGGCACTTGTATACAAACCGTTGGATTACGACCAGCGTCTAGATGGCCGCCGCTAGCTGGCGCACGAGCGGTAAGTGCGATAAAAATATCTAAAAAATCAGGGTACTTTTGTGTGCGCGCGCCTATAACACTATTAGCAAACATCACAGCGTTTGATTCGGCCCAAACGATCTGTTCGCCAAAAACTGGAGCAGTACTCAGTAAATAGGGGGCGCAGGTATAACTGGCGCGAGCGCCCATTTCTATAAAGGCATATGCTAACTGACTTGCAGGTATACCCATTTGTTTATCTACACCGTGATCTTGCCAACGACGTTCATCGATCGATATTGAATTAAGTGTGGTCGGTATTCGAACCTTTGCGTTCCGTTTAAGCAATTCTTGGGCGAATTTGAGGCTGGAAGGACCGTGATAAATACAGGCGTCAATGTGTGCTTGGTGCACATCAATGAGCCTATCAGCACCTTGTATTGTTGCGATACGCAGTATTATCTGCATAGCCATTTTGGCGGCATCACCAAACAAGCCGTTTAGAACCTGTTGATCATGTCTGCTTAGTGAAATATGACTTGTGTCGGTAGCAGCTGCGTAAACAGGGGGTTGATTACCACTTGATGGTGGTGATAGCTCGTTGTTAGATAACTGCAGCTTGGAATGAGAAATTGCTACCTCCGCGCCTGTTACTAATTGCTTGGAATCAGCTGTGCTGATTCGTAGGACGGGCAGCGATCGATCAAACATCGCCTCAGCAACTAAAACACCCAAAGTCAAAATATCTTCTGCTTCAGTGAACACGAGTGCGGCAGGCGCGCAGTCATTTATAAGTAGTTCCAACAATGCACCACTACCTGAGCACGAACCGCGGCCGCTAGGTATTACCAGTACCTTACCGCTAACATTTTCGCCGAACAGCGGGTGGTGTTCATCGATGACATTGCCGTTTAACGGGTCAACTCCACCCCAAAAGCTGATGCCAACATCTGATACCAGAAGCTCACCACTGGCTGCTCCGCTTACCAATACGGATCCAGTAATGTGTTTTTCAGACGATAGTGCGTGATTGTCAGCCATTACTTACTCTTATACCACCGGCAATCACGATAATACATTCAGTGCCTTGCATTAATTCGATCCGTGGAACGATAATCCAAGCTGAATACATTATGTATCAGTCACTACTGATACAGCTAGAGATGTTTTTTCCCTCAAGGGCACATTCTTACACCTCTACTGGCCATAGAGAAAGTACACACGCCGGCATAATAAAAACGCAGTTGACGTCGGAACACTGGCTTCACATGATGTCAATGTCAGACAACGCGTACGCTGCGATCGGATTGATTCGACACTCTTTTCAGGATTTTGTACTTAAGGTACAGAGCGAGGTAGTAACAACGGCGCTGGAGGAGCCAACAAAGCTAACGTCGGCTGCACTTAAGAGCCCGACATAGTAGGGCAGCGCAAGCGTCTTGTGTAGATAGGTGTTCAGCCACGACTCAATCGGCGGGGCTCTACTGCTGATATACTGCAGTGGTACGATTCCCCAATGATCAGAACCCCGAGACAACGCAATAACCGTCCTCGACGTTGTTATCGATGTAGCGCTTGGTATAAGCGTGGGCATTTGTCATTCACGTCCATGTGAAATATCAATATTGTTAGGGAAAATCCACGATACTACAAAGTGCCATCCCCAGCAGATTGGGGCAGTTTTTTATGCTTACCACCTCACGTCGAGTCAATTGAAACTCGACGCGGGCGGTAAGGCTAACTTCTCGGATCAAACTATATGCCGTTAAGCTTTTCGAAAACCACTTCAACACGACGGTTCGCCTGGCGACCCGGCAAAGTATCGTTAGAAGCGACAGGTTGGGTTTCACCTAAGCCATTTGTTTTAATGCGAGATTCGGCAACGCCAAAGCTCATCAGAGCTTCCTTAACTGATTGCGATCGTGCTTCTGAAAGCATCTGGTTATAGGATTGCTCACCAGTGTGATCAGTGTGTCCTTCCACAACCGCAATACGCTGTGGGTTCTTCTTCAAGTAGTCCGCGGCTTTCGCCATTGTACCTGACGCATTCTGGTGCAGAGTCGCTTCTTCGAAATCAAAAAGCACATCGTTAATAGTCAGTACTGGACCACGGGAAGATTTGGTAAGCTCAAAATGTGCGGCATAGGCAGGAGTTGCGGGCTCAACCTTAGGCGCGCTGCCACAAGCAGTTAGTGTTGCACTCAAAGCGACTAGTGCCACTAGACGTAGAGCTGAAGTTCGATTAAGGCGAAGAGCTGTAGATCGTGTTGTCATGTAAACCTCGGTATATGTATGTATTGGTGACGGTAGTAATGTTTCTAGTTTTTTCTCTGTTCATAATTGCTAGCGGCCCGAACACAGACAACATGACGGGCACTTATCATTGCTTAACATCCATATTTGGTTATAGGATGGCTGCAATTCGCATTGAATCAAAGGTTTGCGTGCTTACACGGGTAATTTCTGTGCGGTTATACGGTAATATTTGGGCGATTTAATGACAACAGAATGAGACATGGATCATGTGAATCTGTACTAATTTTTTGAACTCGAATACTATTATTGTGACCACGTAGGCAATGGCATTTCCATAATTTTATCGAGCAACATATCCCATCTGGTGTGTCAGTAGCATGCCTACAGAACCTCGCATAAAAACTCGTGCTCGCTCATGTGGCTTTTTTAACAAATCAGCGCCGATTCCAACCTTACATTGCCACGGCCCATCGGTGCCACCATTTCCTTGTATGCATTGTTGATCTGTTCGAGCGGCTTGATGCGCGTTATAATGGGCTCATTAACTAATACAGAGTGCTAAACCCTCCAATGACCAACAAATCAAAAGCGGTGCTTTTCGACAAAAACCCAGGGCGCAACGCTCAAACCTATGGTATTGCGCGGGAACTCAATACCGATATGGACCTAATTCACGAGCCATCAGTTGGCGTGATCGGCACCAAAGGCGATAGCCAGTGCTACCTGGGCGTACAAAGGAAGGTCGAGGTAATCCATGAGCAATTACGACAACGCTTGGGGCGCGATGATGGACAAATGCCAATGCGCCTGGTGCAACCTGAATATACGGTGGCAACATCTGATGGCATGCGCAATGGCACACGAGAAATGCGCTACTCGCTGATTGGTCGCGAAGTCACGCACGATACCGTCTGTGAGCATCTCAGCGCGAGTGGCCTGGAAGGCACTATTGCGGTTGTCGCCTGCGACAAACCACCCGTGGGTACATTAGCGGGTTTGCTCGAGCACAATCGACCAGCCATAATTATGTCAGATGGCCCAATTCGCCCTGGCAAAGACTCAGCAACCGAGCAGCCAATCGATATCATCACAGGCTTTCAGGTGGCAGCCAACACCGATGTCGATTTCAAAAAACGTATATCGCGTGAAGCGTGCCCTGGATACGGTAGCTGCGGAGGCATGTTTACCTACAACACCATGCAAACTTTTATTGGCGTGGTTGGTATGCAGCCTTTAAACATGGTTTCACCGCCATCTGATGACCCACGTCGCATGGAAGAATTTCCAGAGCAACTGGTTAGTTACCTTCAAGGCATGATCAAGCGTGGCGATACGCCTCGAGATATCGTCAGCCGAGATTCAATTCGAAATGCGTTGATCGTCTCTATGGCTGTGGGCGGATCAACGAACGTCATGCTGCACGCACCGGAGATTGCACGCGCGGCAGGATTCCGCAGTTTTTCAGAAGACATCATGTCTCCTGAGGAATTCAATCATTTGTCACAAAACGTGGTCCCTGTGTTAACCGATGCTCGACCATATGGCGTGTACTCCATGGTAGATATCGATGAAAATGGTGGGGTACAAGTTATTGTTAAAGCACTGATGGATGCAGGCTTACTTAATGGCGACACATTAACCTGCACAGGGGAGACTCTGGCAGAACAGGTAACAAGGCTCAATACCTCAGAGCCCGATGGCACCGTTGTTTACCCGGTTGAAAATCCGTACAAGCCAACCGGTGGTCTGCGTGTACTGGGTGGCAATCTATCGCCAGAATTCAGCGCCGTGCTTAAGCTTGCAGGTGTTGAAGGAGGCTTGGAAGACAATCGATTTGTAGGCCGTGCACGTATCTTCAATGGCGAGCAAGATTTACTTAATGCATTGGAAGCCAATCCGGATCAGTTTTCAGATCATGACATGGTGATCGTACGGTATGAAGGCCCTAGTGGTGCACCAGGAATGCCTGAAATGCTTGATTCTACCTCTCGCATTACCACCCTGTGCCGTGAAAAAGAAATTGTCGTGGGCTTAATGACAGACGCACGTTTCTCAGGCGGCTCTGTTGGATTAGTGATTGGCCATGTAGGGCCAGAAGCTGCACTTGGTGGCCCGATAGCATTCGTTGAAGATGGTGATGAGATTGTTGTTGATTTGGATGCTAATGAAATCAATTGCACAGCACTGAGTGATGCCGCAACGCTTAATACCCGCAAAATAGCATGGGAAAAAGTGGTTTCAGAGCATGGCGGCACGCACCCATTGTGCGGAGAAGTCGATACGCGCTTGTTGAATCGCATGCGATTATCGGCTGTGTCGGCCGTTTACGGCGCTGGTATGCATCCCGACAGACAGCTCTGGGTACCACAGCCACGTAATGCTGAAAAGAGCGGTTTTATACCTCAGAACAAATACCGAAAAGGATCGCAGAAGGCTTTCTAAACAGTCAATACCGCGGGGATGAGCCTCATCGAAGATCAGCACCTTATATGTAGCTCTAAAGTATCGTTTGCCAGTGACACTGGTTACACACAAATTCAAGCATTAATTGGCCAAGGTGTGGTCGGTAATTTTCGTGAACCTAATGTTATGCGCTTTGGATTTACCCCACTGTATATCAACCAAACTGATGTAGTAAGTGCTGTTGATACTATCGAAGAAATTATCGGAGATAAAAGCTGGGATCAAGAGCTATTTAAACAACGCGGGGAAGTAAGCTGATGAGCAATAAACCTTATGATCCAACTGTTGATGGTGCTGAAGTTAATTTTAGCGAAAAAATGAGCTACATAGATTATCTAGGGCTCGACAAAATACTCTCGGCTCAAAACCCATTGAGTGAAGCTCATGATGAAATGCTATTTATTATTCAGCATCAAACTTCAGAGCTGTGGATGAGATTGGCGCTGCACGAACTGTACGCCGCTCGCGCTGCAATTAGAAACGACCACTTTCCACCCGCATTCAAAATGCTATCTCGTGTGTCCAAAATATTTGAACAGCTCAATAATGCCTGGGATGTTCTACGAACGATGACGCCGAGTGAATACACGGAATTTCGCGACGATCTTGCTCAGTCGTCAGGATTTCAATCGCATCAGTATCGTCTATGCGAATATGTTATCGGCAATCGAAACAAGGCAATGATTAAGCCTCATGCACATAGGCCAGATCTAGTTACTGCGCTTGAAGATGAACTCAAGCAACACAACCTCTATCAAGAGGTGATTTTTGCAATGGCGCGCGCTGGATATACGATTTCTGAGGACGCGCTTGGCCGACACTCTGCAGAATCCTATGTTGGTGATAAGAGCGTGGAGTTGGTTTGGAAGCAGGTTTACGAAAAGCCGGAAGATCATTGGAAGTTTTATGAACTGGGCGAAAAATTAGTTGATTTTGAAGATTACTTCAGACGCTGGCGCTTTAACCATGTAACAACAGTAGAGCGTATTATTGGCTTTAAGCATGGCACCGGAGGAACGGCAGGCGTAAGCTATTTAAAACAAATGCTGGAGGTTCAGCTGTTCCCTGAACTTTGGAGTGTAAGAACGGTTTTATAGTGATGGTAGTGTAAAGCGTGATGGTAGTTGTGCAATTACTGCGGTAGCGGTTTAGTCCTTCGGCGTGAAGCCGGCATAATAAAGGAATTTTTTTGGCCTATATAGCGGCTGATTACCCGCACCTTACAACCTCCAATGTCCCGCGACCTCCGTCGATCGAACTTACGCCTTTTCTGCAAAAGGGATCAGTGACAGGATTTTTTCGCAATTTCTTACTTGTCCGTTACAGCAATCCTTAATAATGAAGCGGATAAGAGCACCTACTCCTTCAAGGTTTGCCGCATAGTGAATTTCCCTTTGATACCGTGTTGAATTTAACAACCCGGCTCGTTTAAGCACGCCAAGGTGGCCAGATAGCGTCGATGGCACTATCTCCAGTTGACGAGAAATTTCACCAACAGGTAGTCCATTAGGTACCTCTTGTACGAGCAATCGGAACACAGACAATCGCGTTTCCTGTGCAAGAGCTGTGAAGGCTTCTATCGCGTCTTCATTATTCATTTGTGTTGACTGCCAATAAATATACGGATAAATATAACATTGACAATTCGGCATATGCCGATGTATCGTTGCGTGCATCCATTATTCACTAAATCCGGGCACCTGTAAATGGGATTCTTGACCGAGCAAATCGATGCGATTACCCATACGCAAAACAATGAGTAGTTACCTGATGCTCCTACGTATGAAAGCCCGTTTGGAGTCGAACGATAATAATCATCGCAGTGGTTCTTTATTGCGAAATAATAATTAGTATGTACGCGGCTACCCAACGCTACTGTTCTGAATTCATTGGCACTGCTTTCTTGCTTGCTACGGTAGTAGGTTCTGGCATTATGGCAGAGTCTCTTGCTGGCGGGAATGTGGCTATTGCTTTGCTGGGGAACACAATTCCTACTGGCGCGATACTGGTTGTTTTAATTACTATCTTTGGCCCATTATCTGGCGCGCACTTCAATCCAGCAGTCACGATAGTTTTTACACTGAAGGGTGAATTGTCAAAATGTGACTCACTATTTTATGTATCCGCTCAAATATTGGGCGGAGTTCTTGGGGCCTTATGTGCCCACCTTATGTTCGAGTTAGACGCCGTACAAATTTCGCAGAAACTTCGAACTGGTGGCGCGCAGTGGTTATCGGAGTGGGTTGCAACGTTTGGTTTAGTCCTGGTCATTTTGGGAACGATTCACGTTAAACGAAACTCCGTGGCAATAACTGTAGGATTGTATATTACCGCTGCTTATTGGTTCACTTCGTCTACCTCGTTTGCTAATCCTGCCGTCACTATTGCCCGCAGTTTAACCGATACATTTTCGGGCATATCTCCTGCCCATGCCCCTGCGTTTATACTCGCGCAACTGTTTGGAGCCCTCTGTGCTCTATTTATCTGCAACAAGTTATTTGCCGATAGAACGACTGACGACAATTTGATATGACAGAAATAATAGACAATTCTGCAATGTTAGCCGACCTCACTAACTTAGATCCGAATCGAGCTGGCACGATTGATCCCGAGCATTATAAATCCGGCATTGATGATGGCCATAGACCGAAAATATTAATTCTTTACGGCTCCCTTAGAAAGCGCTCATTCTCACGACTGGTTGCAATGGAGAGCGCTCGTATTTTGCAACATTACGGAGCTGAAACACGCATATTTAATCCAAAGGATTTACCGCTACCTGATTCGGTGGACGCAGCTCATCCAAAAGTTCATGAGTTGAGAGCGTTAGCCGTGTGGTCGGAAGGCATGGTTTGGATATCTCCCGAGCGGCATGGTGCAATGACTGGAATATTTAAATCCCAAATTGATTGGATACCACTTTCAGATGGGGCCGTGCGACCGACTCAAGGTAAAACTTTGGCTGTAATGCAGGTTAACGGCGGATCTCAAAGCTTTAATGTCGTCAATCAATTGCGAGTCCTCGGTCGTTGGATGAGAATGATTACCATCCCAAATCAATCATCGATCCCGAAGACATTTACCGAATTTGATGATGACGATCGAATGAAGCCGTCGGCGTACTACAATCGTATCGTTGACGTGCTTGAAGAATTGATCAAATTCACCTACTTGACCAGGGGGCATTCAGAACAACTTGTCGACCGCTATTCTGAAAGAGTCGAAAGTGGTGAAGAGCTAATAGCAAGAGTAAATTCAACACCGGGGTAAATATGATGAACGATACCAGCTTTGACTTCGATGAAGTTATTAATCGACGTATTGTTCCGGCGCTTAAAACACACCCAATGGTGTTAGGCGAAGACGGTCTAGACCTATTTGCAGCAGGTGTGGCCGATATGGATTTTAACGTCTCCCCGGTTATTCTAAATGCTCTTCAACAACGATTGAACCACGAAGTATTTGGGTATGAAGCCTTACCAGAAACACTATTACCTGCCCTGACCAAATGGCTGCATAAACGTCATGGATGGGAAGTTAACCAAGATCATATTCTACGTGCACCAAATATACTGAATAGCCTGGCGATTGCGGCTTCCATTTTTACAAACCGTGGGGATGGAGTCATTCTACAACCTCCCGTGTTTTTCGATTTCTACGACATTATCAAAGAGAACCAAAGGGAAATAGTTCCAAACCCGCTGATTTTCAGTGACGGTATGTATGAAATTGATTTCGAAGGGCTTGAGCGGTTGGCAGCTGATGATAAAAACAAAATGTTGTTCCTGTGCAACCCACACAACCCGATCGGAAGAGTTTGGCGCAAAGACGAATTAACATTATTGGGTGATATTTGTCTTCGAAACGGAGTAATTGTCGTAGCCGATGAAATTCACGGGGATATTACTTTTACTGGACACCCGCATACACCATTTGCATCGCTTGGGCTTAGTCACTCGGACAATTCGATTACCCTTACATCGCCTGCGAAAACTTTCAATATTGCGGCGTGTTGTTCATCGTTTACCATTATTTCGAACGATACCAAACGTAACGTGTTTGCAGCTGAGAGCAGTCGCCTTACCGTCAATAAAAACAATGCGTTCGCCAGCGTTGCGATGGAAGCTGCCTATAGATCAGGTGGTCCTTGGTTGGATGCGGTACTGATTTATCTAGAAGACAATCTGCATCTTGTTCGACAATGTTTGGCGAATATGCCCGGCGTTAAGTTAATTGAGCCTGAAGGGACATTTTTGATATGGCTTGATTTTCGAGGGCTTGGAATGAAGGGGCAAAATGAGCTAACGGAATTCCTTAGAAACCAAGCTCAATGGGCGATAACTCGTGGCCAAGCATTCGGTACGGAGGGTATAGGATTTTCCCGACTGAACATCGCATGCCCTCGTGCAAAGTTAAAGGTTGCCTTTAGCCAGCTTTCTCAAGCATTGCAGTTGCGTTAGTTACATTTAGTTCTATAAATAGCAACTAATTCAATCTCGAGCCGGATCGGAACACAGCCGCCCAATCCAGACCTTAGTTTTCCAACTTTACGAATGTATGCTACGTAGAAAATTTCATTCCAATCTGCGTTCACAAATTACAGTTCTAGTGGTTTGTTGATAACGTGCTTCGGCAGAATGGCTTGGTAATGACACGTCTACAACTAATAGGCCAGCGAACTAGCCAGCCAACGTTCTGATAGCTCGGTCGATTCTTCCATCCGGGCAGCGTAGTGATCGATTTGATCGCGTTTGATTTTGCCGAGCCCAAAATAACGAGCATCCGGATGCGAAAAATAAAATCCGCTAACAGATGATGCAGGCAACATAGCGAGTGATTCGGTAAGCGTGATGCCGATTTTATCAGGGTCCAGTAGCTCCCATATTACCTGCTTTTGCCGATGATCAGGATTGGCTGGATAGCCAGGGGCAGGGCGTATACCCTGATAACGCTCTTTGATCAGCTCGGAGTTTTCAAGAACTTCATCGGGCATGTAACCCCAAAACTCAGTTCTGATTTTTTTATGTAGATATTCTGCAAAGGCCTCAGCCAAACGATCCGCAATAGCCTTGGCTATGATGTTTTTATAGATGTCGTGTTCTTTATCGTAGCCTTCGATTATCTCATCCAAACCCAGCCCTGCTGTCACAGCAAATGCGCCGATATAGTCCGCAACGCCTGACTCTTTGGGAGCAATGAAGTCGGCCAAGGCCAGGTTGGGGCGTCCGTCAGGGAATACTCGTTGTTGCCGTAAGCAGTGGATCGTATTTAATCTGTTGGTACGGCTTTCGTCTGTGTAGATTTCAATATCATCATCGTTTATGGAGTTAGCCGGAAACATTCCTACCACTGCCTGGGCTTTAAGCTTATCGCTGGTACAAAATTCCTCTAGCATTTTTTGTGCGTCAGCAAATAATTTTTTAGCCTCCTCTCCTACCGTCTCATGCTCGAGTATGCGCGGATACTTCCCACGAAGCTCCCAAGTTTGAAAAAAAGGCGTCCAGTCAATGTAAGGGACAAGATCTCTAATAGTTAGATCATCTATAATCTTGACCCCCGTCAGAGTAGGTTTGACCGCTTTGTAGTCACTCCACTTGAACTTGAACTTATTCTGCCGGGCAACTTCTATATCAAGCAGATTGACTCCTTGCTGGCGGTTTTGGTAGCGATTTCTATAACGATCGTAGTCCACCTCCAGGTCGTCGCAAAATGCTTTTTTATGGTTATCGTTGAGTAGATGACTGGCCACTTGTACGCAACGCGAGGCATCGGCCACATGCACAACGGGTTCGTCGTATTCGTCCGATATTTTGACGGCGGTATGCATGCGTGACGTAGTGGCGCCACCAATTAATAAAGGAATATTGAATCCGGTACGCTTCATTTCTGCTGCAACGTGTGTCATCTCTTCTAAGGACGGGGTAATTAGGCCTGAAAGGCCGATCAAGTCAACATTATGCTTTTTGGCTTCATCCAAGATAGTGGCTGAAGGCACCATGACACCCAGATCAATCACTTCGTATCCATTGCACTGGAGAACAACACCCACAATATTTTTACCGATATCATGCACATCGCCTTTGACTGTTGCCATCAATATCTTGCCCGCGCTACGTGAGATATCGTCTTTCTCTTCGTCCATATAGGGTAGTAACCAAGCCACCGCTTTTTTCATCACCCTGGCTGATTTAACCACTTGCGGCAGAAACATTTTACCGGCCCCAAAAAGATCTCCAACGCGGTTCATGCCGTCCATCAATGGGCCTTCAATAACGTCGAGCGGTCGCTCTGCTGCCAAACGCGCTTCTTCTACATCCTGATCAATGTATGCGTCGATCCCCTTAACCAAAGAGTGGGCAAGGCGTTCATTAATCGGGGAGTCACGCCATTCGTTATTCTGTACCTCAATCACCTTACCGTCTCCACGGTATTGTTCAGCAATGACCAGCAAGCTCTCTGTGGCGTCATTGCAGCGATTGAGAATGACATCCTCTACAGCCTCTCGAAGAACGGGTGGAACTTCGTCAACTATGGCCAACTGGCCAGCATTGACAATACCCATGTCCATCCCTGCCTGTATCGAGTGATACAGGAATACGGCATGAATTGCTTCGCGCACGGCGTTGTTTCCACGAAAAGAGAACGAAACGTTAGAAACACCTCCACTAACCATTACACCAGGCAAGGTTGCTTTAATTTGCCTGGTAGCTTCGATAAAAGCGATGCCGTAATCATTATGTTCTTCGATCCCGGTTGCCACGGCAAATATGTTTGGGTCAAATATAATATCTTCTGGCGGAAAATCTAATGTATCTAGAAGTAGTTTATAAGCGCGTTGGCAGATCGATACTTTACGATCAATGGTGTCAGCTTGGCCGTCTTCATCGAATGCCATGATTACCACGGCTGCACCATAGCGTTGTGCCAATTTAGCGTGCTCCAGAAATTGCGCTTCACCTTCTTTCATGCTGATAGAATTGATAACACACTTGCCTTGTATACACTTTAAGCCAGTTTCAATTACTGACCATTTTGATGAATCTATCATCACCGGCACGCGGCAAATATCGGGTTCAGTGGCTACCATGCGTAGAAATTGCTGCATGACCTCTGCGGAATCCAGCAGGCCTTCATCCATATTTACATCAATAATTTGCGCACCGTTTTCGACTTGCTGCCGTGCAACGTTTAAAGCAGAGTCATAATCGCCTTCCTTGATTAAGCGTAAGAAAACAGCGGATCCTGTCACGTTGGTGCGTTCACCAACATTAACGAACAATGACTGAGAATCAATATTGAATGCTTCCAGGCCAGACAAACGACACGCTGTTGGGTTCTCCGGTACTTTACGCGGTGTTACGCTCTTCAATGCTTCGGCAAATGCCCGCACGTGTTCTGGTCCAGTACCACAACACCCGCCGATAATATTGAGGTAACCAGCGCTTGCCCATGCACCAACTTCAGCGAGCATTTGCTCGGGTGTTTCGTCGTAACCACCAAATGCATTAGGTAATCCCGCATTAGGGTGGGCACTAACGAATGTATCAGCAATGCCTGAAAGCTCTTCAATATGCTGACGCAGTTGTGAAGGCCCCAGTGCACAATTAAAGCCAATGGATACAGGTATAGCATGACGAACGGAGTTCCAAAAGGCTTCTACGGTTTGGCCTGAAAGCGTACGACCGGATGCGTCCGTAATCGTGCCAGATATCATGATAGGCAACTCAACGCCACGATCTTCAAAAACTCGTTTGATCGCAAAAATTGCTGCTTTAGCATTTAAGGTATCGAATATGGTTTCTATCAAAATAATATCGACACCACCTTCGACTAGTGCATCACATGCTTCATAATAAGAGGTATCTAGATCATCAAAGCTAACATTGCGAAAGCCGGGGTCGTTCACATCTGGTGATATCGATGCGGTTCGGTTGGTGGGGCCAATTACACCAGCAACAAAACGTGGTTGGCTTGGATCTTGTACCATCATTGCATCGACACACTCGCGGGCCAATGTGGCGCTTTCCCGATTCAGTTCAGGTACCAGCGACTCCATATTGTAGTCGGCCATTGAAATTGAGTTTGCGTTGAAGGTATTGGTTTCGATTATATGAGCACCTGCTTGTAGGTAATCTGTGTGGATCTGTCGAATCACGTCAGGTTGGCTCAAAGAGAGAAGGTCATTGTTGCCCTTTAGGTCAGAAGGCCAGTCTGTAAACCGTTTACCTCGATAATCTATCTCGCCAAACTTACGTTGCTGAATCATGGTGCCCATGGCACCGTCTAAAATCAGGATTTGCTCTGATAGTGCTTTACGAAGTTGTGATTCTGCAGTATGGGTATTT
>JAZGEF010000060.1:0-23266 GCA_036478595.1 Granulosicoccaceae bacterium
CGATTAAACTTACCAAATCGCTCTATGACGAACGCTCTGTTTTGAGGTACAAATTTTATCGACTGTTTAAGCAGCGAAAATACAACTGCCGCAACTACCAACCAACCTAATAGGTTTGCGCTCAATCATTCAAATAGTTCTTCCATTCCCTTCTCCTTTTAAAACGGTTGTTTCATAACTGTTAAAATTCGTGTTATTTAAAATGCGTTATTCAGCCAGTGCTACTGGTTTAAACGATTGCCTTAAGTTGGCTATCTGCCCAGATTTAAATTCCAAATAACTATCCATGGCGGAGACTAAAAATGCTTCTATCTCTTCATCTTCGCCACCAAAATTACTGATCACTTGATCGTAAATACGCCGAACATCTTCGCTCACCGAGAACACTATCTTAGTCTCGCTGAAGTGATCATCTAGCAAGCCCCGGATCAACCCTGAGGCATTTAGGCCTTTGCTACTGATTTTTTCGTACTGATCTTCCCTTACTGTGACGTTTATACGTTTCATATCGCTCCTCCTTCATAAACACACATCAATTTCATCAGGGTGGGTATCAATGTGTTCGAATAGCTATATTATACACACATATACGAGTTTATGCAACATTCCAGCACATTATGGGTGTGTTGTCGTGCGAATTGAGTATGGCGCGCACAAATAGGGGCCAGCTATAGATCAGCCGAAAGGCTTCACGTGGGTGATTTAGGTGAATCGCCAGAATCAAGTGGCTGATCATGCTCGATTTGGCCGGCATTGATACGCCGGTGCAGAAGTTGAGCAGCCCTTACCTGCCGCCGCCCCAGAGTCCATTTCACATACATGTGCCATTGGTGCTGCCAACGGTCAGGTATTAATCGAGTCCAAACGTTGCGAATCAGCTGCGTGATGCCGATTTTGTTAAACACCGTCATCAACTGCTTCTTTAACCAATTCAACAGAGGCTGGGGAATGATGAGTAATGCGAGAATCGCCGCCGAGCTTCCCGCTGTTACGGCGAGCAAGCCTAAGGCGATTGCCGTGCGCAACCAAAGCGGGCTGTTCATGTAACGACTAAAAACCGAATACAACAGGTTTTTAATCGAGGTTTGAAGGAATGATGCGCGGCGCCGAAATGGCTTATGCGATTTGATCAGTACATGAGAGAACACGTGCACTATGAAGCGGCGTATCTGAATAAATAGGCTGTTTTTGGCCAACACCAAAGCCATCTTTAGCGTCAGTTGTTTTAGTAACGCTTTGCCCCAAGTCAGCAGACCGAGAAACAACGGCAACACCAAGGTATCGCGGAATACTGTGATCAACACCACGGCGCAAAATACAATGCCAATTACGGCTACACGTATGCCGCTAGGCGCTTTAGTATTTGATAGCTTCTCTTTCAGACAACACTACTCAAGAATCAATGTCGTCAGCTTCATCGGTAACGATTTGCCCAGTAGCACGGCGCCACAAGATCGCACCAGCCAAGCCAATACCCAAAAACACCGTGTAAAGAATGAGTGCCAACCACTGTATGGATTCGGGGTTTTCAGTGGCCGCCCAGCCTTCTTGATAAGCAAGATACGACAACGCTGCAAAAAATATCGCCACAATAAATGTGCCCAGCTTGCCAAGCGCCTTCCATGCCGCTATGAGCAAAGCGACGTTCAACAGCACGGCGACGATTCCACCTAACACCACCCAAGCATCAGTAGGGGTTTCATGGTTTTTTATCCAATGAAATACTGAACTGCCAGTAGGGTTGTAGGAGCTAAAGACCACCACAGCCGCTGCCAGCATTCTGGTTATTAGTACACCTGGCGACGTACCTTTCAATGCTTTAATCATTTGCGCTTCCGTAAAAAACGAGTTGCTATGTTTACTAGTATCATACTGCAGCTCTAAGGCCCTTTGCCCGTCTACGTTATGAATAGTAGTAGAAAGTATCGGCAGATACAGTACCAATTTCTTGACTAGCTCAACCCTACGTTGTGTGTGAAACCGCGGTGTATACTGCGCTTACACGAGCATCCTGATTTATGGCAGGAGACACTCAAATCGACAACCCTATCTACATCCCGTTAAACACTCGAGTGACACGATATGCAAAATCAAATAATGGATTATTGGCACCAATTTCTCCAGTTTGAGTTCGCTAACGAAGTACTAATGATAGCCGGAGCATTCCTAGTATTGATCGGCGTCATGCGAATCATTAAAAGCAGCCTGCGTTTAGTATTTTGGGTGCTGCTTTCGGGCATTGGTGTTGCATCCGTTTCCTACGGCATGACGGGTTCAACAATTAACTTGCCAGGTACCAATGGTAGCCTGAGCAACTTAGTCGGTCAGGGTAAAGATATACCGCTTGATGCATTGCGAGTGCTTTGCTTAAAGTTAGATGGTGAGCAAGGCCTACCACCCGAATGACTCGAGCTATGCACACCAACGCGGCACACCAAAACTTAAATCATGACTAATGGTGAGGCCCAAACAAGCTGCGTTCGTAGTCTTGTAGTTCTTTCATAGATGGCATGGATTCACCACTACGCAAATCGGAAGCCATTTGAATTTCAAGGCTTCGGCAGTACGCGACGCCAACTGGCAGGCGACCTTCTGTGCCAACTGTCTGGTAAAAGTCGTCTATCTCGGCAGAGCTACCCATGATTTGCTCCATCACCCACTTGGAACGCACCTTTACCAGGTCAGCAGCGGCTCGATTAGTTGAACCCCAACCTATGATGTAGTCATCGCAGGTCGCGTTAGCTTCATCCGCGGGCTTATCATAATACGCAACTTGTGATTCAAGGCCGTAGTGGCGACGCATCATGGCATGAGCAAATAAGGTTGCAACATCTTCGTAGATCGTATAGTAACCATAGAGCGTTTGTTTACCTTCAGTTTCCATTATCGCCCCAGCATCCACAGCAGTGAAGTCAACGGTAAAGTCTGGAAGTTTGTCATCGTCGGTACGGGTTCTGGCAATTGCATACAACCACGAATTCTGCACGGACAAGCCTAACGATTCATCGAACAAACCAGTCGATACGGCGTTTTCTTCATTCTTGCTGGTAGCGGATACCGGTGTATCCGTTGCAAGCAACGACGGAAATATCTCTTTTTGAATAGCGTCATTAGCGTGCGCTAGTTCATGAAAGAACAACTGCGACATCGGCAATAGAATATCTCTTAGCGTGCGCTCATTGTCACCAGTTAACCCAGATGAGCCCCATGCATAATCTCCATCTTTGATCATTCGCCAGCTAGAATCGTATTTCATTTCTTTGCCGTTTTGTTCTCTACTATCCGGTGCTTGAGAAATGGTTAGCTTTTCGCTATTGGATAGCCAAAGACCTTTTGGATCGAGCTGTATCCGACCATACTTCGACCAATAGTTTGAGGGCCTAACATTGCTACCAATCAGTACCGCCGTTACAGGCACAAACAATTTTAAGCTTTCTTGCGGCATCGCAATGAGTACTTGTTCAAATCGCTGCCCCATCCAATCATGGGTCACCATTACACGACCCATAATATTGGCAATGGTGGGATCAGGGTGCTCTTGCCCAATGTACGGTAGGGCTTGGAGTGTGCAGGGATCTTCTTCGGGGACGATGCATTGTTTAAGCACTGCTGCGTACTTACCGCCTGGCCTGTAAACGTGAACTTGCTCGTTATCAATAAACCGACGCTCCGATTGCGGTACGTTGGTGCCAGTAGTATTCAAAATATCACTGCTAGAATTAGACGAGCAACCGGCAAGCATCAGTAGAGTAAACGCACAAAGCAAAATCACTATGCGAGCATCGCGCAGGGTGCGGCCGATAATTAAATCAGATGCAGTTGATGGGGCTGATGCGAACGCCATCAGAAGTCTCCTGACAGTTTATGATCCCGATTGAGCAGGAAATATATCATAGCCTTAAGGAAACCAATCCGCTTTTGGTAATATTCCTCGATTACCGATGCGTTAGCCAACGCGCTCGAAGGAGGTTATGCAGATTGTTTGAAGAGGAATGCTGAGCGAGGACATGATCAGGTGCCGTAATTTTGGTATCCAGGTATTAGGTCGGCACCACGCCCAATTTTTTTGAGTAAAAACGATCAAATATGCCCGGCGAACTCCGCCGGGCATCAAGCACACCTTATATATTGGTGTTATTGCGTTGCGTTGTTGAATTGCAGCGCTCGAGGCTGCAGGTTTACACGGTAAGCAAACGTCGCTACACCGTCTTGCATCACAACCTTCCAGATGTCGCCAAAATCTCTCACCTTAGCTTTGGCATTAATCGGGTAACGTTCTTGATTACAAGTATCAACAGTGTCACTCCGGCAGACATCTGTTAAGCCTAGGCCTGCCATGATGTCGTATAAGGTGCCGCTGTGACCAGCAACCAATGCAACACTACCTGCCTGCAAGCCTATAAGCGCATCGATAGTAGGCTGCTCAGAACCCGATGTTGATTGCGGGTCAAGCTCAGTTGCATTCGCAGTGCCATCATCATTCATCACTGGGTTCTCTTGAATACCGTCACCTGCATTCTTATCAACATCGCCTGTTAGGCCCGCTGCTGCAACGATGGCTTCGATAGTTTGACGTGTGCGTGTTTTATGGCTTGAAAATGCGTGCGTTAAGCGCTTGGTAATACCCGCATCGGCAAACGCACCTACTAGCAGCTCAGCACGCAATTCACCGGCAGAGCTTAGAACCTCTGAACACTTGCTATCGCCACATACTTCTTCAAAGTTTCCGTTTTCAAGCTCTTTGAGCTCAGTCTTTTTTTCTGCGTGACGAGTAAAGTATATTTCGACATCGGTCGCGGAACCCGCGGTAGCGGAATCAAGCCCTGCAAACGAATCAGCAATTGGGGCTGTCATAGAAAGTGATGCTACTTCTGATTTAGCTGGGTAAACACCGTCACCAAACCACGCTACTTGTAATTCATCACCCGCAGCAAACGCAACTATTAACGAAAGAGAATCGAAGATTGTGTTTGCGTATTCGTTGTTGATAAAAATGTTGTAGCCTTCAGCATTAGCTACTGGAGACCATTCTAGCAATGCCGTGCCATCACCGTTATCAGAATACGTAGCAGTAATGCCAGCACTATCACTGCCTGCATCCATGTTGGTGACGCCTGTAGTGACGGTTGCCTGCAACGAGGCTTCACCGCAAACGCCATCAATATCACAGCCAGTAACAAAGTATTGATAACTGGTGGCAGCCTCTAAACCCAAGCGTAGATAAGTTGTTTGGCTTACACCTGAAGCAATTCGCGTAATGCTGTTTTCGTACACATCGTAAGTTGCGACACCAGGGAGCGCATCCCACGTGATCTCAACGCTGTCTGAACCTTGAGCAGTTGCTGACACGTTGAGAACTTGGTCTGCCATCGCCGGGCCTGCCAGACCGATCACACAAGACGCTAAAATTAGAATTCTATTTTTCACTGATCACACCTTTGCCAAATATTTGACTCATAAGTATACGACGGCGCCTCCGATATATCATCCCTTACTCACAAATTGCAAGGAACTAAATTTTTGCGGTTCCGTTTGATAGAAAATACAATGACTTAGCGATGCACTGCTTTGCTGATTTTATATCCAACTAAACACGTGGTTCTTAAAACAGGTTAGAGACGATAAGTTTTCACTGCGTTTTCGCGAAATAGATTGTCACGCTCAAGGGCAGAAGCCCACCGAGTGGCGGCGTCGAAGTACTGCCAAACATGCCGATTATCGGGTAAGTTACCATCAGTGACGCTGCTACCAAAGATTATCCTTGCGATACCAATAGAACTGGCCAACTGTTGTATGGATTGCGTTAACTGATCGACGGCTGGGCGAAACTCACCCGCAGGTGGGTCTGTTATTTTTACGGCAACATTTTCGTGGGCCGCTAAAACCCGTATCAAGCTAGGCCAGTCGTGTATAGAAAGCAAATTGCCAGCTCGGCTGCAACAGCTAAGATTACACACAATATGCAGCTCTGTCGCATGCTCTGCTACTTTCAAAAACTGTGTAACGTTTTCAACATCACCACTGATATCGATTGATGCTTGACTACTAACAAGCACATCGACACAAGGCTTAATCAGGGTTTCATTAATCACCGAAGCATTATTTAAAACAACATTGACCCCAAGCACTCTATCGCTAACGGTATATTCTTCGATTCGCATCAAGGCGTCGGGTGCGGCTATATCAAGATAGGCTGCAATGCCGTTAGGCAAACCACCCAAGCCAGGTGTTTTAGCATGCTGGTTAAGAGACGCCAAATTGCGATCGACTTCTGCATTCGGCATCGCTGATTGCACTGCAACTGCGCGCAATATGTGGCAATCGGTGGCAGCGTACTGGCTAGCTGGGCTCCAGTTGGAATCTACTATCGGTAACATCGCGGGTTTTGGCAGCTAGCTTAACTTACAGTTAGCTCAAGTCTAGTTGTCTTCTGGCAATGCTGCGATGTCGGCAAGCATTATTGGTTTGATTGGCGGGCGAATTCGATAATAGCCCACCTCCTGCATTGATACCGCTCTCTCCCTGGCAATGATCTCACTGACTGTTAAGCCACAATACCGGCCTTGGCACGGCCCCATGCCTGGTCGCCCGAATGCCTTGGTTTGATTAGGGCCAGTACAGCCCATTGCAACAAAATGCCTAATTTCACCGGCAGTGACTTCTTCGCAACGGCATACGATTGTTTTATCTGATGGATTAAGAAACTCATCAGATGGTGCATAGAGTATGTCGATAAAGGGCCTTGCCGATTGCAGAGGCAATAACGCTTTGCGTGCGCGCTCTTTATTCTGACTTATCGTTGCTGTGTTTTCGGTCTGAATAATTGCAGCTACCGAGTACGCAGCTAGCTGACCCTGTAGCTCAGATGCTTCCGCACCCAATATGCCACCACCATCGCCCGCTATTTGCAACCACGGGAGAGCTGTTTGCGTAATGTCGCTACGCTGCGGATGCCAACAACGTTGCACGTCTTGCCAGTCATGCATCAAACCAAGTTGTCGGCTGATTTGAACATTGGGCACCACTCCATTGTGAACGGCTAACACCTGGCAATCTTGTTCATGCTCACGGCCGCCAGAACTAAAACGTAAGCCCGTTAACTGCGATTTACCCACTGCCTCAAGATCAGTTGCATAACGATAACGTTTTATTTTTCGCTTTCGCATCTCCACTAGCAAGCCAAGGCCATCTCGTAGCAAGGCACCTGCCTTAAACATGCCCGGCAAACTCGAAATCGATCGAATACTATTGGCGCGCGGCGTGGTGTCAACTAGCGCACTCACACCACCACCCGCCTTTAATACCTGAACAGCTAGCAAATAGAGTAACGGGCCGCTGCCCGCTAATACCAATTTTCCATCTGGAATCAACGCAGAGCTTTTTAACGCGATCTGCACCGCACCTGCCGTCATTACTCCTGGCAACGTCCAACCGGGAAAAGGCATAGGGCGCTCTTGCGCACCCGTTGCGAGAATCACATGATTAGCTTTTACTGATCTTGAACCACTATTGCAGGTGTAGTAAACGGTGCCATCGGGATCAACTTGCCAAACCAACGCACAGTGTATCCAAGTTACCGAGCCACTTGGTTGGGCATTGGGTAGCAATGCCCTACCTTTGGTATAAGAAGCACCCAATATCCCGCGTAGTTTGTCAGAGCTACTATCAATACCACGGTAGATCTGCCCGCCCGATGCGGGCTGATCATCCAATACTACGGTATTTATGTTGTGTTCATTTGCCACAGACGCCGCAGCCAAACCCGCAGGGCCTGCACCAATGATCACAAGTTGCGGGTGATCACTCATGGCCTGAATCACGCGCGCCCAGCATACGCCTAACTACCATGCCTTCGGTGACAACCATCTGACACGCTTGTTGATTAGGCACGCCATCTATATCCATCAAACAATCAAAGCACGTACCCATCATGCAAAACGGTGCGCGCGGCGTGTTGTTAACCGGTGTTGTGCGAGTGTAATCAATACCACTGGCCAGTAAAGCCGCCGCAACCGTGTCACCCTCACACGCCGTTAGCGCATTGCCTTCGTATAACCAGTTAACAACCGGCGCTGCTGGCGTATCAATACGTCTAAATCGAAAAGCGATCGCCACTAAAACTCTCCAAGTAATCCGGTTGACTATCAGACGCAATCCATTTAGATAATAACAAGGCATGTGCAGCAGCTAAGGTTATGCCGCTGTGGCAAGTCACGACAAATGCGCCGGGTTGTGAGCTTGACTGCTGATAGATCGGAAACCCATCCGGGCTCATCACACGTAAAGCTGCCCAGCTTCGCACCGTGCGTAAGTGTGCAAGCAAGGGGTAGATTCTAATCGCCCGTCTGGCGATTCCAGCCAACACATTAGTTGATGTATCATCGTTTAAACCAACATCTTCTTTTGAATCACCAATCTGTATAACACCCTCACCCACTTGGCGAATCTGTACTGATGGATAAGCCATAAAAGGTGCAACTCGTTCACATACCATGATGTGGCCACGATTAGGCATCACTGGTACGTTCAAGCCAACCAAAGGTCCAAGTGCTTTATTACCCAGGCCAGCACACAAAACAACCTTTTCAGATTCGATGGTCACACCAGCACTTACTGCAAACCCACTTTGTTGCTTTTCTATATGGCTAACAGTTTGATTGTTAATGACCTTGCCGCCGCTTGCCAGAAAGTCTGCGTACAACGCGCGCAATAAATACAATGGATTCACATGACCATCCATCTCAGTCCACGTCGCGCCAGTAACCGTTGGGCCAACTTCCGGTATTAATTTTTTAAGTTGTGTGTGATCCAGATATTCAAACGGGTAATCACCATCCAACCCTGTACGGATACCATTCAGCAGATCCACACGTTCCTCGGCTTCAACATCACTTAAACAAAAATCAACACCGCCTTTTTGCGAATACTCTAACTGCACACCAGTGGTTTGCTCAAGCTCTCGGGCAAGCTCAGGCCAAAGTTTTGCTGATTGGCGAGTCCATTTGGCGTATTGATGCATGCCATGACCCTTGCCTTGCACCCATACCAAACCAAAGTTACCACGTGATGCCCTAAACGCCTGATCTCCCTCATCCACCACCACCACCTCTTTCCCAGCACGCGCTAATCCCCAAGCTATGGATAAGCCGAGAATACCGCCGCCGATTATGGTGATCTGGGTTTGCATGTCGCTTAGAAACAATAGAACAGTCGGGTGAACAATCGGCAAACAATCGGGCAAACAATCGGGGACAGGCCACGTTTAATTGGTAATTAATCGTGGTCTGTCCCTATTTTTTCCTATTTTTTCACTACTTCTTAACGTTAGTCCAGATCTGCTCATATAGCTTTTGAGTGGGCTCATCACACACCTGAATAAAGCTACCCGCTGGCGCATCGGCAGGCGGATTGCTTTCACGCGATGTTTTAAGCTCTTCAGTAAGCAATGGGGTCACGCCTTTTACACCGGCTGAGTATTGCGCGAAGTTTGAAACCGCAGCAATGTTTTCAGGCTCTAGTAAGAAATCCATAAACTTAAGTGCGTTGGCACGGTTAGGCGCATCTTTTAGTAGTACCACATTATCCATCCAAACGATGTAGCCTTCTTTTGGGTATGCGTACTCTAGGCTGGCAAGTTCGCCACGGGCTTTAGCGCCGAAACCGTTCCAGATCATGCCCGCTGCTGCATCACCTGATACCAATACATCCTTTGCACCGTCAGAGTTAAACGATGCCCAATGGCCTTTGGAATCTTGCATCAAGGCATTAAGCGCCTTTAGTTGGTCTCTGTCGCTGCTGCACTGCGGAATGCCTAGGTGGATTGATGCTAGCGCCAATACTTCACCAGACGAATCCAATACGTTTATCTTTCCAGAAAGCTCGGCAGGCGGATCAAATATCAGAGCTGTGCTATTGATATCGCCTTTATAGACATCTTTGTTAACCGAGAAGCTAGTTGAACCCCATTGATATGGAATGGAATGCTTACGGCCCATATCAAATGAAACATCAACCCATTTATCTTCAATATTGCCACGGTTAGCAAGCTCACCTTCAGCTATAGTGTCAAGCATGCCTTCGGCAGCTAATATCTCTACCATGTAGTCGCCCGGCACCGAAACGTCATAGCTGCCTAACTTACCAGCCTTTAAGGAAGCCAACATTGATTCATTGGAATCAAACGTATCCATCGTGACTTCAACACCATGCTCTGCAGCAAACTTATCGAGTAAATCTTGCGGTATATATTCAAACCAGTGATAGATACTGAGTGAGCCTTCGGCATGAGCCGTTGTACTACCCAGCCCTAGTGCAACAGCTAATGCTGCAGTCTTGGTTACCGTTTTAAACATCGTCTTCATTCTTCTCTCTCCAATTTATATAGTTATACAATCTGCTAGCCTTCCTGTTTCGTCTCGCCAATACGACCGACGAAGTACGACACGGTGACAAACAGAATAGATACCAACAACATGAGCGTCGAGATAGCCATTATGTTGGGTTTAATGCCCTGCCTTATCGCGCCAAAAATTGCGGTAGGCAAAGTTTCTACACCCGCCCCCTTAACAAAATTCGTAATAATAAAATCGTCAAGGGAGATAATAAAAGCCAATAGGAACCCGGATATAATGCCGGGCGCCAGCAGCGGAAACAATACGCGTTTGAACGCTTGCCAGCGTGTGGCATACAGATCAAGCGCTGCTTGCTCATAATTGCTATCAATGCCCTGCAGCCTAGCTGCAATGGGCAAGTACGCAAACGGGATACAAAACACCACGTGCGCCACTAAGATAGTTGCGTACCCGGCTTTAAAACCAATCGTGCTGAAAAAGATAAGAGTCGCTACTGCAGTAACGATCTCCGGCACCATAATGGGCAAGTTGAGTACCGCAAAACTGGCAGTCTTGCCACGCCATGCACCTGATCGCACCATCGCTACAGCCGCTGCAGTGGAAATGGTAGTAGCACAAATAGAGGCCATCACTGCAATGGTGACTGAATTCCAAGCGGCCTTTCTAAGCTTGGTTGCCTCCAGGCCAAAAAAGACATCGTCGTACCAACGCAGGCTGAAGCCACCCCATAACGTAATGGAGGGGCTATCGTTAAACGAATAGATCATGACAATAATCAGTGGCGTGTACAGCAAAAACAAACACAGCACCGCCATCGGGAAAAAACCGGGGTAACGCTTAATCTGATCTAGCGCTTTTGCTTTCATCAATGATGCAACGCTTGTTTGGATTGACTTCTGGCATAAAAAAGTAACACCACCAACACGAGGCTTAGCAATAGCATTGATGCCGCTGCACCAAATGGCCAGTTACCCGCAGCCCCCTTAAATTGTTCCTCAATTAAAGTGCCTATCATAAAGTTTTTAGCGCCACCAAGTAGGTCGGGCGCTAGAAACGCACCTAGGCTAGGCACGAACACCAAGATGCAACCGGCGATAATGCCAGGCTTCACTGCAGGCAATACGATCCTACGCAAGGTCGTCCAGCGCCCAGCGTATAAATCGGCACTTGCCTCAGACAACGAAAAATTGTATCGCTCCACCGAAGCATAGATTGGCAATACCATAAAAGGCAGATATGAATAGAACAAACCTAGCTGCACGGCAAAGTTGGTATTGATCATATGTATTGGGCTATCAATCAAGCCAACCTGCATTAACCAATGATTCAATGGCCCGGTATCTCTGATCAAAAATTTCATCGATACTGTTCTGATTAACAAGTTTACCCAATACGGCACCGTGATTAAGAACAGCCAAATGTTTCGGGTTTTAGGTGAACGTGTGGCAATGAAATAAGCGGTAGGAAAACCAATCACCAAACAGATAATAGTTGCAACGGAGGCTTGAACAATTGATCGCCAGAAGATATTAATGTAAGTCCATTCGATCTTCGGTGGCTCATCACCAAACAAGCCACGATCAAAGAAGAACTGATCGTAAGCCGCGAGTGAAAACTCCCACAGCACGCCACCACGAAACTCTTTGGTTAAAAACGAATAAACCAGCATGGTTAGTACGGGAATGATCAGGAAGAAACCGATCATCACCCATGCAGGCAACAACAATGGCTTTCGTAATCCACCAAAGCTACTCTTCTCGACTAATCCACTCATGATCTAGGCAATCATCCGCTAATCACACCGCTAAGAAACGACAAGAGGATTCATCAATGTGCAAACCAACACGTTGGCCTACTTCAACTATTGGCCGATCGTTATCTGCATTTTGCGTTCTTACGCCTAGTGTTTGCCGATCATCTAACTTGACTATTACTTGGGTGTCGGTGCCCAGATACATGATGCCGTCAACAACACCTTCTAAATTCGAGGACTCACCAGCATTAGATAAACGAATGCGTTCTGGGCGGATGCACAACTGGCCCTGATCACCTCGAGCTGCGCCCTGCGCATTGGGCATGATGATTGAAATGCGATCGGTCAGTTTACATTGGATCGAGGTGCTATCACCGCTTAACACGGTTGTAGCAACCAGATTACTTTCGCCGATAAAATCTGCCACAAATTTATTCTTGGGCTCTTGGTAGATATCCGTAGCGGTGCCGAGCTGCTGCAATTCGCCTTGTGACATCACCGCGATCCTATCCGACATGGTCAGCGCTTCTTCTTGATCATGAGTAACAAAAATAAAGGTGATACCTGCGTTTTCCTGTATTTGTTGAAGCTCTATCCGCATCGCTTTACGCAGTTTCAAATCAAGCGCTGACAACGGTTCATCTAACAGCAACACTTCTGGCTGAGGGGCCAATGCACGCGCTAAGGCCACCCGCTGTTGCTGGCCACCTGATAGTTGGCTGGGCTTACGATCAGCGTAACTGCCAAGTTGCACTAGCTCGAGCATCTCTGCGGTGCGCCGCTTAATTTGCTTTTTGTCTTTGCCTTGCATCTCTAAACCAAACCCGACGTTATCGGCCACTGTCATATGCGGGAACAGAGAGTAACTCTGAAACACCGTATTAACCGGGCGTTTATTAGCGGGGAGATCAGCAATGTTTTTACCGTGTAAAAACAAAGTGCCAGCAGTTATCGCTTCAAAGCCTGCAATGATTCTTAGCAGCGTTGTTTTGCCACAACCAGATGGGCCAAGCAAAGTAAAAAACTCGTTATCGTTGATTGATAACGACACATCCTTTAATGCTTCAACCGAGCCGTAATTTTTAAAGAGTGAATTTGCGGCAACCGCTACGTTAGCTTGCTTGCCCTGCGTCATGCGAGGCCTTCTGACACAAGCTCTGCTTGTACTGCTTCAATGCTGTCTTTTAACACCTCAGCTATTTCACCGATTTGCTCGAGCGTGAGGATCAATGGTGGCGATAACACAATCATATGCCCCAATGGCCTTATCATCAAACCACGCTCCTGTGCCTTAAGTGACACCCGCATTCCAATTTTAACGTCATCGTCAAAGGGCTTTTTGGTATCAAGATTTTCAACAAATTCGATACCCGCCATAAAGTGACTACCGCGCACATCACCCACAATTTCCAAGCTGCTAAGCGTTTGCACTGCCGCCATAAACTTCGGGCCATTCTGCTGTACTTGCTCTAGCAGTGACTCGCTTTCCATCAGTTCGATATTAGCCAAAGCCGCTGCACAACAAGCCGGATGCCCAGAGTAGGTCATGCCGTGCATAAACTGCTCACCCTCAGTTGAGATCACTTCATGTATCTCATCTGAAATTAGTGTGGCAGCAATCGGTTGATAACCAGACGACAATCCTTTAGCGGTTGTGATCACATCAGGCATTAAGCCAAATACCGCCTCTGATGCAAACATATGCCCTAGCCTACCGAACGCTGTTACCACTTCATCAGAAATCGTTTTGATTTCATAATCTTTGCAGACTTGCTCCACTCGTTGGTGATAACCCGCAGGCGGCACGATCACACCGCCTGCTCCCATAATGGGTTCTGCAATAAAGCACGCTATACGTTCTGCACCGGTTTTCTCAATATCACGTACCAGCTCATCAACCAGGAAATCACAGAATTCTTCGCTCGTCATATTATCCGGCCGACGGTATGGTTGCGGGCTGGATAAAAATCGAACTAAGTCGTCAGCACAATCCCAACCTTTACGATACCCAGGTGTAGTCATTGCAATCGCTAAATGCGTTGAACCGTGATACGCACCAATACGAGACAAGATGAGTTTCTTTTGATTTTGACCAAGACGGTTGTAGTAGTGATGGAGGATACGAATAGCCGTATCGTTAGCTACAGATCCTGAATTACTAAAATACACATTATTGATATGCGCTGGTGCCAACGATGTAATTTTGCTGGCAAGCTCGGCGGCTAATGGATGCGTGAGATTATAAAAAGTAGAGTAATAATCCAAGGTGGACAGCTGCTGGCTAATTGCATCAATAATCTCTTTGCGGCCATGCCCAACGTTAACGCACCACAGCCCCGCCATACCATCGATAAAGCGATCACCCACTGCGCTATACACGTACGCCCCATTTGCCTCCGCTATGACGGTACGAGCGGCGGGATCCTTTAGGGAGTCAAGATCTGCAAACGAATGGATTAGATGTTTGTCTTTTTTGAGGATTTCGTCGGTTGGATCGTTTTTCACAGGCGTTATATATTAACTACGATTGTGTCAAATCTATCATCTATAGCCCCTGATGGGAATGCCAAAATTACATGCAAAAATATTGTTCAGGCTACAGGCCAAGGTGCATAATGGCTGCAAGCCAACTAGATGACACAGCTTGCGCGAATCATGAAGGTATATCGTAGCGATCAACACATATTGCATTTCCCAAAAGGCGAGCTTTGCGGTGGTGTATTTGTACGCCCATTCGAATGCCCGGAGCGCTGGCAGTACATCAGCCAGTCTTTACTAGAAAACGGTTATACCGATATTGCAGAACCGGCTGAACTCAGTATGGATTTGCTTGCGCGTATCCATGGTGCTGACTATCTACGCTTTTTACAAGAAGCCTGGAGATTATGGGAAACCGGCGGGTTTGAAGGCGAGGCTTTGCCAACGGTATTCCCAGCTCGCCGAATGCAACAACGCGAACCCGCTGATATTGACGGCAAGTTGGGTTATTTTGCCATGGCTATTGAAACATCGATTACCGCTGGAACTTGGGATGCTGCATGTAGTAGTGCCGCTTGCGCACAGTCTGCTGCAAAGCATGTCAGCGACGGGGCTAACGCTTCGTTCTCACTATGCAGGCCACCTGGGCATCATGCCGGTATCGATTTATACGGCGGTTATTGCTTTCTAAATAACGCAGCCCTCGCTTCTGAAGTGCTACTTGAAGGCGGTAGTAAAAAAGTTACGATCCTCGATGTTGATTTTCATCATGGCAATGGCACACAAGATATTTTTTACCATCGCGATGACGTGCAATTTATATCATTGCATGGTGATCCAAACGAAGTGTTCCCTAACTTTCTTGGTTATGCCGATGAAAAAGGCGAAGGCAAAGGCTTGGGTTACAACATTAACTACCCGATGCCTCCTAAAACATCCTATGCAAAATGGAAAGAAGCGCTAGATGATGCAATACGAAATATTCACACTTATAAACCTGATGCACTTGTGATATCACTGGGCGTAGATACCTTTGAGCTTGACCCCATCAGCTTCTTCAAACTAAAGAGCGACGACTTCACCGACTATGGGCGAGCTATCGCCTCGTTAAACTTACCCACGGTATTTATTATGGAAGGTGGTTACGCCGTGGAAGAAATCGGAATTAACACAGTCAACGTACTAAACGGTTTCCAAGCGGTATAACGACCCCAACCACTATGAGCCAGCGAGACACCCGCTACGACTGTTTGTTTGAACCCTTAAGTATTGGGCCAGTTACCGCACCCAATCGTTTTTATCAAGTACCTCACTGCAACGGCGGAGGCTATCGTGACCCGTCAGCCGTAGCCGAGATGCGACGCATCAAAGCCGAGGGTGGCTGGGGCGTGATTTTTACTGAACAGGTCGAGCTCCATCATAGCTCTGAGATCACCCCTTACATCGAACTGCGATTATGGGAAGACAAAGACGTCCCCATGCTTGCGCGAATGGCCGATGCCATTCATAGCGGCAATGCCTTAGCTGGTATTGAATTAGCCTACTCCGGGATTAACGGCCCTAATCTCTACACACGAGAAATACCACTAGCACCAACTGCCCTACCTGTTCGAACCTTCACCAACGATCCGGTGCAGGCACGCAGCATGACCAAGCGCGATATTAAAAACCTACGCCGTTGGCATCGCGATGCTTGCATACGCGCAAGAGATGCTGGATACGATCTTATTTGTTTATATGGTGCACACGGTTTTGGCGCTATCCAACATTTCTTATCAACAATCACCAATCAACGCAGTGATGAGTACGGCGGTTCGTTAAAAAACCGCGCGCGATTACTTGAAGAGCTAGTAAGCGAGGCCAGAAACGCAGTTGGCGATACTGTCGGCATCACGGTGCGCATGTCACTAGATGAAGCCAATGGCGAATACGGTTTTAGCAATGATGATTTAAGAGAAATGATGAGCCTGCATGGTGACTTACCCGATCTATGGGATTTTGCTCATGGCTCATGGGAAGACTGTTCAGCCACGTCACGTTTTAAAGAGGAAGCTGCACAAGAGTCACTAATCACCGGGCTGCGCGAACTCACTAGTAAACCTATCGTTGGCGTGGGCCGCTTTACTTCCGCCGATACAATGGTGCGCCAACTTAAAAACGGCATATTGGACTTTATCGGTTGTGCCCGCCCCTCTATTGCCGACCCGTGGCTACCGCGCAAAATCGATGAAGGCCGCGTAGAAGATATTCGCGAATGCATCGGTTGCAATATGTGTGTCACGGGAGACATGACCATGTCACTTTCCAGATGCACTCAAAACCCAACGTTCATGGAAGAGTGGCGTAAAGGTTGGCACCCGGAAATAATCCAACAACGCGGCGCGTCTGAAACGGTGCTAGTTGTAGGCGCTGGCCCTTCAGGTTTAGAAGCCACACGTGCACTAGGCGAGCGTGGCTATGAAGTTGTACTGGCAGAAGCTAAAACTCAAACAGGCGGCAGAGTAACACTAGAAAGCCAACTACCCGGTTTATCGGCGTGGGCACGTGTGCGTGACTATCGCGATTACCAAATCAGTCAGATGAGTAATGTTAATATCTACCTGGACAACAAACTTACCGCTAGTGAAATAGTAGAATTCGGTTTTCAGCATGTTGCGGTTGCCACCGGTGCTCACTGGCGCAAAGATGCTGTTGCGCGTTACCACACTCACGCAATACCCAATGACAGCAGCATACCTACGCTGATACCTGACGAATTAATGCAAGGTGCAGTCGCGCCTACCGGAAAGGTACTGATCTATGACGATGACCATTACTACATGGGGTCTGTGCTGGCCGAACAACTGCTAGCAGCGGGCAACCAAGTGGTTTTGATCACACCCGCTAGCCAAATTGCGCAGTGGACTGTCAATACACTAGAGCAAGAAAAGATTCAGCAACGCTTGTTGGAACTCGGCGTAGACATGCGCCCTAACACCGCCTTGCATGCCATTAAAAACGGCAAGGCAACGCTGAGCTCATCCCTTAAAAACCAAGCTATGCAATTGGAGTTTGATGCCGTAGTGATTGTAGCGGGTAGACGAGCCAATGATGGCTTGTGGTTAGAGTTATTATCTACGACCGAACAATGGGCTGATGCCGGTGTGCAATCAATAAAGTGCATTGGTGACTGTGAAGCACCTGCGCCTATCGCGTGGGCAACCTACGCAGGGCATCGATACGCGCGTGAGCTTGATACTAATCTGTGTGGTGAAGATTCGGTGGTGCCATTTAGGCGTGAGCTTGTTGAGTTGAGTGAGCGGTGACCTTGTCGTTCCAGCGAAGGCGGGCTACGTGCCCTCGGGGTGCTACGTGCCCTCGGGGTGCTACATGCCCTCGGAGTGCTAAGCGCTCTCGGTAGTGGGCGACACTCTACAATGGCGGTGCGTATCCACCGAGCCGAGACGTCTTAACGTTTAAGCGCACCATCGATTCGCACAGCCCAACTGCACTGACAACACCATCAATAACTGGCAGTCCGTGCTCTTGCGAAAGCGAATTAGCAAGATCAGTCATACCCGCACAACCCAGCACAATTGCTTCTGCACGATCCTCTTTAATCGCTTTTGCAATTTCAGCGCTGATCATAGCTCGTGCATTGCTTTTGGGATCCTCCAGCTCAAGCACCGCAACTTCCGAAGAGCGCACCTTAGCGCATCGAGTTGCTAGACCATAGCGACTGAGATTATGTTCAAGTGCGGGTACTGAGCGCGCAAGCGTGGTGACCACTGAAAATTTATTCGATAGCATCGACGCGACATGATATGCCGCCTCTCCTATACCCAGCACTGGCTTATCAATTAGACAACGCACAGCATCCAGGCCAGTATCATCAAAGCATGCAAGCACCACCGCATCAAAACCATTATGAGCTTTTACTTGCTCGATGATGCCATTCAGGGCTAAGGCTTCATCGTAATAACCTTGAATGCTTGCAGGCCCTTGTTCAGGATTGACGGCCACGATTTCAGTGTCGGGTAGCGCAACACTCTTAGCAGCTGCGCTAATCTTTGCTGTCATGCTGGCCGAGGTGTTTGGATTAACGATTAAAATTTTCATAAGGGATTATATATCGCCACCCAAATACGCCGCCTTAATACGATCATCGTTCATGAGATCAGCGGAGTTACCCGTTAACGCGATGGATCCAGTAGACATAGCATAGGCACGATTGGATATTGATAGCGCCATCTTAGAGTTTTGTTCTACTAACAATACAGAGACGTTTTCGTCGCGGCTAATCGCCACAATGGCACGAGCGATGTCTTGAACAAGCTTTGGCGCGATACCTAGCGAAGGCTCATCAAGCAATAGTAATCGAGGCTTTGCCATCAGTGCACGGCCGATAACCATCATCTGCTGCTCACCACCAGAAAGAGTGCCCGCCTGTTGACTCGCGCGTTCCTTTAATCGAGGAAAACGTTCGAGTACTTTTTCCATGGACTCTTTTACTTCAGTTTTGTTGGTGCGTGTAAACGCACCCATTAAGAGATTATCCTTGACTGACATATAAGGGAATACACGCCGCCCCTCTGGCACCATCGCAATACCCTGTTTAACAATATCAGCAGCGCCAGTACCATCAAGTCGAGCACCCATGTAGTGCACTTCGCCCGACGCAATAGGACTGAGTCCAGTTATCGCCCGCAGAATAGATGATTTACCAGCGCCGTTTGCACCGATCAATGCAACAGTTTCACCTTCGTCCAAATGAATGGACACACCTTTAAGTGCGTACACGTGGTCGTAGTAAAGCTCTATATTATTTAGAGATAGCATTTGCGTCATGTCATTACAATCCTATCGCGTCATCTTCACTACCAAGGTAAGCTTCAATCACTTTTTCATTGGATTGTATTTCCGATGGAATGCCTTCAGCTATTTTTTCGCCAAAATTGATCACCACAATACGATCGCTTATTTTCATCACTGCAGGCATATCATGCTCTACTAATAACACTGTCACTCCACGCTCGTCTCGCAATCGTTTGACTAGGGTAACCATATGCATGGTTTCATCGTGATTCATACCGGCAAACGGCTCGTCCAATAACAATACTGCGGGATTAGTAGCAAGCCCAATTGCCATGCCCAAAGCACGAAGATGCCCTTGCGGCAAGTTGGAAGCCAGCTCATCACCAATGGATTGCAAACCCAGGAATTCGATGATGTCGTCGGCCGACTCACCAAATGCCCGCTCATCCGCCTTCGCCACTGAACTACTAAGAAAGAAACCGAGCAATGATGCTTTGGATCGAAGGTGATGCGATACAACTATATTTTCTCGCACCGTCATCGAGCGAAAAATGGTTGTTTCTTGAAACGTGCGGACTACGCCTAAGCGTGCGACAACATGCGGCGTTAAATTAGAAATCCGCTGCCCTTTAAACAACACTTGGCCTGATGTGGTACGCACAAAAGACGAAATCAATTTGAACATTGTAGATTTACCCGCCCCATTAGGGCCGATAACTGACAATATTTCACCGGACGCTACCGAAAACGAAACGTCATTGACCGCGACTAATCCGCCATATTTTTTAGTCACATTTTCGACGACAAGAATAGGGTTCATGGTCGAGTCTTCTTACGATTGAAAATACCCAGGCTGAGGATACCGTTAGGCAGCAGTAGAATCAGAGCGATAAGACAGCTTGAGTAGATCAGCAATTGGTAGCGGCCTGCGGTGAAGAGTAGATCCCACCCAAAATACAACACCAGAGTGCCGAGCATCGGCCCAAACACATATCCCAAGCCACCCAAGAAGCAATTCAACATGAAATTGACGCTATCGGTAACTTGAAAACTGGATGGATAAATTGATTGCGAAATTGCGACAAACATTGACCCGGCCACACCACCAAAAAAACTCGATATCGAATAGGCAATGACGCGCAAATAGGCTGTGTTCACCCCTATCGAGGCAGATAGCTCTTCGTTTTGCTGGAGTGAACGACATAGATGACCAAGACGTGAATTCACGATACGCCAGAGAACAAAATAACAGATGACCATCAATACAACTGATGTCAAATAAAACGCCAACTTGGTATTGGCTAAGGTACTAAAATCTGGAATCAGCGTGAATCCAAAAACAGATAATTCTTCAGGTAACGGTATCGATGTAATACCTTTAGCGCCATTGGTAATGGGCAAAGCTAATGCGGCCAGCCTCATCACTTCTGTTAAAACGAGCGTAACCATCGCAAAGTACACACCGCGCAATCGTAGAATGGGCAAACCAATCAGCACGCTAAGTGCTGCACAGAACAAACCCGCTAACGGTATTGTCAGCCAAAAATTAATACCGTATTTGGTTACCAAAACTGCCGCTACGTAACCACCAGCAAGCGCATAAGCGCCCTGCCCGATGTTAATGCGGCCGATGTAGAACGTTAGCCAAACACCTGCCGATGCGATGGACAATAGCGCAACTGATGTTAGCGTGTAGTAGAAATCCCATCGACCACTTTTAGCGATCACCCAGGGCACTACTACCAACACCAGAATCAAAAATAGAACAACACCGAATAGTTTTTTAAAATTCATGCTCTAACCCCAGGGTTTGCCCATTAGACCTTGAGGACGAATCGCAAGAAAAACCATCAGAGAGGCAAATATCACGAGATAAGTTATATCGCCATAAACGGCAAGTACGGTTAAGCCAACAGACTCCATCATGCCGAGGATAAACCCGCCAGCAATAGCGCCGGATATCACGCCTGCCCCTCCAATCATGATCATCATAAATGCCTTAATCGATGTTGGGCCGCCCATGCCCAAATTGATGCCAGTGATTGTCACCAACAATCCGCCAACCAAACCTGCCAGCATTGCACCTACTGCAAAACCGATCATTGAATAACGATCAACCTCAACACCCATCAATTGAGCCGCAACACGATCTTGAGCAAGAGCACGCATAGCACGACCCGCTTTCGAATATTGCATAAACAATATAAACGCCACGATCATTCCGATTGCTAGAACGCCAATCAAAATACGATCGTATGGCATGATGATTCTAAAATCCCAATTTAGAACACCATCCATAATCTTTGGAACACCCCGTTGCTTCTCACCAAATAACAACAAAATAATCGCATCAAGAAAAAATGCAATGCCCGCAGCCAGTAGCATCGTTGATTCTTCTCGATGGGACTTTCGTATAACAGGCCTGAATAAAAATCGTTCGATTAAGCCACCAATGACTGCAAGGATAATGGCCGATGCAAACAGACCAACGATAAAAGGCAACCCCCACTGAACTACCACGGTGTACGTAACAAAACCACCGAACACGTACATTTGCCCGTGGGCAAAATTCAGTACGTTCATTAGGGAAAATATCAGCGTTAGGCCTAGGGCTATTAACGCGTATTGGGCACCGAGGTACAGCCCATTGGCTAGTATCTGTTCCATTGCAAATTATTCGACTTTTGAAAGTTAACCGGCAGGTTGAGCTACCTGCCGGTTATAGGGAGGACTTAGAAGCTAATCAACTAAGAAGTTTACTAACTAATGTTTACTAACTAATTATTAATCAACTTTAGCAACAAACATAGTTTCAAAAGCACCGTTATTAAACACGTTTACAACCAACGGTACTGCTACCTGTCGCTTCTGACCAAACGAAGTAGAACCCACGTAGCTTAGCTTAGCGTCACCTACCATATAAATATTTGGCGCTTCAAAGCTATCCATTGTTTTCTTAAACGCTTCTACATCAGTAATGGCAGAAGGGTCGGCTTTCAGCGTTTCAAGAATGTATTCCAGCGCGTAAACCTTGGTGTTTGACTCGTCGTTGTATTCGCCAAACATCTTTGTGTAACGATCAACAAACTCGCGCATCATGTCAGATGCCAGTTCGGGAGTAGATGCTCCACCAACCGAGATGAAACCATTGGCAAGATCACCTGCACCTTCTTGAAGTACTTTTGCGTCTTGGGCAGTTTCAGTTGAAATCAAACCCGTGTATCCAAGCTCACGCGCTGAACGAATCAGTTGCGGCGCATTCGCAGGTGATACACCAGATAGCACTAGTAGATCAGGTCTTGTCTTTATTACAGGCAGTATCACAGGAGTAAAGTCAGTGGTATCGACCTGATAGGTAACCGAATCAGAAACCACCTCTAGCCCAAGTGCTTTGGCCGCTACTACACCACTATCGCGCTGGCTTAGTGGATCGGATTCATTCGCTGCAACAAATGCAATTTTCTTGACCCCGTTGTTCTCTATTAGATGCTTGTAAATTGCGGGACCAGATTGATAGTTGGCAACCATACCCAACACAGCGTTGGATGCAGGTGCTTGGTATAGGGACTTTGGAAACGCATAGGGGAAGTAGATGATGCCGTTTTGCTCTGCTACTGGCCTAACAGCTGCAGCACCATCATCTACGTTTGGACCAACTACGTAGTGAATACCTGCCTGAGCCATTTTCTCCATTCCGGCGATCGCTCTTTTTGGATCTTTCTGATCATCAAACGCGACTATCTCGATATCGTAAGTTGTGTCACCGATTTTGACGCCTGTTAATTCTCACGTTAATCAGGCCATTCGGTTTTCGGGTTAATCAGGCCACTGAGCCCGCCCTTTTTCCACCTACAGACCTCTTTTCACTGACGTACCCTGCGTGGCTTTA
>JAZGEF010000061.1:0-27833 GCA_036478595.1 Granulosicoccaceae bacterium
AAATGATGTAGCGGCGTTTATGAAGTACTACAATCTTGAACGCTTACATTCGGCGAATAACGATATGTCGCCAATTAACTATGAAAATTCTCTAAAGTAAGTGGCCGGTTGGACTTGACCAGAACACACCGAGTCAGCGGAACTATCACAGCCAGAAGCCGCAATAAATAGTAATAGACAAAAAGTACATCTCAAAACGGACTCAGCCTCCTGCCAAAATGTGATCTCGCAACGTTTAGATATCATGTAAGGTCTCGGACTCCGTGCGAGCAGGCGCTAAATTGTGACGAAACTAGATAAACTAGTTAGGTACATTAATCAAACCTAGTGAGATAGCGGCTACCGCGGTATTGCAATCCACCCCATTTCTGCAATCCAGTTCCAAAAACACAGCTTTTTATAGAATCGACATTGAATCGTTAGAATCACCGTAGTTCTAGAATTGCAATGTGTTGGCAAAATACCAATACTGACCTACCCATTACAGCATTACGCCAACTCAAACTAAAGTGATCGACTTAATGCCGACCCGCTGCGGTAATCAAAATGGATGTGGATCTTGCTGTTACAACGATTTAAAGATCACACCGTGCTAAAGCGAATCCAGCAGACGATGTATATTATCGATAGGCCTGCCAATCGCAGCGCTCGTATCAGTTTCAACAATAGGCCGTTCGATCAATTGAGGATATTTAGCCAGTAACTCACACCATTGTTTATCGCTAAGCGCATCGGATTTTTTTAAACCGAGATCCTTTGCTTTAGCCTCACCAAAACGAACAAGAGCAGTAGCGCCAAAATCTCCTTTATTTAACAATTTCAATAAGGTATCAGCAGTTGGCAGCGTATCAAGATAAAAAACCGTCTGAAATTCATGACCAGATTTCTCAAGCAACGCATGCGCTGCTCGCGATTTACTACAACGGGCGTTATGGTAAAGATTAATCATCAAACTTTTCTCAATATAACCTGTCTACAACAACAGGCTTTAGCATCGGAAAACCCTCATGAAACGTATTTTAATTGCCACAACCTTATCACTGCTTGCCCTAATTACTTTCGCCACCACTACCAGCGCTGCCGACGAAGCGGATCACCGTGTAGCGATTCACGTTGATGAAAACGATAAAAAATTAATGAACCTAGCTTTAAACAATATCACCAATATTAACAAATACTATGAATCTGTTGGCGAAACTGTAGAGATAGAGCTAGTAGCGTATGGCCCGGGCTTACACATGTTTCGTGCCGATACATCGCCAGTGATTGATCGTATTACAACTATGTCTTTGTTACATGAGAACCTTACTTTCTCGGCATGCGCCAATACGCATTCAGTTATGTCTAAAAAGGCTAACAAAGAAATCGAACTGCTTGAAGAAGCCACCATGGTTCCATCTGGCGTTGTGCAATTAATTGCGTTGCAAGAACAGGGGTTTGCATATATTCGGCCTTAGCACGTCACTCCTCACAGATATGTCATCCCCGCGAATGCGCACTACTGTCCGGGATAATCTCAAATTCCATTTTGTAGTTCAATTCCAGCCTCATAGTCGTCGTTCCCGCGTAGGCGGGGATCCAGCACCCCGGAGGGCACCTGGCACGCAAACAATAGATCCCCGTCTTCGCGGGGCAGGCGCCCTCCGGGGTGGATGACAGCCTTCGCATGCCGAGTGCGCGCCGGGCTGGATGAATACTTAACCACGCTCCGTACAAACAACTCCTTTACTACGCTCCTCCGCTCTAACAAAGCTCATATAGGGTGAAACGTATTGAGCTTCGCCATTTACAAACGCGATCACTTCAAAATGCAAATGAAAGGTAGTGGATGTTCCTGCAAAATCGTTATAGTAGTAACCTATTATTTCTCCCTGCTTTACTTCATCGCCAAATTCAACTCTTAACGATCGCATATTCATATGCAAATAACGAAAGCGCGAAATGCCACCAGTCGCTGGGCGCAAATCAACGGTGTATCGGCCTATGTATGAAATCAATCCATCACTGACCGCGCGTATCGGGATAATATCAGCAGCAATGGCTGGCCCACCCGCGGTTATGCTGGCGTAAGCATCTTGTAGTTGTAAACACTGTGTACGTGAGCCCGCATTAATATCAATCCCTTGATGTATGTTGCGTCTTGCGCAATTAAGTGAATCGCGATCAGCGCCACGTGTTTCGCAAAAAGTATCACGATGGGGGTAACGAAAATTCTGTGTCACGCATTGGTCGCTACTACCCGACTGATAACCACCTGGTAGATACACCTGGCTCTTGGCTACTGCGTTAACCGTACCAAATGGACTGGCAATGCCTGGCGCCCACACACGTGCATCATTAACCCCAACACCTGAGTCGGGCTCTAGGTTGCCAGGTGTAAGGTAAGTACATCCGCCAGATACAGCACTGTTAGTCACTTGTTGGCCAGTTGGTTGATCCGGCTGTTGTAAGGCGCTTTGTCCTGACGACGCTTGTATCGTGCGCTCGCTACAAGCGACATTTGCCATAACCAACACGAGAAACAACAGGAATCTCATACTCAGGGTCGCAGCACTTGCAAGGACTGCACGATCTCTCGAGCAGTTTGCTCATCTACACAATCGCCATCGTTATTACCGGTGCATATAAACTGTATTGCATATAGTGCACCGTAGCGGCCAATAGTGAGTTGGCTACCCATCTCTATGAATTGAAATTTGCCATCAAAATCTTGTGGGTACTCTGGGCTTGTGACGTCACCGGTTAATATCATCTGGTTGCTTGCATCAATTAGCATGTCAAAGTTATCGCTCGCGATAACGGCCGAGTAGCCTTTTGTATCACTTACAATTCTTGGGTCTACAAACTTAATCTGGCCAGATGGGTCGCTGACGCTGGCCTTTGGCGGCGGCAGTAACAATGGAACGGCTAACCCCGCGGCAGCGATCTGCTTTTTGATTCCTGCATCATTCACGGATGCATCCTCGCCAGCTCTATCCCAATCGATGGATCTCCCCTGGGTAACTATGTCCGTTGGCTCAGCTGGCATTGCAGCAGAGTCGGCCTCACCTTCTGTGACGCAGGCAACCAGTGGTGCAAGCAGCAATAATAAAACTAACAAATGATTATTGAAATAGATTTTAGACACAGCACTTACACCCACGATCTTATTGATATCAGTATGTTATCTATAGCTGAATAGCGTATGAATATGCCTAAACATTACCAATAAAAGCGACAGCAAAACGCTGGCAATCAAAAAACAAGCAAACGGGAAAAGGTAAAAAGCACTGATAGCGGAAACTAACGAGAGTACGCTTGGCGCTATCAGTAACGATACCGAGTAACTATCCCTTTTGGCTGGTCTGTACACCGTGTATATTGTCCGTATCGAAAACAGCAACGCCATCAGAATGTCGACGAATGTGGATAATACGGTACCGGTATATTGTTCAGCATCAGGCAAAACCCTACTTGCCGCTTACACAGGCAAAGAACAAAAATCTATCATAATGATGCAATCGGCCTTGCGCTCCAGGCACTAAACACCCGGTGTCACATACAACCCTACGCAAGTTCGCACCGGTCATATTCCTATTGCTATGGTCCGATGGTTTTACGGTTGCTAAAGTCGGCATAGCAGGCGCTGAGCCTATGACGCTTTTAGCATTACGCTACGGCTGCGTGGTGCTACTGATGTTGCCATTCTTCCTATACCTAAAACCTACCCTGCCCATCGCAGTCGCTACTGAAACCATGCACATAAAATGGAGCTGGTCATTTGCTGGAGCGTTATTTTATCTGGTGGTTTGCTATTCGTTGTTAGCGATTAGTTTGCTACTAATGATGATCGGGAACGGTGAAGCTACCCGAGTGTCGGCATTGTTCTTTTTAGTGCCACCTGTATCAGCGATAATTGCGCTGGCAATGCTGCAGGAGCCAATTAGTTGGCTAGGCTGGCTGGGCATGGCGGTTGCGGCGACAGGAATGTGGTTTGCCAAAAACACTAAGCAAAAGGTTTAAGCGCTATAATCACAGTGTACCAAACCTGACCAAACTCCAACATACGGCCGTTGCCAATGCGTTCAGATCCCGCTCTTTGGGTAGCCAATCAGTTTTATACAAAATTTGTAGGTAAAGTAATACCTGCAAAGTATTTTGGCTTTGACATACCTCAGCAGAATAAACTCACCATGCCCAACGGCAAACCTCATCTTGAGATTGTATGCCACTGCTGGCAATACGCTCATATGCTGGTTTATCAGATCAGCTCTTTGGTCAACTTTTCGCCAAAAGAGTTAACCGTTACCTACTCTCTATTTTACGCAGACGAGGACGAGCAAACTCAACAACTAGTTGATGCGTTTTCAGCGATGTCGGTTCCCAACGTGACATGGAATTGGAACAAGATACCTAAAGAGTCTCTTTTTAGACGCGCTATTGGGCGTAATCAAGCCGCTTTAAATTCAACAGCTAACTGGTTATGGTTCACCGATTGTGATCTTGTTTTCCACGAAGGCTGTCTTGACACATTATCTGCATCACTCAACACTCAACAAACGGGTTTGTTATACCCAGCGCGAGAATCAATCACCGATCTGCTGCCCGCCGATCACCCAATGATTGATCAAAGCCTGGCGCAAGCGCCACCGTTGGATATCGATACATCACTGTTTCATAACAATGAAATCAGCAAAGCAAAAGGGGCTTTTCAGATTGTGCATGGTGATGTGGCTCGAGCTGCAGGCTACTGCAATAATATGAAGCTCTACCAACAACCCGATAGTCGCTGGCGTAAAACCTATGAAGACACCGTCTTTAGAAACCTGATTGGTTATCAAGGCAAACCTGTTGATGTACCGCAGCTGTATCGCATACGACATGTAGCGAAGGGCCGCTATGCAAAAGATTCAGCTATTAGCGACATCAGAGGCAAAATTCGCCATGCTCAAGATAGCAATGAGCAATGAGCAACACATTGTGACAAAAAAAAAACGTTCCAGGCCTAACCGCACGCTTCTGCAAGGTGTTTCGTGGTGGTGGCAAACACGAGTGAAATCATGGTGGACTGTTCGACTCCCTGTTCTATTCAATAAAACCGCGCAGGCTAAAACTGCGTTCGAATTTGACCATACGCCCGGCCCCCTTAGCGATGTTACAGCTGATAACTCCATCACCGCGATATTAACGGTTTACAAACGTGCTGAATTTTTGCAAGCACAAATCGCTGCCTTAAAAGAACAGAGCGTTCCACCAGATGAAATATGGGTCTGGTGCAACAGCAGCGACGAACTCATGCCTGATGTGTCGGCAATGGTGGATCGTGTCATCGTGAGTAATAGTAACTGGAAATTCTGGGGTCGATTTTCATTAGCTAACATGGCGCGTACTACTCATGTATGCCTATTTGACGATGATATTTTGCCTCAACCACAATGGTTGCAAAATTGTCTCGATGTTTATGCCAGCGGCACCGATGGCATTCTTGGAGGTTCAGGTGTTTTGCTTGAACCGACCGGCGGCTATACCTCAAGAAACAAAGTGGGTTGGAATGGCGCTCATCATGACCACGCTGCGCAAGCCGATTTAGTTGGCCATGCGTGGTTCTTTAAAAAAGCGCATCTTAAATACATGTGGTATGAAGAACCGCTTTCGTGGGAAAACGGTGAGGACATACATTTTAGCTATATGGCGCTTAAGCATGGTGGCTTAAAAACTTGGGTTCCACCCCACCCTGATTCACAACCGGAGCGATGGAGCTGCCGCCCCGACTTTGGTAAAAGTGTTGGGCGCACCAAAGCTGCTACGTTTAAATCTGCGGGCCACCACAATGTGCGCGATAAGATAGTTGAACATTATCGCCGTGATGGTTGGCGGGTTGTGTCTAACCATCTAAAAAAAGATGTTGATCTACCTGGCGATCAGCAATGAAACTGCTCTATATCGCCGTTCATCATCATAAAGGCTGGGGAGCAGAGCATTGGCTCAGCAATGCATTTGAGCGCAAAAAATGCAAAGTAATTCGTTATGACTATCGCAGCAAGCGCAACAAATTGCATCCATGGTGGCTTATCAAACATCAGCTTGCCACAATTAGCAAACAACAAAAACCGGATGCGGTGCTTATCCAGCGCGCTGAAAAAATGCCTGCCAGCATCCCTGCTCTGTTTGACTGCCCAACGATATTTTGGAGTACCGAGCCACTAATACGCCGCCGAGATACAGATACACTCCTTCGTGCTGCTAACGCAATTGACTGGTTCTTCTTACACACCTATACCTGCTCAAAAGTTATCACGGAGGCGTTTCCAACGATTAGCGAAAAATCATCTGTGTTACACAATGCAGGCGCTATTGAAAATCATATGGGTAACAACGTCCGACCACGACTCGCCGTGTTCAATCGCAATGTATCAGATAGGCGGCGAAGCTGGCTTGATGAATCGGCTGATCTTGTCGAAATAATTGAAGGGCAGTACGGTGAGCGCTACTTTCAAGCACTAAGAGAAAGCCAGATAGCAGTCAATATACACTTCGCGGAAGCAAGCCTAGATGATTTTGAGACAGGTATCTTTGAAGCACTTGCTAGCGGCTGTGCAGTAGTGACTGAAACCTTGAATCCATTAGACGTAGCAGACATGGGTATGGAGGATGCTGTTATGCAGGTGGGCACCCCTACTGAGTTACGAGCTGCGATAGAACACCTGCGGGACAACCCTAAGGAGCTCAAACAGCTTCAACGCAACGGACAAAAAGCCATGGATATCAACCGTTGGGATAATCGTGCTGAACAAATTATGGATAAATTTACTGAAATAAAAAATAATGAGGCCTAAAGACCTCACTAACGGTAGCTCTCTAGCAGCAGCTGCGAAGCTCTCTCGCCAGTCACGATAATGGGCATTGATTGCGGGTAACCAAACAAGCCAATCAATTCATAAGCATCGGAGTCCATTGCCATATCAAGTAGGTCTTCAGCAGAAAGTGTTTGCCTACCGGCACGTTCAGACAATGTAAATTGCATGCCTTCTAAACCATCAAAGGCTCGATAAATCACCTCGGTACACACTAAGCGATCAGATCGAAAAAAATCAAAATCAAAGTTGTATCGCTTACCTTCATGTTTAAGAACGCGTTCGATACCTTCCTTTATTCCCTGCTGCGATAATTTTGGGCGAATAATCGCGAAGTAATCTACGTGCAGTGTTTCATCAAGAGTTCGTAGTTTCACACCATCTTTTTTCGATTCAAATGTCGAAATAGTGGCATCCCACATCTCCTCATGCTTTGCTGACAGCTTCACATCTAGTGCTTGACGCTGTGCTTGCGTACCCACAAATAACGCCACATGAGGCCAAGTTCCTGGGAGAAAAAAATTGCTTAACGCATATTTATGCCGAGTCACAAGTACATCACCGGGCAGCAGTAACTCCAGTGCTTGCTTTTGAATAGCGGTGGTTACCTGTTTACTATTATCAATGGCGATCTCAGCGGTCGCTCTGCCGAGCTTTTCTAACACCGCGAACATCGATTTTTGCTTTGCTGAGGCAACCTTTCGTGTTACAGCGTGTTTGAGAAAATATGCCGTACGTTGAATGTAGTTACGTTTGCTTGGATCAAGATAAGACTGATATAACGGGAAATCAACTACAAATTGGCCAACCACAGCGTCTGATCGCAGCTTTCGAATTTTGAAGCGACGAAGGCGTACCTTCCACATCGCTTCATAGAGCTTAAAAGCCAGCTTGGGATTAGTAAATCGGTCAAGTATTTGCGTAAAAGTTCTGGGCGGAATACGGTACTCTTTGAACGATTGATTTAGTTTTTTCTGTATGAGCTTATCTGTTGCCAGCTCAAATAAAAAATAGCGATCAATTCGTACCAACAAACACGCTGCGGTATACGCGATAACGAAACATCGCCATTGCTCACCTGTGCGTATACCCGATAATGATACACCTGCCATCTCATCACAATGCCTAATAATTGACCATAACTCGCCCCTTAATGATAAATACTTGGCATACCAATGGGCCAGGGCTTCGTCTTCAGCTGGCCTAAGTAAACCACGCTCAATCGCCTTGGGTATGAATTGCAGATCATCATTTTTCGCTAATAGTTCATTTACCGGCATTATTAAGCTATGCAATGTGTTGGCCTGTGTCACCAATACTGCTTCGTTGTTGACTATACTCATTTCATTAATTACTCAGCCTGATTGGAGTAAAGAGGGCGTTGGTCCCGTAAATCATACTATCGATATAGCGCAGCGAATCAATGTCTACCAACACTATTGGCTCAGTTACCGCCAGATTAAAAGGCGGATTTGGCAATCAGCTATTTCAATATGCCAGCGGGCGTGCTCTTGCAAGCCAATTAGCTTGCCCGTTTTTCGTTGATACGCAGTGGTTTTCGAAAGCCAACAGCAATCGACAATACAAGCTACCCTCTATTGGCCTCAATGCAACTAACAATGATTTTACTAAAGGTCAGCGAAACAGCAATAAGCTGGCGAGCAAATTTAGTGGCAGTAAAAAACATCTAACTGAACCTAGCGGTAACGGCTATCAGCCATTCTCCTGCCAAGCCTCACAACGAATCTACCTAGACGGCTATTGGCAATCAGAAAAGTATTTTGTTGATATCAGAACACAACTGCTGGCTGATATTAACCTGGAGCTGATTGAAAAATATCGCCACGCTACGTTGTTCCCCAGCGATCAAACAGTGGCTGTTCATATCAGGCGCGGTGACTACATCACACAAGATAGCTCGCAAGCGCTATCTATCGAATATGTCAAAAATGCAATGGCGGAGTTTGGAAATAATCACGATTTTATGTTTTTTTCTGATGACATCAATTGGTGTAAAGAAACCTTTGCTGGTAACAACATCACGTTTGCCAACAACCAGTCTGATTTACAAGATCTGAAACAGATGAGCCAAGCGGCTCACAATATTATCGCCAACAGTACGTTTTCCTGGTGGAGTGCCTGGTTAAATAAGAATAAAAATCAACGTGTTATCGCACCTCGACCATGGACAATTGAAAACACTCACAAGGATATTCTGCCAGAGCGTTGGCAGACGATTGCATTTGATTCATAATTTTTAGCTCAAAGCGTAAGAGCCAGAATTAACCACGCACAACGTTATTTTTAAACCAACCGTAAGTATCCCTTAGGCCATCAGTTAAATTGATTGACGATTGCCAACCCAACTTCTTAAGTAACGCGACATCCAATAGTTTTCGCGGTGTGCCATCAGGTTTACTCGTATCCCATTCCAAAGCACCCTCATAACCCACGACCGCAGTAACAGTATTAGCAAGCTGTGCAATCGTGCAGTCTTCACCCGTGCCCACATTAATATGAGACAGCATTGGAGATACATTGTTGTTTATGGTTGCTTTATCAAGGCCCATCACCCATAGGCAAGCTTTGGCCATATCATCAACATGTAAAAATTCGCGATATGGTGCGCCCGTGCCCCACATCGTCACAGCAGGTAAATTGCTCTGCTTGGCTTCATGGAATCGCCTGATAAGCGCTGGCACAACGTGTGAGTTTTCCGGATGAAAATTATCACCAGGGCCATAAAGATTTGTTGGCATGACACTCCGGTAGTCACGGCCATATTGTCGATTATACGATTCACATAATTTAATGCCCGCAATTTTTGCTATGGCATAGGGTTCATTGCTTGGTTCAAGCTCGCCCGCTAATAGTGCTGATTCAGCCATCGGTTGCATGGCCATACGCGGGTAGATACATGAAGAGCCCAAAAACAGTAACTGCTGCACGTCAGCCTTATGAGCTGCATCGATTACATTTAGCTGAATTGACAAATTTTGATGGATAAACTCTGCTGGGTACTCATTGTTGGCGTGTATGCCACCTACTTTTGCCGCCGCTAGATAAATCTGATCTAATTGCGCTTTTTGAAAAAAAGCGGTAACCGCTGCCCGATCACATAAATCCAACTGCGTGCGGGATTGCGTAATGATTTCAACATTACCCTGTTGTTCTAGCTGTCGTGCTATCGCTGAACCGACCATGCCGTTATGGCCGGCCACAAAAATCTTTTTTGAAGCAGATGTCGGATCAGTCATTGATAGTTGCCGGTAATTCAAGGCCGTGTTGTTTTAATAATGCATTACGCTTAGCGGTTTTTAAATCTTCAACGACCATTTCTGCACACATTTTTTGCGTACTGATCTCGGGCACCCAACCCAATTTCTCGCGCGCCTTGGTAGCATCGCCAAGTAAGGATTCGACTTCTGTAGGGCGATAGTAGCGTGAGTCAACCCGCATTATCACATCGCCTACTTTCACCGCATCGGTGCACGGGCTAGAAACAGCGGTGACAGTGGCAATTTCTTTTTCTGCAGTGCCTGAGAATTCTACAGAGATACCTGCCTCTGTTGCAGACCATCGAATAAATTCGCGCACAGAGTATTGTTTGCCTGTCGCGATAACAAAATCTTCAGGCTTATCTTGTTGCAGCATCAGCCACTGCATCTCGACGTAGTCTTTTGCATGACCCCAATCGCGTAGGGCATCGATGTTACCCATATATAAACAGGTTTCCATGCCTTGCGAAATATTGGCCATCCCACGCGTGATTTTTCTTGTTACAAAGGTTTCACCACGGCGAGGCGATTCATGATTAAACAAAATACCATTACAGGCATACATGCCGTAAGCCTCACGGTAATTAACAGTAATCCAATAGGCATAGAGCTTGGCCACTGCGTACGGTGAGCGAGGGTAGAATGGGGTCGTTTCTTTTTGCGGCACTTCCATCACCTGACCAAACAGTTCGGATGTGGATGCCTGATAAAAACGGACTTTATTTTCAAGCTTCAAAAAGCGGATCGCCTCAAGCAATCGAAGCGTACCCATCGCATCAACATCAGCGGTATATTCAGGTGATTCAAAACTAACTGCTACGTGAGATTGAGCAGCCAAGTTGTAGATTTCGTCAGGCTGTACGTCGTGAATAATACGGGTTAGATTTGAGGAATCAGTAAGATCACCATAGTGAAGCACAAGATTTGGCTTATCTACGTGTGGATCCTGATAGAGGTGATCGATACGTTGAGTGTTAAGGCTAGATGCACGCCGCTTGATCCCATGTACCTGATATCCCTTGGCAAGTAGAAACTCAACTAGGTAAGAGCCATCTTGGCCTGTAACACCTGTTATTAACGCTGTTTTCATGAAGCATGAAGCCTAACTGTTTGGGATATGCCATTTTATCCAAACGCGATACGCTTCACTGAGTTTTTTATTGCTTGTCATTCCCACGAAGGTGGGCTAGGTGCCCTCCGGGATGAATGACAAACCATCCGAAACGTAGCGGCCCTTTACTCAGACAAAGAGGCCTGCAGTTTTGGTCGAAACTTGCACAACTGAGCTTACGCTAGCAGTCTCTCTACCAGCAACACAATTCCAGCACTGAAGTGACCGGTTACGACCTTGGTTTAACATTCTCTGGATCATAAAGCGGTCCATAACCCACCGCCTCAACCTTCACAGGATATATCTCACCAAAGTACTGAATGCTCAGCACTTGCCCAACTTGGCAATATTCATGGGGCAAATAACCCAAGGCGATGTTCTTACCAATGGTTGGACCATAAGCGATGCTGGTTGTAAAAGAGCGACGCCCAAGCGAATCAATTAGAGTTTCACCTGTTGCCGGATCCATAATCGGGCAAGTGGTGTTGGGATAACGAGCCACACCCTTTGAATCAGTATTGGCTGTCATGGTTAGCGTGCAAAGATAAGCCGGCTGATGCTCACGCTCTCTAATTGCCAAGTAGGCTTCTTTGCCATAAAACTCTGCAACCTTCACTTTAGGCCGCGCCAAATCTGCTTCCAACAAATTGTACTCAGTCAGCAAGTCAGCATTTTGCAATCGCAAACTTTTTTCCACTCGCCGGCTATTGGCATAGGTTTCTACACCAATCGGTGTTACGCCTTCTGCGTACAGTGCATCCCACAACGCTAGACCATCTTTAATATCGAAGTGTAGCTCCCAACCTTGCTCACCCACATAGGAGATGCGGAAACCGAACACCGTAAGATCGCCCATGGCGATCGGCCTAACCGCAGCAAAAGGATAATTTTCATTGTTGATTGATTCAGGGTCATCGATAATTTTTTGTAGAGTTGTTCTGGCATTCGGGCCCCATAATCCGATACAACCATAGTCAGCAGTGCGGTCGGCTACTTCAACGACATAACCATGGTCTTCGGCTAAACGTTTCATCCAAACAAAGTCACGGTTACCTGCATCGCCGCCGTCTATAACACGAAAATGGTTTTCACCCATGCGCAACACAGTAAGGTCTGCACGAACGCCGCCCTTGCTGTCTAAAAAATGTGTGTACACACCTTTACCTATTGGCGTGTTACCCGCTACTTTTGCCACGCAGGTAAATTCCATCATCTCTGCAGCATCACGGCCCGTCACATCGAGAATCGCAAAGTGGCACAAGTTAACCATACCCACATCTTCTGTAAGCTTTAGATGCTCAGCATTGGAGACTCGCCAGAAGTGTCGGTCATCCCACTCGTTTTCACGTACCGGAACCTTGTCACCATATTCTTCAAGCAGATGTTCGTTACTCGCGTAGCCGTGCGCACGCTCCCACCCGGCGGCATCCATAAAGTAACCGCCGAGTTCTTTTTCTCGTTCGTAGAATGGGCTACGACGTAAATCACGCGCAGCAGTATACGGTTCACGAGTGTGCACCGGCGGGTTATAAATCTTAAAAGCAGATTCGTAACAACGACTCTCGATGTATTGTTCTGTGAGCTGATGAGGATAAAAGCGCGCGACATCAATACCGCTATGATCAAATTCAGTCACCCCGTCAGTCATCCAATCGGCTAACACCTTGCCTGTGCCTGGGCCATCTTTAACCCATACCGACTCGCAATACCAAAGTCCGCGTACATTGGATGATTCACCAATTGAAGGACCACCATCTGCCGTAACTTGCAGCAAACCATTAAACGAATGGTTTTCGTCATAACCCAACTCGCCCAGGATTGGCGTTAGTTCAATAGCGCGTTCCATTGGCTCAATCACCTGTTCTAAATCAAGATCGCGTTGCGATGGTGATAGTCGTGCATCTTCTTTTTCAAGAATGTCTCGTGGGTGACACATGCGAGGATCTTTCTCTTCGTAGTAGCCCCACTCTATTTGGCCACCTTCTGATGTAGCCGGATCACCCGTATCACGAAAGTAGGCGGAGTTGCCTTGGTCACGCAATAAGGGGTAACCGATCTCTTTGCCGGTGCCTGCGAACTCGGTATACGGCTTGAAATAAGTGAGCGGATGATCAACCGGCATGATGGGTAAATCTTCCCCTGCCATCTCTGCAATCAAGCGGCCCCATAGTCCGGCAGTAACAACAACGTACTCGCATTCTATTGTGCCGCGTTCGGTGACGACACCTTTGATGCGACCGTCTTCGATTTTTAAACCGGTACACGCTGTATTGGAAAACGCTTGCAGTTTGCCAGTCTCTTTAGCCGTTTCCACTAGTTCGCCTGCCACTGCTTGCGAGCGAGGCACGACTAAGCCTGCATCAGGATCCCACAACGCACCCTGGATCATATTTTCGTCAAGTAGTGGGCACTTAGCTTTCGCTTGCGCTGCAGAGATCATGCTTACGTTACTGCCAAAGGCTTTGCCTGAATCTACGCGGCGCAGTAATTCCTGCATCCGCTCGTCATCATCAGCACGCGCAACCTCAATACCACCAATACGAGCGTAACGCCCCATTTTTTCAAAAAAATCGATGCTGTAACGTGTGGTATAAATCGTCATCTGATCGTGCATTGTATTGAAGCAAAAATCAGATGCGTGAGCTGTAGAACCAATATCTGTAGGGATGGCCGACTTGTCGATACCGACAATGTCATCCCAGCCACGTTCGATCAGATGATGCGCAACGGACGCGCCCGCGATTCCGCCTTGACCGATAATGACGACCTTGGCGTTTTCTGGAAATTTGGCCATTGATAATTCTCCGAACTGAACCGATGTCAACCCACATTATCCGACAGATTGGCCTAAATGGGGTAGCTAGGAACGAGGACAAAGAAATCGAATACGACCGCTACTTCGTTAACTGCGTAGTGCAGCTAGGCTTGGGGGTTTTAGGGCTAACAGTTTGTGACCAGTTCCACAGGACTCTCTGCACGACTACACCAGACCAAGCACTTCGGCAGGCCGGCTAATCAGGTGATCGGCCTTGGCTTGGCTCAACTCCTCTGCAGAACCAAACCCCCAAAGCACACCAAGGCTGGTGAGCTCGCTTTGTTGCGCTGCAATAATATCCACGTTGCGATCGCCAATCATAATGGCCTTGTTATCTATCTGCCCTTCCGCCAGTAGCTGTTCAAGTTGCTGCCCTTTTTTGATTCCCACATCCCCACCACTAACAAACTCAAAATAATTCAGAATATCAAAATGCTCTAATATCATAATCGCCGCAGCTTTAGGTTTGGATGTACAAACACCTACAGGAGCACCCGCCTGCCTCAATTGGTTTAGCATGTCGATGATGCCATCATACAAATAATTGTTTGAATAACCGGCTACTCGATAGTGATCACGATAACTATGCACAACTGCGCTTATCTGACCAGTGTCGTTGCTACCGATGATATTCGCCAGCGTGCCTTCCAACGGAGGCCCAATGTAGGTAGCGATCTCGTCTAAGCTACGCTCAGCGTAATCATGCTTTGCGAGTGCGTGATTAATTGAATCCGCCATGCCGGCCAAGGGGTTGGACAAGGTGCCATCTAAATCAAAAATATAAGTGCTATATTTCATACCAGACGTTATAGTGAGGTTATTGCGCGCTGCGCCCATTTAGCTAAATCGACTGCAAGCACTAAGAACTCATCATGTCACAAACTATCAGCCTTATCTCAATTGTTGTCGACGATTATGACAAGGCCAAACAGTACTATACTCAGGTACTGGGTTTTCACGAATTTGAAGACACGCCCATGGGCGAAACTAAGCGCTGGCTTGTGGTTGGGCCAAACGATACTGGTGTACGAATGCTCCTCGCCAAAGCTAAAAACGAAAAAGAGGCCGCTGCAGTTGGCAATCAAACTGGAGGCAGAGTTTTTCTGTTTTTAGATACCGACGATTTTTGGCGAGATCACAAACGCTATACCGATGCTGGTGTCGAGTTTGTTCGCGAAGCGTCCACTGAAGACTACGGCATCGTTGCGGTGTTTAAGGATGTGTATGGGAACCTGTGGGATTTAGTTCAACGAACGTAAGCGGGTGTTCCTACGGTAGAAAATCACTCGGCTGTTGTTGCCGCGTCCATGCCAGTGACATTATTGTAGCGCTCCATGACAAGTTGAAACACTACTGCAAACTCATCCTTTGACGCGGGTGTGTATATCATGACAAAGCCTTCTAGTCCCGGCTTTTTACCAGCCCATGGGTGCGATGTGGCCCAAGCAGCATCTAACAAGCTAAAACAAGTCATTACTCATTAGCCAATAACGCACGCTGCTTTTGCTGCCGTAGCATGATCCAACCGGCTATAAACACGCCTACTGCCACCGATACGATCAGTATCGTGGCCAGCGCATTGATGTCAGGCTTTAAGCCTAAGCGGATGCGTGAGTAAATCAGCATCGGTAAAGTTGTACTACCTGGCCCGGATACAAAGCTTGCGATGATCAGATCATCCAATGACAAGGTAAATGCGAGCAACCAACCTGCCATCATGCCAGGTGCCAACATGGGAATCGTTATATCAGTGAGTACGCGCAAAGGTTTTGCACCCAGATCCATTGCGGCCTCTTCGAGCGCTTGATTAGTACCTGCAAGCCTTGATTGAATGATCACTGCCACATAGGCCATTGCAAATGTGATGTGCGCAATCGTAATGGTAAACATACCACGCTGTTCAGGCCACCCAGTTAGCTGCCAAAGCGTGATAAAAAACAACAACAAAGACAAACCGGTAATAACTTCTGGCATTACCAATGGCGCCGAAATCATGCCCGTAAAAATGGTCTTGCCCCGAAAGCGCCCTAGCCTGGCTAAAGCCAAACCCGCTAATGTGCCAAACACAGTTGCCACACTTGCGCTAATAAACGCAATTTTTAAACTTAGCAGCGTGGCATCCCATACTTCTGGGCTTTCTAACAAGCGCGAGTACCAACGCGTAGAGAATCCACCCCACACGGGTAACAATGGCGAGTAGTTAAACGAATAAATGATCAGCAAAATGATTGGAACATACAGAAACGCATACCCAAACACCATGCAGCTTACCAAGAATCTGGGTTTTTCCTGGCGCACTAGCTGTTGGCCTCTGCTGCTTGCACCTTGTGGTATAACATCATGGGAATCACCAACACTATCAGCAACACCACTGCAATAGCGGAGGCTACAGGCCAATCATGATTAGCGTTAAATTCAGAAAACAGCAAGCGTCCAATCATTAGCACGTTACCGCCACCTAGCAAGTCAGGTACAACAAATTCACCAGTGGCCGGTATGAACACGAGCAAGCTACCGGCAATAATTCCTGGCAGTGTCATCGGTAGTGTCACAGTAAAAAAAGTACTAACAGGGTTGGCTCCTAAGTCCATCGCCGCTTCACGCAAGGATGAATCGAGCTTTTCCATATTGGCGTACAAGGGCAAAATCATAAACGGCAAGTAGGTATAAATTATGCCGATGTAAACCGCGATAGGCCTATACAACAGCTTGATGGGTTTATCAATAAAGCCTAACCACAGCAGCAAATCATTGATAGTGCCTTGATCAGCCAAGATCCCCATCCATGCATATACTCGTAGCAAAAATGAAGTCCAAAACGGCAAAATGATTAGCAATAATAAAATATAGCGCCATGTGCCCTGCGTGCGCACGATGCCATAAGCCATCGGGTAACCGATCAATAAACAAATGATCGTACAGACGGTGGCAATCTTGAGCGAATTTAAAAAGGTGCTGGTATATAGATTATCTTCAATCAGATAAAGATAATTGTCCGTATTGATCGCGATACTCGGAAACCCGCCCTGACTCCAGTCAAGCAAACTGGTAAACGGAGGGCTAGCGATTATCGATTCGGCAAAGCTGAGCTTAAGAACGATAAAGAACGGAACCAGGAAAAACAGAATTAACCAAAAAAACGGTATTCCAACAATCAATGATTTTAGATTGCGATGAACCGCATTGGTAATTTTAGCGTACCAAGGCCCGGTTGATTGATCGCTTGCAGCCATACTACTCCGTGAGCAATACAGCGCTTTGCGGCGCAAAGCTGATGGTGACTTCGTCATCCCAATCGATTGGGTGATTACCATCGCGGTAACGAGATTGGTTAGGTGACGTGACTTCGATCAGCACACCATTCCCGGTGACAATATGGTATGTGGACAATCTACCCAAGTAGGCCAGTTCTTTTACCACACCGTTTATCTGATTATTACCATCCGCTGCAACTGTACCAACTGCTGATCGTTTTTCAACCAGTATTTTTTCGGGGCGAACAGCCAGCGTGACCTTAGCGTTAACATCTAGCTCACCTTCATGTTCGACCACAATCGGTTGATCCATTCCTGCCTGTGATACCCAATACATATCACCCTCGCGCTTCACCACCGTGCAATCAAGCAAATTGGCAGAGCCAATAAAGCTTGCGATAAAACGAGAGCATGGATTTTCGTATATTTGTGCAGGTGTTCCAATTTGTTCAAAGTCACCCTTATCCATTACTGCAATGCGAGTAGCAAGCGTCATGGCTTCTTCTTGATCATGCGTCACAACAACAAATGTAATACCCAGCTTCTCTTGGATATTCATTAGCTCAAATTGAGTTTGTTCGCGTAAGCGCTTATCCAATGCAGCTAATGGTTCATCTAACAATAAAACCTTTGGCCGTTTGATTAACGCCCTTGCAAGAGCAACTCGCTGCCGTTGGCCGCCTGAGAGTTGGTGGGGTTTACGCTTGGCAAACTCTGCCATCTCCACCATTTCAAGAATCTCTTTGGTGCGCTCGGTTCGCTCATTCTTATCCACGCCTTCGCGCTTTAAACCATAGGCGATGTTTTTTTCGACATTCATATGCGGAAACAGAGCATACGACTGAAACATCATATTGACCGGGCGTTCATAAGGTGGGATACCACTCATATCAACACCGTCAATTAAGATGCTGCCAGAGGTGGGCGTTTCGAACCCTGCCAGCATACGCAGCAGTGTTGTTTTTCCACAACCGGACCCACCGAGTAAGGCAAAGAGTTCACCTTTGAAGATATCCAGAGATACGTCACTAACAGCGGTAAATGCACCAAATTGCTTGTTAACGTTTTTTATCTGAATAAAAGGAACTGCTGATGGATCGAGCCAGGGTTCATGTGTGTAATCAACCTGGCTCTCTCCAACAGTTGGGAATTGCTCATTCATAGCGGTAACGCTTATCGTTAATTACCTGCTTTGAAGTTTGTCCATACACGGGTACGCGTCTTCTCAATCTTCGGCGGCACGACCACTAGCGTATACATCTTATCCACCGACTCAGCTGTTGGGAATGCAGCAATACTTGAAGTGACTTCTTCATCAATTAATGGGATTGCCGCCTCATTACCTGTTGCGTACCAAGTGTAGTTTGAATCACCCGCTGCAACGTCTGCTCGCATCATGTAGTCAAGAAAGATGTGTGCGTTATCAACGTTTTTAGCATCAGAAGGAATGACCCAACCGTCAACCCAAAACTGCGCGCCGCCATCTTTTGGTGGAGCATAGAAATCTAGCACTACGCCAGTATTCGCTTCAACTGCACCAGACATCGCTAGTAAGCCATCAGGACCCCAAGTGACTGCTACACAGAATTCCTTTTCAGGCATACGCTGATAAGCGTAGTTATCAAACGTTTTGACATACGGGCGAATAGAGGCAAATAGCTCACCTACCGCTTTATAGTCGTCTTTATCAGTAGAGCTTGGATCCATACCCAGGTATGCCAATGCCATAGGAATTAGGTCTGTTGGTGAATCCAAAAATGAAACACCACACTCAGCCAGCTTTGACATGTGCTCAGGGTTGAAGATCATATCCAATGAACCGATAGGTGCATCTGGGTGAGTCGCTTTTACAAGCTCCTCATTATAAGTTACGCCATGGGTACCCCACATGTAAGGCACGATGTGTTTGTTACCCGGATCCCAACTTGCGCCAAGCTGATCCATTACATCTTTACGCATGTTCTTCATGTTGGGCAATTTTGAGGCATCAATCGGCTGTAGGATATTGGCAGGGATCAAACGCGCAAGCATTGCGCCCGAATGGCTCACAACATCGTAGCCTGAGTTGCCCGCCAACAATTTTGCGTCCGCAGTTTCTACTGAATCGTAGTTGTCGTAGGTAACCTTGATATCGAATTCTTTTTCGAAGTTGGCGATAGTCTCTTCGCCGATGTACTCTCCCCAGTTATAGACATTCAAAGTACCTGCACCAATCGCGCTGCTGCTTGCTGCTGCCAGCACAGCGACGCTTGTAAACTTAGTGAATTTTGTCAACACCTTCAACTTACTCTCCTCAATTGTGGTGGTCTCGAGCCAGTGGCCTGACTTCTTGCCAACCGCTTGTTTAACGTAGTAATACTCTCACGCACATCTACTACTAATGTATACATGATCATTGCTGCAGATCAAATACGAGTTTATCATTACCGCCTCACAGGCACCAATTATGCGTCGCCGCGCCCAGAATCATCGCTCTTTTGAGCTTTTGCAGCCAGCATGTCATTGATTTGTGCCAAATTTTGCGTGCCAGGGTTCTCGGCTAGCTTAGCTACCGGAATCTTGCTCTGTATTTTCCGGTGATAGTCGCGCACGTTGGATTCAAGCTCCGACAATATGGGCTGAGTCCAGGCGCTGCTGCGCATACCATCTTGCAGCCAGCCAACAAAACTGTCGTCCTCTTCAGCAGTTTCGTTATTTATACGGGTGTTGAGATAGCGCACCGCTTTAACTTCTCGACGATCATCAGGCAATGCAAATGTTCTTGATACATAACGTGTGCTAGTAGGCGTCTCAGGAATTGTCATATAGATTTCCATCATGTCGGGATAGAATGCAAAGATCAAATTAGGAAAGTGTAAAAAGTAATACCACACGTGCTGTTTATCGGCTGGCAAATGATCAAACTTGGGCATTAAAGACACGTAGTTTTTTACACTCCAGAGTGTGGGTTCTTTGGTGTTGAAATAGCCGCGGGATACTTGGATTCCACCTTCATTAGCATCGCTGTAGTTTTGCCCGTACAACTGATGTAACGCCGGGTGCCCGACCGGTACGTGATAACCCTCGTTGTCGATGTCGTGTATCGCTTTCCAATTAAACGGCTTGAGCTCAACAGAGGCTGGCGCGTAAGTTTGCAGCTCTGCAGGCTTATACTGTGCGATCTCATCTGCGATTGGCGCCATCATCGCAGCCAAGCTTTCACCACCCGCTTGAAATCGGATAAAGATAAACCCCATCCAAATTTCTAGCTCAACGGTAGCTAAGGAAATTTCTGATTTATTTAAGTCTTTAAACGTATTGGCAGCCGGAACAGCGCGCAGCGCACCATCAAACGAATAGGACCAACCATGAAACGGGCACGTTAATGCGTGTTCGCAATTGCCCGCATTATCGATGACCAAACGGCCACCACGGTGCCTGCATACGTTGTGAAACGCATTGATTTCACCGGCTTTATTTCTCACAACCAAAACGCGCTCCTTAAAGGCTTCGAAGGTGAGGTAATCACCCGCGCTGGGCAAATCGCACTCATGCCCAACCAATAACCAACTGGGTTTAAACAAGGTATCGATTTCTATATCAAGAAACGCTTGGGATTCGTATGTCCAAGGAGCGAGAAGATCAGTTTCAGTTAGATTGTTCATCAACGTTGCCAGCTAAACCTGTACATCAGCTGCGGCTTTTTCCAGCCCTGTACGCAGTATGCCAACGATCTCATCTATCTGTTGCTTGGTAATAGTTAACGGTGGTGACATCACACACATATTGTATATCGGCCTGACAATCAGCCCTAATTCCTGGCAGTAGATATCAATACGCTCGCCAATTGACAACTCATCGTTGGGCGATACCGCATCGTTGTCGCACTCAACACAGGCCATCAAGCCATAACCTCTGACGTCAGTCACAATAGAGATATCACTTAAGGATCGCAGTTGCTCTTGGAAATACGGCGCCAGTGTTTGCACGTTTTCCAGTAATTTTTCGTTCTCAATAATCTCGATGTTTTTTAATGCTGCTGTACAAGCAACCGGATGGCCCGAGTACGTAAAGCCGTTTGAGAAAACACCGTATTCATCATCAATGCCTTTTAAATCAGCGAGTAGCTTGTCTGAGATAAATGTTGCACCCAATGGAATATAACCAGACGTGATGCCTTTTGCGGTAGTAATTATGTCAGGCACTACACCGAATACAGATTCACACGCAAAGAAATGCCCCAGCCTGCCAAACGCGGTAACCACCTCATCCGCTACCACCAGAATATCGTTGGCCCTGCACACATCAGCACAACGTTTGAAGTAACCATCTGGGGGAATAACTACACCGCCCGATGCCAAAATGGGTTCGGCGACAAACGCTGCAACCTTATCCGCACCAACACGCTTGATAGTTTGCTCCAGCTCATCAACTAGAAAATCACAATAACCTTCAACCGACATGCCCTCTGGGCGTTTCATCGGGTTAGGATCACTTAGCTGGTGGAAGTTATCGGTGAGTAAATCGAGGTACTTTTTGTCGTTGCTTTTACCTGAACAAGACGACGATAAAAACGTACTGCCGTGATAACCGTTTTCTCGAGTAATGAAATGCTTCTTTTCAGGCTTACCCAGCATGTTGTTACGGAACCCAATAAAGCGCAATGCTGAATCGACCGCCGTTGAACCACCGGTGGTAAAAAAAATATGGTTGAGATCGCCCGGTGAAAGCTCCGCAAGTTTCTCGGCAAGCTTTGCCGCCGGCGAACTGGTCAGGCTCCAAGGGCTGTTATAACTCAAGGTCATAATTTGTTCGCTAACCGCATCTGCCATTTCTTGCCGACCATGACCAATGTTGACGCACCACATGCCCGCGGGCGCATCAATTAGCTTATTGCCATCAGAGTCGTAAACATAAATTCCCTCGCCGCGAGAAATAACCGTGCGAGTAAATCGACCGATCTCATTCATGTCGTCCCAAGGATGAATAAAATGATTGTCCTGCGCTTGAATGGCAGACGTGGTAATTGAATTGAGACGGTCCATAGGGATCTTATATATTAGGGTAGCCAGCAGCATATTATGAACTCGCGGGCGTAGCAACCATGGCCTGCGAAACTGATTACCGAGTCGCCTAATAATCCACCATTGACCGGCCCTACGGATCGCGTTAGCGTAGCACCAATCCTTCTCTCAACACTTATCTTAAGTTAATGCCAGAGCGTAATAAAAACCACGACATTTTGTTTGAGCCAATACAGATTGGGCCTGTCACCTGTAAGAATCGCTTTTACCAAGTACCCCACTGCGCGGGCATGGGCCATCAACGTCCACAAACCTCAGCCGCCATGCGCGGGATGAAGGCCGAGGGCGGCTGGGGCGTAGTGTGCACGGAATACTGCTCAGCGCACCCAACATCAGATGATGGTGGCTATCCACATGCAAGGCTTTGGGATAACAACGATGTACACGCCCATGCCCGAATGACTGATGCTGTGCATGCTCATAATGCGCTGGCGGGTGTCGAGCTATGGATGGGTGGTAACTCTGCTGGCAACTTAGATACCCGGCTACCAACGATGGGTTTGCGTAGCGCTCCAATCAACAACACTGATACACCCCACCCTGTTCAATGCCGTGCGATGGATAAGCGCGACATAAAGCGACTCATTCAATGGCAAGCTGATGCAGCACGTCGTGCAGTAACGGCGGGCTTCGATATTGTTTATGTGTACGCCACTCATGGATATTTGTTGTCACAATTTTTAGATGCAAGCACTAATCAACGTACTGATGAATACGGCGGTAGTGTGCAAAACCGCGTACGCATTGTGCACGAGCTTATTGATGTCACACGCGAAGCAGTTGCAGGGCACGCAGCCGTTGCCACACGCATCAGCGTGGACTTACACGATGAAGAAACCATGGATGCATTTGGCTTATTGGCTGAATACCCTGATCTATGGGATCTCACTATCCCAGACTACGATATTGAAATGGGTGCTTCCCGATTTGTAAAAGAAGGCGCATTAATAGAACACGTCGCCAAAGCAAAAAGCCTGACAAGCAAACCAGTTGTTGCGGTAGGTAGATTTACATCACCTGATTCAATGGCCAACGTGATCAACAAGGGCAAGCAAGACCTAATCGGCGCAGCCCGTCCCTCTATTGCAGATCCGTTTCTACCGAACAAAATCAACGAAGGCAGGAGTGACGATATACGGGAATGTATCGGATGCAATGTTTGTTATGCCCATGACTCTATTGGCATCCCAATACGATGCACACAAAACCCAACCATGGGCGAAGAATGGCGTCGCGGGTGGCACCCTGAACATATCAACAAAGATCAATCAGGAACTTCTGCGTTAGTCGTTGGCGCAGGGCCTGCAGGATTGGAAGCTGCCCGCGTGCTGGGCGAACGTGGCTTTCACGTGATGCTAGCTGAAGGCAGTAAAGTAACGGGTGGCCGCATCAATCAAGAATCCAAGCTACCAGGTTTGTCTGAATGGGCGCGAGTGCGAGACTGGCGAATGTCACAGCTGCACAAGTTGCCCAATGTTGAGATTTTTCTTGATAGCCAGATGGACGCTGATGACGTTATTGAAACAGAAGCAAATCACGTGCTTATTGCCACTGGTGCAAAATGGACGACTGATGGGGTGGGTAGGCACTTGTATGAGCCGTTTGCGGCCGATAGCGATGCGGTTGTCGTATCAGCCGACACCATCTTAAATGGAGGGCCAACGCCTGTTGGCCATGTTCTTATCTTTGATGACGACCACTATTACATGGGCAGCGCATTAGCCAAGGCACTTGTTCAGCGCGGTAATCAAGTCACCGTTGTAACACCAGAGGGAAGGCTGTTTGCCTGGGGTAAATTTACACACGAGCAACACTCCACCGTTGCCGATTTACTAAAGCTCGGTGTTAAAATCCAAACGAATCAAATCTTGCATCAACTGACCGGTGACAAAGTGACTACAAAATGCCTATTCTCTGGAGAAGAATTTAATTACACCGCTGATTGGGTAGTGCCGCTCACTAGCAAAAACCCAAACGATTCTTTATTCCACGAACTGAGCACACGAGTTAAGCTCGATACACCAGCGGCAGTAATCAAAACGCTACAGCGAATCGGTGATTGTGAAGCACCCTCATACATCGCAGGCGTTGTGCACAGTGGTCACCGTCATGCGATGGAAACAGCACAAGCCAGCATCCCACCATTCAAACGAGAAATGTCATCGTTGATTATTGATCAACGTGAAAGGAGCCTAAAGTGAGCGACAACATGAGAGCAATAAACGCTGAAGACCGACGCATTGCAAACATCAACACTGCTGAATTTACTCCACTGCCAACAAATGATGGCAGAGAGATCGGGCAAAGCGTTTTGCAGCTTAATGATGCTCACCCTCAAGGTGTGGGTTTTCATATTTACAAAATGGCACCTGGCTTTACCACTGATGCGCATATCCATGCAGAAGACGAAGAGTTTTTTATACTTGAAGGTGATATTGTTGATCATGACGGTACGCGCTATGTACCGGGTGATCTTGTTTGGTTAAGAAAAGACACCAAACATAATTCATATACCGAAAACGGTTGCACGATTGTTGTTTACATTCAGGAAGCTGAGAAAATGATCTAAGCCTAGTCGTACACGCCCCTCTGGTGCAGGGGAAACTAATTGGACAACATCTGCCTGTGACGCCTAGTAGCTGGGTAGTATTCTGCATCGGCAGGTATTATCCAATACTTACCAAAAGCAGAACTAGCGATATATGCCGCGATAATAATTGCGATCTTCTTACACCACAAGCTTAGCAACTAAAAGATGGCACAGATAAAAATATAATCGCACCATAGCGGAATGGCTTGAAAACTAAGCGCCAATTTCGGCTGATAATGATGCTTCTAAAAATTGGTTCAAACAAGCTTTAATGCCTGCGCGGTTTGTTGCCTCATGTAGCTATCAATTTTCACATGCCCCGGCATCCAGCCTTCCAGAAACCGATTGAAATCTGCCCAGGCGATTGAATACATCTGGCGCCATTCAGCCTCGAGCGGCGCCATGGTTGAACTTGGTAGAAGCCGGCTCATTTCTGTAAAATAGGCTTGCAGCAGTTCAGCTTCACTATCACTGCACTGCTCCGCCGACAAACAACTCCCCATAAAGTAGGCAACGTCTTTCATGCCGCAGCCTACCCCTACATATTGAAAATCAACTGCCGCCACACTCGGTTCAAGCGAATCAAAGCAAAAATTGGCTACCTTGGCATCTCCATGCACTAACGTTTTGTTGCTGCAATGAGCTAAGGCTTCATCCAAAGCATATGCTGCCTCCTTTAACGGCCCACCAGCCATTGCCTGCAATTCGCCTTGTCGCGTTTCGAGATGCCAATAACAACCTGTTGACCAAAGCCCCTCGCCCGCGTTACCAAGATGATCGGCATGAAACCGCGCTAACCATTGCAAACACACCTTGGCAAACTCTATCGGTAACACTGAATATCTATCGGGGTAGTGAACATCGAGATCAGACATCACTATTAGTTGATAGCCTGCATCCTCATGCAGATACAGCAATTCGGGCATAACGCATTGTGCTGCGCAACCCTTGGCGAAGTGCCGATACCAATTTGCCTCAACCTGATAGGAATGCAGCTTACGAGTATTGGAGGCTTTACCCTGCCAGTTAGATGCCCCCGGGGTGCCACGATATTGCTGGGTTTTGGGTGCTTGTATGTGTTTTACGATTAGCGTGGGATACGCTGCTGAATTGGTTGTGACACGAATAATGCTGCCGTATCCACTCCATAGGGACTGCAGGGTTTGCAGTTGGTGCACCTGTGTAGCGCCGACGTGACGTAGCACCGTTGGCCATACATCTAATGCGGCAATACTCATAATCACTCAAGCCATCCCCGCCCAGGCGGAAATCTACCTATCATACTTAAGATGGATCCACCCCGGAGGGCGCCTAGCCTGTCTTCACGGGGGCTAGGTGCCCACGGCTTATGACTCACTAAGCAGGCATAACCCTAAACAAGCCTGCAGATACACTGGATACTTTAACCTTTTCTCCAGCTGCAATTTCACGTCCTCCAGCATCATCATCCAGCTCGACTTTCCATTCAATGCCTGAATAGCGTGTAGTGCAAGTAGAACTACTGCTTAGCGAACTATCGGTTGTAAATTCATAGCCAATTAAGTCACTGCTCGCATCTGTTTCCTGAAACGGTTCGGATTGTAGTTTCTTAAACGGTATCCAAAGTAAGGCAGTGACCACTACAGAGCTCACCGTGAAAACGGCAAAAGAGGCTGTCCAGGTGGTTGGCACTATGCCGACCCATATTAGAAGGCCTGTTATAACGGCGCCAAAACCTGCGAAAAGTAGTACTGCAGTCGACATGCCAAAAATGAATGCCTCAATGACCAACAGCACTCCGCCGAAAACAAACCAGCTTGTGCCCATGTTACTATTAATCCAATCAATCATAGTCTCTCCTCCTGTTAACGCGCGATGAGCAACCTTGCCCATCGCAGATACACATTTTTCGATTTACTGATTTGTTGATGAGAAGCCGTCGCTCTTGTTCATCGCACTCACTATGGCAATCGCTTCTGCAACGGTGTTAGCCGCACCAGATGATTGCCCATCAGTTAGCACGATGGTGGACTTCTTGGCGATGTTATCTTTGGCAGCGATTGCCAATGTTGCCAAATCAAGCTGCACCGCTTTCTGGCCATCTGGCGTCGCTGCAATCTCACCTATAGTACGTAACGCCATTGCTTTAGCATTTGCAACTGTCTCGATGGCCTGAGCTTCACCCTCTGCAAGTAGTATTTGCTCTTCACGTACAGCTTCAGCCGATAAGACCTTAGATTGCTTTTCACCTTGAGCAACATTGATTGCAGATTGGCGCTCGCCTTCTGATTCCAAAATGGTTGCTCGTTTATCACGCTCGGCTCGCATTTGTCGTTCCATTGCTTCCAACACGCTTTTTGGTGGTTCGATATCCTTAATTTCGTATCTCAGTACTTGCACACCCCAAGGCTCGGCCGCTTCGTTGATCGCAGACACGATCGCTGTATTCAAGGTGTCGCGCTCTTCAAATGTTTTATCCAAACTCAGCTTACCGATTTCAGAACGCATGGTTGTTTGAGCTAGCTGCGTAACCGCGAACACGTAGTTCTCAACACCGTAGCTGGCCTTGTGTGGATCAATTACCTTTAAGTACAAAACACCATCAACTCTTAAACCAATATTATCTTTGGTGATTGCACCTTGACTTGGCACGTCAACCGCCTGCTCTTTTAATGTACGATCATAGGCAACCTTATCCATAAAAGGCACTAGAAAATTCAAACCTGCCTTTAGAGTGCGATTAAACTTACCAAATCGCTCTATGACGAACGCTCTGTTTTGAGGTACAAATTTTATCGACTGTTTAAGCAGCGAAAATACAACTGCCGCAACTACCAACCAACCTAATAGGTTTGCGCTCAATAATTCAAATAGTTCTTCCATTCCCTTCTCCTTTTAAAACGGTTGTTT
>JAZGEF010000062.1:0-3234 GCA_036478595.1 Granulosicoccaceae bacterium
TGGCGTCCCGGGAGGGATTCGAACCCCCGACCTGCCCCTTAGGAGGGGGCTGCTCTATCCAGCTGAGCTACCGGGACGTGACGCGTACGGATGAGTATAACCATTAATCTGCGTGGGTTTGGCAAGAACTATGCAGCATCCTTGCTTTACCAAAGCGGGGAATAACCATGCAATCCACCTTAACAGCCCTGGTACGAGAGCGTAGAGGGCACGATCGTGTCCATGACGCCGTATATCTCCACGTCATACCTGTTGGTCAAGAAGATTCCGCCGCTGCGCATCGGAGCAACGCTGAAGCGCCTGATCGCAAGGTGAGCTTATCGGCCAGTGGTATTTTCTTTGCCGATTGCGGTTTGTATGAACCCGGCACGCAAATAACGCTAGCGCTGGTTTTGTTCCCATTAAAACAATCAATCGTTTGTCAGGCGAAGATTGTCTCAGCTGGGGATGCGGCCGAGGTGGCGAAAGGCGAATTGCCGACCTATCGAGCTAGCTTTGTTGATCTGTCTTGCGCGCAAACGCAATTGTTAGAAGATCATGTGAATGGTTTGCTATCGAATTTGATAGCTGTCGCTTAAGGCAATTGAGGAGGATAGGGAAGAGGGCGCACAACGAAAAACGGGGTGTCGGATTGGAGACCGGCACCCCGTACATTTACACAGCAATTGTTGCTGGAAAATTTACTTCCAGTCGTGCTTTAGAGCTGCACGTAGAGCTGTGCTTGCATCTGAACCGTCTACACCAGAATCAGAGGAACTTGCTTCAAACCAAGCAGTTGTATTATCACCAATGCTTTTAGTGTAACCAAGAGTAAAGCCTACTGCATCGTTGTCACCCATTATTGTGCCAACATCGACATAAGCATTGCCAAAACTTAGAAACAGATCAATACCTGTTCGGTCATCAGCAGTTGAATCAGAAGGAGCTGCCTGAGCGGTCACATTTGCTGCATAACCAATAGTACCTGTAGAACCTTTAACTGCAACGCCAATAGTAGGTTCTGTGCCGTTATCAAGATCTTGTATGCCTAAGCCAAGCGAGATGCCGCCTAGTGGGAAAGTAGCACCGAGTTCGTAACCATCGAGCTCATTACCTTCAGCATCATCTTCGTCGAAATATAAAGAAATACCACCAGAACCCGCACCAAAATTACCTTGATAAGTTACAGCTTCAGTACGGCCAGTGTAAGAGATACAACCATTACAGCTTCCCCACCACGGCTGGTCAACAGGACTTATTACGTTGTTGTACCAAGTGTGGTATGAACGACCCAGTAGTACCTGGCCGAAGTCGCCTTTGATACCAACGTTAGCTTGGCGCATTGACGTAGCGCCGTTTAGGTTAACGCCAAATTCGTATTTACCGAAACCTGTTAGGCCGTTAGCCATTTCTGTTTCGCCTTTGAAGCCCATTCGTGAAGCCCAGCTTCGTAGGTCAAGTGTGGCATCTGCATCGCCACCGGCATCTGAATATTCCAGGCCGACACGTGCACTACCGTAAAAACCACTACCTTCAGCTTGCGCAGTTACCGGCAGGGCGATGGACATTGCTACTGCCGAAGCGACAGCGGTTAGTTTTAAGTTCAAGGGTTTCTCTCCGAGTGGTCTAGTAGAACTATTGAGTGTAAACCTGAATTAACAAATGTCCATCGTTCAACGATCTAATTTGCGACATTTTTGCAACACATTTGTTGTAAAAATGCCTCGAAAAACATCGTTCTTTATGGTTACATTTAGTAATAATGTTAAATATCAATTAGATAAAGTGATTTCTCGATTCCAAAGTTAGATTATTAATCTGTAAGAATTTTTTATACAATTTTCGATTTGTTAGTTAATTGATCAGATTTTGTGGTTTTTTTGCTAATTCTTATAGAATGTGAAATATTTTATTGGTGCTCAATTGGTCTATTAATTGGTGTGTGAGGTGGGCAGTTTTCATCAAATGTGGCTTTGTGTGACGAGGATCGCTGTACATAAACCCTAGTGTTGGATACTTTGAACGGGCTGCGGGCTGCAGCTGCGATTGGCTCAGTGACGAGCGTAGAGATTCACGGATGATAAGAAGTATCAGGTCTAATAGAGCGGTGGTTCTGGCGCAGTTACTTTGCAACGCTATCAAGGCCAGTGCTGTTCTATCGCTTGCCTTCATGTTTTCACCCTATTCCTTAGTAGCAGCAGCGTGTTCGGCCACCGTGGGTGCACCAGCTTGCGCCGCTCAAACAGACCCTGGCTCGGCTAGCGCATCTTTTCTGCCGTCGCCCTATGTTGCCAATCCAATTGATGTAGTGACCGGTAATAAATACCAGCACTCAGATGATTACCTTGGCTTTGGATCTCGTTTACAGTTCAGCAGACACTACAACTCTGTCGATAGCGAAGAGCGCACCGTGTTGGGTGCCGGTTGGCGGCACAGTTATGATGTAACGCTTAAGCGTTCATCGCCATCGCGATTGCTGCTAAAACAAAGCGACGGTCGCATTCTCGAGTTTTTAGTTGACGAAAATTCAGACACTACCTATCGCGCGCGGCATTCTGCTGATGGTTATGTTGAAGTAGCCGAGCTAAATCGATGGAACCTGTCAGATGGCCGTGTTTTATCTTTTAAAGGCTCGTACCTGGTTGAAATCGCTTATCCAGATAATCGCGAACTCAAGCTCAAATATAAAAATAACCGCCTCGAGAGTGTCACTGATCACTTCGAGCGATCAATAAGGCTTGAGTACTATTCAGGCAAGCAAACACTGGGTAGTTACGACGAAACACCTGATGGCATTAGTGCTGGTGATTTGCAGTCTTTAGAGTTGCCAGATGGCAGTCGAATTAGTTATCAGTATGACAATCTGCAGAACCTCACTACAGTTAGTTACCCCGAAGGTACGCAATCCCTCTACGAATATAAAGACCCGGATTTTACTCATCATTTAACAGGCGCTAACGAAGCACTGGAATCAACACAAAAACATTGGAAATACGATCAATACGGACGCGCAATTCAGCACACAAATGACGCGGCAGAGTTTGTTGTAGATATCGAGTTCGCACCAGCAAGCGCTCAACAAACCGAGCAGCGTACAAAAGTTAAAACAAGCGATGGTTGGAAGGCTGATTACGGTTGGCAACATAGCAACAAAATAAACCTGCCTATCGTAACCGACTACCAGGAACAAGCTTGCCCAACGTGCAAGCCAACTCTAAAACGATTTACTGAAAAATCGATTGCTGATTGGCAGCC
>JAZGEF010000063.1:0-14515 GCA_036478595.1 Granulosicoccaceae bacterium
ACAATCCCAGTGGACAAGCGCCCAAAAGCGCGGAATAATCACCCTGTCTGAGGTGCTAAAAAGGACGTTTTAACTGGCTTGATTAACCCGCAAACGGGTGGCCTGATTAGAGTGCAAATTGACAAACTGCAAATCAAAGATGAATGGCACCTCCGTAAGTAACCTTGAAGTTAAAGATATAGAGAAGTTCGCACGATCCAATTACTCAGAAAACGACGATTTAGCTAGAAAAATTGTTCAAGCATTCCAGAGCATTAGTACCAAAAAAATTGAACGCATGGCAAATATCGCTTACCTGCAGAAATTGGATTACATTGGTTGGGAGATATCTCTGAAAAATTCAGATTTTTGGTATGAAGAGTATAATATGTCTTTCGAAGATGAATAAACATTTCTAAAAGCGCTTAATAATGACCAGTCTGGGCAGCGGCTGCCGTTCATTATTCTTCTGCTACAGTCACAGAGTGGCCCAGAGCAGACGTAGCTGTTATCATGAAGAGCAAACATATATCGATTACGTTGTTACTGATCTTGGTACTGTTATCCGCTTGCAATTCTCCAGAATCAAGCGGTTACACCAAAACCGAATGGAATGATAAAGAAACCTATTTACCAACTCCTTAGGCAGCCGTTTGGAAAGTGCGCGAATTGGCACTATTTCGTATCAATAAGTTCATCGTACGGTAGAGCTACATGCTGCTCAAACGCCCGACGATTCGAAATCCTTTTATAGTAATCAGCAAAGGCATGATCGCATGGCCAAAACTGATCATCAGTGTAACGACCGGCCAGGTACCGCAGTATTGCACCGGACTCCCAAAGCGGCTTATTGTCGTCGTCTTTAATAGTTGGCACCATGCCATTAGGATTCATCAACAAGTACTCATCGGTATCAGTAACACCGTAAGTAAATCCCGCATCAATTCGCTGATACGGTATTCCCAGCTCTTCGATGCACCACATTACCGCCTGAACATTAGAGGATGATCTTCGACCCCACACCGTTACCATGATTCGTTATCTCCAATGTTTTGCCAACGAAACTGAGCTCTCACTTGGTGTTAATTAGGGCGCCTTGTACCTTCCCTAGCAACCGCCCTAACTTCAATATTCTCATAGATCCGAAGTGGTCGTGTTCGGTTACCGGGCACACCGCGTAAGCCTGTAGGCATTGACCTTGTAAGCCAAACGGGTGCACCATCCATATTGACCTAGTCCCTGGGGCATCCGGAGCGACGAACCCGCATCACAAGGCTCCATCGAATTCTCGATCAGTATGCCTAACACCGGCCGTAGCCTAAATTCGCTTCATCGCTACATAACTGATATTATTTACAGTATACTGATTGACCCACAACCAATCAGGCCATTATGCCCAGCACGCCCACACCCGACTACGCCGAACTGCATTGCATTAGCAATTTCAGCTTTCTGCGGGGTGCATCCAGGCCGGAGGAGCTGGTTGATGCGGCTGCAACGCTAGGTTATACGGCGTTGGCAATTACCGATGAGTGTTCGATGGCGGGCATGGTGCGGGCGCATGCTCGTGCTAAGGAGTTGGGTTTTAAGCTAATTGTAGGTAGTGAGTTTACGCTCGATGACGGTTACCGCCTGATAGCGCTGGTGCGCGATGCTGATGCTTACACCACCTTGTGCCAATTGATTAGCCAGGCACGTAGGGCTGCCGAGAAAGGCAGCTACGATATCAACCGCACGATGATCGAACACGCTGGGCTAGAAGGTTGTTGTTTGATCTTGGCACCACCCTATTACGCCACAGCAATGGCTGCCACAGCAGCGGCTGCCGCACCTGATAAAACACTCCCCACCTGGTTAAGTTGGTTTAAACAACTAGGCCCACACACTTACCTTGCCTTGGAGTTGCACTACGGCCTATACGATCAAAAGCACAGCCATTGGGTAATTGATGCGGCCGATCAATTTAATATGGCGGTGGTGGCTTGCGGAGATGTGCATATGCATATGCGTAAGCGTCGTGCTTTGCAAGATGTACTCACGTGCATTCGGCATAACTGCACGCTCGATACTGCCGGGCGTAAGCTTTTTGCTAATGGCGAGCGTTACCTGCGCGATTCACAAGCCTTACAAGCTATTTACCCGTGGCAAGCAATACAAAACGCTGCTGATGTGGCCGCTATGTGTACGTTCAGCATGGATCAACTCAATTACCAGTACCCGCGCGAGGTAGTGCCTGAGCATCACACTGCGCAAAGTTATTTACGCGAGCTGGCATTTGATGGTGCTAATTGGCGTTGGCCTGAAGGTGTTAAACAAAACGTTATTGATCAGATCGAATACGAGCTTAATCTGATTAGCGATATGCAATACGAATCGTATTTTTTAACGGTTTACGATATCGTCAAATTTGCGCGTAGCCAATTAATACTCTGCCAGGGCCGAGGCTCTGCTGCCAACTCCGCTGTGTGTTATTGCCTTGGTATCACTGAAGTCGACCCTGCTCGCACTAGTATGTTGTTTGAACGTTTTATTTCTAAGGAGCGTAACGAGCCACCTGATATCGATGTTGATTTTGAGCACGAGCGCCGCGAAGAGGTTATCCAATATATTTACAACAAGTACGGGCGGCACCGTGCGGCTCTAGCGGCAACCGTGGTGTGCTATCGCAAACGCAGTGCCATACGTGATATTGGCAAGGTGGTTGGTATGGCGGAGGAACAAATCGAGGCCTTATCCAAATCCCTTGCGTGGTGGGATGGTGCAGATGTTATTGGCGAACGATTACAAAACATGGGCTTTGATCCTGATAGCCCGTTACTGATACGCTTTGCTTGGCTACTGGAGCAACTGCTGGGGTTTCCACGGCATTTATCTCAGCACGTTGGTGGTTTTATTATTTCTGATCAAAATCTTGCATCCCTTGTGCCGATCGAAAACGCTGCCATGGCTGATCGCACGATTATCCAATGGGATAAAGACGACCTTGAAGAGCTTGGTTTACTTAAGGTAGATATATTAGCGCTGGGCATGCTAACGGCTATTAGCAAGTGCTTTACTTTGATCAAAAATTTTAGAGGCGTGCAACACAGCATGGCGAGCATCCCACCTGATGACACACCCACTTACGACATGATCTGCAAGGCCGACACCATCGGCGTGTTCCAAATCGAATCACGTGCGCAGATGTCGATGTTGCCTCGTTTGCGCCCACGCAACTACTACGACTTAGTGATTGAGGTAGCCATTGTGCGCCCTGGCCCAATACAAGGCGGCATGGTTAACCCGTATCTGCAACGTCGCCAAGGTACGATGGAAGTCACCTATCCTAGCCCGGAGCTTGAACGCGTGCTTAGCCGTACCTTAGGTGTGCCCGTGTTTCAAGAACAAGTGATGGAGATTGCTATGGTGGCGGCAGGCTTTAGTGCTGGCCAAGCGGATCAACTACGCCGATCAATGGCGGCATGGCGGCGTGTGGGCGCAGTCACCCGGTTTCGTGATGAGCTGATAAGTGGCATGTTAAAAAAAGGCTATGAGCCGGAATTTGCTGAAGCGATCTTTCGTCAGATTGAAGGCTTTGGTGAGTACGGGTTTCCTGAATCGCACGCGGCAAGCTTTGCCTTGCTGGTGTATGTGTCTTGTTACCTCAAGTGCCATGAGCCAGCAGCCTTTTTATGCGCGATGCTCAACAGCCAACCGCTGGGGTTTTATGATGCATCTGATTTAACCCAAGATGCCAGACGCCACAATGTTACGGTGTTACCCGTTGACATCAACATAAGCGATTGGGATCACAAGCTGGTGCCCGATAAAAACAACGAGCCTGCCGTGCGTTTGGGCTTACGAATAGTCGCTAGGTTATCGCGCAATGGTGGCGAGCAAGTACTCACTGCGCGCCAATCAGGCGAATTTATTGATGCCGCTGATCTCACCCGCCGCAGCGGTATACATCAGGGCGATCAACAAGCGTTGGCTATTGCAGGCGCATTAAAAAATATCGCAGGCAATCGTCATCAGGCGCAATGGGATTTACTCGGTATCGAACAACTCCCGGGCTTACTCGACGAGGCGTCCGCTAATGAGCCCTATCAGCAACTGCCACTGCCTAGCGAGGGCGAGAACATTGTTGCCGACTACTTAAGCACCGGGCTAACACTGGGCAGACACCCCTTATCATTATTGCGTACCCGGCTGGGCAAGGAGCGCATTGTTGACTCCAGCAGTTGGCAGAACATACCTAATGGCCGCCCGGCACGCATGGCAGGCATTATCAAAGTACGCCAACGCCCGGGTTCGGCCAGCGGCGTGTTGTTTATGACCATCGAAGATGAGTACGGCCCATTCAATGTCATTGTGTGGCCAAAGATAGTAGAGCAGTTTCGTCAAGAAGTACTGGGTGCCAAGATGATTTCGATTGAAGGTATGACACAACGTGAAGGCGATGTCTCGCATTTAGTGGCACGTAAAATCACCGACCTTAGCTGGATGTTAGGCGAGCTTACAACCCATTCGCGCAATTTTCATTAAGGCGTGGTATACCTTAGGTAACAACACTCAAACAATATCAAAACCAACCATGACTACACCGCTCTACCGTGACGACAGCTACCTCAAAACCTGCGAAGCCAAAATTGTTGAAATAAGCGAACAAGGTATAGCTTGTGATCAAACCGTGTTTTATGCACATGGCGGTGGCCAGTTAGGTGATACCGGCAAACTGGTAGCACCCAATGGCGAGCACATCGTTACCGACACCCGCAAAGATAAAGAGACCGGCGTGCATTGGCATCAGATGGAATCAACTGCGGGCATGAACGTGGGCGATAGCGTAGAGCTACAACTCGATTGGGATAGGCGCTTTCGCTTAATGCGCTTTCATAGTTGCTTACATATGATGTGTGTAGTGATTGATGCTCCAGTTAATGGTGGGTCGATACAAGTTGATAGAGCACGGCTTGATTTCGATTTGCAAGAGCCATTGCATAAAGCCGATGTTACAGACAGGCTGATGGAGCTTGTAAAAAAGGACGCCGCCATGAGCACCCGCTGGATCACCAATGAAGAGCTAGCCGCTCAACCTGAACTCGTACGCACCATGTCGGTTGCACCCCCTACCAATGCTGAAGGCACTATTCGTTTAGTTGAATTTGCCGATGTGGATTTGCAAGCCTGTGGCGGAACGCATGTGGCATCAACTGCTGAAATAGGCGCGATGACTGTGCGCAAGATAGAAAATAAGGGCAAGCAGAACCGGCGTATTACTGTTGTGTTCTCTGAGGAATAGTGACTGAGGAATAGTGACTGAGGAAAAAAGAGCGCTACGCCTCTAAGGAGGCCACATGATAAAGCGCTTCGCCTTCATGAACCAAAGGCAATCGGGTTTGACCTATCATCACACCATCAACCGTGCTGATGATGGCTTCTTCCGACTCACCAAACGGATCAGCAATAACACCCAACACGTCGCCTGTTTTTACCACATCACCCAAGGGGACTCGAGTACGAACGATGCCACTTTGCGAGGCACGCATCCAAGTACTATCGCGCGATAATCGAACGTCAGGCAATTCATCGCTTGCGTGTTTTGTTTTGGGCAACATATTTAAATGACGCATCACGCGTAACACACCTTTAACACCGGTGCGTATAGATTGTTCATTAAACCGAAGCGCTTCACCTGCTTCAAACAGCAATACAGGCTTTTCACCTACTGCTGAACGTAAGGTGCCGGGTCGCGTTGGCGAATCAACAATGATCGGGGGCGCAAATGCGCTGGCTATATCGAATAGCTCTGGGTTGCTTTCTAAATCGATTCTAATCTGCGGTAAGTTGGTACGACCACCCGCGGCAGTATGAAAATCAATGCCGTGGGTGCACTTATCCATGATTTCTGTCATTAAGGTATCGGCAAGCCGTGCAGCCATACTGCCTCTTTCCGAACCTGGGAATGATCGGTTTAGGTCACGTCTATCAGGTAGGTATCGTGTTTGAGATACAAACCCATACACGTTAACAACCGGCACGGCGATTAATGTTCCTGACAGGCGACGCAACGATTTTATATCCAACAAACGGCGGATAATCTCAATGCCGTTTATCTCATCGCCGTGTATGGCTGCAGTAACTGCCAACACAGGGCCATGCTGCTTGCCATGGATAACATGAACAGGCATCGATACCGAAGTGTGTGTATAAAGCGGCGGTAACGGCAGATCGATATAACGACTGTTGCCAGGAGCCACCGTTACATCACCGATAACAATCGGCGCTCTTTTGGCAGGTCTGTTCACTAGCCTTTACCGCGTGTCTTGGTATTACCCGGGCGTGCGTTTTTTTCAATGTGGTCAATGATGATGCCAGCCACATCTTTACCGCTTGCATTTTCGATACCTTCCAGGCCTGGAGATGAATTAACTTCCATCACCAAGGGGCCACGGTTAGAACGTAACAGATCAACGCCTGCTACCGACAAACCTAATATTTTTGCAGCGCTGACCGCAGTGGCGCGCTCTTCTTTAGTGATCTTAACCAGGCTTGCAGAACCACCCCTGTGAAGGTTAGATCTAAATTCACCCTCTGGTGCTTGCCGGCGCATGGCGGCCACCACTTTGCCACCCACCACTAAGCAACGGATATCAGAGCCGCCTGCTTCTTCGATAAATTCTTGTACAAGTATGTCGGCCTTAAGCCCCATAAACGCTTCGATTACGCTTTCAGCAGCTTTGCTGGTTTCAGCCAACACGACACCAATGCCTTGGGTGCCTTCGAGTAATTTAACAACAACCGGAGCACCGCCAACCATCTTTACCAAATCTTTTGAATCGCCAGGCTTGTTTGCAAAACCGGTAACCGGTAAACCAATACCCTTTCTTGACAGAAGTTGCAGTGCACGCAACTTGTCGCGGGAGCGTGATAGAGCAACAGATTCGATAAGCGTATAGGTGCCCATCATTTCAAATTGGCGTAGCACCGACGTACCATAAGAGGTTACTGATGCACCGATACGCGGGATAACGGCGTCGAAGTCTTCCAGTTTTTCACCTTCAAGATGCATACTGGGTTTACGTGAGACGATGTTCATGTAGCAACGCAGCACGTCAATGACCTTTACTTCGTGCCCACGGGCTTCAGCGGCTTCTATAATGCGCCGCGTGGAGTAGAGCCGACGGTTGCGGGACAACACTGCTATTTTCATTTACTAGCCCCTTTTTTGCCTAATTCGGTATACAACAAACGCGGCGACAACTTGCCACACAAATACGATCCAGATGGATCAACCAAACATTGTGGCATCAATGCCGTGCGCCCAATCAACATACGAAAGAGCATATCGTGCCGTTCTGTGAGCGTAAGTTCTATTGTCTTTTTTAGCGGCCCAATTTGTAAAAGCGTTGTAACGACATAACGCTCTTCACTATGGCCACCAGAATCGGTAATGGTTCTGATATCTGATAGAGGTGCGGTGCATCTAACGCTTAACGAGCTATTGCGTTGAATCGGCTGCACCGAAAACTCGACGTGCCCCCCAACGCGCTCAATGTCAAACGCATGCAAAGCGGAGGTGCGAGCACCCGTGTCAATCTTCGCCTTTATCGCAGGCACTTGCAACTCGGGCAGCATTGCCCATTCGCGCCACCCTACTTGCAGCGGCCCTGCTGAGTGTTGGTCAGAATCAGACTTCATGTTGTTTTCCAATAGTCCTGAAGGTCTCTAATCACAAATCGGGCCGATTGGGCTCAACCTCAGCCTTAACGCCGTCAAATTACGGCCCGAGCCTTGTTTTGGCTCCATCTTTAACGTGTTGAATCAAAGTGCGAGAAGCCGACAGTCTGCACTACAGTCGTTGCTCGTCGGCGCAATTATAGACTTCTAGCGACCAGAAGAGGGCTTTCATAGTTAGTCGGGAGCAACTGCCGCCCTACAGCTGTAATTAAGCACTTAGAAATAACTGCTGATACGAACTGATCATCTGGCGTTTATCAAACTGGGCCAATGCATATTCTTGAGCTTGTTTTCCACGCTCTTCAAGGCTGATGCCTTCTTCTCGCATATTAATCACTGCATCCGCCAATGCCTGCGCTGATTTCTCTACCAGCATGCCATGCGGCTTCACTGCAGTGCCAGCAATAGCATCAGCAGAACCACCGGCATTGGTTAGTATCACAGGTGTACCCGCAGCTTGAGCTTCCAATGCGGTCAGCGGATGGCCTTCACGATCAGACGACAAGATGAATATATCCAGCGCATTGAGTAAATCTGGTATATCCAATCGTTGGCCAAGCATCAATACATGTTCACTAAGTTGATGTGAATTTATCAGTGCTTCTATTGTCGATCTATTTGGCCCATCCCCTGCGATCACCAATTTAAACGACACATTTCGTTGTTTGAGTAATGCAGCCATTTCTATCAATCGCGGATGATTTTTAGCTTCTACCAAGCGGCCTACCGTGCCGAGCAATAGTTGATTGCCGCTGATCCACTCTTGCCTTAATTGTGCACCACTACCAGCGGCATACCGTTCAGTATCAACACCATTGTTGATTACTGTCACTAAGCCATCTCGAATACCGATATCCTTACGGTAAAAGTCGGCTGTATCATTTGATACGGCAACCAATTTCTTGGTCATGCCCGCAAGTAGTTGATCGATTAGGCGGTGATACCAACTCTTCCAAAAATCACGGCTGTGCTCGGTAACAAACACCCGATAACCGGAACCGATCAATGAGAGCCGCGCCCATAAGTTGGCTGTCCATAAATGGCTATTAACAGTGTAGGGGTTTATTGTTTTGACTAGGCTTCGCAGGCGACTAGGTAAACCAATATCCACACCAGGTTTTTTATCAAGAACATGCAATGTCACCTTAGCATTTAGGCCATCAGCAAGCTCGCCTGCTTTGCTTAAACACACCATATGTACTAGCCAACCATCATCCGCAAACTGATTGGCCATTGCCACCAGCATTTGCTCAGCCCCACCAACGCTCAGCGCTTCAATACAAAATACAATCTTATCTTTGCTGGCAGCGTTTTTAGTCATCAGACCGCTCGCTATAGCAGCTTGATGCCTGCGGTACGTATTGATCAAACAGCTCAAGCAATTCTCGAATATTGTTTTGTTGGTTAAACAGTAAATCCACTTTTTGCCGCGCAGCCTCTCCTAGTGTTTCTCGCATCTGGGAATCGTTAATCAGGCTGGTTAACGCTTGTGCGAATGCTGCCACATCATTCGCTTCTACTAGCTTACCGCTTACGCCATCTTCAACCAGCTCGGGTATCGCGCTTACTCGTGTAGTGAGTACTGGCACACCTAGTGCCATGGCTTCAGCAATAACGTTGGGGATACCATCGGGTGGATGGCCCGGTATTAAACGTGGCGCTAAGCAAAACAGATCAGCGGACTCTAGCGTTTGCAGCACGTCTTCAAACGCCATCGCGCCACAAAATTCGACATCGCTCGCCACGCCTTGCTGCTGGGATAGGTTTTTAAGCGTTTGTTCAATTGGTCCGGACCCAATAAATTTTAATTTGACCGATTTATCAAAGGTGCCTTTAATGGATGCAAGCGCATTGATTAGCACATCATGGCCTTTAGTAGGCACCATCCGGCCAATGCTCACTAAGGTTACCGTGCTGCTGTCGTTGTTTGTTCTGTCATAGGGCTTGCGTTCTACCACGCGCGGATCCAGGCCGTGGTAATTAAGATGCACATGCTCGGGTTGTTGCAAACCAATCTGAGTTTTTAAGTGATGACAAAAGTACCCACTACACACAACAGAGAACGCCGCGGCATCAAGCTTGTATTTTAAAAACCCATTGGCAGAAAAAATGTCCTCGCCATGAATAGCGGCCGACCAACGTTGCTTTGAAAAACGACTGATATACCAGCAGGCCGTGGTTGGTATATTGGCCCAGTGCCCGTGCCAATGAACAACGCCACGCTGCTTGCCGATATCAGCGATGTGCAACGACAATGGCAGAATGGCAAGATTTTTAATGACATCCATCGGCCGATCGCGCCCCTGCCAACATACTTTAGCAATACTACTTAGCAGGATGATTGGATGGCGTATCGTATTTTTAAACAAGGCACTTAACGTGGCCAGCGTGACCAGCCTGGAGTAGTAGCTGCGCTCTTGTGAGAGCCTAATGGCATCATCAATGGTGATGGGGTCACGCGGGTGCTGCAAGCTATAAATATCAAATTGCAGGCCATGCTTCTCCAAGGCAACCAGCTCGCGCAAAATAAACGTTTCGTGTAGCTCAGGAAACATTGAGATAATGATGCCGATGCGCGGCGTATCAGTTTGTTTAGCAAGACTCACGTTAATAGCAAATGCTGTTGGCGTAATTCGCCACGCTTAACCTTGCCCGTGGTGGTCATGGGTAACGCGTCAAAAAACTGTATTAACCGGGGGTACTCGTATGCGGCCAATTGCTTGCGAACCTGTGTTTGAAGATCAGAGCGAAGCGTATCACTTGCGCTGAACCCTTGGCGTAATACGATGCACAATTTAACCACATCACCTCTGATACCTTCAGGGTCAGGTACTCCGATAGCTGCCACCTGTAAAACTGACGGATGCTTCATGACGCAATCTTCGATCTCTCCTGGGCCAATGCGGTAGCCAGCACTACTGATAACATCATCTGCCCTACCCATAAACCACAGATAACCGTCGCTGTCTTGATAGGCCACATCACCGGTGTGAAACCAATCACCAGTATATTTACTAGCAGTCGCGTCAGGATTATTCCAATACCCTAAAAAATGGACTGGGTCATCACGATGAGCAACCAGCTCGCCGGGTGTGTCTGTTCCAAGCAGATTGCCGTCATCTCCCATTATGGCAACGCGATGCCCCGGATAAGCTTTGCCCATCGAGCCTGGTCGTACATCCATAATCTTGCTGCAATTACCCATCAGATAATTGTGTTCTGTTTGCCCACACATTTCGTTTATATCTAGGCCTAGTTTTTCTTGGCCCCAACGGAACAATTCCTCCCCCACTGCTTCACCCGCACTCATGATGCTGCGCAGTGAAGAAGGATGGGTTTGTAACAACTCGTCCTGGCTTCGAATCATCTTTAATGCAGTGGGTGGGATAAATGCACAAGTAACCTTATGGCGCGACATCAGTGACAAAATGGCGTTAACATCAAACTTTTTGTTTTCAAACGCAACCACTGGCACACCGTAATACCAAGCTGGCATCAATGCATCGAGCAAGCCGCCTGTCCATGCCCAATCCGCTGGTGAGTACACACAATCGCCTGGCTCTGGGAAACCATTATGGGATAATTCAAAACCGGTTAGATTACCTACAAGAGAACGGTGCGCAATCAGTGCGCCTTTAGGTGGCCCAGTGGTGCCGGAGGTATACAACAGAAAGGCTGGATCGTTAGCATTTGTTTGAGCAATGGATATTTCGTTGTCGCTAGCACGAAGTGCCGACCAAAACGACAGTGACTCATCATGGGTATCGGGATCTACAACTAGTATGGTTTTAAGATCAGGCAATTGGTCACGCAATTGTGCAAGTTGTGCGGCTTTGGCTGCCGTACACACAACCAAGTTACTACCACTATCTTGCAAGCGATAAAGTAAAGCATCGTCACCAAACAGCACAGACAATGGTAGGGACACCGCGGCTAATTTATGCGCCGCTAAATGCACCAAGGCAGTTTCGATACGTTGCGGCAGAATAACAGCGACTCTGTCCCGTGCACCTACCCCTTCGTTTTTAAATACATTGGCTAACTGGTTTGACTGCTCGCGCAGCTCATCAAATGTATAGCGCGCTACCTCACCACTCTCTGATTCAGCAATAAGCGCTAACTTTCCAGAGCCATCTGCGTGTCTATCACAAACAACATTGGCTACATTGAACTTGGATAAGACACCCCATTTGAATGAATTAACGAGTGAGTCGAAATCCGAGTGTTGTGTATCGAGCAATGATTGCATAGTGTGAACGGTTCACAGTTAGACAGTTTTTGTGCAGCACGTCAGGCTGAATAGTCGGTTGTTAGGCACTATTACCGTGATTTCTGAGCCGTAGTTCAACGGTTAATAATAGCAGTGAATATATCATTAGTTCAGCCAGAATAAACTCTCACGGACTTATAATAAACATGGCAAGCCTATTACACTCAACAATTACATTTACTACTCCTGAACCTACGTCCGATCAGTACGACGTAAGCGCAAACACTGCTGAGTACGTAAGTGCCAATGTCATTCCAGCTTTGGTCACCAGCGATTTGCTGCACCCTGGTAACTCTGTGTTTGCAGAGCTTATCGGCTCACACATCGCGGCAAGCGATACACAATTGTTGATATTGGCAGAAGACAAGGCTGTGGCAGCCAATCCTCAGTTGCCCGCTACTATTGATCAGTACTTTGCCGCACATCCGTCACTAAACTATTTTGATAGCTTAATTAGTAATGCTGGCTCACTTAATACTATTAGCCACACAGCCAACAAGGCTAAGCAGCTTGTATTGGCGTTTGGTAGTCAAAAATTCCTTAACGCTGTCAGCCAAACAGGCCTGCCGTGTATTGCTGTTGCCACGCGATCACAGAGCCAATCGATAACTGACTATGATGTATTAACGCAGTGGCTACAAAACAAAGAAATTGCAGCGCACTTACTATGTGTCTGCTTTGATAGCCGTTTGATTATCAGTAATGCTCAATACGATCGTTCGACGTGGGTTGTCAGAGGCATCCAGCATTCGGTCTTCCATGATTCGCAGATGTTTCATTGGATCGAAGGTAACTTCCACCAGATACTAGGCGAAGATCGCACCGTAATTGATCGTTTGTTTGTAAAGGTTATTGATAAACTTTTGGCAGCGGCCGATCAATCTAGTACAGAAAACCATTTGCATACCTTGTTTGTGAGCTTATGGAGCAATCAGCAACTCACTGCCAACATTGGCCTATCTGGCTACGCGCAAGCGATGACGACGACGTTACTGTTGTGCATCCGATACGCTGTACAAGTTGAAGTAATGGAAGAAGGCTTAGATGCGCGAGTGCTGTTTTTGCTAAAACAGATTGTTTGGATTTCGCCAAGCAACGTCCGACGCTTACAAGCAAGCCGAATGCTACAACAATTACCCGTGTTAGCAGCATTAGGTAAATACGAATTTAAAGCACTAGACAACCGCGCCATGAAAAACGCTGAAGTTTGGCTATCAGATGAAGTCGCAAAGCCAACTAGCGCCGCCTGATCGAAGAGTGTGGTTTCTGACTAGCTAAGGCCCGAGCAAAGCTCTTCAATTTGAGCTTCAGTGAGTATTTTTGCTAGCGCGCCCTGCTTAAAACCCGAACCGCGGGTATTAATGATATCAGGCAGATCAACTTTGTTTTCTTTCATGCGTTTGCAAGCAGCTGCAATGGATCGGCTACCACGAGCAACGAGCTTGCCTTTGATGATTTTTATCTCTTCGCCTTTGTGGATTTCCTCACTGTCGCTAGTGGCGATTATGATTTCATCAATGGCGGCTCTCCAGCGAATGCCATCGTTATTACAACCGATGATTTCGTCTCCTTCGGTGATTGCGAGGTAATCCTTAGCGAGCGCCTTAGTTGAAGCGGCTGCAACATTGGCAATTGCCAGCCCTCTCACCATACCGTGCTCGACAGTTTCAACTTTTTGCTCGGTGTTTAGAAATACAAGGAATGTTTGCACGCGGCTCTGCTTATTAATTTGACAGCTAATAGTCTAATGCAATCCACTGCTCACGTCCAATTATGGGTCACTTTGACACAGTTTATTGGCTATCCCTGTTGTAAACAACGGCAATAGCACCGAATTTGATCAGCTAAGAACAATTATTGACGCAAGAACTGCAGGCTATTTGTTGTGCAAAAAACGCGGCATTTATTATTGCTCGCTAAGCTTGCGATAGTACTCTGCAGCTGCCTCTGAAATTTCTCCTTGTCGCAACGCTTGTTCAGCTTCGCTGCTTTGTTGCTCGTTAGCTGCCGTTAATTGCAACTCAAGTGATTCCAAGCTACGTAGTATTCTTGCGTACTCGGATTCAATGCGACCAATATTTACACCGTTTTCTGCGTTGCGCAGTATTTCGGTAGCCTCCTTAAGCGCTTCTATATCGGTTGCTTCAACACCTAATGAATCAAGCCGCGGCACGAGGCTTTCTAGTGCATCGGCATTTTGCCCGGCAGAGTCACGAGTCATACCCCTTTGCTCACCCGACGATGCGCTAGCCGCGCCGGATTGCCCTGCACCTTGAGACGATTCAGTGCCCGCACTTTGACTGCCCTCACTGCCTTGGCCCTGTTGTCCGCCTTGGCCCTGCTGACCACTTTCACCCGTTTGCTGACCCTCCGATCCTTGCTGACCCTCTGATCCTTGCTGACCCTCTGATCCTTGCTGACCCTCTGATCCTTGCTGAGCTTCTGATCCTTGCTGAGCTTCCGATCCTTGCAGACCCTCCGATCCTTGCAGACCCTCCGATCCTTGCTGACCCTCCGATCCTTGCTGACCCTCCGATCCTTGCTGAC
>JAZGEF010000064.1:0-69825 GCA_036478595.1 Granulosicoccaceae bacterium
CTTCAAGAGCGTCCAGAATACCGTCACCATCACTGTCCGTTTCCTGGTAATCGTACACACCATCATTATCTGAATCTATTGGATTCGTTGGGTCGGCGCCAGCTTCCAGCGTATCCTGAATGCCGTCGCCATCACTATCGATTTCCTGATAGTCGTAGACACCATCGTTGTCTGAGTCAGTCGGGTTGCTTGGATCGGAACCGACTTCAAACGCATCCAGAATGCCATCGCCATCACTATCCGTTTCCTGATAGTCGTAGACACCATCGTTGTCTGAGTCGGTTGGATTGCTTGGATCGGCACCGGCTTCAAACGCATCCAGAATGCCATCGCCATCACTATCGATTTCCTGATAGTCGTATATTCCATCATTATCCGAATCGATCGGGTTCGACGGATCAGCACCTATTTCAAGGGTATTCAACAGGCCGTCGGAATCGGCGTCGGTGTTAGCAGGCGGCGGTGGGGTGTTGGAAAAGTAGGCACCTATTCCGCCGTATATATCGGCATCACCTATCGCGCCGCTGCCACTAGTATCGGTGGGAAAAGATTGGTAGTCGACGGGATCAATAGCTGTACCGTAAATGTCCTGAGAAAAATACGAAAAGCCGTAAAACGCCTGCCCGGTATTTATGCCCAGGTCATCTAGGGTAATCACGGCCATTCCCAGCGACTCGGAACTCTGTAACAAAAGCTCAGGCTGATCATTTTGACCTGCAGGCGCAGTTCCATCTGCCAGAAATGAATAGGGAGTACTGGTGCCAGGCACGATGCCGTAACGAATGGGTTCAGAAGTTGTTGATGCTGGCCATATTTTTACTAAATTGCCGTAGGAGGTCGGCGTGCCGGCCCCATCAATACCGGTAATAGCCGCCATTACCATCGGATTGTTACCACTTTTTTCAGTAGCCAAAAATCCACTTTCAGCCAGTTCTGCCGAAGTTGACGGCGCTACTAAACCCGAAAAATAGACGAAATCAATACGCTCAATATTATTGACTGCGTTGTAGCTTTGTGTTTGAACATTGGCAAAAATGTCGAGCAATCCAATATTTATGATATTCCCTGCCAGCAATTCCGAATAGTCACAGCTCAGGGTTGGTTGCAAATTACGGTTGTTACTCGTCGATCTCTCTGCAAATATCGAACACCTGTTGCCGCTAACGCTCGGATTATCTACCCTGCGCACGGTAACGGTATCAACAGAAACAGCAGAAATGATCGTACCGCTTGCGGTATCAACAGAGTTCAGAATCGTGTCATTTCCTGATCCCCAGGCGTAGCTTTGCCCATCAACAGCGCCTGTATAAGAACCTGGAGTGGCGGTTACAGCCGACGTGGTTATACCCGTAACTGGTTTTGTAGCAGCAAAGGCGGCAGCGGCGGGGAAAACCAGCAACGAACAAATTAATGCACTGCTGCGAAAAAAATCATAATCCGCTTTGTTATCCCTGTTCGGCGCCAGAAAATCACCATTTTCACTGCTTTCGAACCCGGTGCCGTCACTAATAACGAATTGTTTAATTGTTTTGAAAATCGATTTCATCGGTTCGACACGTTCTCGCTTGCGCATTAGATATTCCTACCCAGCGAAAGCAAAATGTGTGCCTTGCCGCTAAGTCGCATGCTCTGCTGCTCGTTAGTTCGTGTGACAGGCCACCGTTTATACAGTTATGGTTGATTTGCCGCTAAATACCACCTGCTCCGGGTTGCCCAGACACATATCGAACTGATTCCGCTGGCACAGATTTGCATCGCTGGGCTTTCAGCAACTCACCGGATGCAGTTTATGCCCCTTCCCCGCACAAGCAGCAAGCCTTTAATTAGTGACGGTTGCAACCAGTGCTGTTGGGGCGACGCGGCAAGGTTGCCAGTGTCAGCCATTTGATATAGCCCGTCTACGCCGTTACACGGCGATGCGGGCGTGACATGATTCCGCGGCCCAGCGACGTTACACTAAAAACTATATTAAGATGTGACCGGCGCTTTGCGGCTGTTAACAAAAACTCGGTAGGGTATTAAAGCCACCAGCGCAACAAACCATTTGGCGGCCAGATCGCCCGCCGCCCATTGCAGCCAAGGCAGGCCTGTTGCGGCAAATGCTAACGAGAAAAACAATGCCGTATCAACAATGCTACTAAGCGCTGATGAAATTACTGGCGCTTTCCACCAGTGACTCGAACGTAGCTTGTCGAAAATAGACACATCCATCATCTGCGCTACAAAGAACGCGGTGCCAGATGCTAGCGCAATGCGTGGGCTTGCAAAAACAAGTGAAGCCACTATACCGATAGCGAAGCCAAGCAACACAACTACTCGAGCAGAACTTGCACCATAAAACCGATTGGTTAAATCAGTGACCAGGAACGCAAATGGAAAAGTAATCGCACCCCAAGTTAGCCAATCGTTAATCGGGATGCTAACCAGTATATTGGACACCAGAATGATCACCGCCATTGCAATTATGGGCACTACAAGGCGAGAAACTGGGTTCATTGCGTAATCTATCAACGTGGCGGTGGCGCATTGTACTGCAATGCAGAAATTGCTGCTGCGAGCCCTATAGCATTCTGAACACGAGTGGTACAACAAAATCTGTGTACCCAGCTGGTGGCGCAGGTAGAGGCGCGGAGATTCGTACGGTATCGACTGCAGCTTGATCCAGCAAGGCGTGACCACTGGTCTTATCTACCCTGACGAGCCTAAGCTTCCCATTCTTGCCAACCTTAATGCTGATAAACACCTCGCCCTGCCAGTTTCGGCTCTTGGCAATCTCTGGGTAAAAAAGCGACTGGCGAAATCGCTCAGTTAACAAGGCGACGTATTCTTCTTGCGTGACCTCTGCAGGCTTGGCAGCAGCATTGCCGAGGGATTCGGTAGTAGTTGGGGATTTGGCCCGCACCTTAGCAGGTACCTCAGCCTCAGGTTTTGGCCTGGGCTTGGGATCGATTGAAGTGGGCGTAGCAATCTCGTTACTGCTTTCCGGGGTCATGGATACTGGCTGCCAACGACTAAAATTGAACACCAATCCAAAAAACAGTAGCAGAATAAACGCACCATCAATCAGCGGTATAAATCCAACCTTTGGTGGTGCGTGATGTTCGTAAAATTCCACTTATTAATTGTTTCTCTGCCCTGCAAGGCCACTCAGGGGGGGGCTAGTCAGACCGCCAGTCAGCGGTAGTTTTTGGCCCAAATGTAAACACTTGTGTGACTGAATCCTGCATCATATTCGCTGAGCGCTCTATTCGTCTTTCTAACCACTGATGAACTAAAAACGTCGGTATGGCAATCATCAAACCCATCACTGTGGTGAGTAGCGCTTGCCAAATACCTCCAGAGAGTAACGATAGACTAACTTGATCACTCGCCTGCTCTAATTGCCGAAACACTATCATCACACCCAATACTGTGCCCAACAGGCCGATCACCGGGCTAACTTTTGCAATCAACTCGAGTGGTTTCAACCATGAACGTAATCGCACTATTTGCAATTTAGCCACTCGCGTGGCTTCCTCTTTAACGGTAGCGACAGGCTGCTGATTCATTAAACCCGACATTGCCGCCTCAACCACTTGAGACGCAGGCCGTTTTTGGTGATCGCCCAGGGTCTTGATCGCTGAATTTAAATTACCCTTACGCCAATGCACTAGCGCCGACAGAACAAAATCGACTCGGTTTATGCCCAGGTATGCAAATTGCAACCACTTAGCAATAATGATTACTACGGCAATCAAGGCCAGGATTAGAAGCAACCACATCACCGGGCCGCCACTGATAAACAATGGCCCAGCTTGTTCAACGAAATGTTGAATCCTATCCATTTACAATCGGCCTATCGCATTGGTTTTAGCACCTGATTGCTGCGCCAGTACGCATAGCCAATCGTGAGCAACCGTTGCGGCAGCCAGTGCTGTAATTTCGGCATGATCATACGGCGGCGATACTTCAACCACATCCATCCCGATAAGCCTCAATGGAGTTAAACCACGAATAAACTCTAGTGCTTGCCAACTTGCCAATCCGCCACTAACCGGTGTGCCTGTGCCCGGTGCAAATGCAGGGTCAAGGCCATCGACATCGAATGATACATACACAGGTTTATCACCTGCGCGTTCTATGATTATCTCCAACGCCTTCTCAATACCATTACGATGCACCCAAGGGGATGTGAGTATTTCAAAACCCGCATCATGATCGTTATAGGTACGTAATCCAATTTGCGTTGAGGCCGAAGCATCAACCAAACCCTCGTTTACCGCACGAGCGAACATGGTGCCGTGGTCTAACCTCGAGCCATCATCAATCCAGGTATCACAATGGGCATCAAACTGCACTAATGCGATAGGGCCATGCTTTTCAGCATGCGCTTTTAGAATGGGGTAAGTAACAAAATGATCACCGCCAAATGTAAGAGTGCGTACGTCAGCATCAAGCAAACGACGCGTATGCTCGGTGATGCTATCTACAACCGTATCAGGATGATGCGGATTGACCATGCAATCCCCAACGTCCACAACCGATAGAGTTTTAAACGGATCAAACCCATACGGGAATGCATCAAGTTCTGCCAACTGCACAGAGGCCGCACGAATGGCGCGTGGCCCTAGCCTGCAACCCGGTCGGTATGTGACTGCGGCGTCATAGGGAATACCACTAACCGCAACAGCAACCCCAGTCAAATCACGCGTGTAACGGCGACGTAAAAAACTCAAGGCTCCGCCATAGGTCATTTCTAACCAGCGTTCGTTGCTGCCAGTGCTGCGAAAGGCTTGATCGCCCAGTTGATCATTCGGTGGGGTTTGCGTCATGTTTTAATCTGCCACTTTGAAATAAAATCGTGTATTTTGATTGGCGTCTCGGGTTGGCAGCAACAGCACCTTTCTCGGCACCCCTGAGCTTGGAAAGTATAAAGTGTTTTGCGAAACCAGTAATGAAACGTTCGAGGTAGCGGTTTTTTATGCTCGATAAATTGCTATACGCGAGTCAACCAACCTCGAGTGTCTTCCGTGCGCCCCCATTGAATATCATTAAGCTGGCTACGCAACTGACGAATCACCGGCCCTGGCTGGCCATCGCCCACTTTACACTCCTTGCCGTTATGGATAAACGTTCCAACCGATGTGAGCACTGCAGCCGTACCTGACAAACCCGCTTCGCAGCCTTTGTGGCTAGCTCTATCGAGCAACTCTTCAACGCTGATGTCGCGTTCAGATATGGTCATACCCCTATCAGCCGCCAGAGTAAGAATTGATTGTCGGGTGACACCATGCAAAAACGAATCATCCAGGGCTTTAGTGATGACTTCATTGTTATCAAACAAAACAAAGTTGGCAGCACCGGTTTCTTGCACGTCGCCATCTGGGCAAAACAAAACTTGATCGGCTGCGTGTTCTTTTTTGGCCACCATAATATGCTTGAGCGCACTGGCGTAGTTACCACCACCCTTTACTCGCCCGTGGTCTAAACCGCAACGCATGCCCTCGCTATCTAACAACAATCGTAAGGTTGCCTCACCACCGGTGAAGTAATCGCCCACTGGGGATAGCAAAATAAATTGGGTAGATGTAGTGCTGGGAGCAGCGGCTTTACCGATGGCCGGCTCGGTACCAAAATGCGTTGGCCTGATATACATCGATGCGGGTGGTTCGGGCACATCATCTTTGTAGTAAGCCACGATGTCAGTAATCATGGCGCTTGTCATTTTTTGATCGATTTCAGGCAGGTACAGCAAGGCGCTGCTTTGTGCAAAACGTGCAAGATTTTGATCAAGCCTAAAGATCTGCACTGATCCATCCTCGTGTCTAAAGGCCTTAAGCCCTTCAAAGCACGTGCTGGCATAGTGCAATACGTGTGCGCCGGGATGCAGACTAATGCTATCGCTCGCGACTCGCTCAGCTTTACTCCATACGTTGTCCACGGAATGAGCGATTATCATCTCGGGCATGAATTGCGTGCCAAATTCACCAGCCATCTTTCGGTACACCTTTATCTGTTGATCACTCCTGCAGCTATTAAGCACATGGATATTGATCAGGTTGTTTATGCGTATTCTTTTGAACAATATCAGAACAATAGGACTCACTACAACAGTAAATCACCCGCTAGATAAGCCCTACCCTGAGCGCTCTCGGGTTGATCAAAGAAGCGTACCACTGGGCTGTGTTCCACTATACCGCCTTTGACCATCAGGATCACATGCTGCGCTAACCGGCGAACTTGACCTAAATCATGGCTAACGAGCACTGTGGTACAACCGTTATTGGTCGCCGATTTAAGCATTAGTTCGATAGATTGTGTGGAAATCGGATCGACACTGGCGGTAGGCTCATCCAAAAACAGCACCTCTGGGGACAAGGCCAATGCCCGGGCCAATGCCAAACGTTGTTGCTCTCCACCCGAGAGTACTTTTGCTGGTGACGCCGCCAAGGCACCCAAGCCTGCTTCAGACAATGCTGCTATCGCCTGTTCTTTTGCTTGCGATGCTTGCACACCTGCAGCGCGTAGAGCGTAAATAACATTGGCCACGGCGGAACGACGTAACAACACGGGCCGCTGCAGCAGTAATCCAACACGGCGTCTGTCAACATGCCGAGGTGCGGCCCCAGCCCACATGACTGCGCCAGAATCTGCCTCTTGTAAACCCGCAAGCGTTTTAATCAGCAATGATTTGCCTGCGCCATTGGGGCCAATGATGGCTGTGCATTCGCCTGTTATGCTGAGTTTATCAATGCAAAGTAACAAGCGATTAGCGCGCTTAATGCGCAGCTGGCTGGCGTCTATGGGCAACGTTGTGGCCTTTACACTATTACTGCTCATTGGCAGCTCGCTTTGCATAGTTACGCAACATCATCAACATGGCATTAACGGTGAGTGAAATTGCAATTAGGATTAAACCTAATCCAAGTGCCAGTGATAAATTACCTTTGGAGGTTTCTAGAGCGATGGTGGTGGTCATTACTCGTGTGACATGATTAATGTTGCCGCCAACAATTATCACGGCACCCACCTCAGCAATCGATCGGCCAAAGCCTGCCAGCAATGCAGTGGCTAGATCAAACCGACCTTCCCATAACAACGTTTTTATACGGGCACCACTAGACAAACCCAGCAGGCTGAGCTGATCGTCGTATTCGTGATGCAATTGTTCGATAGTTTGTGCCGTCAGCGCAGTGATGATCGGTATGATCAATATGGTTTGGGCGATCACCATCGCAGTGGGCGTGTAGAGCAATTGCAGCGGCCCGAGCACACCATTGTTTGATAGCAACAAATACACGACCAAGCCTACCACTACCGGTGGCAAGCCCATTAACGCAGTTACGATGGTTAGGATAAGCTGACGAAAGCGAAACTGGCTCATGGCGAGAAACGCCCCAAGTGGTAAACCGATTAATGCGGCAAGCGCTAAGGCCATACCACTAACCTGCAAGGACAGCAATATGATTTCGCGCAGGTCGCCATCAAAGGCCGCGATCAGGCGAACGGCTTCATGTAACGATTGAGTAAATGACTGCATGCGATCGCAGAGATTAGCTTGTGAGCCAGTCTTGCTATGATAGCGGGTCTGGACCAGCCTGAGGTAATGAACATGCTTAGCCGTTTTATGCCATCCTCCCGACGCGCTTTCAAATCCTTGTCGGAGCAAGAGATATTGGCACTCGCAATATCCTCCGAAGAGGACGATGCTCGTATTTATAAAGCCTATGCCGATGGTTTACGTACTGACTTTCCTGCCAGCGCTCGAGTATTCGACGAAATGGCTGACGAGGAAAACCAGCATCGAGGCATTTTGATTGATAAGCACAAGGAGCGGTTTGGCGATCAAATCCCACTGCTACGGCGCGAGCACGTGCGTGGCTACTACGAACGCAAGGCAGATTGGCTCATCCGCCCCCTCTCACTCGAAAAAACTCGGGCGCAGGCAGGCGAAATGGAACGCCAGGCTGAACGATTCTACCGGGCAGCTGCCAGCCGCACTAGCGACGCAGACACCCGTAAGCTACTCGGGAATCTCGCAATTGCCGAGGCACACCATGAAGCACTGGCCGCAAAGCTAAGCAAAGACTTCACACCCGACTCAGTTGTTGAGAGCGAATCCGAAACCGAGCGCCGCCAATTCTTACTCACCTACATACAGCCCGGGCTGGCTGGACTAATGGATGGTTCAATTTCAACTCTTGCGCCAATCTTTGCAGCCGCATTTGCTACGGGCCAAACATGGGAGACATTTTTGGTGGGGTTATCGGCATCGGTAGGTGCTGGGATTTCGATGGGATTTACAGAAGCTGCACATGATGATGGCGTACTTACCGGGCGTGGCTCCCCTATCAAACGCGGGCTCGCCTCTGGCATCATGACAACCATCGGTGGCTTGGGTCATACGCTGCCTTATTTGATTACGGATTTCTTTACCGCCACTGCTGTCGCCATTGCTGTGGTGTTTGTGGAGTTGGGATTAATTACCTGGATTCAAAACCGGTATCTTGAAACACCGTGGCCGCGGGCCATGTTCCAAGTCTTGCTCGGAGGGTCACTGGTTTTTGCTGCGGGCATCCTAATTGGCCATGCTTAACGTTTACCGTCGTTTAAATGCTCGACTGATCGATAATTGAACGATCATGGTTCAATTGTTGACAAATATTCTTGGAGCGTTAACCGCTAAAGGTTATCATTAGCATATTCCTGGTTTCGATTACTTGACGAAAGTTACTTAACGAAACCACCAGACCTTTATTTTCAAATGTTGGAGGCACCTATGTCGTGGCTTATATCCCTAATTTTAATCGGTATTATTGCCTGGCTTTTCATGAACGCACTGAACGAAAAGCAATGGGTTGATGCACACAGCCATGATGAGGACGTCGCTCAAGACCCTGGCTTATTCGGCTCATTCAGCAACGCTACTGGCACCGGCTCTAGCGCTGGCACTGCCGCCGGAAAGGTCAGCGGTGCAGTTAGCGGCATCGGTAGCAGTATCAGTGGTGGCCTCGGCAAACTCAGTGGAGACACTAACACTGAAAAACTTCAAAGTGCCGCTGATGGCGTTAAGCAAAAAACGACACAAACCGGTGAGATGCTGGGTGAAAAATTGGCAGCTGCTCGCAATAGCGACATGGCCGGTCAGATCAAACACAAAACCGCTGACATTCACAGCAAGGTAAAAAGCAAACTTGATGACAGCGAAATGTTCGGTAAGGTTAAAGAAAACGTCAAAAAAGGTGTCGATAAACTCGGCGAGCAAGTGGATTCCAAAATCGTAGGCCGCACTAACAAGCCTGACGCTTAAACCCCAAGCTCAAGTAGACGCTTGACCAAAGGGAACGCAATGATAGCGCTCCCTTTTTTATGCGTGTTTGTTTGTCGTGCACCGGTGGGCGCCTGGCCCGCCTCCGCAAGGATAGCTATATGTACGATGATGAAACCGCTAGTGCAATTTCAGCTTCGCGTGAGTGGTGCGATACAACACATCCCCAACCACCGTCAGCAGGGTTTTCCAATAACCTAGTACTGCAGCCTGGTGCATGCGATACAAAGCCAGATAAAACCTTCTGGCTAACCACCCCTCTATAAACATGCTGCCTTTCATCAGGTTACCCATCAAGCTGCCCACTGTCGAAAACTCACTCAAACTAATCAGGCTGCCTAAATCCTTGTATTCAAATGCCTCGCCTTCATTGGCTGCAGTTCCCGCTTTAAATTTTGAATATAAATACGCCGCCATTTGATGCGCCGATTGTGCACGCGGTGGAACCACACCACCATCACTCATTGGACAGGCACAACAGTCACCCAGTGCGTAAATGTCATTTTCACCAGGCACAACCAGATGACCGGTAACGATCACTCTACCTAGCGAATCCACCTCAAGCTCGCTCTCTGCTAGCCAAGCCGGCGCTTTGATGCCTGCCGCCCACACGCTAATGTGCGAGCTAAGCGCTTCACCGTTGGCGGTGATAACCGAGATGTCGGTTGCTCGCTCTATTCGAGTATTAAGCTTCACATCAACGCCCAATGCCGTTAGCTCTTTACTCACTGACTCACCCACACGCTCTGGCAATTGTGCCAATAAGCGTTCGCCTGCCTCGACCACGACAACATTGATCTTTTGGGACGTGTTTTCAGAAAACCCGTATTCTGGAAGTTGTCGCGCCACGTTATAGAGATCTGCAGCTAGCTCAACACCCGTTGCACCACCGCCGACAATAACAACTTGCAATTCCCCAGACTGGCTAACCCGATGAAGCTGGTCGACGAAACGTCGATGAAACCGATCGGCCTCTTGCCGTGAATCCAACATCAAACAGTGTTGTTGTATCCCAGGCGTACCAAAATCGTTACTCATGCTGCCCACAGCAATCACCAGCTTGTCGAATGGTTCTGCGCGAGCAGGAAACAATTCTTGACCGCGATCATCCAACGTTTGCTCAAGATGGATTAACTTTGCTTTTTTATCTACCCGATTACACCGCCCGAGCACAAACCGGAAACGGTATTTTCTCGCTAAAGATAGATAGCTGATTTCGTCAACGTTGCTATTTAATGAGCCGGTCGCTACCTCATGCAGCAAAGGCTTCCATATATGGGAGGGCTGGCTGTCAATCAGCACGATGTCAGTGCCCGAATCGCGCTTGTACAGCTTGGCAAGTTTTACCACGAGCTCAAGCCCACCGGCACCACCACCTATAACAACAATTGATTTACTCATGTTTGGCACTATAGCTCAAATCAGCAATCGTCTTCGCGGTGATGACTTTACTTACAGGGATGGCTTTATCCGGGGGGGGGGGGATCTATATAGCTGGGACTAAGCGCTCTATTGGGGGATGATAAAAGGAAACTGAAATTCCAACTCAACTTGTTCCGGTGCCATAAGCTTGATTTGAGTAATTCGGGCTAACTCATTGGGCTTTTCAACAAAGGGTAATCCCTCTTCTTTAAGGTGCGCTCTAAACGTGTCGACATCGGTGAGGTTAAATGCGATGTGATCAATACTGCCTTGTCGTACTGTGTGTACCTTTTGAGTGAGGTGAACTACCGGCTTGCCGCTATCATCGTAAAGCCAATGGCCGTAGTGGTTAAATGCTGGGCGTTCGCCACGATATATACAGCCCAGGCGTTCAAAAAATTCCGCCATCGCATCTGCATCGTTACAACTGATATTCACATGATTCAGCAACATAACTTATCCCCAAAGAGCAGCCGATGCAGGTGACATAACTGCGCCTTCAAACTGAATGGCTTGATCGCGATCCTCAGACAACAACAGCGGACCATCCAAATCAATCACCTCAGCACGTTGCGCCAGTAAAACTGCAGGCGCCATTGCTAAGGATGAGCCTACCATGCAACCCACCATAATTCGAAAGCCAGCCTTGATGGCAGCATTTTGCAACGCGATGGCTTCAGTTAAGCCGCCGGCTTTATCCAACTTAATATTAATAAAATCGTACTTGCCTTTAAGGCTAGCCAAAGAATCGACACCATGACACGCTTCATCTGCGCAGATTGGTAAAGGGCGGTCTAGCGTTAGCAATGCTTCATCATCGCCTGCAGCCAGCGGCTGCTCGACCAGGCTAACGCCTAAATCCAACATTACCGGTGCAAGCCTTGCATAATCATCTGCACTCCAAGCCTCATTAGCATCCACTATCAGTTGGCTATCTGGCGCACCTTCACGCACGGCTAACAAACGTGGCATATCATCCGCGCCGCCAAGTTTGATTTTTAATAACGGTTTGTTTGCATGCTTGGCTGCCGATGCACGCATCGCATCGGGTTCGGCAAGCGATAAGGTATAAGCTGATACCACTGATCCAGGTTCTGTTAACCCAGCAAGCTGCCAGACGGCCTTGCCAGACTCTTTTGCGAGCAAATCCCATAGGGCACAATCCACGGCATTGCGCGCCGCACCACCGGGGAGCAACACCTGGAGCTCAATTGTTGTGATATCGCCAGCAAGTGCATCGGAGATCGACATGATTTGATCGGTAACGCTTTGCATGGTTTCACCATAACGAGCATAGGGTACTGATTCGCCCCGCCCTTTATGGTTGCCGCGCGTAAGCGTGACAGTAATAACATCGGCGGCTGTGCGTGAACCGCGCGATATAGTAAATACCTCAGCTAGCTTAAATTGCTCAGCCTTGACATCTAGCTTGATCACAAAGCATCAACCAATTTATCAGCACCATGCCTGAATGGATCAACAGCAGGTAAGCCCATTTCCGCTTCAAGTTTTGCAAGGTAGGCAAGCGCTTCGTCTTCAGAAAGCGCCGCAGTATTAATTGATAAACCAGCAACGCGTACATCGGGATTAACAACCTTTGCGATAGTCAGTGAAAGGTCTCGGAGTTCTTCAAGTGAGGGCAAAGTGTAGGAAGGCAAACCACGCATCTTTTTACGGGTTGGCTCGTGACACAGAATTAACACATCAGGTGCGCCACCGTGTATTAGTGCCATCGTTACACCAGAAAATGAGGCATGGAACAAACTACCTTGGCCTTCAATTAAATCCCAATGCTCAGCATCATTATCCGGCGTTAGGTATTCAACGGAACCTGCCATGAAATCTGCGATAACAGCATCAAGCGGGACGCCGTTGCCAGTAATTAAAATACCCGTTTGGCCGGTTGCACGAAATGATGCTTTCATTCCACGCTCAAGCATGGTTTTTTCCATCGCAAGTGTTGTATACATCTTACCAACGGAACAATCTGTACCCACCGCTAAGACTCGCCTGCCTTTGCGCTTTTCACCGGTAGCAATTGGATACTCTACCTGAGGGACACGCACATCAATCAATTGTTGATTGTGCTTGTCTGCCAGCTCAACCAACTCAGGGACGTCACGCAACAAGTTATGTAAACCTGAGGCGATATCCATACCCGATGAAATGGCTTCTTTGAACACAGCATTCCAAGAGTCGCTGATCACACCACCACGATTGGCTACTCCCACAACCAAGGTTTTGGCACCGGCAGCTACGGCCGCCTCCAATGTCATGTCAGGCAGACCCATATCCGCATGACAGCCCTCCAGGCGAATCTGACCAACACAGTGTTCTGGGCGCCAGTCTTTAACACCTTGCGCCACTTTGGCGGCCAACTGATCGGCAGCATCACCAATGAAAAGAAGGTATGGGATTTTAAGAAGCATGGAGCTGTACTCAGTTTGGCTGCGAATAATCCGCGAATTTTATCAGCACAAAGCGCTTGGAGCTATTCCAGAGCACTCATATTGACGACCGCTAGCGTACTAACGGCGTCAAAAGGTACCAAATCCGCTTGCCTCACGTAGCCGATACTCAAGTTTGAGCCGCCAGCTGGTGTCTGAGTATTCTTCGTAGTTATATGAGTAGTTACGACCTGGGGTGTCATTCTGCCACTGATCCACGAAATATTGCCTAGCCTCAACTATCGCCTCGTGATCAAATGCCGCTTCTAACAACACATTGGTCTCTAAGTTAAAGTCCTGCAAATTGCGCCGCGTGTAATTTCCAGAACCCAGCAACAAACCATATCGCGGCTCATCACCCACCCCACTCCACAGCAGCATCTTAGCGTGACATTGCTCGCCTTTGGTTGCGCACCACTTCACTGAGATACCCGCCGCTTCTAACTCGGTGGCAACAGGCCTGTTGGGCACCCCGTTTTTTGTGCGACCGAAAGCATCCTTGTTAACGTCAAGTAGCACTCGCAAATTTGCCCCGCGTTTTTGTGCGCCCTTCATCGCCGCAATGATGCCTCTGTCGGATAGATAAAACATCAATAAATCCACGTTAGCACCTTCGCCAGCGGTGTCGAGTGTTTGAATGATTCGATCTCTTATCCGGCTTTCGGTTAGCACTTGAACAATTGCCTGATCCGCTGCACCGTCGCTAGACTCGCTGTTCACCCTAACGACTTTCACCGCCTGATCAATGAGTACTAAACCGGTGAGAGTGCGAAGTTGAGTTACCATTTTGTCGACCGTTTGTTGATCGTTGTATTCAGCACTGAGCGTTAACAACGCAAGTTCTGATTGAAGCAAGTCATTTACCGCACTGCCGGTAAACGACAAAGCAACATTTCGGTGTGCGCTACTACCGTCGTGAGGGTTGGCTGACATCACAATTGCTTTATTACTACCGCTTTTACGACCAGCGATAATTAACTTGCGATGGTTGGCCTTGAAGTTAGCCATGGTTAACACGCTGCGCAGTGACACCCTGCCATCACCTAGCGGATTTTTTACCGTATCCGCCCGCACATTGCCAAACGGTTTAATTAACGTACGCCATAAACCTGAATACAAAGGGTTACTATCCTGCAGCTTGCTTAGGTCGCTTTCAACTACCAATATGCCTGCATTGCGCAATATAATGAGATGAGAGGAATCAAGCCCCCGGTAAATTGAATTCACCGGATCAGTAATAAACACAATAGGCAGAGTCGGATCTTGTTGCTTTCTAGCCACCAACGCTTCCGTTAGCTCGCTTGATAAGCCGCGATGAGTTTCAGCGGCTGGTCCTTGCCAGTCGTTAAACAAGAACATATCAATAAGAAGAAACTGATGGGCTTCTTCAATTAGTGAAAACACCTCATCAAAAATCCTTTGTTTTAAGTGTCGATTGCCGGAATCATCAATCCAACTTGTATCAGCCAAAAAACTGACATCTTCGACAGAGCGCGCCTCACTATCCATACCCACTGCATCAGGCGGTGGTATCACGGCTGTAATCCCGAGCACAGCGACAATGTATGCGGCAATTAGCGCCGTGGTGCGAATCAAAAAGGTTCGAAAGAAACGAAGTATCGGCATGTTAAGCAAGTCCAAATTTGACTAAATGAGAGCGTTTTTCTCGTAATTGTTAATACAACGTCACAAATGAGCTCGTTCTAATTGATACAATCGCGTCAGTTCAGTATCCCACCAGTGTGCATTACTTAGCAGAGTGACAAAACATCGGTTGGAAGCTTGGCCTAAATAATAACAATTAGAACAAAAGGCTTTGCGGCAGCAACAATTGGGTAACCGGTCGGTTCAGTAAACTTCGACGTACGCACTATACTACTGCGTTGCCAATCAATTTTTGCCTGCGCCGCCAACCAGACGGACGATCAACGAATGAAAACAGTCAATTACATGCAGCCTGGCGCGGCTCTACAAGGGTACGCTACGGTTCCAGCAACCAGCGACGCAAAAGAATACTTGCGCCTGTTGTTACGCCATAAATTTGGCTTACTACTCACTTTCTTGCTTGGCCTTGGCTTAGCAATGCTCTATCTGATCAGCACACTGCCAGAATACGAGGCCAATGCGCTGATTTCTGTTGATAACACGCGAAAGAATCGCGGAGAGGAATCTGAAGCCCTTCCCAACTGGAACCAAGCTTCAGTACTCAAGGAAGAATCCAGCATCTTAAGTTCGCGGCGTGTGCTTCAGCCAGTCGTTGAGCAACACAACCTGCGTACGCAAGTTGATGCAAAAAAAATACCGGTACTAGGTGATCTTGCTCAACGCTTGCCACTATTGGGCGGCTGGATATCCAATTTGAGCTTTGTCAAGGGCTATGCTTGGCAGGAATCAGCTGTTGATATTGCGATACTGGACGCACCGCGCGAATGGGAAGACGAAGAGCTCACACTCACGTCCTTAGGTGATTCACGTTATTCACTACACAACAAAGAGTTAAGTGTAATAGACAGCGCTCGAGTTGGCGAAAGCATTGTGGTTGAATCACCACCCTTAGCATCGCTTCGTATTCAGGTCACAAGCATAGATGCAGCACCGGGTGTTGAATTTACGGTTATCCGCCACTCGCTAGAAAACTCTATTATCGACTTACGTTCGCGAATGTTCACTGAATCTAGCGACGCTCGTTCACAGATGATCAATGTACGGGTCCGAGGCAGCAACCCAGAGCAAGCCGCTAACTTAACCAATGGTATTATTAGTCAATATCGCGATGTTAAATTGGGTTATTCATCCAGAGACGTGGACGATAATCTTGAGTTTTTTGAAGAAGAAGTGCCTCGTTTGGAACAAGAACTTCGTGCTGCAGAGGCGGCACTATCCGTATTCCGTACCAAAAGCCAAACAGCCAATCTAGATATTGAAATCAAAGCTGCCTTAGGTCGCCTAGACCTGCTTGAGCGCAAATTACTAGAATTGCAGATAGAACGTGACGAGCTAGCAGAGCGTTATACCAACCTACACCCGAGCACCAAACGCCTCGATAAAGAAATCACTGTGCTGCGCCGCAAGATTAGCCAATCAAAGGCGATCATCCGCGCAGCGCCAGACACGCAACGCGAACTCACGGTGCTGGAGCAAAAAGTAGAGAGCGCCTCGAAGATCTACAATGATCGAAACGAGGAACTTATCAAGCTTCGAGGCTCCGCACGCGGCACAGTTGGCGCGGTCGAAATCTGGGACGAAGCACAAATACCACGTAAGCCCATCTCACCTAATTCCTTACTCGCTATCGTAGGCGGCACTCTGGCTACCCTATTTTGCTATATGTTGTTTTTAACGCTTCGTTCGGCACTCACAACTGTGATTTCCGATCAAGATTCACTAGAGCGCGCATCGGGTTTACCGGTGTTTATGAACATTCCAAAATCTGCGGCTCAAAAACGGCTAGGCAACGCGCTTACTGTTGATCCTCGCCGTATGCTGCCCGGTTCGAGCGGTGGATCGTCTGAAAACAATGACGTAGCCAACAGTAACGTATTGGCATTAAGTAAGCCTGAAGATTACTCAGTAGAGAATCTACGCGGCCTACGCTCCATGCTCGAAGATGTTATGGACAACGCTGCCAACAATGTATTGATGATTACCAGCCCGCTACCTAGCATGGGCAAATCATTCGTTAGCATGAACCTTGCGGTACTACTGGCTCAATCGGGCAAGCGAGTGCTGCTAATCGACGCTGATTACCAACGTGGGCAGCTTCACAAGTCTTTCGGCATGCCGATGGGGCCTGGCTTGCCTGAAGTGGTTCGCGGCAAGTCAGAGCTAAAAGAGACAGTCAAAGCCACATCTGTACCAAATTTATACTGCATACCGCGTGGCTTTATGGGCGGCACAGCCGGCCAAGAAATGCCCAGCGACAAGGAATTCGGTGCTTTTATGCAGGTCGTAGCGCCACGGTTCGATATCGCCATCATCGATACGCCACCAGTATTAAGCGTTGCAACGGCCGCCGCGCTGGGTAAGCACGCTGGATCCACCCTTATGGTGGTTAAGGAAGGCGAAGTAAAAGAACCTCAATTGACAGAATCACTTAAGCGACTATCGTTTTCTGGTGTCCGCGTAAATGGTTGCATAATGAATGGCTCAACTGCGCCAACACCGCGGCACTATGCGTACTATAGAGAACAACTGGACTAGCACGAGTGTGTCAAATTACGCCCAGATGTGAACACTATCACAATATAGGATTTTTACCTGTGAACTACGGTCATATTACTCACTGGAATTATTACGACCCTGCTGCAGCGGGTTAGAATGCGCACCTGCGGCGGGTAATACCCGAACTTAATTTAAATAAAAAAAGAGATTCTTAAAGTGTCTAATGCCGAAACAATAAAAAATACAAAAACTGGCAATGCTTCTACTGACCATCCAGCCAATTCACCGATGATCGATGACATTTCGGGCAAAACACGCCATTGGTCGTCGATTGCCGGCGTCAATAACAACGCCCTCAAGCCGATATCAGGTATTAGTGCCGCTCTAAAGCGCTTTGAAGACTTCGTTTTAGGCTCTATCGCATTACTGATCATTTTCCCGTTAATGTTGCTTATTTCACTGATCATCAAACTAGACAGCACCGGCCCGGCTTTGTTCTGCCAAGCTCGCAGCGGTCGTAACCGTGAAGTGATTAAGGTATACAAATTCCGCACTATGTACCAAAACGGTAGCCAGGAATTTCGTCAGGCTGAAAAAGACGATCCTCGCATCACTCGGGTCGGTTCATTCCTTCGTCGTACTAGCCTTGACGAGCTACCACAGCTATTCAATGTGATTCAGGGTTCAATGTCATTGGTAGGGCCACGTCCTCACCCTCTAAAGCTTGATGAAGAGTTCAAATACATTATTCCAGCGCTAAGCTCACGCTACGCCGTTAAGCCCGGTATTACCGGATGGGCACAAATCAATGGCTTCCGCGGTGAAACTCGCCAAGTTAGCGATATGGTGCAACGCATCGAACACGACCGTGACTACGTGAAAAAGTGGAGCCTTTGGCTGGACATCAAAATTTTGTTCATGACCGTGCTTAAAGGCTGGACTCACAAAAACGCTTACTAATTTTACTCACCATCATTTGAAGCCTTCGTCACTTTACGAAGGCTTTCTGTGAATGAGTTACGTCCAGCAGTTTCCTGCTGGACTACAATACCCCTTCCAGTCACCTTTAAGAACCACCGGTTCTCAACCCGAGATTTTCCATGGACAGCTCCAGCAATGGGTTGCAGAGTCGCTTCTTATTGGGCTTTTTTGCACATCCCGGGACAATCGAAGATTACCTGAGCCTGATTGAAACCAGCATCGTCGATAAAGCTCCCTGCACCGTGCTCTATCACAACCTTCACTCGCTCTACAGTTATTTCACATCATCATCGCTACGTGCATTTTATCAGGGCAAAACTGTCCTGGTGGATGGCATGCCAGTAATTTGGCTCTACAAATTATTTGGTGTAAAGCTCACTCGAGAGCACCGCATCACCTATGTAGACTTTATAATGCCGATGATGCAGCAGGCTCAACGAAATGGATGGAAGGTCTTTCATTTGGGCCAGCAATCAGACATACAGCAACAAGCACTAAGCATTATCAAGGAGCAAGTTCCCGGCATAGAGATTCAAGGCCACGATGGATACTTTGACCAAAACCCTCAATCTGAGCAAAGCTTGGCTGTAATAAACACAATCAATGAGTTTGGCACAGACTTGTTATTGGTTGGTTTTGGCGCCCCCCGCCAGGAAGCTTGGGTAAGCGCTCATCGAAACCAACTAAATGCGCCAGCAGTTTTTACCTGCGGTGCCTGCATGGAATATGTCGCAGGCGCCGTAAAAACACCCCCTCGCTGGATGGGACAATTGGGATTGGAATGGAGCTTTCGCTTGTTTGAAAACCCAAAGCGATTTGCATTCAGATACCTCGTCGAACCCATACTGCTGGGAGCAATCCTTGCTTTCAACGGCGTCAAGTCACTGGTCACCGGAAAACGGATTAGTCACTGATGGCCTCATCCGGCCCATTACCAACGAATGGACACGACAGCTTCAAGCCCAAATTGATAGATAAGGCCATCAAGCTTTTCTCGTCACGCTATGCACTATCTCTTGGCGCACAAGCCCTCGTCAGCGGTTTTCACTTCGCCCTTAACTTATATTTAGTGAGGACAATATCGCTCTACGACTATGGCGTTTTTGCGTTTGCGTTTGTATTAGCACTCTTTGCATCGGCAATTAACAACGCGTTAATATCAACGCCGTTAACCGTTTATACACCGATAATCAAAGACGCTGATGAACGTGCACATCAAGAAGCCATGTTTAGCACGCTCAACCTGTTGCTATTTGGTTTCCTGGTTGTTGCCGGGCTCGCTTACGCTTGGCTCTCTGGTATTCCAAATGATACGGCCTTAGCAGTAACACTATTCGTGGCTGTGTATTCAGCACGTCAATATAGTCGTAGCTTTGGTTACTCTCGCCTACGCCCCTTAGTGACAGCCACTGGCGATGTGTTTTATGTACTCGCAGGGCTTGCCATCATTGCGGTTCTGCATTTCACGCAGCCGGCAATGCCTGTGAGTTACATACTGCTGGCATTGGCAGCGGGTAATTTGATCGCAATGTTGGTTGAACGCTTACGTTTGCATGGCTCTAAAAAACGCTGGCTAACAGTTGCTAACCTGCGCAAGTACGCCACAGTATGGGAACAATCGCGATGGGCATTGATCGGTGCGCTTACTACGTTATTTTTAGCACAAGCGCATAGTTTGATTATTACCTGGCATGCCGGCCCGGGCACTTACGCACCGTTGGCGGCGGGCTTTGTTTTGTTTGGTCCAGTTAGGGTGGCGCTACTTACTTGGCAAAACATGGTTAAACCAGAACTCGCAATGGCATTGGCGGATAAGCAACAAGAAGCCGTGCTACAACAAATCAAACGCACCTCTATCATGATGGCAGCAGCCGTTGTAGTGATGGCAATCTGCGTAGCCATTGCTTGGCCTTGGATTCACAAACTGTTGTATGCAAAACAATACGCCGACCAACCGATGCATTTCATCGTGGGAATGTGGTCGTTAACGACTTTATTTGCCGCAATCTACAACGCCCCCAGCGCTGCCTTGCAAGCCATGAAAGAATTTCGTGTCTTAGCCATGGCCAGTGTGTTCGGTGCCGTGCTGAGTGGAGTACTGGTCACAGTGTTGTTATTTAAGAGTGGCCCAATCTCCACACTCTATGCGATCCTAGCAGCCGAGCTTTTTATGGCCGTCTATCTGATGCGCATCATGTGGGCTCGCTTAAAAGGTGCCGCATGACTCGCGTCGCCATTTGCATCTGCACATACAAACGGCCTGATGGGCTTACCAAACTGCTCGACAAGCTCACCCAGTTAACGCCGGCTACACCCGATGCCGTGGTGGTTATCGATAATCATAAAGACGGTGAAGGCGCAGCTGTTTGCTCGCGGCTTGCGGCAAGTTACCCGTTTGAACTCCACTACGCTATTGAAGCTGAGCCTGGCATCTCCTATGCTCGAAATTCGGCCGTATCGTTGGCCTTGCAACAACAAGCTGATTTAATCGCCTTCCTTGATGATGACGAATGGCCTGAGCCAAACTGGCTGACAGAGCTAATCCGCGTCCAAACTGACACCGATGCTGATGCTGTGGGTGGCCCAACATTGTCTGTATTCCCACCCAATAGCCCTGAATCACTGACGAGCAACCCCTATTACGGCGCCGATATGAGCATTGAAGATGGCTCCAGGTGCCATTTACAGGCCGCCGGAAACTTTATTATTCGGGCATCAACGATATCTGATATGGGTCCGGCCTTTTTTCGCACGGAATTTGCACACTCAGGAGGTGAGGATTTGGCTTTTTTCTTAACTCTCACCCAAAAAGGGGCGCGAATGGCCTGGGCAGCTAATGCGGTTGTGCACGAAGCAGTGCCGGCCAACAGAATGAGCCGCGACTGGTTAAAGGGAAGAATAATCAATATTGCTAATTCTAGAGTCCGCGTAATGCAGATACTTGAGCCAGGAATCGTGCCCGCTGCCATTAGAGGTTTGAAAACTGTGGCGCTGTTTTTTCAAGCAACGGTGTGGTCTCTAATAGGTTTGCTTAACGTAACGCGGCGCGAGCACGCTGCCATGCTACGTTGGAAATTCCTGGGCAAATTCACAGCCCACATCCGACACAAAACTGTACGTGAAGAAGGCCACTAATGTCCGACACTCCTCGATTTTCAATCATCGTTCCAACTTACAATCGTGAAAACTCGGTGCTGCACACGCTGGCCGGGTGTTTTGCACAAACATTTACTGACTTCGAACTCATCGTTGTTGATGACGGTTCAAGCGATGCCACGCTAAGCAAACTAAAAGCCGTCAATGATCCACGCTTAGTAGTGCTCACCCAAGAAAACGCTGGCCCTGCGGCTGCCCGTAATCACGGCATGCGAGTAGCACGTGGCGAGTACTTAGCATTTTTAGATTCGGACGACGTGTGGTATCCAGATTATTTACAGTGCGTGCAAGATGCACTGGAAATAGATTCCGAGCTAATTGTTTACGGCCGCATCATTATGGATCGCGGTGTTAATCGCTATTGGGTTAAACCTGATCGCGCATTAGGCAGCAATGAACCCATTTATGATTTTTTATATGTGCACGGCGGCTTTATTCAAACTAGCACAATGGTAATACCGCAAAAGGTTCGCGATCAAGTGCAATGGGACGAATCAGTCACCTTTGGCGATAACGATCAGTTCGCCATCGATTGTTGGCATACCGGTGCAAAGTTTCACATGATAGAGCGGCCACTCACGTTATACGCAGATGTGATGAGCCCGGATGCCTTATCACAGCTGCCAATATTTGAAGGCAGGTCCGAAAAGTACACCAACTTTTTTAAATGGATGGACACGCAACAAGACATGATGAGTGCCAAAGCTCAGCTCGCGTTTAAGGCCCGCTTTGAAAGTGTTGGTTTGGCTCGCAGTGCTCCTCTACAAAGCATGGGTTTGTTGTTCAAAGCCTATCGCGGTGGTGCTATGGGCTTAGGCAGCTTGTTGCGACAAACCATGCAAAACTTCACGCCACGTCTTTATCGACGTGTGACTGATCAATACGTAAAGCTTCGCGGTGCGCGCCTCCATACACTGGAACGCTAGTGTCGCTCAGCACTTACCAAACCCCCTACCGTGTATCGCTGGTGGCGATCATACTGCTATGCGTGGTAGTGGTTCACGGCACAAGTACCAGCTTAACGCTCGCCTATCACTTCAATTACCTCTCTGGCGCGCTCGAACCGATGGTCAATTTGATCTGGGGTGTGTGCTACATAGTGGCCTTTATTGGCCTAATGGCAAACTATGGCATTAACTGGATTAGCTGGGTAGTTCGGTATCGATTGCTGCTAACTATTTTAATTTTTGGTACGTTGTTCTCTGCTGTTTGGTCAATTGATACCGGCTTAACACTAGAACGAAACGCACACCTCATTGGCTCCACCACCATTGCCCTCTACCTAGGCTTTACCATTCCACTAGAGCGGTTGCTCAAGGTTACATCCATCGTCTTGGGTTTGCTGATGTTAGCCAGCGTGACTGCTGTGTTCGCCTATCCACAGCTCGGCATTGAAAACTACGAGGGCACTAATGTTTGGCGCGGCGTGATGACCTCTAAAAATACCTTGGGCTTTTGGGCAACCGTATCGGCCATGCTATTTATCACCCAACTTGATAAACCCAATAACCTTGGCAATCGCGCACTCATTGCTTCTGCAGCCCTTCTGTCCATAGTGGTATTGGTTTATAGCGTATCAGCGACATCCGTCTTGGCATTGATTGTTGGTCTGTTAGTCATGGGTTACCTTTACGTCGCCTTTCGATTCGAGCTTGGATTTGTCGCCATGACGGTGCTCGGCTTGTTATCGATGTGCTTTGCAGCGGCTGCATTTTTAAATATCGACACCGCAGAGCTGATCGGCCGATCGGGTGACCTGACCGGCCGTGGCGCAGTTTGGCAACAAACGTGGAAATTGATTTTACAAAAGCCATTCACTGGCTACGGTTACGGGACCATATGGCAACCGACTCCAGAGAGCTTATGGATACAGCAAAGCTTAACCGATTTCACTTGGAAGGTTTTTCACGCTCATAACGGATTTTTGCAACTGGCATCTGAGATAGGCATACCCTTAACCGCGATCGCCATACTGATGTCCATACAACAGCTGATTGAGATCGTTTATTGCCAGTACAAACGACAACAAACCGGTTTGTTGTTTGTACTGGGTTTTACTATCGCACTGCTCATCAGTAACTACTCCGAGGCACGTATGCTAGTTACTCGAGAGCTTTACTGGATTTTCTTCATTGCCCTGCCGATAAGCATGTTGCAGCAACAAACGATGGCTCCAGCAGACAATTTTGTACCGATACCAGCGCCGCTGTCGGAACGCACGCGTGACAAAGTGGCTACTCACGCAAGCGCAAGAACAAATCGTCAAGAGCTTAAGGCTCGGCTACGCTCACAAAGCGTTGGCGTAACTGAAACACCGACTGGCCGAATCATCGATGTGACGCCAGACGAGAACACTAACTGATCGCTGGCAACGTAGGCGATAGGATTTGATATGACAAAAAAAATAATGGTAACAGGCGGAGCTGGCTATATCGGCTCGCATATGGTTCGCTTGCTTAATCAGCAAAACCACGATGTGGTAGTGGTTGATAACTTAAGCCGTGGCAACGCTGATGTGGTCAAGGACGCGACACTAATTATTGAAGACATCGGCAACCGTGCTGGCATGATCGATATTTTCAAGACACACAAACCTGATGCTGTTATGCACTTTGCCGCTTACGCCTATGTGGGCGAATCAGTAGATCACCCTAACCTCTATTACGCTAATAACGTTACTGGCACACTGAACTTAGTTGAAGCGATGCGCGAAACCAACACCAACAACCTAGTGTTTTCATCTACCTGTGCAACCTATGGCCAACCTGATCAATTACCCATCACTGAATCGACGTCACAAAATCCGATAAACCCTTACGGGCAATCTAAGTTAATGGTTGAGCAGATATTATCTGACTATGCGGTTGCCTATGGACTACGCAGTACTGCTCTACGCTATTTTAATGCCGCCGGTAGCGCAGAAGATGGATCACTTGGCGAACAACATGACCCTGAAACTCACCTATTGCCATTGATTTTGTTTGAAGCTTTGCGTATAAAAAACGGTGGTAACCCAGAAGACACCAACCTTAAAGTGTTTGGCGATGATTTCGATACGCGAGATGGCACGTGCATCAGAGACTACATCCACGTTAATGATTTAGGTAGCGCACATATCGCTGCTGTAATGCGCATGTTCGATACACCTGACTTAGGCGCTGAGCAATTTAACCTAGGTACCAATCAAGGCTACACCGTGCTGGAAGTCATCGATGCGTGCCGAAAAGTCACCGGTGAAGATATTCAATTTAAACGCATAGCACGCCGCGCTGGAGACCCTCCAGAGCTGGTGGCCGATGCCTCATTGGCGATGAAAACCCTCGGTTGGTCGCCAGATTTTGCGGATATTCACCTAGGTATTCAACACGCATGGGACTGGTTCAGCACCCATCCGCCATCCAAGCTGTAAGGTTAAAACAACCTTAATTTGAACCTTGTAGGTAATACTAGATTGTCGCCCCCGCAGAGGCGCTATAAAAAAATACCAACAGAAACAAACTATGCATAAACTAAAACTCATTGTAGCCACACTCTCACTGCTACTCGCAACCAAACTATTCGCAGCCGCGGAGCAAATAGAAGAGTCCTGCTGGGAGCAAACATTCAGTGACGACTTCAACTCACTTGATTTATGGAATGCCGCAGACAACACTGGGCAATGGCGTACGCGTTATATCTGGGAACGCGACACCATCATCAACAACGAGCTGCAATACTACATCGATGGAACTGAACATGGCATGTCGCCATTTTCCATTGAAGAGGGTGTGCTTAAAATTACAGCCAGTAAAACGCCAATGGAACTAAAAGCAACAACCAAGAGCCAACCGTATGTGTCTGGCGTACTCACATCCGAAAACGGATTCTCTCAACAGTACGGCCGATTTGAAGTACGTGCAAGGCCACCAAAGGGGAAAGGCTTGTGGTCTGCATTTTGGTTATTGCCAAGCTTTGATAGTTGGCCCGAAGGTGTTGCCGTTTTGCCAGAGATCGATGTGATGGAACACTTAGGACATCAGCCCAAAACATTCCACACTACGCTGCACACCAACCAACACGGTAAGCTAGATTCACATCCGTACGATCACACACTAAAAACTGACCTCACTAAAGATTTTCACGTGTACAGCGTAGTGTGGGATAGCGAAACCGTTAACTGGTATATCGATTACAACAAAGTGGCTAGTCACCCAACACCGAAAGACTACACACGACCGGTGCATTTTTTATTGAACTTAGCAGTAGGCGGAACATGGCCAGGCGCACCCAATTGGCGCACCAAAATACCAGCAAGCTTTGATATTGATTATGTACGAGCTTATACACTTGCTGAGTTGTGTCTCTAGCGTCACTTTATAAAATAAGGTTGAATTGCAGAATACGCTAACTTATAACCGGTATTCATCGACATCTCGTTGATCAAGGTTTCTTTTGCTATCAAGCTTGAGCCAGGAGACAATGCCGGTTTACCTGGGTCGTACTCTGATCTAATCGCTAACAAACAAGCTGCTGCTCCTAAAATTACCAATGCGAGTGATGATCCGACCGATAAACGGTGTGCCAATAATCTACTCACTTCCAAACGGCGACCGTAAGCTAAGAAAATCATGAGCATCAGCAATATGCCGATAAGCGCTGGCACAAAGTGACGAGATACAAAGCCCATAGCCGCAACGACGGGTTCTTCAGTTTCAGCGATGATGGCAAGATCTGGCCGTATACCCGATTCAAGGATAAAATATGGCGTGACGAATTCAGTTACCAATATGTATCCCAGCGCAAACATTAACCAAATCACGATAAAGGATTTAGAAATAAGTCGCGTTATTCCAATCATGCCAAGTAGCGGCCCTAAAACAACCGGTACGAGCAATAGCCCGCCGATTAGCGCTACGTCATAACGCAAGCCAGTGAGAAACAGGGTATACCATGCTTCCGACTCAACTACTGCTGGAAACTGCCACAAGCCATACCCCGCTCGTATCATAGTGAGCAAAAAAAGCGCAACAAAGGCGAACAGTACGAAATGGCGGAGTAAGTGAGTTGACGGTATAGTAGATTTCATAGCAGTGTGTTACGGCAACAATCCACGGGAGTATATGCAACCCAGCGCCCGTAATCAATCTTATAGCGCCATTGAACAATTTTCTGACTCTTCAACCTTGCTAACTGTCAACTACCTTTTGGTAAAAATGCTGCGAAATAATGCTGCATTGGCTGAACCTTGCTAAACTCGCCGCATCCATCTGCAACATTTCTAAAATTACACTTATGAAAACCTTGCTTGTATCGTTGGCTGCGGCTATAGCCCTTGTTGTAGGTTACTGGAAAACCCAGCACCCTGATGCCACACTTGCGGACCTTCAAACACATGCTGACTCCGGCATCACTCGTCTTAAAGGCGGCTGGGATGCAATACGTACAGGGGGTGACACTGGCGTAACCACATTAGGCGCAGATCAAACAACACTAATCGATAGCCAAACGGCTCTCAGCAGTAGGCTAGATGCGCTCGAAGCCAATATGGCTACAGGTTTGCAACCCGCACCCAGCGGTGCCGATCAAGCAGACTCGGAAAAAGCACTGGTTATGCAGGGCCGATTGACTGATGCTGAACGCCGACTCGATGCCGCAGATTCACAAATGGATTCGGTAAAGCAATCAGTTGATACCGTTACTACCAGTAATCAATCAGTGGTTGCAAAGCTTGATGCTATAAATGGCCGCATTGATCTACTCACACGCCGCATAGATGAGCAATCAAGCGTTGATGATATTGCTCAAATGAGGACCGAGCTATCTGCATTAACTAGCAGCGGCGAACAAACACGTGAGCAAATGGCAGAGCTTAAAAACGAACTTAGCTCCGACATTACATCGGTTGATGAACGCGCTACAGCTTTGTCTTCACGGTTTAATACCTTGTCGATTGAAGCTAGTGCTGGATCGGATGCAACTGCTGCGACCATCAATGCACAGGTTGATCAACGCATTGCCCTGCTAGAAGAAAAACTCGGTACAACTAATTCTGATGCACGCCGCTTGGTAGCGCTTTCAGATCAACTCGACGCCACTCGCAAAAAAGTGGCCGTGCTTGAAGAACAAAGCGAAAAAGACAAAACCAACAATGCTAAGTTACAAAATTCGATTGCTGAACTAAAAACGGCAAATGAATCGATATCAATCGATACGGTGCAAGCTGAAATACAAGCACAGCTTGATGGGTTAAAAGAGCAACTCGAAGCACCCGCCGCCAGTACTGATATCAACGAGTTCAACACTGAGCTAAGCATGACTCGCCAACAACTATCCGCACTAGAACTACGAGTAAGCGGGCTGCCTGCCACCTCCTCCGCTGCTGATGATGCTCAGCAATTGCAATCTCAGTTACAGGCTCAGATTGCGGCGCTAGAAACAAGGCTTGCTTCAAACCCGCAAACTGATCCAGCCATAGCCACTACCCTATCTGAAGTGCAGCAACAAGTGACGCAACTAGCGAGTAAATCGTACGTGACTCAGGAGGAGCTGCGCGAACAGCAAACGGCTAAGCAGGTTCAGTACAAAATATATTTCAATCGCAATAGCACCGCCATTACCGCTGAGGCTGCCAAGGTATTGAATTCATTTATCGCGCAGGAGAAAAACCGCACAACGGGTGTATCCATTTACGGCTTTACCGATCGCCGCGGTACCGCTGAATATAACCAAGAGCTAGCGCTGCGACGTGCTACTAATGTACGTTCCTATTTGATTCAAAATGGCTTTGATTTCACTAAGATCAACTCGCTAAACGGCCTAGGAGAAGATGCCGCAGCAATCAGTTCTGAAGACGGTGCCGAAGATGCCAAGGAACGCTCAGTAGTATTATTTGCAGCTCAACCATGATCGAATTTAGCGCTCGATCTAGTGACGCGCTACTCATTATCGATGTACAAAACGATTTTTGCACCGATGGCGCACTGGCCGTGCCAGATGGCGAAGCAGTAGTCCCATTAATTAATCAACTGGCAGCACAGTTTGCAACTGTTGTTGCCACTCAAGATTGGCACCCGGCTGGGCACTCTTCATTTGCTAGCAGTCACGAATCGGCGGACCCATTTAGTATGACCACAATGCCCTATGGGGAACAAACACTGTGGCCAGATCACTGCATTCAAAATACCAACGGTGCACAATTTCATACAAGCCTGGAAATGCAAAATATTCAATGCATAATTCGTAAAGGGTTTCGTAGCGAGGTCGATTCGTATTCAGCGTTTTACGAGAACGATAAAACAACAACGACAGGCCTAAGTGGTTTACTACACGAGCGTGATATCAAACGTCTTGTGTGCGTAGGCCTAGCATATGATTTCTGTGTGCGCTTCTCTGCAGAGGATGCACATCGGGAAGGATTTGAAACTATCGTGCTTATCGATGCCTGCAGAGCGATAGATCTAGAAGGTTCCGCTGACGCTGCAAATCAAGCACTGAGCGATCTTGGAGTCAGCATTCGTTAGAGCGCGATACCAATTTCTATACGTAGCGAACGCTAAATTGCATGGTGTGAGTACCGTCGGTTCCTGGCGTGGCGCCAACCCCTAACAATCCGCTGCCTTCTAATACCATGGTTTCGCGGCGCACAAACATCGGGTTGTAATCTTCGCGATTAATAAACGTGCCATTGGTACTATTGTCGATCAATAGAATTTGCCCATCTTTACACCGTAGTTGCAAATGATGACGACTAACGCAATCAGCATTTAAGGTTAAGTTATTGCTTTCGTCTCGGCCAATTTCCAGCAACGGCGTTGCTTCATCGACAAGAAGCTGGCGCCCAGATATATCCAGTTTCGCAATGGGTTTGCGCATTGCATACGCCTTTATGTCGGATGCGCTGGCAACGACGGTATTGGCCGATCTATCTGCTTGCCATTCAATGCGATGTATCTCCATCGCGGTCTCAATGCCCTTTAGTTTTATGGCATCTATGAGCGCGGTACTGGCTTGATTAGTAGCGGTCAGCCTATTACACGCATCAGCGGAGAGCGTGATTTCGTTTAATCGCGCAAATGAGGCAACGCGGGCTGCAATGTTCACTGCAGTGCCGTATACATCACCCTTGTCCGGTATGACGTCGCCATAGTGAAAACCAACGCGCACTGAGAGCATTTCGCTTTGATGCGCTTGCTGAATTGCTCGAGCTGCGTAAAACGCATCGTCGCAATGGGTGAAGCTTGCCAGTACAGAATCGCCTACCGTGCGCAATAGCTTTCCATTACAAGCCACAATGGCCGATCCCATCAACCTAAGGCTGAGGCTAATCTGCCGGTGCGCTTCGGTATCGCCCAGCCTTTCGTATAGGCTCGTGCTCTCACCGATATCAGCGAACAAAATGGCTAGCTGTTGATGAGATTGCGACATGCGATTAAGGAATTAGGCCAGTTGGCATGTTAGCATTAATGCCCCCGGGCGTTGAGCCCCACCGCAACAGGATTCACCATGGCAGAGCTGCAAGCCGTCGATTGTTCAGCACCGGATGCAGATCGTTTGTTCGTCAAATCACTGCGCGAAACAGGCTTTGGTGTACTCAAAAACCACCCGATTCCGCAAACCAGCGTCAACTCTATTTACGAAAATTGGAAAACCTTCTTTAATAGTGATCAAAAAGAAAAATTCCAGTTTGATCCCAGCACGTTTGATGGTTTTTTCCCCATGGCGTTGGCAGAATCTGCCAAAGGCCGTAGTGTCAGGGATATCAAGGAGTACTACCATTACTATCCTTGGGGTCAGTGCCCGGGCGAACTGAAAGCCGAAATTAGCGCCTATTACGATCAAACGGTCAGTTTTGCAGCAACACTTTTAAGCTGGGTTGAAAAGCATACGCCGCAGGCAGTCGCAGCTGAGTTTTCGGAGCCCTTATCGCAAATGATTCAAGGCAGTGAACAATCCTTACTTAGGGTTCTACATTACCCGCCACTGCCAGATGATGCCACTAAAGGCGCAGAACGCGCTAGTGCCCACGAGGATATTAATCTACTCACGATACTGCCAGCATCTAACGAGCCTGGCCTGCAAGTGAAACGGCGCGACGATACTTGGTTAGATGTGCCGTGTGACTTTGGAAACTTGATTATTAATATAGGCGATATGCTGCAAGAGGCATCTAATGGGCATTTCCCATCAACTACGCACCGAGTAGTCAACCCAGAAGGCAGTAACACCAAAAATTCGCGTATCTCATTGCCACTGTTTTTACACCCACGGCCAGAAGTGATTCTAAGTAAGCGTTATTCAGCGGGCAGCTATCTTGAAGAGCGATTGGCAGAGCTACGAAAGTAGCATGGCTTAAGTGCTGGTTGAATTAGCTGTATCAGGCTCTTCCAGCATATGCAAGGCAAATTCGCGCCCGACATCTTCATATAAGTAATACGCTCGGCAGCCCAACTTTTCTAGCTCTTCTTTCTGATCAGGAAAACGCGCCGCTACCGATAAGCGCCCTTTGTGCCCTAGCTCTTTCGCAAGCTTAATCACCTCGATGTTTTCTCGGTGATTACTCAAGCTAACCAACAGTAAATCACGGTTAGCTAAACCGGTGCGTTCCCAGAAATCCCTATCTGTTGCATCACCGTGTACACATTCATACCCTTGCTCGATCAAGCGCTGAGTACTGATGTAGCCTTCCTCTATACCCATCACATGATGGCCGTTTTCCTGGAGATGCTCGTAGGCACCACGCCCCACGCGCCCCATGCCCAACACAAACACCTCTGCATTGCCTAGGCTGCCAATTGCTTCTTCAGGCAAGCGTTTGGACTTTTCATATCGATTCAACCGTGAATAGAAGCGCCGGTATAGATCGAATGCCTGCTTGTTGACTGGCGTTGCCATTAAAAATGTAACCGACATAGCAACTGCTAGCGTCGTTACCCACTCAGTTGGCAATAAACCAGTTTGCACCGCTGTGGCGGCCACAATCAGCCCAAACTCACTGTAGTTAGCTAATGCTAGCGCTGATAACCATGATGTACGAGCCCGTAGATTGTTTAAACTAAATAGTGAAAAATAGATAACTGGGCGTAACAATATAAGCGCTGCCAAGACCACTGCTACCAATAGCATTTCGATTGATGGGAAACCGTAGTAACCAATATGTAAAAAGAAGCCGATCAATAACAGGTTTTTAATATTAATCAATTTTTCGTACAGCTCTTTTGATTTGATTCGATCGGCTGACGAAAACAGTACGCCTGCTAACAACGCTCCCAAGCCACCTTTGAGCTGTAGAAACTCGAATAGCTCAGCCGTGGCTACGGCGAATACGATGCCACAAAACAATAGCAACTCACCGTGCCCTACGTTCTTAAGCAACCTTGCAACAAGTGGCTTGAGCACCGGCAAAGCAAACAAACACATGGCCCAAGGTGATGGGTAATGCCCGCTTGCTAAAACTAAGTAGGCCACCGCGAGTACGTCTTGTACCACCAATACACCGATTGCAATAACAGAATAAAACGAAGAAGAATCACCGCGCTCTTCAAACATTTTGACAGCAAATACTGTGCTGGAAAATGACAAAGCGAATGCTAATGTCCAAGCAGCGTAATTATTATCAAACGATAGCGGCACATACAATAGGCCAACAATCAAAATGACTGCAGCAGTAAGCGGCACCACAATCACCATATGTGCTAAGGCTGCGCCCCACACATAAACTGGCAATAAGGTACGTGGGTTTAGCTTCAGACCAATCGTGAACAGCAGCAGCAATACCCCCATATTAGCGATGGGAAGAAAAAAGTCGGCATTACCTATTTGCAAACCGTTGGCAATAAAGCCTGCGACCAAGTAACCTATTAACGGCGGATAACCCGCTTTGCGTGACAGCAATCCGGCGAAAAACGCAAAAACGAGAACCAAGGCTTCCATGGAATTAGTCTAGCTTATGCCTGATAACAAACACGATCGATCACCGATTGCGGATCGTACCAAAAATTGGGATGACGCTTATGCAAATGCTGCTCACATCCCGAAAAGTGACACGTATATAGAGCAATGGGCAGGCCAATCCAAGCAGTTTCGTGAACAACAAGTGGCGGTCGGCCGCTCTATGGCCAATATGCAATATGGCCCTCATGACCGAGAGTGCATTGATGTCTTCCAACCCGAGGGAGAACCGACTGGAATCGCAATATTTGTACACGGCGGATACTGGCTGCGGTTCTCTCAACGCGACTGGTCACACTTAGCCACTGGCGCCCTAGCGAGTCACCACATAACCACAATGATTGGCTACCCACTATGTCCTGAATCAACGATAAGTGAGATCGCCTCTGGCATCAGCAAGGCGTTAAACGTGATTGCTGAACAATACCCCAAACTGCCTATTTTTCTTGCCGGGCATTCTGCTGGCGGGCACTTGGCAACGCATCTAATGTGCAAGCCAAGCGCTTTGGATCAATCGACCCAGAAAAGAATTAGACGTGTGCTCAGTATTAGTGGTGTTCACGATCTTGTGCCACTTACCAAAACAATCATGAACGAGCAGTTTGGATTGAGCTTTGCCGATGCTACTGCGCTCAGCCCAGCGCGGCTACGCCCTCACCTGCCTTGCCCAGTGATTGCTTGGGCCGGTGGTAATGAGCGGCCTGAGTTTATTCGTCAAAACCGATTGCTCGAATCGGCTTGGGCCCCATTGGGTGCAGACTGCCAATCGCATCTGGAACCCGACCGTCATCACTTTAATGTCATTGATGATCTTACAAAGCCAAATTCACCCATGATGAAACGCTGGCTCGCGCCCTAAATATCCAACTAGCTGGCACCTAACTTGGGCTTATTGGCAGGCCCTGCTCGGCTAGCGCTAACCAATAGCTACTACCGTAAGCGATCGCATCGTCGTTAAAATTGTACTTGGGATGATGCAACGAGTGGCTATCCCCATTACCTAAAAAGCAATAGTTACCCACGCTTGCATCCAGCATGTAAGAAAAATCTTCTGCCGCCATCAATGCCGGTGCATTTGCATCAACGGCTTCGTCACCGGCAACGGTACGCGCAACTTGCGTAGCAAAGCGAGTGTGATCGGCAGTGCTGATTGTAGGTGGATAGCCCTTGTCGTAATCAACCGTACCCTTTGCGCCATGTGCGGCAGCAACATTTTCAACTACTGAAATCAGCTGTGTTTCAGCAAGCTTGCGTACGGGTTCGGATAAAGCGCGCAGCGTGCCTCGCATGGTGACCCTCTGCGGGATAATATTGTAGGCATTGCTATCCGACTGAATACCAGTGATCGAAATAACCACCGGCTGCAAAGGATCAACTACACGAGAGGCAATAGCCTGTATTGCATTAATCACCTGCGCTGCAATGTAAGTGCTATCAACGCAGAGTTGCGGCATCGCTGCATGCCCAGCTTTACCTTCAATAATAATATCGAACATATCAGCTGCGGCCATAATCGGCCCATCACGCAAACCAAAATGCCCCACCGGTATGCCTGGCAAGTTATGCATGCCATACACACTCTGTATACCAAAGCGCTCAAACAAACCATCTTCAACCATTTCACGGCCACCACCAGACGCTTCTTCTGCCGGCTGAAATATCACCACAACTGAACCTGCAAATTGCCGTGTTGCACACATCGCTTTAGCAGCCCCCAACAGCATCGCGGTATGGCCATCATGCCCACAAGCGTGCATCAGACCTTCATTTGTGGAACTGTACGACACGCCAGTTTCTTCTTCAATCGGCAGGGCATCCATATCGGCGCGCATACCAATCACTTGGTTACCCGCAACCGAGCCCTTAATGACGCCAACCACACCCGTGCGACCAATCCCTTCAACCACTTCATCACAACCAAATTCACGCAGCTTGTCAGCCACAAAAGAAGCCGTGCGGTGTACATCAAAATCCAGCTCAGGATGCTTATGCATGTCCTGGCGCCATTCCGTAATTTCAGGTACCAGCGCTGCTATTCGGGAGTCAATACTCATGTGGTATTCTCGTCTGTCGTTTAATTGCTTGGCTCTATCCTGATGGACAAATCCGATTTTGGAACATGGTCACACGCTGCTGCTGACTGGTCAACGGAATATCTCAATACCGTAGGCGAAAAGCCCGTCCGGTCTCAGGTATCGCCGGGGGACATCCAAAAGCAAATAGCCGCCTCGCCTCCTGAAAAAGGCGAAGGCATGCAAGCCATATTCGATGATTTTAAAGAGATTATCCCTGATGGCATGACCCACTGGCAGCATCCGCGTTTTTTTGCCTATTTCCCTAGTAACGCCGCCCCTGCCGCCATTGTTGCCGAGCAACTAGCCGGCGCGATGTCGGTAAACGGCATGTTGTGGCAAACATCCCCGGCAGCCACCGAGCTAGAGATCAGCATGATGGATTGGCTCAGACAAGCAGTGGGGCTACCATCAGAATTTAAAGGCGTGATGCAAGACACCGCCTCCACCGCCACCCTATGCGCCGTGCTTACCATGCGCGAGCTAGCACTTGATCGCAAGGGCAACCAAGAAGGCCTTTTCGGTAAACCAGCTGTGCGGGTATACGCATCCAGCCGCACCCACACATCTATTGATAAAGCCCTATGGGTTGCAGGCCTGGGCCAAAACAACCTAGTGAAGATAGATACGAAAGAAGACTACTCACTCGATATCGATCTACTCAAGCAAGCCATCAAAAATGATAGAGAGGCCGGCATGTTGCCAGCGGGCATTGTGATTTGTGTTGGCGGCACTTCGATGGGTGCATGCGATCACGTACGCGAAATATGTGAGCTAGCGATCGAGGAAGGCCTATATACTCACGTCGATGCAGCCTGGGCAGGCTCCGCCATGATCTGCCCCGAGTTCAGGCACATGTGGGAAGGCATAGAGCTAGCAGACAGCATTGTAATGAACCCGCACAAATGGCTAGGCGCATCGTTAGAGTGCTCAGCACATTTCATCCGCGACCCTGCAAAGCTAATCAACACCATGGCCATAAGGCCCGAGTACCTAAAAACCTACGATCAAAAAGACTTAACTAATTTTAGCGAATGGTCAGTAACACTAGGCAGGCGTTTTCGTGCATTAAAAGTTTGGTTTCTTTTACGGGCCTACGGCCTAGAAGGCTTACGCGAGCGTATTCGTAATCATGTCACCTGGTCGTGTGATCTTGCAGAACAACTACGTGCCAATGAAAATTTTGAGATAGTGACAGAGCCTGTCCTGTCGTTATTCACTTTTCGCTTAACGCGCGAAGGTGCAAGTGATAAAGAATTGGATGCGCTTAATCTAGAGTTGGTGACGCGCATTAATAACGATGGACGAATTTACCTCACGCAGTCAGCACATGACGGGATTAGTGTCATACGGTTTATGACAGGGCAGTTTGATATGGAAGAAGCTGATATTAAAATTGCGTATGCGGTTATTGCGGACATCGGTGCCAGCATGTAGACGCCAGCGCAGATAGTTTCTCTGCGAATTTACATAAAGTGAGTCGGTTAAAACTTCTGCAGCTTTCCCAACGCAGTAGCCATAGATAGTGCAACCGTGGTCTGTCCCCATTTATTCTTTGGTCTGTCCCCATTTATTCCCATTTATTCCAGCCGAGTTTGGAGACCCACATACCGACCCTTTGGCAGTGGAAGCACTCAAGGGCTTATTCCCTACACGGGAGATTGTCACATTAAACGTCGATGTGCTTGGAGCAATCGGCGGTGGTATTCACTGCGCTACGCAGCAAATGCCAGCAACTGTTTAAGCCTTACTCTGGTACTCACCACCATTAGCCTTAGACCAAGCCAAAGGATCATCGAGAAAATTCTGCACCTGCTCTAGCGTCGCCTCATCAAATCGTTTTTGAACGCGAGCCTCAGCCAACACATCGCGCCAAGTTGCTAGCCAGTGCAATTGCAAGCCTTCAGCCGCAAGCGCTTCGTGCGTACCCTCAAACACGTCGTAGTAAAAAACAACGAAGGTATGGCTCACCTCTGCACCGGCTGTACGCAGCGCATTTGCAAACGCGAATTTGGACCCGCCGTCAGTGGTGAGATCTTCCACTAGCAGCACACGTTGCCCCTCTTGTATGTCACCTTCTATCTGTGCATCACGACCAAACCCTTTCGGCTTTTTACGTACGTATTGCATAGGCAACTCAAAGCGATCCGCTATCCATGCAGCAAACGGGATACCGGCCGTTTCGCCACCCGCGATTGCATCAAATGCTTCGTAACCAACATTGCGATGCAGAGTGGATACTGCAAAATCCATCAGCGTTGAACGTATACGCGGATAAGAAATTAGCTTACGGCAATCGATATACACAGGGCTAGCCAGGCCAGAGGTGAGTATGTACGGCTCATCAGCACGAAAATGCACTGCGTCTATTTCTAACAACATGCGGGCTGTTAGTTGAGCCATCTCTTTGGGGCTGGCGTAGGAGGGTGTTTGCATTAGAGTTCCTGAATCGCTTACTTAAGCAAAATTTTTGAATACACGCGGCTTACACAACTTGCCAGTTAATATGTTGGGCTGGATCAAACACAGCCAAGGTAATCTCACCGTAAGTCACATACTCTGGCAACTTCACAGGCTCTTTAGTACGGCGCAGAGTTATCGTTGTGTCGTTCAATGGTAAACCATAGTAGGCGGGCCCATTTATTGAGCAAAAAGCCTCGAGCCTATCCAAGGAATTTTGCTGTTCAAATAATTGCGCCATGCATGCCATCGTCACAGTGGAATTAAATACACCGGCACAACCACAGCTGTTTTCTTTAGTGTGCTTTTCATGTGGCGCACTATCAGTACCGAGAAAGAAGCGGTTATCGCCGCTGCAGGCAACATCGACCAACGCCTTGCGGTGTTCTTCACGCTTGAGTATCGGCAAGCAATAGTAATGCGGACGTATACCACCCACCAACATATGATTACGATTTAACAGCAAGTGTTGCGGTGTAATGGTGGCAGCAAGATTACTTTCCTCCGACGAGACATAATCCGCGCCATGTTTAGTCGTGATGTGCTCCATCACCACTCGTAGATTAGGCAGCCTCTTACGCAGAGGTTGCAAAACATCTTCGATAAAGCGTGCTTCACGATCAAAAATATCAACTTTTGGATTGGTCACCTCACCATGTATACACAGCACAATACCGTTTTCAGCCATTGCTTCCAGTACTGGCATTACGTTATCGATGTTAGCAACGCCAGAGGCAGAATTTGTAGTGGCACCCGCCGGGTACAACTTAACCGCTTGCACATCGCCTGATGCGGCAGCGTCGATTACATCTTTCGGATCGGTTTTCTCTGTTAAATAAAGCGTCATCAATGGCTTGAACTGATCTTGAATGCCCCGTTCTTTTAATGCAGCTTCTATTCGGCCACGGTAGGCATTGGCATCAGCACGAGTGACCACTGGCGGCACTAAATTAGGCATAACAATCGCGCGCCCAAAATGTCGCGCAGTTTCAGGCACAACGGTAAGCATCATATCGCCGTCGCGAAAGTGCACATGCCAATCGTCTGGGCGAACAATTGTTATTTGGTTCATTTTATTGCTTGTTGTTTGATGATGCGTTTGAACGCCGAAAGTGTCTCGTCAGACACGTGATGCTCTAAGCCTTCCGAATCTAGCTTGGCTGTGCTCTCACATACACCAATGGCTAAGAGGAACTTAAATACGATGTCATGGCGCTCGCGGCTGCTGTCCGCTAGCTGCTTGCCTTTTTCCGTAAGGAATATTGAACGATAGGGCTCACTAGTGACAAAGCCATCGCGTTGTAGCCTAGCAATGGTTTTACCAGCACTGGGCTGAGAGATACCCAAGCGTTCCGCCACTTCTACTAACCGAGCCTCACCCTGCGTGCGAATCAGGTCATCGATCAGCTCGACGTAATCCTCAGTCGCCTCCATTTGATGCGCCTGACGAACCCTCTCAAACACTTGCGCTTGCTGATCTGGGTTTTCTAATGGACGATCTGGCGACGACATGTCAATCACTCTGCTGCTCTGAGCCAGATTATACAGAGTCCTTTTGTTCGGGCTACTTGTATTTTTAGCTGAAAAGCATAAACTTAGCCATGGCTAATATTTGGACAGTTCTCATAACATCATTCGGCGGGTCGGAAGCGGGCGTTCAATTGCGCAAAAATGTGCCATTGCTGGCTATCGCCACCGTGCTTCTACTCGGGTGTAATAACGAGGCATCCAAAAACGACGACGGCAAACTCACCGTGCTCACCACATTCACTGTGATTGCAGACATGGCACGTAATGTCGCAGGCGATGCAGCGACTGTTTTATCCGTTACCAAACCCGGCGCTGAAATACACAACTACCAACCTACTCCCAAGGATATCGCCAAAGCCAAAAACGTCGATCTGATTTTATGGAACGGCATGAACCTCGAACTTTGGTTTAATAAGTTTTTGTCTCATCTAGATAACGTGCCACAGGTTGTTGTAACAGACGGCATTGTGCCGATGGGCATTAACACTGGCCCGTACACTGGCAAGCCTAACCCACATGCTTGGATGAGCCCTACAGATGCGCAGATTTATATCGATAACATCAGCGCTGCAATGGCAATAGCAGACCCTGAAAATGCAGACACCTACCAGAGAAACGCCGAAGCCTATAAAGCACAAGTTACCGAAACCATTGAACCACTTAAAGCACAAATTGCCGCCATCGATGAGAAGAGACGGTGGTTGGTGACCAGTGAAGGCGCGTTTAGTTATTTGGCACGAGATTTTGGATTGAAAGAATTGTTCTTGTGGCCTATCAATGCTGATGCGCAAGGTACACCTAAACAGGTTAAAGCCGTTATCGATACTATGCGTTCGGAAAACATCTCAGCTGTGTTTAGCGAGAGCACGGTATCAGATAAACCAGCGAAACAAGTTGCACGCGAAACCGGCAGCCACTACGGCGGCGTACTCTATGTGGATTCCTTAAGTAAGAGCGATGGCCCCGTGCCGAGCTATCTCGATTTACTACGCGTCACCACGCAAACTATTGTAGATGGCTTACAGCATGAGGGCGCGGCACAATGAGCAGCGGTACCACAACTACCACTGCTACCACTGCCTCTAGCGTTCCGGGCATTGTTGCCAAAAATGTCTCAGTGGTTTATCGCAATGGTAACATCGCGCTCAGGGACGCAAGCTTTGAAGTGCCGCAATCCAGCATTTGTGCATTGGTAGGTGTTAACGGCTCCGGTAAATCAACACTCTTTAAAGCCATCATGGGTTTTGTGCCTTTAACCAAAGGCTCAGTGTCATTATTGGGCCAAGCTGCAGGTAAAACTTTGGCGCGCAATATCGTCGCCTATGTGCCACAAAACGAAGACGTCGACTGGGATTTCCCGGTGCTGGTTGAAGATGTGGTCATGATGGGGCGTTATGGCCATATGGGCTTCATGCGTCGCCCAGCAAAACGTGATCGTGAAATTGTTGATCAAGCCTTGGATCGCGTTGGTATGAGCGAATACCGTGAACGCCAAATTGGCGAGCTATCCGGTGGGCAGAAAAAACGCGTGTTCTTAGCGCGGGCTTTGGCACAAGAAGGCCGGGTGATTTTATTGGACGAGCCATTTACCGGTGTTGATGTGAGCAGCGAGGACGCCATCATCGACCTGCTACGCGGGCTCCGTGACGAAGGCCACGTGATGTTGGTATCTACGCATAACCTGGGCAGCGTGCCGCAGTTTTGCGACCAGGTTGTGTTGATAAATCGCACCGTGCTTGCTTATGGCGAAACCGAATCCGTGTTTACTCAAAAAAATCTGGAGAAAGCCTTCGGTGGCACTTTGCGCTTTCACGTGTTGGCAGGCACTGATTTGCACGATGATGATGATCAACGACAAGTCACCGTTATATCGGATGACGAACGCCCAGTAGTTTTGTACGGTGACGGTGATGACGACAGCGATAAGCCACCTGCTGATTGACCATGCTCGATTCCCTACTCATCCCATTTCAGTACGAATACATGACCAACGCTATTTGGGTGAGTGGTTTGGTGGGGGCAATCTGTGCGTTCTTATCAGCCTACTTGATGTTAAAAGGTTGGTCACTTATCGGTGATGCTCTGTCTCACTCTGTTGTGCCCGGAGTTGCCGGCGCTTATATGTTGGGCTTGCCCTATTCGCTAGGTGCTTTTATTTCTGGTGGCTTGGCTGCCGCGGCAATGTTATTTATCTCTCAACGATCCGCGCTAAAAACCGACGCCGTTATTGGTTTGATCTTTACCGGCTTCTTTGGCTTGGGATTGTTTATGGCCTCCTTATCACCCACATCAGTCAACATCCAAACCATCGTATTTGGTAATGTACTGGCGATCAGCCCATTTGATACCAAACAAATACTGATCATTGGCGCTATCACCTTCACAGCCTTACTCATCTACTGGAAAGATTTAATGCTGGTGTTCTTTGACGAAACCCACGCCAAGTCGGTTGGTTTAAACGCCACATGGTTAAAGATACTGTTTTTCACATTACTTAGTGCATCGACAGTTGCCGCATTGCAAACCGTTGGCGCTTTTCTGGTTATCGCGATGGTGGTAACGCCAGGCGCAACCGCTTACCTATTAACGGACCGTTTCTCTCGCCTGTTAATCATCAGCGTAGTGATTGGCGCAGTCACTAGCTCGATGGGTGCATACCTAAGTTACTATGTCGATGGTGCAACCGGTGGGGTTATTGTGTTGTTGCAATCGGCTGTGTTCTTATTCGCATTTTTGTTTGCGCCTAAACATGGCTTGATCGCCAACCGCGCTGAAGCACGTCAGCGCCTACAGGATACTGATCAGCCATGATGCTATGGCTAACAGAACCACTAAGCCTTGACTTTATGCAACAGGCATTGTTTATCGGCTTAGTCGTGTCGATATCAGCTGCTCAGCTGTCATCATTTCTAGTACTAAAAGGCTGGTCGCTCATGGGTGATGCGGTATCGCATGCAGTGTTGCCCGGCATTGTTATCGCCTACCTGCTCGGCATCCCTTATTTGATTGGTGCATTTGCAACAGGTTTGTTTTGCGCCGTTAGTACAGGCTATATAACAGAGAATAGCCGCCTTAAAGAAGACACCGTGATGGGTGTGGTGTTTAGCGCACTGTTTGCTTTGGGCGTGGTGATGTTTACCAAAATAGAAACAGAGCTACACCTTGATCACGTATTGTTTGGCGACATATTGGGCTTAAGCTGGCGTGATGTAATTGGCACAACCATGCTGTGTCTGTTTGTATCAGTTGCCATATTTGTTAAACGGCGTGATCTATTAGTGTTTTCATTTGACGATGTTCACGCATCAGTTATCGGCTTAAACACCAAGCTACTTCACTACGGTTTGCTATCAATGCTGTCATTATTGATTGTGGCATCGATGAAAGCCGTGGGCATCATCCTCGTAATTGCAGTATTGATCGCTCCGGGCGCTATAGCTTTTATGCTCAGTGATCGCTTTGAGCGCATGCAAGTCATCGCGATGGTAGCGGCAGCCGTGTGTACATTTATCGGCATAATATTGAGTTATCACATCGATAGCGCACCGGCACCCACGATAGTTGTCATCATGACTGGTTTGTTTGTACTGGTGTTTTTGTTTGCACCTAACCGTGGGATATTGCGAAAGCGTATTGAACGAGAGGTGGGTTAACTGCCAGCCCGGGATCAACGCTAATACAAATTCAAACAATGGATCCACCCCGTAGGGCAATTAGCCCGCCAACGCTCACTACTGTCCAGGATGACGTCCTTAGGCTCCCACCTTCACAGTATACCCGCCAAAAATCCATGCAAAAAATGTGGTTGTTAATGAGAATGATTCGTATTACTATTAGCAACACATATACAAGCAAACTATTTACAGACAATGCAACCGAGACTAAAAAACAAACTCATTCGTCGCTTAACTGCAGCCCTTGCCGTTAGCGCCCTACTGCCGCTGGCAGCGCCTGTGCTTGCTGAGGTCAATGTTTACTCATACCGTCAGCCCTATTTGATAGAACCGATGTTTGAGGCCTTCACGGAGCAAACAGGGATAAAGGTCAATACCGTCTTTGCAAAAAAGGGCTTGATTGAACGTCTCGTCAATGAAGGTGATAACAGCCCAGCTGACTTACTAATCACCACCGATATTGGTCGCATCCTTCAGGGTGTGAAAGCAGGCGTAACACAATCAGTTGAATCAGACAAACTCAATAACACCATCCCGGCAGAGTTCCGTGCTGAAGATAAGCAATGGTTTGGTATTAGTGCACGTGCCCGTTTAATCGTTGTAGCCAAAGATCGGGTTGGTGAAGATGAAATCGCAAGCTATGCAGACCTTGCCTCCCCTGCCCTTAAAGGCCGTATTTGTACGCGTAGTGGTAAACACGACTATATGGTAGCGTTGATTGCATCGCAGCTGGCACATAACGGTGAAGAAGCGGCAACAGACTGGTTAAGTAAGCTCAAAACTAATCTTGCTCGTAAGCCTCAAGGTAACGATCGCGCACAAATTAAAGCCATCGCTCAAGGCGAATGTGATGTGGCGGTAGTTAATTCGTACTATATGGGTGTGATGTTAAGTGATCCTGAACAAGCAGCCGCGGCGGAAACCGTACGCGTTGTCTTCCCCGATCAGGGTGGCAATGGCACACACATGAATGTCAGTGGCATGTCGATGACAAAATCTGCGCCGAACAAAATGGATGCCGTGATGCTAATGGAGTTTCTAGTGAGCAAAGAAGCACAAGCGTTATACGCCGACGTTAACCATGAGTACCCGGTCCGTCCAGATATGAAAGCTTCAGATCTGGTTGCATCATGGGGTGATTTTAACTACGACTCCCTGTCAATGACTGACATTGCTGCCCAGCGGGCACTCGCAAGCAAGCTGGTTGACCGAGTTGGATACGACAACTGATCCCAAACGAATAACGACGCACGTAGCCTGGGGTGGTGGCCTCTCATTTGGAGATGACCCCTCAGGCAATGAGCCCGTGCCCCAAACAACTTCTAGCCGCGGTATTAGCGGCTGGTCTATCTTTGCCCTGCTCGTTGCGGCAGTTGTCTGCCTGCCTTTAATCTCGGTATTAATTCTCGCGCTAAACCCCAGCGAGAATATCTGGCCCCATCTACTCGAAACTGTTCTTGCCAACTACATTATCAATACCTTGCTGTTGATGTTGGGCGTCGGCATCGGCACAACCTTGCTAGGCGTAAGCTCCGCCTGGTTGATCACTCATTTCGAATTCCCAGCTAGAATGTATCTAAAGTGGTTACTGTTACTCCCCTTTGCAGTACCTGCCTATGTCATCGCCTACGTTTACACCGATTTGCTGGAATACGCAGGGCCAGTACAATCAACACTGCGCAGCATGTTTGGATGGAAATTAGCATCCGACTATTACTTCCCCGCCATTCGTACTCTACCCGGCGCAATTATCATGATGGTGCTGGTGCTGTATCCCTATGTGTATTTACTCGCCCGTTCTGCCTTTGTTGAACAATCTGCATCCGTGCTCGAAGCTGCGCGCGCCTTGGGTGCCAATCGAGGCGCTCGTTTTTATAAGGTCGCACTACCTATGGCGCGCCCAGCCATCATGGTGGGTATCGCGCTAGTTCTAATGGAAACCCTTAACGATTACGGCACAGTGGATTACTTCGCGGTGCGTACGCTTTCAGTGGGTTTGTATGACGTGTGGCTAAGTATGAACAACCTCGGTGGCGGAGCGCAGATTGCAAGCTTGTGTTTACTCTTTGTCGTGGTGTTGATCGGTGTTGAAAAAATTAGCCGGAAAAACCAACAAAACTATCAGCACTCGGCTAGCCGATTTCGTGCAACCAAACGGATAAAACTGCGAGGCGCAAACGCATTTTGGGCTTTTCTACTTTGTAGCTTACCGGTTCTTCTGGGCTTCATTGTACCCGCATTGGTGTTAGCCAAGTACGCTGTGATCTACTTTGATGAATCATGGGATGAGGACTTTCGCAGGACGGCATTTAACAGCATAATGCTCTCAGCCGTTGCCGCCATATGCGCAGTTTCTATCGGCGTGTTTTTAAGCTACGCCAAACGGCTACACCCGACCAGCTGGATGCAAAGCAGCATTAGCATCGCTAGCTTAGGTTATGCCGTGCCGGGCGCCGTGCTCGCGATTGGTGTGATGATCCCTTTTGCCGCATTTGATAACCGCATCGATGCATTGGCTAAAGAATGGTTTGGTTTTTCCACAGGGCTGCTACTCAGCGGTACTTTGTTTGCATTGGTGTTCGCCTACACGGTGCGTTTCTTAGCCGTAGCGTATGGTTCCATTGATGCCAGTATGAAAAAGATCAGCCCGAATATGGATGATGCTGCACGCTCGCTCGGAAAATCTCACAGTAATATATTATTCAGGATTCACTTACCACTGATGCGCGGCGGTGTATTAACAGCCGCGTTGGTGGTATTTGTGGATTGCATGAAGGAGCTGCCCGCCACATTAGTGTTAAGGCCATTTAACTTTGAAACTCTGGCCACACAGGTTTATCAATATGCATCGGACGAGCTGATCGGCGAAAGTGCACTCTATGCCCTACTGATAGTATTGGTCGGTTTAGTGCCCGTGATTATGCTAAGCAATACGATTGATCGGGCTAGCGATGTTGAAAATTAGCGACTAAATCTAGTTATGAACCTTATAAGTTGGACCATATAGAAACAGTCGATCTCGAACCTCGAGTGTAATCTCATCACCTATTTATTTTGTGTCTAGCATTTTGACTATCAGCTCTCGCCCTTGTTCCGTTTTCACAATCAGATACTCTTTGCCACCCGTGCCCGGATTGCCCAATTCGACAATCGCCGCATTGATATAGCGCGGTTCTCCAACAGCAATTGAAGGAGCGACCACAAAGAAGCCCACGCCAGCGAGCAATGTTAAAACCAACATAATGCTTCGTTTAGAGTGCTCATAGAAGTCTTTCATAAGCATAATTCTAAACTCTAGATTCTTCTTAAATTCAGGCGTCATCGTATACCACTCACTGGGAGCACTGCTAAGGGGATTAGCGGATATAGCGGCCTAAATAAGTTCGACTTAAGTACACTTTTGGCTTCGACGAGCTGTTGAGTGAAAGAACGTTCTGAACAACGAGATAGGAAAAAAAGCAGCCGGAAAAACCCTGCCGGCTGCCTTTACATCTTAAAAGCAAGCTTGAGCGTGCGTTTATGCATAGATAGGAAATTTACCCGTTAGTGCTTTAACTTTTGCAGCAACCGCAGCTTCTACTGTACCGTTACCTTCTTCACCGTTTTTAGATAAGCCATCAATCACTTCTAGAATCAGCTCAGCAATCTCTGCAAATTCATCAGTACCAAAGCCACGTGACGTGCCAGCAGGTGTGCCCAGACGTACGCCAGAGGTAACAAATGGTGATGCCGTATCAAATGGCACCGAGTTTTTGTTACAGGTAATCAGAGCACGGCCCAATGCTGCTTCTGCTGCCTTGCCTGTTACGTCTTTAGGGCGCAAGTCAACCAGCATGACATGAGTATCAGTACCACCAGAGACCATATCAAGCCCGCCTTTAGCTAAACCTTCCGCCAATACCGTTGCGTTGTCCACAACCGCTTTGGTGTATGCCTTAAAAGAGGGTTGCAGTGCTTCACCAAACGCTACGGCTTTTGCCGCAATCACGTGCATCAACGGGCCGCCCTGTAAACCTGGGAATACAGCAGAGTTGAATTTTTTACCCAGCTCTAGATCGTTACACAGGATCATGCCACCACGCGGGCCACGTAAGGTTTTGTGCGTTGTGGTGGTACAAACGTGAGCATGGTCCAAGGGGTTTGAGTGGTGGCCACCAGCAACCAGTCCAGCAAAATGCGCCATATCAACCATTAGATAGGCGCCTACTTCATCAGCAATTGCACGGAACTTAGCAAAGTCGATTGCACGAGGATAAGCTGAACCACCCGCAATGATCATCTTAGGCTTGCACTCACGCGCGCTAGCCGCCAATGCTTCAAAATCGATAAGGTGAGTTTTTTCGTCAACCCCGTAAGGCACAACGTTAAACCACTTACCTGATTGATTAACTGGCGAACCGTGCGTTAGGTGGCCACCAGCTGCAAGGTTAAGACCCATATAAGTATCACCCGGCTGCATCAGCGCAAAGAAGACGGCTTGGTTAGCTTGTGAACCCGAATTCGGCTGCACGTTTGCGTAGGCGCAGTTGAACAGTTCCTTAGCGCGTTCGATAGCGAGAGTCTCCGCGGTATCAACGTGCTCGCAACCACCATAGTAGCGCTTGCCAGGATACCCTTCGGCGTACTTGTTTGTCATTACCGAGCCTTGTGCCTCCATAACCGCCTTTGATACGATATTCTCAGATGCGATCAGTTCTATTTCATGACGTTGCCGCCCCAGTTCCAGATCAATCGCTTCCTGGATTGCTGGGTCGATATCGGCAAGTGAGCCTTTAAAAAAAGTATCCAAATTAGTGGGCATGGTATTTCCTCGATGTTAAATATAAATTGTTAGCAGCCTAAGTGCCCAGCACTTACGGCTTGATTTTGTAACCCGTTTTGAACATCCACCACACGATGGCGAGGCAAACCACCAAAAACAAAACAACCATCGTTAAGCTTGTGGTGACACTGACGTCCGAAACTTCAAAAAAACTCCAACGAAACCCGCTGATTAAATACAGCACCGGGTTCATTAACGAAACCTTTTGCCAAAACTCTGGCAACATACTGACCGAATAAAAACTGCCGCCTAAAAACACTAACGGTGTAATCACCAGTAGCGGTATTAGCTGCAGCTTTTCAAAATTATCAGCCCATAAGCCAATAATGAAACCAAATAAGCTAAACGAAATGCAAGTCAGCAGAAAAAATGCAATCATCCAAAACGGATGGGCAATCCTTAATTCGACAAAGAAAGCCGCGGTGATCAGGATAATACTGCCGATGATCAGCGATTTGGTTGCCGCGGCCCCCACGTAGCCAAGAATAATCTCGAAATGCGAAATGGGTGCCGACATTATTTCGTAGATAGTGCCAGTAAACTTAGGAAAGAAAATACCAAACGACGCATTCGAGATACTTTGCGTCAGCAGTGAAAGCATCATCAAGCCGGGCACAATGAACAAGCCATATGGCACACCATCCACTGACTGAATACGCGAACCAATTGCGGACCCAAATACAACAAAATACAGCGCGGTGGATATAACCGGGGACGCAATACTTTGCATCAGTGTGTTACGCGTTCGTCGCATCTCGCTAAAGTAAAGCGCCTTAACCGCTTCTATGTTCATGGCTGCGCCCCAACGAGTTCGACAAAGATGTCTTCAAGCGACGATTGCGATGTGACGAGATCTTTAAACGGCAGCCCAGCCTTGTTTAGATCACCCAGCAAACCCGTAATACCGGTGCGCTCACTTTTGATATCGTATTCGTAGCTAAGCTTGGTGCCATCGGCAGACAAGCCCAACCTGTAGTTAGCCAAGCTTTCTGGTATTGCGCTCACGGGATCTTTAAGCTCTATCAGCAACTGTTTATTACCCATTTTTTGCATTAGCGTGTTTTTGTCTTCAAGCAGTAATAGCTGACCATTGTTGATAACACCTACCCTGTCAGCGATTTCCTCTGCTTCTTCTATATAGTGCGTAGTGAGAATGATGGTCACTCCATCACGGCGTAATTCTTCAACTAGCGCCCACATATCTTTACGTAGTTCAACATCCACGCCCGCCGTGGGTTCATCCAAAAATAGAATACGTGGTTGATGAGACAAGGCTTTAGCGATTAATACCCGGCGTTTCATGCCACCAGAGAGTTGCTGCACCATCGCGTTTTTCTTATCACTAAGTGTTAGCTTTTCAAGGATAGAATCGATGTATTGCTCGTCTGGTTTTTTACCAAATAAACCACGACTGAGATTAACAGTGTTTACCACTAATTCAAATGCACCTAAGGTGAGCTCCTGTGGCACTAGACCGATAAGCTCTCGCGTGCGTCTGTAATCCTTTCGGATATCAAAACCTGCCACCTTTACCGAGCCACTAGTAGGATTGATCAAGCCACAAACAGCAGAAATCAATGTAGTTTTTCCCGCACCATTAGGCCCGAGTAAGGCCAATATTTCACCCTCTTTGATATCTAAGTTGATATCATTAAGCGCTACCTGCCCACCTGAGTAGGTTTTTCCCAAACCTTTTATCTCAATAATTGTATTAGCGTTTGTGTTGATATTGGATTTGACTTTATGTTCCATAGGTTTATTGTCTCACATGCAGCACAACCAGACACCACGCTAACTCACTCCAACGGAGTCAAATCAATGTCAAAGAAGACCATTTTGTGTTTCGCAGGAAGTGCTCGAAAACAGTCGCTAAATAAGCAATTGGCTAAACAAGCCGCTGGGATTGCACAAGTTGCTGGCGCTGATGGGCAATTTATTGATTTAGCAGACTACGCAATGCCGCTGTACCACGGTGATGAAGAAACTGGGCTTGGCCTGCCTGAGCACGCAAAGACGCTTAAGGCGATGTTCACAGCCGCTGATGGCTTGTTTATCGTCTCCCCTGAGTACAACAGTTCGTTTAGCCCACTTTTAAAAAACACCATTGATTGGTTGTCTCGTTCCCACATGGAAAACGAAACAGGATTGTCGGCCTATCACGGGAAAATTGCGGGCCTCGCGGCGGTATCGCCCGGACGCCTAGGTGGCTTGCGAGGGCTACCATCGTTACGAATATTGTTGAGCAACCTAGGTGTAACGGTAGCGCCACATCAAACGGCCGTAGGCAGTGCCTATGACAAAATCAACGAGCAGGGTGAATTTACAGACGAGGCGGCACTGACGGGGATTGAAAAAACAATCAGAAGTATGATTCATCTAATGGCCTAAACTCAACAGCGCTACCTGAAATTATTCGTAGCGCTATAGGAACCAATCCCACCTAGAATAGAGTAAAAACATTATTCCCACTGGCAAAACCATCGATGCCAGTGCTGATACCCATATGTATTTTTTTCTAAAAGTTGTACTCACTGCTACACTGCCGGCAACTTAAACCCAAACCACACTTCGGGCGAGCTGTTAGCTGCAAACGCATTGCCTGCATGAGCCTCAGCTATCATGTGCACAATATATAAACCCAGCCCAAGATGGAGTTCGCCGTCGGGCTCTACTCGTTCACTAAACATTGGGTCGAATAGTTGTGAGAGTTTTTCCTCAACGATCGGCTCACCCTTATTGGCTACGGTCAGCGCTACAGCTGTATCAGCATCTGTTGCATGCAGCAGTAGTCGCACACGCCCATCGCGGGCAAAACCTACGGCATTAGCAACCAGCTTATCCATGGCCTGCTCCAGTAGCTCAGGAGAAGCCTGATACGGGTAGGGCTTATCAATCGAATTATCCATTGTGATGGCTTTGTTGGGGTAGATCAGTTGGTAGCGTTGCAGTTGCGCGTCAAACCAATCAGATAGATCAATCCGCTCCATTTGTGTCTGTTGAACAGTTTGCTCCAGCCGTGTTGATTCCACCAAAGCTCTGATTATTGAACCTAATTGATCCGCACCGCTATTGGCTCGGTCAATCAATGTTAGTGATTGCGGGTCCAGTTGATCGCGATCCAAATTTTCGATTGACGTCTTAACCACACTTAATGGTGTACGGAGTTCGTGCGATAGACGGCTGGAAAGGGCTTCTAAGTAGTGCGTGTAGTTGGCGGAGCGTGACAATAGCGATGACAAGTTACGCGAAAGATCACCTATCTCATCTTTCGCCGTGCTTTGAGATAATCCGACAACCTTACCGTCTTTGGATACTGCATCGTCAGCTTGCTGTGACAACTTACGGATACGCAATGACAACACAGTGGCGTAAACAAACAGCATGCCCCCAGTGAGCACACTAACAAGTGTTAGCAAGCTGAACAAGCGAGCAAGGCGGCTACCGGCATACGTTGTACGTGGATCCTCATTGGATTCAAACAACAAATAACCATTGGGCGTATCCCCACCGATTGATTGCACAGTACCCAGTACGCGATCGTTGTCGGCTGTATTATATAAAGTTGTTTGTGGGTCGGTACCTAAGGATTCTATGGATTCAGCATCTAAATGAAAATTAACTGCTTGCCTACGAGACATCGAACTGTTGAATGACACATCAGTTGGCACATCAGTGACAAAGTAGGAGAACAGCCTGAATAAAACTGCGTTGAGTAAACCACCACTAGCCGGATTAACCTCTTCGTCGAGTTGGTCTAGCTCGTACAAGGAATTTACATCGGCAACGAGTCTACCTCGTTTGTCGTAGAGTCGAGCACGAACGCCTGCTGTAACCAAAGGCGCTAACCGATCGCTAGCAACGACGGTAGTACGATATAACGCTCGATAGTTAACGCTTGCGCTGCGCCACCGAAAACTGCGCAACCTCTCTGGGTTAAAATCCCCCATCACAGACACTGGCGCATCTCCAGCGACATCGATATCTCGATAAGCCACAGCGATACGCGTGCCCAATGGAGGTGATGGTAGACGCACCTCTAACTGCACCCCACGCCCAGTAGCCACCCAATAAGCATTGGCATTGTGTACTGCTGCGCCCTGATGTTTATTGCGCAGTGAATTAGGCACCAGCCGCTCGGCGGAAGCGTGGTGAGTATGGATATTTGAGCCTAATACCGGTGCCAATATACCTGGCGCTATTGCTCTAAACAAATAATGCGTTGGCGTTTCACCCGGATACAGCACCAGCAACTCAACCGAGTCACCATTTATTAACATTTGGTTCTCGTCTGGGTTTTCATCTTCACCAGCATCAAATACCAGACGTGGTGGTTTGTGATAAACAATTGCATCGTCAGCGATAGTGATAAACAAAAATACACTTTGCCGGTATTGGGCTAAACGCAATGATAGGGATTGTTCTTCAGCTGACGGCGATATAGAAAATTCATCAAATGTGCCGTACTGCGTAGCTTCGGCCGTTAGATTTCGCCAATCATCGTCATAACCATCAATGAATAATGGGTAGCGCGCATCTTGTGCAAATAGATCTTGTTCGACAATAGCGTCAGACGAGCTATCGAGTAAGGCTTGCAATTGACCCGCTTCGGCCAACGCTATGCGCGCATTCGCCACCTTTAGGTTTTGAACATCAATTCGTGATTGTTTTAGCGATGTGTCAAGTTGCTTGACACTCTGCCAAGCGATTATCGGTACAGCCAGTGCTAAAGCGCCGACCATCAACATTTGCGTACGAAGCTTCACTTAAGCGCTCAGACGTCAGTGACCCAGCGATAACCAAGCCCATATACGGTTTGGATCGCATCAAACTGGTTATCCAGGGCAAGAAATTTTTTACGGATACGTTTAACGTGTGCTGTGATGGTTTGATCATCCAGCACGACGTTAGCTGCAGACATCAATTGCTGTCTGCTTTTGACTTGCCCAGGGTTACTCACTAAACAATTAATCAACCAAAACTCCGTGACTGTTAAATCAACTGTCTCGCCCTGCCAATCAAGATGCAATCGATTTTGATCCAAACTCAGCTTTCCGATTTGTTGCTCTTGTTGAGTATCCGGCCCAGACATGGCTTCAACTCTTCGCAGCAAGGTATTCACCCGAACAATTAAATGTGCAAGGCTTATATCTTTAGTTAGGTAGTCATCAGCGCCAAGCCGAAGGCCAGATATCACATCCAACTCACTATCACGAGCTGTTAAAAAAAGTATAGGCAGTTTTGCCGACAAGGCTCTCAGGTTTTGACATAAATCAAAACCAGCTTCCGGGTCGTTACCCAATCCGATATCGATAATGGCCAAATCAGGCATTCTGGCAGTGACGTGTTTTATCGCCGTATCGCTTTGCGAGAAATCGTGCACATCATAACCAGCCTTTTCCAAAGCCAGCCGATAGTTTTCACGCAGTGCGGCTTCGTCTTCGACCAGCACGATTGTTTTTTTGCTAGATGGTCTTGTAGAGCTGATTGTCATAATTTGTCCGAATTGCTCCTGAATGGTCCCCTGTCTGTCCTTGTACCAACAGATAAAAAAGATGTAATGACAAAACTTAAAGAGGATTCAGTCATGCATCATACCGTTAATCGTTCTTCCTGGTTCGCTATCGCAGTAGCGCTTTATTGTCTTGTGAGCTTTAACCCGCTTTCCGCCAATCATATTTCTCAAACGCAGGCCGCATCCAGTCGGGCTTCAACAAATTGGGATAACGAGGGTGCTGCCGACACACCGGTGGGCAGCGGTATTTTACAGCTACGTGGCAATGGTATCGACACGGATGCCGTATTAATGAACACAGAAATTGAACTGGACGTTAACGGCTTGTTGGCAGATATGATATTAAGCCAGCAATTTACCAATACCAGCAGTGAATGGCTGGAAGGTGTGTATTTATTTCCACTGCCGATTGATGCCGCCGTGCATGCCATGACCATTCAGGTAGGCAACCGCACTATCGTCGGCGAGATAAAAACCAAGGAGAATGCCAAAAAGACTTACCAGGCAGCAAAAACGTCAGGTCAGGTAGCCACCCTTGTAGAACAACAACGCCCGAATATGTTTAGCGCACGGGTGGCCAACATTGCCCCCGGTGCGTTGATAAGTGTAAGGCTTGAAATTATGTTGCCGGTGCATTTTGAAGATGCACATTTCAATCTGCTGCTACCCACCACCCACACACCTCGTTATACCAACGTAGACACGCAAGATCCCACTAACATCACCGGCCCAGTGGCTCATAGCGATGAAATAGCCGGACCAGCGCTAACACTCAATGCGCGCATTGAACCAATCGAGTCTATCTTCGCTGTCAATAGCCCGACTCATAACATCGAATACAACGGCACTGCAGTCACCCTATCTGAATCTCCAATGGATCGTGACCTGATACTAAGTTGGCCTGCATCAAATACACAAGCGGTGTTGGGTAGTGTTTACACCACAGAATTTTCAGGCGAACGCTATATGCAGCTAATGTTACCGCCACCCACTGACACCTCTGTCATTCAAAAAGCCAATCGCGAGCTCATCATGATCATCGATAAATCAGGATCAATGGCAGGTGATCCTATGCGTGCTGCCAAACGCGCCGTGCTTAGTGCACTTGATGGGCTTGATGCGAATGATCACTTTAATATCGTAGCATTCGACAATAGCGCTACTAGCTTATTTAGTACCGCCTTGATTGCCGATGCGACTAACATCGCCAAAGCCACACGCTTTATCCGCAAGCTTAACGCTGATGGTGGTACTGAGATGCATGAAGCACTGCAGTTTGCACTCAAAAGTGAGGATCCAGATCGTTTACGTCAACTCGTGTTTGTCACCGACGGCAGTGTTGGTTACGAAGACGAACTCCTGCAGCTGATTAATCGAGACATTAGCAACAATCGATTGTTTACAGTAGGCATCGGATCAGCACCTAATCGGTTTTTTCTGGAAAAGGCAGCCGAGGTTGGGCGTGGCACTAGTTTGTCGATTATGAACATAGCCCAAGTACAAGAACAAATGGATACCTTGCTACAAAAGCTTGAGCACCCAGTGCTAACTCAGTTTGAACTCAATTTTGAGGGCGGTAGCGGCGAGTTCTACCCCAATCCCATACCCGATCTGTATCAAGACCAACCCCTAATGCTGGTCGCTAAAATTGATAGCTCCGTTAGTGGCGTAAGCCTGCAAGCATCACAAGCAGGGGCGTTTTGGCAGCAGAGCTTGCCAGTACCAGTCACTGCGGATAGTACAGTTAGCTCTATAGCACGACATTGGGCTCGTAAAAAAATCACCAACCTCTCTGATGATCAACGCTATAGCAGTAACACTGAGAAGAATAAGCCCGAAATGACCAGCACAGCATTAGAGTTTTCTCTGGTGAGCCAATACACCAGCTTTATTGGCGTCGAACAAGAACCAGTACGTCCAGCCGCACAAAATTTAGGAGTTGCGCATGTAGCCAACTTAATGCCAGCAGGTGCGGCGATGCACGCCGTGCTGATACCCATGGGTTCTGCCAGTAGCGACTCACTCGCGGTGCTCAGCGTGTTGTTTGCAGTAATGGGATTACTAATGTGGTGGGCTGCATGGAAGCTGGGTGTGATAAACGTTCAACCAAGGCATGCATCATGATTAAAACCATACTCTTAACAGGTAGCGTCCTGATGCTGACAGCTTCGCTTATTAGTGGCGGACAATCGGTTTGGATAAGTGGCAAGGCCGTGGTGGCTCAATGGCTATTGAACAATGCCTGGCAACGCAGTGTTAGCACACAAACTCCAGACAAAGCTTGGCCCTGGGCTGACACTGCACCGGTTGCTCGCTTAAGCATTCCAAGCCTGGGTGAATCTTTTATTGTGCTATCCAACGCATCAGGAGAAGCGCTCGCGTTTGGCCCCGGGCTGGTTGCAGGTAACCCGGATAAACTCAGCGAGCAGGCTATCGCCATTGGTGGGCATCGGGATACCCATTTATCCATATTAGAGGCCGTTGCACCCGGCACTCGTATTTGGTTACAAAATATTCAAGGGCAATCACAGCAGTATCAAATAAATCAGCATCAGATTATCGATTCACGCACCCAGTCGATTGCCCTAAATCAATCTCAAGCAGGCCTCGTATTGATTACCTGTTATCCGTTTAATGCAGCAACAGTGGGTGGCCCACTGCGGTTGGTATTAACCGCCGACCCCGTTCCGTTTACAGCACCCGCCATCGACACCCTAATAGAGATTGCGAACTCTGCTGAGTCGTATCATGTGTCGGGCTTTGATCCACATCTCTAAACGCATTTTGAGATTGCGAATCGGCTTCAAAACAGTTTGGAAGGTTTATACTGCGCTGATGAAATATTCATCACTGACGCAGCGAGTCGCACCCGGCGACGACCCATCCGCACCGGACCCATGGGCGGTACACGAACTCGCACTAATACGCGAAGCCAATGGCGAAGACATCGTTTTTTTAAGTATTGGTCAAGAGGCTGATGAAGTAACGCCTGCTGTTATCGTAGATGCTGCGATAGAGAGCCTGCAAAGCGGGCGTCACCACTACACACAAGCCAGTGGCAGCGACAAGCTACGTAACGCTGTAGCCAACTACCACAAAAAACTATGCGGCCAAACTGTCGGCATCGATAACTGCACCGTTTTTGCTGGCGCACAAAATGCCTTGTTCTCAGTTGCACAAGTATTGCTCGAAACTGGCGATGAAGTATTGATGCTTGAGCCCTACTACACCACCTACAGCACAACGTTCGCAGCCACCGGCGCAAAAATTATAGAAGTACCGCTAACGGCGGCTAACCGTTACCAGCTGCAGGTAGAACAATTGCTGGAAGCCATAACAAACAACACTCGCTTGATCGTACTGAACTCGCCCAACAATCCAATGGGTCAGTCTTATTCGATGGAGCAATACCAAGGCATTATAGACGCTTGCGTGCAGCATAACATTTGGCTACTTATCGACACCGTCTATGCCGATATCGTTGATCCTGAACTACTCAGCCATCCACAAACTATCCCCGGCGCGGACAAAATACTCATCACAGTGGGCAGCTTGTCTAAATCTCATCGCATGACCGGCTGGCGCATGGGTTGGGCGGTGGCACCTAGTGAGTTATCCGATCACTTGGCTAACTTATCCGTGTGCATGCATTACGGTTTAGCACCTTTTATCATGGATGCGGCGATCGTTGCTATAGAGCAATCAACTGGCACCCCTACGCTGGTGCGCGATCTGCTCGATAAACGGCGCGGAGTGGCCTTGAAAGAGATGGGCGATATAGCACCGGCTGTTATTCACGATACCGGAATGGGTATGTTTATCATTGTCGATGTTGAACCACTCAAGCTTACGGCTTTGGATTTTGCAATGCAGTTACTAGAGAAACACGCGGTAGCCGTTCTACCCTGCGTAGGCTTTGGGCCAACGGGTAAATATTTAGTGCGCATTGGTTTGTGCGTGGACGACGATAAGCTTGCAACGGCATGCAAAAAAATTCAGGATTTTGTTAAAACGTTAACTTAAGCCGTGCTTCGCTAAACAGCACGTGGTACGCGGTTTTCCAGCCAGCGAAAAAAGAACACGATGATACCGGTGAGTACTATATAGATACCGGCGATAAAGAGTAACGGCTCATAGATGCGGTAGGTTTCTTGCCGCACCATCGTACCCACCCCATATACATCAAACACGGTAATTGTCGCCGCTAACGGTGTGGCCTTAAGCGTTAGTACAAACTCGCCCGCCAAGGTGGGTAGTACGTTTTGAAAAGCACGTGGTAACCAGATGCGACGTAATATCGTAAACCGGCTCATACCAAATGAACGAGCCGCTTCCAACTCCCCTTTTGGCACACTCTTAAATGCACCCCGCATGACTTCGCCTTCATACGCTGCCACGCTGATAGAAAACGCCAACAAGGCATAAGGAAACGCATCACGTAAGTACGGCCACATCCAACTCTCTCGTATCCACGGTACGGATGGAAAAAGCGACCCAATACCATAATAGAGCAACCACAGTTGTATCAGCAGCGGTGTGCCACGTACCACAGTACAAAAACCTTGGGCTATGCGCCCCAACCAACGCGGGCCAGTAACCTGAACCAAACCAATCGGAATAGCAAAGGACATACCGATGATGATCGACATCGACAGTAGCTGCAGCGTGATGATTAAGCCATCAACAAAATCAGGCCAGTAGCTTGGTATCCAATCCCAACGCATCTACGCAAGCCCCGGCTGACCGCGGCGCGAACGTTTTTCTAGACGTCTGAATATTATGTTAGACACCAATGTAAGCAACAAATACAGACAAGCTGCCGCAACATAAAACATTAAGTAAGACCGAGTAAGACCCGCAGCTTGGCGTGTCGTCATTGCTAACTCTGTAAAACCGACAACAGCAAGTAAGGCAGTATCCTTCATTACGATTAACCACAAGTTAGACAAACCTGGGAGCGCAAACGGGATCATTGCCGGGATGGTGATTCGCTTTAGTAGAGTAAACCGCGACATGCCATAAGCTTGAGCCGCTTCCATTTGGCCGCGCGGGATTGCTCGCATCGCACCTCGAATGACTTCGGTGGAGTACGCGCCCATAACAAACCCAAGCACCAATATCCCTGCCACCAATCCTGAAATATCAACAGGCTTTTGCCCCATCCATTCCAAAAAGCTATTGAGGGCTGCAGTACCGGCGTAGTAAATCAGGAGGATCAGCACCAGCTCAGGGACAGCCCTGATCAATGTTGTATAAATTTCCAGGAGTAATTTGGTGATCGGGCCACCATGAATCTTGCCCAAGGCGCCTGCTAAGCCGATCGTCAAACCAAGGGCATAAGCACCCAAAGCTATTTGCAGCGTGCTAACTAGGCCGCGCAACATATTCATCCCCCAGCCACCTTCGCCGAAGGATAAATATTGCAAGTTAGGGAATAAATCCAGCATTAGATACAAATAAGATCGGCCGAAACCGGCTATACACGTGTATCCACTTAATTTTGATTATTCGCCGTAGATATCAAAGTTAAAGTACTTCTTCGAGATTTCAGCATAAGTACCGTTGTCACGGATTTTTTTGATTGCAGCGTTAAATTTTTCACGCAATTCGTTATCTTCTTTACGTATGCCAGCACCTGCACCAGCACCAAAGATTTCTTCGTTGCTCAGTGTAGTTTTGATCTCAAAAGCCTGGCCTTCAGCGCTTTCTAGAAACGGTGCCATTGCCAGGGAGTCACCCACCACTGCGTCAATACGACCTGCAATTAGATCCTGGTTATGCTCATCAAACGCTTGGTATGTTTTGATCGAGTCAGCCATATCAGCATAAGTTGCTTCTGTGTAGTTTTGGTGAGTCGTTGACACCTGCACACCTAGAATTTTGCCTTTAACGCTTTCAGGGGAGCCGTCAATGTCGCTAGTTTTAGGCGCAACAAATGCTGCTGGCGTGTTGTAGTATTTATCAGAAAACGAGATAGTTTTCATGCGCTCTTCAGTGATAGACATTGATCCAACGATTGCGTCGATCTTCTTAGCCACTAATGCTGGGATGATTCCGTCCCAGGCAATTGGAGTCCATACGCATTCTTCTTTCATGATTTCACACAGAGCATTACCAATTTCGATTTCCCAACCGACTAGTTCGCCAGCTGCATTAATTTGCGAGAATGGAGGGTATGGCGCAGTATCAGTGCCGAGTCGTATTTCGGCCAGCGAGAGGCCGCTGACCATAATTAAGCTTGCAGCTAACGCCGCAGATTTAAATTTGTGTTGCATTAAATATTTCTCCTGGTAACGTGGTAGTTGTAGCCGGCAGATCACTAATGAATTGACGATACAAATGCTTTGCATCTTTCACTTTTAGTTTCGTAAAACACTTGTTGAGGTGTGCCCTGCTCTTCAACTAACCCTTCGTGTAAAAACAACACTTGGTTAGAAACGTCTCGAGCAAACTTCATTTCGTGCGTGACCAAAATCATGGTTCTGCCTTCGTTGGCAAGATCCTGAATTACTTTTAATACTTCTCCTACTAGTTCAGGATCCAGAGCGGATGTAGGTTCATCAAACAGCATAACACGCGGCTCTATAGCTAAAGCGCGTGCAATTGCCGCACGTTGTTGCTGCCCACCCGACAAATATGCTGGGTACTGATCGCGCTTGTCTGCAAGGCCTACACGCTCAAGCACGGTTTCTGCACGGTCGCGAGCTTCGGCTTTTGGCACCTTCAAAACATGAACTGGGACTTCCATCACATTTTGAATGACAGTCATGTGGGCCCACAAATTAAAATTTTGAAACACCATGCCAAGACGCGATCGCATCTTCTCCACTTGGTGCATATTCTTAGGCACTCGTAGGCCACGCTTTTGCGTAAACTCGATTTGCTCACCGTTAACGCGCAAGTCACCACTGGTGGGTAACTCTAATAAATTAATGCAGCGCAGTAAGGTACTTTTGCCAGAGCCACTAGCGCCAATGATGGATAACACATCGCCTTCATTGGCATGCAAAGATACGCCTTTTAGTACCTTTAAATCATCAAACTGCTTGTGCAGATTATCGATGACAACAGCTTCGACGCCAGATCGATGTAAGTCGATCATGTGCAGCTAGCCTTGATGGTGCTTTCGAGGATTATCAAGCTGATGTTAAACGTATGGATTGGACTGGCCTAGAGCGTTGATTATCCTCTCTAGTTTAAGCATCCGGCAAGGTTAAGTAAATCCCTGAAATTGGCCTAAATCCCCCAATTGAGACAAACCTATGCCCAGACCAGGGCACAAATAATGAATCAGACCTGTTTGAACAGAGTATTGAGCTCATGGCTCTGATATCCAGAAAACTGATTTTCACCAATATTGAACCAACCTGAAAGCACCTGCTCATATAGGCTTCGGTAATCCAGCGTATGCGCCGGGTCGCCATCGATCAGGTTCGACAGATCGGGTGACCGACCGTAGAGACCACCATTGAGTGCGCCGCCTGCTAAAAAATGCGGCGCGGCGGTTCCGTGATCAGTGCCGCCGGATTTATTCTCAGCTGCCCTACGTCCAAATTCTGAATAGCTAATGATGAGTGTGTTGTCCCATTCATTATCCTGCTTCAGCGTTAGGCGAGTAGCCGCGACTGCTTCGCTAAGCTCAGAGAGCCTGCGTGCATGTCGACCCAATTGATTTTCGTGTGTATCAAAACCACCGATCCTGATTCGATACACGGGTGTGTCCAAGCCGGCCCTAATCAAACGAATCACTTCAGATAGTTGTCTACCTAACCCCGTTGCTGGCATTTTCTTTACATCAGCCACCTTGTCTAACTTGCTCGATAAGCTTGCCAGCATGGATTCGAGCTCATGGCTCTGTTGCTCTACCCGTTTTAGCAGGGGATTGGTAAATCCTTCACTGTCTGTTGGCTTGTAGTCGGTCTGTAGTAGTTTGCTAGCAGACTTCATCGATAACCATCGCCCATCGGGGCTATCAAACACCGCCATGTCATCTACCAGGCTAATGCCGTGCGCATCAGATAGTCGCTGACCATAAGCATGTTCTATATCATGGGTAAGCCAACCGCGTTCCCCATCGGCTTTACCGTCTCCGCCCGTTTCCCATAGCGCAATTGATTTGAAGTGCGATCGGTTAGGTTTTGGATACCCTAAACCGTGAACCCACGCCAGCTCTGTTTGCTCCCACAACTGCATAAGTGGTTTTAGGCTCTGATGTAAAGCAAAGTCGTCATCAAGCATGATAATTGCTGATTTAGGCAAACCAATGTTCGGACGCAGGCTGTAATACTGCTCATCACTGTGCGGCACTAAAGTATTGAGCCCATCATTAGCGCCAGAGAGCTCAAGTAAAATTAATCGCTGCCCGTTTACCTGAAGTTGATCCGCGAGCAAATTATTATTGTTTAGCGACAATCCCGTAGCACCAAAGCCGAGTAACTGCATGAGCATATTTCGACGATTCATAATAGCTCCTAGTAGAGTTGGCTAACAGCGTGGTGGCTATACGCTCGAAGTTGCTGGACCAATGGTTGTTGCAAACTGGCGTCAAGCTGTGGGAACGCACTGACATTGACACCCGGCAGCAACAAATCAAATACACTGATCCCCCGTAATTTCAGCTGGCTTTGCAATTGATCCATGGCAGTGATTAGCACTTCTGGAGCTTGCACAATTGCAGGCGGCTGAACTTTGCGCAGCAGAGCTGAGTTAAACACAAATCGATTATTCGCTTTTGCATAGCGGCTTTCATTCAAATTACCTTGTTGTGTTTGAATGCGCTGTTTCCATAGTGCTAACACCTTGGCGTAACGCCTATCCTTTTCCGCTATTGCAGCGTGGTCAATAAATTCAGGCAGTGACATCCAGATAGCATCCACCAAGCGCCGCTCTTTGTCATCCAAGCTTTGATAGTGACATTGATGCTCATCATCTAATGGGAACACCCATGTTTGAGTTACCCCATCAATCTCATCCAGCCATAGGCATTCATCGGTGCTAACAAAGCAATCTGGCCAGCAACTGTAGGTATCTATACGTAAATCCGCATGCTCGGCACTGTTGCTGTACATTGCAATGCCTATGTTGCGCCACTGTTGATCCGGTGCTTTTACCGTTTCAAGCGTGAGTTCCAGGCGGCTTCGGTTTTTACCGCTACCTTTACCAACATTGCCCCAACGTACGCGCACATTGCCCACTTGATAGGGATTACTAGTGTTAATGTTCTCAGACAATGCGACAATGTTTATTGGAATGTCCACATAACCATTGCAGTACAAATTGCCAGCGTCAGCACTATTTTTTGGCACGCAGGTGCTCTGTTGTGTCCCCGAACTGCCTACAAAATAATTGTCCTTTAGTGATACGCCACGAACATAAAGGTTACGATCACCATTTCGCCCGGCCGTATCATTTAAAAAATATACACGTACCTTGTCAGCGCGTTCGATGTGTTCAATTGGCGGTGTCACGCTTGTATGCTGCCAAGGCATATTCGACATGTCATTAACGCGGCCAAATTGCAAGGTATCATGACCATGCATCCAAATACGATCAGCGCTTTCCCACAGCGCGTCATCACCACGGCGTAGCTCAACTCGGTACTTAACTGGCCCGTGGTAATCCTCTGCCGCCATCGTCAAGGTAATACCAGATGCCTTCATCATGCTATCGCCCATAAGCGATTGCATCTCATTGGCAACCATGCTCGCATTAGATGCATCACCAGAGGCCTTTAATCCGAGCAGCATGTCGATCACATTATTGCGTTGTTTCAGCCTGCCGGCTGTGGTGTATGCAGTACCTTCGTGCCAGCCCGAGACATTCGGGGGTGCGAATATGCTCATGCCTATGCTGGCCGACGTGACAGGTATTGTTTGCCAACGCAGCTTGGGGTATTCAAGGCTGCGGGCAGCCGCCACCTGCAAAATGATGGGTGACTTGACTCGGGCGATTCGATTATCGGTTTGCCAAAACGCTTCTGACATCAGTATCGATTGATACAAGGTCGCTAAATCAAATTGATTAGACCGTAGCTCCTCAACCAGTGGCGCTATATCAGCTTGAGTTGGCTGGCTATCTGACACCAACAAATGCCAAAATCTACCCGCAATAAATTCCGCACTAGCGGGTTGTTTAAGTATCAAATCGACTAAATCATCACCGTTAAACTTGCCTGTTTGGCCAAAAAGCTCTTTATCACCGGTGTCATGTTTCCAGGTTTCGAACCGGAATGAGAGATTGTAATCATGGCTAACACTGTAACCAGTCAATGCTCTTGCCGCCTCTTTGACCGTCTTTTCAGTGTAGTTGCCCTCGCCCATACTAAAGCGTTCCAGAAGCTCGCGCGCCAAATTTTCATTGGGCGATTGCTTTCTGCTGTTTTCGTTGTCCAAATAATTAAGCATGGCAGGATCACGAATTAGCGCTTTTAATAGATCCCCAAAGTTTCCCAGGCCGTGCTGACGGAACATGGCATTCTGTTTAGCCATTGCCAACGACTGATAATTAACGCCGTGATAACTGGTGGCCATTAGGTCGTGCCAAAACAGCACCAAGCGTTCTGTTTGCGGCGAAGGCGATTGCAACATTTCGCTAATCCACCATTGGCGCAACTGAGCCAACTCTTGATCACGGTCGCGCTCAAAACGCACCCGTTGTGTTCTGTTCATGTCGCGCCTTGCCCAGTGAAAAGGCGCATCAGCCGTAACCCAAGCAGGCATAGCCACTGAGGGGTTAGTAGCGAAGCCTTGCATGACAAGATCAATCGCTTCACGACGCGTCAAACCACCCGCTTGATCGTGCTGAGCCAAGGAATATCCAAAACCTGTACGTGAGAACAAATGCCGCGCATCCTCAGTTGTCAACAGCTGATCTAACGAAGGCTGCGCTGCGCGCACCGTGAGTGACATCGATGCGAGTAGGCAGGCAATAAAACCGATCACAAGTGCGTTTGTTTTACTCAGGCGGTTGTTTGGAAAAATAATCATAGGCAACATGCTAGCTAAATTAAGCCCGCAGTTCAGCTTAGGTTTCCAGTTTGACATGGCACGCCCATAAACGCTGATACCCATAATGTTGCGCATGGCCTTCCTAACCGCGTCTTAATACTTTTCAGCGCGAAGAAATTCCAATACACCAGGCACAAAAAAACCCCGAAAAACGGGGCTCTTAGGGTTAGTTTTACGGCTAAACTGAATCCTCTGGTACCGCAACCTTATGTAAGCGACAAGCTTGTTGCAACGTGTTGTGCAGCAAACAGGCAATCGTCATTGGGCCCACACCACCGGGCACGGGTGTAATCGCGCCGGCTACGGGCTCCGCCGAAGCAAAATCAACATCACCCACTAGTTTAGTTTTGCCATCAATTTCAATGCGGTTGATACCCACGTCAATTACTGCAGCACCTGGCTTAATCCAATCACCTTGAACCATATTCGGGCGCCCTACCGCTGCCACTACTATGTCAGCCTCTCTACATACCGCTGGTAAATCTTTTGTGCGTGAATGCGCGATTGTGACCGTGCAACTTTCTTTTATTAACAAAGCAGCCATTGGCTTACCAACAATATTACTGCGCCCAACAACAACCGCAGACTTGCCAGACAAATCACCCAGGCGATCCTTAAGCATCATGATGCAACCTAATGGTGTGCAAGGCACAACACCATCAGCGCCAGTGTTCAGCATGCCCACATTCATAAGATGAAAACCGTCCACATCTTTTTCGTAGTTGATTGAATCCAGCACGGTGGGCTCATCAATGTGCTTTGGCAATGGCAGTTGTACCAAAATGCCATGAACGGAATCATCGCCGTTGAGTTGGGTAATCAGTTTCAGTAAATCTTCTTGTGAGGTGGATTCATCCAGCTTGTGCTCGAACGATTGCATTCCGACTTCGGCAGTTTGCTTGCCTTTGTTGCGTACGTATACCTGGCTTGCCGGATCTTCACCCACCAGCACAACGGCCAGCCCCGGTGTAAGCCCATGATTTTCTTTGACGAAGCTGACTTTTTTGGCAAGCGAGGCGCGAAGGCCTTCAGCAAACAACTTTCCGTCTATAATCTTGTTCATATATTGCACTATGATTGGTTACGTAGGCGCATCAGCTCGAGCTGACTCTCGGTGGATCGCGCATAGTTTACGCCATTCATAACGTCAGGTGAAAAGATGAGCCAATTTCCGTATTTATCTGTGGTAATCATTAGCTGCCTGCTGGCCAGCTGTAGCAGTAGTCATACTCCAGATACCGAAATTCAAGACGATCAGAGCACTCCAATGGCTCCAGTGGCCAGTAATATTGAAGACGGTCGACAATTTTCCACGACGGGCCGGGCCGCCGTTCTGGCCACACAAGTATCAACTGAAATTACTCGCGTGCTCAACATCCTAAACGAAGCGGTGACCAGTGGTACGACTGGCGAAAACGCCCTGGTGAGTAACTGCCTGGCAGAATTCGACCAAGGCATGGGTAATCCCGTCACCGGCTTCTCCTGCGTATCCGACATTCTTCTGAGCGCAACAACGGCGAGTGAATTCTCTGGCCAGGTTTTGGTAACAGAGTATTGCAAGGCTGCACTCGCCAATCAGCAGGCACAAAACTGTGCACTACAAGATGGCATTATTGGATTGCCACTGGAATGGATTGCTGATGAAACCGGCACGCCCTCTCCTCTACTGGCTACCACCGTTACCTACCGTACCGCAGATATGTCTTTAACAATCACTACGCCGGAACAAGTAGGCCTAGCTGCAAGCAGCTGTACTTATGACATGGCCAATGATGGGCAATCGACTGAAGCGACCGCGGCTGAGTGTTTTACACGGATGAATGAAGTGAGTGAACGGTTGGGTTCGAGTCAAGTGAATCAGGGGATTTTCTGGCCGGGCGTGAGTATTTAAATAGTCTTGTCATCCATCCGGAGGGCGCTTAGTCCTCCGGGGAGAATGACGGTAATCACGAGAGTGATAGGCTAAGAATCAAGCTTTTTGATTATCCGCTGCAGAATTTCATCTTCTGGATCATCTCTGAATCTCTTTCGAAGTGCCTCTGCTTCTTGTGGTTTTAACTTAGCGAACTCATTTCGTGCGACTTCATCGTCGAAGCCATATTCTTCTATTTTGTCTACCGCTGTTTTTTTTAGGTGATCTTCAATGCTCATTCCAAACTCCTTGTTTTTGTGCGTGGGTTCACCCCAGTGCTAAGTTCCTTTATTAATTGGCACCTGTCTCGCTACTTCATTTGCCACTTTACACAAGCGGATTTCGAGTACGCCTTTTTTTGCCGATGCAGTTACCGTTGCTTCATCAGCATTGGCAGGTAAATCGAAATACCTTGCAAATGTGCCAGTAGAACGTTCGTGGTATTGCGCATTTGCCGTCACTTCACGAGTGCCAGTCACGCTGAGCACATTTCGTTTGATAGTGACATCGATGTCATCTAGCTCTACACCGGGCACATCGATTAGATAACTAAAGTGGTCGTCTGTTTCGGTCACGTCGGCTCGAGGACGCCAATCAGAATCAGCGCTTTGAGCAGCTCCAGCCATGCTTGAGATCCAATCGCCCTCGAACATTTTGCTGAGTTCTTTTTGCACACGTTGTATGCCGTCAACATTAATAAACGGCTCAAATGGTGGTGATGCCATGTTTGTCTCCTCTCACTAATACCCAAATATTGGCGACAAGTGAGGGCAATTTCAAGGCTTTACATGGCCTTGGCGCAGCCAATGAGTGCGGGATATGGCGCTATTATCACAAAAGTAGGCATTTTCTCGAGCATGGTTCGCATTCGGCCCTTAGCTTCAAATCGCTCACGAAAGGCCGAATCGATAAAAAACTGACCAAGCTTAGGCGTAATACCACCGCCGATATACACACCGCCAGCAGCGCCGACTGTTAGTGCAAGGTTACCGGCGCATGAACCGAGCAAGGCACAGAACATGTTGAGTGTTTCAAGGCACGCTGCATCGTTGTCTTGTAAGGCACCTTTGGAAATCTGAGCAGGCATTAAGGGCTCAGCTTCTATCCCGTCAAGTTGTTTCAATACCAGATACAGCTCTGCCATACCTGGCCCTGACAGCACGCGCTCCGCTGACACATGGCCATACTTATTTTCCAGTACTTTGTACATGGCTTGTTCGCGATCCGTCGCCACACCTAAGGTGACGTGCCCACCTTCACCTACCAATGTGCCGTATTGAATCACCTCACCACTAGCATTAAACGTTGGCACCAACCCCGACACACCCAAACCCGTACCTGGCCCAATCAACGCAATAGCCCCCAGTGCAGGCTTTAACGCAGGGCCGACGATTCGCACGTCATCTTTGGACAAATGAGGTAGAGATAAAGCTAGCGCGGAATAATCATTTAGCAGCGTAAGTGAACTTAATTTTAGGGAGTCTTTTAATTGCTGCTGAGAGAATGACCAATTGGGTCGATTGGTGAGAGTCACTCGATCACCGCTGACGGGCGTGGCCACGGCCATTGCCACTTGATCAAGCTTAGTAATATTTTGCTTGTTTAGGTAATGCTCGAGCGCGGTAGGTAAATTAGCATAGTCATCACAGGGTAATGTCACTGTACTCTGAAGATTACCAAGCTCATCGAGCATGGCAAAACGCGCGTTGGTGCCACCAATATCAGCAACTAGTCGATCAGTTATTCCCATCTCTTGTCCAAACCGCTCTTAACGCCTGGTAGAAACGGTAACCCATCTCGCGATAGCCTGCACCACCAAAATGCACACAAGAGTTGTCTCCACAGTGATAAGTGGGTGGGCGCAAGTCGTCATTATTCACAAAACCCGCGTGAGGAATCGATATCGAGACATTGCGGTGAACGGTATCGACCGCGGTTTTTAACTCACTAAACTGCGAGAAATCGCCGCGATCATCCTGACCCTTAGACATGGTCCCTACAATTATCGGCACATCAGATAAACCACCGCGCGCCATTGCGCCGCGTCGATCAGCTCTGGCCTCTCCACGGAATCGCTCCACCAATCTACGTAGATTGTCCTGGTAGCGATAGGCGCAATCGCCATTATTAGAGTCGGCCTCACCTTGATGCCACAAGATGCCACGTAAAATTCCACCGGTATCCCGTAAGGTCATGTTCAGACGCGTTAGCGCCCTGTCTGCTAACAGTGTGCCTCCGTGACCAGGCGAGCTCGTGGGATAGGGATTCCAAGCAATATCACCAAACCCGTTACTGCAAAAGCCAGTGGCGGACCAGGCCGCCGGAACCAGGTAGATCTGACGAATCGTCTCGCCCAATGCGGCTTTTGCAAACGACAAACCTGGACCAATAAATTGGGCCGCTTTGTTAGCCTGCCAAGGTGCCTTGGGTTCATGTAGAGGGTCCTCAGCTGTGATAAAACGCGGATAAGCGACATTGGATTGTTCATCAGAAAATTGCCAGTTTTGGCTAAAAGCTTCTGAGCTGTTTTGCCGGACGTTTAATTGCCGGATTCTGGGGTTGGATTCATCAGGCCCACCCGGATTACTGTTTCGGATGTAGCGCTCACTCGAGCCTTCCATATTACTTTGGCCAACCAACAAATATATATCTGGCGCATCAACGGGTTCAACATCGAGAAACAAGGTTGCCTCAACTCGCCTACCCTGTTGCTGCGCAGTGACGACATATCGACGTTCCTGAATTTGCAATGGCATCGCGGCGATGTCCAACCACATGCGTAGGTTAGTGCTGGTTTCTCCGCTAATCGTCGTGTGATCAAATCCATAGCGAAGGAAACGCGATAACTCGCCTCGTTCTGAGCGCAGTGATAAATTAATCGGTGATTGATTGCCGTTTGAACGATGTATCTGTATTGGCACAATCACACCGGATTCATTGCCCTCTTGTAGATAAAATCGATCAGTCGCTAAGGTCATGCCGAAGTCGTTGGTGTTCTCAGGGCTACCAGAACCACCTTGCGCAGTTAGGGTAAAGCTTGCGTTTTCACTAGTAGCACCGGAGGTATCAATCGCGTTAACCTGATATTGATAATTTCTGCCTGACTGCAGTGAGCCTTCAAAATAACTATGACCATCCAATGTCGATAATAAAACACCGTCTCGCGATAATCGATATTGAATGTCATTGCCAGGCACTGCATTCCAAAATAATTCAGCCGCTGTGGCTGAATAAAATTGTCCACGAAAATTGCCAGGGCTTGCAATCGAACCAGAATCCCGCGGAGGATCTCCCGGAAGTTGATTATTTGATTGTTCGCCAGCGATCACCACAACGTTAGCTTCGCGGCTTTGCCTGCCGCTAGCATCGATCGTTACCAATGCATATCGATACACACGGTCATTCAACAACGTGTCTTCAAAATGACTTCTGCCATCGCCAGAATAGATCAATCGGCCATCACGGAATAATCGAAAGCCACGCACAGCAGCGCCATCTGATGGAAGCCCCCAGAAAAGCTCTGCAGTGCTCCCTGAATAAACGGATGCTCTGAAATTTGTCGGCACACCGGCACCGTTGGGTACTGTGCTAGCACTAGAAACTTGGGCACTACAAGCACTAAATGATTCGCCTGAACCTGATGCGACAATAGCAACGATGCAGTATCGACCAGCGCTGCCGGTAAAACTTACGCTACCTTGCTGCTGCGCAGGCTTGATGGTGGTCACATAACCACCATCTCGATAGACATTTAAACCAAGCAAAGCTTGCGATGCTTGGTACTCAATAGTTATCCGGTCGGCGTTGTTTTGCACGCTGCGAATTTGTGGCGCTTGCATCGCCCAGACGGGTGTAATCCACGTTGCAAGCAGAACGCCCATCGCTACGGCAAAGGCCACTTTAAAGAATGTGTTGTAGAAATTCACGGGAGTTTAATAATAAATTTTTATTCTAAGAGCGAAAACTATCGTTTGTCCAAGGCATTTGGAGATGTCCCCAGCCATGCGTTAAATAATGTCAAGGCTAACGGAATAGTATGTAAAAGGGGGCGCCGGGTGCAGGTTCGTAATCGAAGTTTACAAAAGTTTCTGGGGAGGCAATTTAAGGTGCCTTAAGGCTTTCCCTGCGGAGAAACGGCTAGGTCGGCAAGCCTGAGAACTACGAGCTCGGTCTTTGGGCTTTGGCCTTGAACGGGGGAATGCTGAAGGCCGGTTGGGCAGATATTGGGGTTGAGTGCTAGCAAGGGTTTATTCGGCCCATCGTGGGCCTCACCCCTTCGGGGCTGCGCGCAGAGCGCTTGTGAAAAATTACTCCGGGCGCCGATTAAGTGCGCAGTTACTTAAGGCCGGTTGGGCAGATATCGGGGTTGAGTGCTAGCAAGGGTTTATTCGGCCCATCGTGGGCCTCACCCCTTCGGGGCTGCGCGCAGAGCGCTTG
>JAZGEF010000065.1:0-9204 GCA_036478595.1 Granulosicoccaceae bacterium
AGCAGTGGTCGGATCACTATCGAACGGCAATCATACCGGCTCGCCCGTATAAGCCCAAAGACAAAGCAAAAGCTGAGAACGGCGTGTTAGTGGTCGAGCGATGGATCATCGCACGACTTCGCAAGCAGAAGAAATGTATAGACATGAAATCTTTAATGGGCGTCTTGATTGTATTGAATATCGCAATCACAATGTTTATCGGAGGCGTGTCCAGCGCTAATGACCAAGCAAAATTGAACGGCGAGCAAATTAAGGAGTATTTGTCAGATTCCTATGTTAAAGGTAATTACAAAGGCCAGGAATGGAAGTCGTTCTTTAACGCAAATGGCGATACACACTATTCTAAAACCAATGGTCGTCCATCGAATGGACGATGGAAGGCAGAGGGCGATCGTTACTGCTCCCAATGGCCACCATCAGCATCGTGGGATTGTTATTTTATTACAGCAAATGGTGATGAATTAACGTTTGTTCCCGAACACGGCGGCGATAACTGGCCAGCTGTTAGAGTCCTTGAGTAGTTGTAAAAGAGGGCTGTTCTATAACGCTATAGTGAGCCGAAGAACAATTTTAAACCCATGCGCGACTTCGGTCTTGATGCGTTTTTCTCTCAATGGGAAATCACGGCCAAACACCATATGACCGCCTCTGATTTAGAGAGCATATCGGTTGTTGGTTTGCTTGCTTTATCACCCGAAGATGATCAATTCAACATAAACGATTTGTGGTTGGGCTATACCGAAACATGGGGCACGCCAGATTCACGTGAAGAGATCGCAAGTACCTACAATAAAATTGTCTTGTTATGGGGTGATGTCAGTTGGAGCCGGTGCGCTGACAGCCATTGGATGAATAGTTTGTAAGAGTAAGTTTGTTAAACATTTTCAAACCCGTACAAAAGGTGATGTGTATCTCAAAAATTTAAGTACAAGGCTGTAATTTAGCCTTTCTAGCATAATGAATTTACGACGATGCCGGCGACATTGTTAAAAAAACTACGCGCTACGTTATATTGATAGATTAACTCGCCGATGACTCACTTATGCACGACTACTCTTTGCAGCTTCATAAACTGAATCTGATGGTATCGATATCTGTATGAGCAGGCAATTACGACGATATACCGACCTAAGCCTAGTGTTGTTGGTTTCTTGTTCCATCGGCATTGGTATAGTGACGGGCTTGATTGTATATCAAATGAGGAGCGCCGAGCACCTCTCTACCAGTATCGGTGAAGCGGAAACACTGCTCGACTTGACCAACAGTTTTGTCTCAATCTATTCCAGCCAACATAGCGGCGATCGAAATGCTTTGGTACCGGCTGTATTTAGAGCCGCAGCTGCACGTCAGTTTAATTCGCACGACGCAAGAAGTGAACGACCCGTTGCAGTGATGGTTGGCTTGGCAGGGCGGGAAATCGAAACGCCGCCTATTGATGCTGCGTTGGCTGCGCGCTTGGATCGTATGGCCAACAGCGGCACGTTTGGCCAATTTTCAACAGAGTTTGATGATGATAGTGGCAATAGGATGTTGCGCACGGTTTTTCCAACTATCGCTAATCAGGATAGCTGCATCGCATGCCACAACCGCCTGCAGCCTAACGGGCCTGCTTGGTCAAAGGGCGATTTAATGGGTGCGTATGTCGTTGATCGTTCAATCGGAAAAGCTCGGCAATGGATTTTTAGATTTAGTTTACTTGTGGGATTACTGGCAGGTGTTGCATCATTACTGGGTGGAGGCTTGTACTTTTATTCTAAACGCCTTGAAATCCAATCCGCTAAATTACGAGCACTGGCCAACACCGACTCACTAACGGGTTGTTTAAATCGACGGGCGTTGATTGATGCCTTTGATGTGAACGGGATTCATCAACAAGGTGGTGCCTTGTTTGTAATGGATCTTGACTATTTTAAACGCATAAATGATGAGTATGGGCACGATGCTGGTGATCATGTGTTAAAGCACTTTACAAAGATGGTCCGGTCGCAATTGCGTGATATTGATTTGCTTGCTCGCATAGGGGGTGAAGAGTTTGTCGTATTTCTACCCGATACCAGCCGCAGCGAAGCCTACCTTATTGCCGAACGAACAAGCGACGCCATTCGTGACGCGGAAGTGGAATTTAACGGCGTGATAGTTCGGTACACGGTTAGTATGGGTGCAGTACTGATTCCACAAAATACCGATCGCTCTCTAAGCACTTGGTTATCTGTAGCCGATCGCTTCTTGTATCGTGCTAAGGATCTTGGCCGTAATCAAATATTTCCATCAGCTATTTAGAGATATTTGATAGTCAATTCAGCTTCGTTAGGCCACTCTACCTTAATGGTTAGTTGTCCTGTTCGCGCTTGCTTGTTCGGATATCTGAGCGTGAATGACCAGTCAGTAACAATCTGCAAATCTGTACTACTTGTTAGTTAATCTACTGGCTTCACTGTCGCTACTTAAGATATTAGTCGCGAGTGGTAGAAGCTTATGTTGCTTAGGAAGAAACAGGGCTCGATTTGCTTGTTATTAGCACTCAACATTCAAATACTGGTAGCTTGCAATGAATCTACTCCGATGGATTCTGTACCCGAGATGGCGAATGCTCAAGCCGCCACAGATCAAATGGGTAACGCTTTAGAAAATGTAGCCAGTATTCCTGCCAGTGTGCCGGAGCCAATTACCGATACAGGTTCTGCTACGGGCCCTAATCCTACTACCGATCCTGTCGCATCGAACGACAATTTCTGCAAGGGATCTATATCCAATGCGAATTCTTTTGCTGTGCCGACAATGTCAAAGCCGGCATATTTAGAAACGTACAACGATCCAAGCTTTGGAGGCAAGGTTACAAGAGTTACCAATAGTGCGTTAGGAGAAGTAAACAAACCAGCGTACAGTACGATGCAGGCCTGGAATGCAGATGAGTCCTTGCTTATGTTGTACCGCACCGGTGTAAGTGGTGGAGGGCATAAACTACTCGATGGTCATACATACGAATTTATCCAAGATCTCGCTTTTGCGCCAGCAGATTTGGAACAAGTTTGGTGGAGTAGAACTGATCCAGATAGCTTCTTTTACGTTAGTCGTCGCGCATCTGACTATGGAAAATTCAATCGATTTGATGTCAGTGCTAACAAAGCAACTGAGGTAGCAGATTTCAGTGCGATTTGCGGCGCGAGTTTGCCCACTGCCGGTAATGATGTCCAGATGCAATCCGTTGATCAAGATCTATTTGGCTTTAGGTGTCAACAAGACGATGGTCATTACACTATGTGGTCCTATGACATAAGTACCGACGAAGTAGTTGCAGTGCCAATTGGCACAGGAAGTGGCTGGACGGCCTGGAGCTCGCCAGTACCGTCAGCTAGTGCTACCAGCTTTTGGCATCAAGGTTTTGTACTGGAGCCAGATTTACAGACAATCAGATTCCAATTGGATTTAGCCAGCAGTAATGAGCATTCAAGCTTGGGCATGACCCACACTAGTGATGATGCCTATTATCAAGTTAGCTATGGTTCAAGCCCGAATGGCTGTAATGGTGACTTATATCAGGGTATTGGTCACTTGATAGAACACAATCTCGAAACGGGTGATTGCCGAAACATCATTAGCCAAGAGCAGGGTTATCCATACACTACCAGCAGTACTCACGTATCTGCTCTGGCATATTTAAAGCCGGGTAGGGTAGCAGTGTCGAGCATAGGCAATAGTAGCCAGCTATCGTATTTTAGTAGTGGTATTGAAGCACCGCCGTTGTTCTCTGAAATCTATGTGGCACAGACTGACCCTGAAGACACGGTTGTTTGTCGTTATGCGCATCATCGATCGTACGGAAAATCAGCTTCGAACGGTGGTTATGCGGCATACTTTGGGGAGCCGCATGCTACGATTAGCCCCTCAGGTACACGAGTAATATTTGGATCAGACTGGTATGACTCGGGATCGGTTGATAGTTTTGTGCTGGAGCTACCTGATTACGTACGGCCTTAGGTTATGCAACATAATAGGCACGAACATTCCGCGGTATGATGTATCCATTAATAGGTCATTGGCTAGGTTAACTTGACAAAGTGGATATTGATCACCGGTGGAATGTTTTGTGCAGTTGCTGTCATCATTGGTGCATTTGGAGCGCACGCATTAAAGCCTGCGCTAGATGCCAAGGCTATGGGCTGGATTGATACCGGCGTTTCGTATCAAACCACTCACGCTTTGGCATTGATTGCCTGTGGATTGCTCCCCGCAAGCCGCGCGAATGCCCGAACCGCTTTTTTGTTTGTGGCAGGCATTATTTTGTTTAGTGGCAGCCTATATTTAATGGCCCTATCTGGTATCACTACGCTTGGGATCATAACGCCAATTGGTGGTGTCTGTTTTATCGCGGCTTGGGCTTCTTTTTGTTGGATGATTAAGGCAATAAAGAACTAAAATCGCTAAAAATAGTGCCTCCTCAAACAGCGCGTGTACCAATCAGCGGCTTACGCGTATAAAGCCGCTGTTTTTAAGGGCCGCCAACTATCCCCATTGCAATTTGGCTAACGAGTTAAGAAACATAGCAAATGATGAGAATCAAAGTTTAGTATCTGCTGTAATATCAGGTGCTGTAATCATTTTGCTGTTCAGGTTTTTTTGCTCAAATCTGCACTATCTGGCGTTATCCAAAAGGAAATATCAATGACAATTACTACCGGCATTAACCGGACCAATTCACGAAAACACTTGTTGTTGCATATGACGTGCATTGTAGGCATATCGATCGCTATGACAGCTTGCAGCGATAGCGATAATGGTGGCGGCGCAACCACGGGAACCGCTACCGGAACCACGACGGGTACCACTACCGGAACCAGTGATCCCGCTCCGATCGTTTCTGCAGCGCAATTTACGGATGAGTTTTCGGTTGATAGCTTGAACGGTTGGACGTTACGCCATCAGGCAGAGGGCGAACAAGCACAATACAGCTTGCTTGATATCAATCAAACTAACCCTGGTATGCTTACTATTGTTCCGACGCAAACACCGGGTTGGTTTGAAGCTGGCAAAGCGCCGTTAATTTACAAACGAGTTACTGGAAATTTCAGTGTTGAAACTTCGGTCATCACTCAAGGCGAAGCAAATGCAGCGCTCCCACCTGGAAACGATTTTAATGCTGCAGGCTTGATGGCTCGCTACACGAGTGGTTCAGGAGAAAACTATGTCGTTGTGAACGTCGGTCGGCAGGACGGCACAATTACAGGCTTCTTGGGTAGTGAAGCCAAAAATACTACTAATTCCATTTCGGCTCTTGAACTACAGAGTGGTAGTACTAGTGGACGATTGACATTGTGTCGTATTGGTGCAAACTTCACTGTGTATCGCCAACTGGATAACGAAATCCAATGGACGCAAATCGGCGCCATCACTCGAAACGATTTTCCAGAAACGGCGCAAGTGGGTATGATGGTCAATGGTTATTTGGCGGCGGATATAAGAGCAACATTTGACTACGTACGAATGCGTGTACCTGCAACCGAAGCTGACTGCACCGTAAACTAAAATCTACAATGGTCGCTTAGTAAACCAATAATTTGGCGTCTGGCACGTACTGAAATGTTCGGCCCATAAAGAGTGGGCCGTAGCTGGAACCTATTTTCTGACAATAGTTGTTGCGTCCCACAGGGTTATATCGACGAACTCAGATACGGTTTTAGATTCTTGACGTGCTACTGAGGCATCGCGATAGCGAGTGACATTTACTCTTTCTGCATTACTAAGCACAATATTGAGCTGGTAAAGATCGTCTAGTGCGTTTGATGTTGAAACACTCTGAGGTATGAGCTGCAGCGCATGTATATCGGAAAAATTGATCGTGTTGATTTGATTGCCCCTACCTTGGCTAAAGGTGCTTTTGTTGCCATCGAATATTATTGGCGATGACTCCAGGTAGAGCATGCCGAGCCCGAATAAAACGAAATACAGGCTGATTAATGGAATCACAACGCTGTGTAAAAGTGAGGTTGGTACCCACCAAGAATGCGCCGGCATTTTAGAGCCAAGGAATGCAAGTAAATAGAAACCGACGAGAATAAAAAAAGCGCCGAATAACTTCATCGACAAGGTGGGTTCAAATGACAGCTGATTGTTCTTAACCAGTGCCAGCTTTCTAGTCTTGAAACTTGAAACGGCGATGGTGGATGGCTTCCAGCTAGTTCGAGCAGCGATTGCATCATTAAATTGAGAAGTATCGATTTTATTCATACTGTTTTCTCTATGCATCGACTCTGTGTATCGCAGGCTTTGGCCGTTTTAACGCAGGCTAGTTAAAATTGTCTGCTAAAAATTTTGCAACTATAGAGCTGATGAATCCGATTAAAGCACACCCTTGCAGTGCGAATGTTCTCTACGTAATTATGTTTAGTACAGGATATTGAGCTTTGCACCTCTGTTGGAGCATTGTGTCGCGAGCGCATAGCGGATGTGAGTTAAATCATATGAATGTCAGAACAGATAATGTGCGAGTTTGCGAGCTGCGCTGTGAGGGGTTCTTAATTTTGAACAATCTGGTATTGGCGTAGAGGCAAGGCACCAATAGTACCAAAAATAAACCAAATCAGATTCAATAACTTGATTCAATACGCTATGTCTTTGCAATGGGGCGATAATGCTTGTTTTGCGCGCTACTTGTGCATCATAGTGCAGGTACGAGCGGCAGCAAACCGTACATAACAATAAAGGAGCCACAGTTGGACGAGTTGTTCTCATTATCTGAATATGTCGAATTTCCAGGAAATCCGCATATGGTTATAATCCAGAACCGAGTACGCATGGATGCCTACACGCAAACATTGAAATCGATTAGTAATCCAGAGGACTGCGTGTTGGATAGTGGTGCAGGCACAGGAGTGCTGGGCTTTATCGCATTGCAATATAGGGTGAATGAGGTGATCGGAGTGGAGCGATCAGCGTCTCGTACTTTATCTGGCGAAATAGATGCGACGAAAAGTTAAATCGACAATGTCAAATAAGCCAATATTTCATTTACAGTTGTTGGGCGGTTTTAGGCTTACAGCCCCGAGCGGCGAAACAATTGTTCTGTCCAGCAAAAAAAGCAGAGCCCTGTTGTCAATGCTGGCAACAGCTGATCATGGCGAGTGCACAAGGGTTTGGTTGCAGGAGCATCTATGGAGTCGCTCCTTTTCACAGGGAAGCTTACGCAGAGAGCTATCGACCCTTCGAAAGCGTTTATCCGGATACAATCTTGAATGTTTACCCAGAGATGTTCCCAAGGATATCGTAAAACTTGACTTGTCCTGCATTAACGTCGATCTCAAGCACGCAAACGCAAAAATTGAATCTGGGCGCTTTTTGGAAGGTTTACTGATTGACTCCGAACCGAAATTCCATGAATGGGTTAGCACTCAGAGTGAAAGATCTGTGCAACCCAGCTTGCTTAATGAAATTCGCGATTCAGGGGGTGGCCGCCAGTATCAAAATAAACCGTGGAAGGGCAGCGCCGTCAATTCACAACGACGCTACCAAATTCGATTGCAGCCCATTCAATTTGATGTTGTGAAGGCAGAGCAGTCTCTGGAACCGAATTTTTTTAACGATATTCTTGATCGAATAGCTAAATTGATTATATGCAGCGGTGGTATAGAAATAATTGATAATCGTTTGTCTTTTGATGCTCCCAGTTCTCCACGTTCAGGCGCGGGTAAGCAGTTTGATGCTGATTTAAATTTTCGTGTTGCTAGGTCGTCCAAAAATGTAGTGCTCAATTGCAGCTTGCTTGAATACGCTACCGGCAGAATCATCTTATCCTCTCGTGAGGTTATTTATTTGGATGACGGGGGTGAATATATTGCCGAAGGGGATCTGCTAACTTCTTACATATCGTGTATCGCAGACGAATGCCTGTTTAAAATTGCAAAATCAAACGTTGAACTATCAACGGAGAGCGCGGCGGCTTCAGCGTTAGTCTACAATTCAATTGAATCCATGTTTAATCTGACTAATGATGGCATCGCTATTGCTGAACAAGGATTTGATCAAGCTGTTGAAAATTATCATGAAAGTGTTTTTTATGCTTGGCGTGCATACCTCACCACCATGCAACTAGAGTTTCATATTTGCGATCAACAAACGATCATGGACACTGCCAGGCACTATTCAGCTTTGGCACTTGAGGCCGACCGATTCAACCCACTAACGTTATCACTGCTTACACATGTACATGCATTTGCATTGCAGGATTTACAGACTGCTGAATTACTGATGCAGCAAGCGCTTCAGATTGGTTCCGATCATGTCATGACGTACGATGCTAAGTCATTATTGAGTGTTTATCGCGGTGATTTTACTCAGGCGAGAGAAGCTGCAAGTTGTGCCATCTTAACGGGGCGTTTCTTGACGTATCGTTACTTGTTCATGACAACCATGACCATGATTGATGCTCTTGAAGGTAAATATGAAGCTGCCATCATTTCAGGTGAGCGGGCATTGCTCATGCAACCTGGTGGAGCTAACACACACTTTCCACCGCTCTTGCGCTACCTTGCGCGTAGTTGTACAAACCTGGGGCTCAATGAGAAATCAGCTCGTTATACGCGTATGCTGATTGAGGCCAACGAAACTAAATCCGGTATTGATAGCTCTCATCTGCAATTGGTAACACCCGGAAATGTAACAAAAAAATTCCTTATGATGTAGCTGCGGTTGTATATGCCTAAATATAGCGTAAGTTAACTAGCACTAATCCGTCGCAATACAACAATGTCTGAGCTACCAGAACATTATTATCTGGAGGGTCTACGCAAGTAGGTACACCGTGATGGGTGCAATACTGATTATTGGCAGCAACCTATATGTTATCAGGCGTGAGTATGTTCGTAAAACTTAAAAACGGGTTGTCGTAAGGCTCAAATTGAGATTAATTATTAACCTTAACAATAAAGCTAACAATGGGTTCAACGATAAACAATCATGTCAGGGGATGTAACATCAAAATTGATTTCAGATAATTTACTTGTCTCTGCAGTCTCATTATATGACGTTAAAATGGTATTTTGAGCTAAGGCTCTTTTACTTTAGGTCTTTTGCGCGTCAATTTAGCGTAGTAACCTTTTTCTCTATCGTAGGCCTTTCCAGGGTCGACAATAGTCCGTTTATATTTTTGCCAATCGGTATCGGATAGTTCATCGATGCTACTAACAATTTCCATGCTTTGTAGAATCTTTT
>JAZGEF010000066.1:0-6732 GCA_036478595.1 Granulosicoccaceae bacterium
CGCTGCCAACGGGTCAGTGGGCTCACCATTCGCGCCGCCACTTGCGGGTTTCTCGCATCTAGGGTCAACACATAGTCAGCTAGCAATTTGTAGCCACGACCACCTTCACTATGCAAGCCAACAGGGTTTCCCACAGCGAACGCACCGATCAACGATCTAACACGATTAGGATTACTCAGCTCGAACGCTGGGTGTACACTTAATCTCATCACAGTATCCACCGCATCATTTGAGGGCACCGTCGCTTGAATACTGAACCACTTATCAATCACTAGACGCTGGTCTTCATAGTGCTGGTAGAAATCAGTTAATGCGTTTGTTCGCTCCTCACCACTAACATGCATTAGTGCGGTCAGTGCCGCTACTCGGTCGGTCATGTTGCCGGCGGTGCGGTATTGTTCTGACGCTAACGTAAGCCAGTCTTGTTCTGGCAATACTGTTAACAATCCAAGTGCACAATTGGCCAAGGCACGATGTCCAATTTGCTGGTGCTCAACCTTGTAGGGCTGTTTATTGGCTAACTGTGTTTGCACAATTTGTTGCAGCTGCGTTTGATACTGACCAACAATCGCCGCTTGCACAGCCTTACGCGCGCGATAAAGTTTCTGGATATCCACCACCGTTTGGGATTCAGCCAAGGTATCAATCGACGGTAGCGATAGGATTTCTGCTTTAATCGCAGCATCAAGACTATTGTCACTGATAACCTTACCGATGGCTTCTAGGTAAAGCGCATCCTCTGCTGCTGCTGAGTTTTCCAGTGTGCGCTCTATTACACGAGTGGCCAACCGTTGTGATGCATCCCACTGGTTAAAACCGTCGCTGTCCGCGCTCAACAACATAGCAAGATCCTCATCACTGCAATTCCAAACCAGGTTAACCGGCGCTGAAAATTGTCGGAACGGTGACAATATTGGTTTAGTGGTCATTAATCCAAAGGTGAAGGTCTGCGTCTCATAGATTAGATTTAACAAGGCTGTATCGTTGTCTCCACTGCCAGCGGCCGGATTGCCTTGCTCATCCAGCAAACCGATCAACATCGGTATTTGCATCGGTTTCTTATTCGTTTGACCCGGAGTGTCCGGGCAGTGTTGAGTCAATGTTAGTTCATAGATTTGTTTGTCAGCATCATAGTGTTCATCAATGGTGACCTGCGGCGTACCGGCTTGCGAATACCACAGAGAAAACTGTTGCAAATCGATGCCGCTTGCATCTTGCATTGCTGCAATGAAATCATCACAAGTAACCGCTTGCCCGTCATGGCGCTCGAAATACAAATCTATTCCTTTGCGAAACCCTGAAGCACCAAGCATGGTGTGCATCATGCGAATAACTTCTGCCCCTTTTTCGTAAATGGTTAAGGTATAAAAATTATTAATTTCGATAAAGCTTTCAGGGCGCACCGGATGCGCCATAGGGCCTGCATCCTCAGGGAATTGCCTCGCTCGAAGTAGGCGAACATCTTCAATACGCTTCGCAGTGCGATCGTGCATATCAGCGGTAAATTCTTGATCGCGGAATACGGTTAAGCCTTCTTTTAAGCTCAGCTGAAACCAATCACGACAAGTCACCCGATTACCCGTCCAGTTATGGAAATACTCGTGCGCGATAACCGCCTCCACGCCAATAAAATCGGTATCAGTTGCGGTATCGACATCGGCTAACACAAACCTGGAGTTAAATACATTCAAGCCCTTGTTTTCCATTGCACCCATATTGAAATCATCAACAGCCACAATCATAAAGCGCTCAAGATCGTACTCCAGGCCATACACTTGCTCATCCCAGCGCATCGATCGCTTCAGCGCTTGCATTGCAAATGCGCATTTGCTTAAGTTGTGCTGTTCTACATAAATGTGTAAATCAATATTCCTGCCACTCATCGTTGTAAACGTATCGACAACCTTAGATAAGTTACCCGCGACCAAGGCAAATAAATAACTTGGCTTAGGGTGCGGATCATGCCATTGCGCATAGCCGTATTCCTTATCGCTTGACGCTTCAACAAAATTACCGTTGGATAATAAAATGGGGTACTCGTTATACGGGGCCTTCATCGTTACCGTGTACACCGACAGCACATCCGGACGATCAAGAAAGTAGGTAATTTTACGAAAGCCTTCGGCTTCACACTGCGTGCAAAAATTACCGCTAGATAAATACAAACCCTCTAATGCGGTATTGCCGGCTGGATTAATTTGCGTTGTTATTTCAAGCTTGCAAGACTCTGGCAGGTTTTCTAGGGTGAGATGCGTGTCATCCAGTTTGTAATCGCCTGGCGTTATTGTTTGGCCATCCAGCTTAATGTCGATCAATGATAGATCGACACCGTCCAAACGAAGCGTTGGCACTGGCTGTGAGGTTTCACGGCGCAACTCTAAAGTGCTGCTCACACGAGTACGCTGCGGGTGTAGATCAAAGTGCAGATGGACGGCGGGGACTGACCAAGCAGAGGCCTGATAATCGTGACGGCTTATGGCTACAAGTTGCTCAGTTCTCATATTCAATCCAGTTGTTATTTTTCTTTAGTTATTCGCTAACTCTGCTAAGCACATTGCCAACCATGGCGCTCAGCATTCCGCTAAACAATACCGCTCAACATATCGCAAAAAATACGCGATAGATCACGTTCGACAACATATCAACAATACGATAGGCCACAACAACTACCCATCACTCAAGTTAATTTGGGTGATCCCGACAAAACATATGCACACAGTCACTATGGGTCAAGCGCTTGTCACGTTTCACCATTATAAGAATTACCATACTGCTTGGTATCCTAACAGCAGTAGGAGTTACCAGCGCACACCAACGTGAATACACACGTAATTGGAACCAGCCATTAAGCGCCGTTGTCTACCCCATCAATGCAGATGGAAATTCAAGCACCGATACGTTTATCGCTAATCTTAACGATAGACACTTTTCATCTATTAATAAATGGGGCAAACGCGAAGCGACTCGTTATGATCTCGATTTGCCCAATCCTTTCAATGTAACACTGGGCGAGCAACTGCATACGCTGCCTCCAGCCTGGCCAGAAAACCAAAATGCCATAACCGTATTGTTGTGGGGCTTACGGTTTCGTTGGTGGGCCTATCAAAACACGCCAGATCGCTATGATGACATCACGCAAGTTCGATTGTTTGTTATCTATCATGAAGCGACAGAGCATAAGGTTTTAGCCCACTCACTGGGCATGCAAAAAGGCTTAATGGGCCTGGTGCATGTATTTGCCCATCGCCGCAACAACGCTCAAAACAATATTGTCATCGCCCACGAGCTATTGCATACGGTAGGTGCAAAGGATAAATATCGGCCAGACGGACAACCCATATACCCAGAGGGTTACGTCAACAGCGAGCGTAAGCCACTACACCCACAACGCTACGCGGAATTGATGGCCGGGCGCATTCCCTTAACGTCAAATGATTATAAAATGGCCGACACGCTGAAGAGCGTGCAGATTAATTCCCACACCGCTAAAGAGATCAACTGGATACAATAACGGCAGACTCATTTGGTACAACACGATGACTGCCCTGCTGGCTTGGCTGGACACCTATCAAACTGAACTTGCAACGCTCGGCATGATATCCGCACTGTTGTTTATAGTGACCATTTTGGCCACCCCTTGGCTAGTGTCGCTATTACCGATTAATTACTTTCGTTCCAGCGCCCGTCACCCAGTGCTGCCTGGGTGGACGGGCGTAGCGTGGAGCATAGTGCGTAATATTGCTGGCCTGGTGTTTGTGGTATTGGGTATCGCCATGCTGGTGTTACCCGGCCCTGGAATAGTGTGTTTCATCATCGGCTTGTCCCTGTGTGAATTTCCGGGCAAACAACGTTTTTTACGGGCGCTTATTGCCCGTTATCCCAGCATACTGGCCTCCCTGAACTGGATAAGGGCGAAATCAGGTAAAGAACAATTACTTCCGCCCACCGATTCGCCCTAAATCTGTCCCTGAGCTACAATCCAGCCATGCTCTTAAGATTTTCACCAGCACTCACCACAGCATTGCGCTGGTGGATTCTTTGCGCAGCGCTTGTGGCGCAGCTCGCCCCATTGGCGCAGGCGGCAAGCGCAGCCGATTCGGTTGAAGGGCTCAGCGAGCAAATACATCAAACCGACACTTTGCTAAAACAATTGCAGCAAGATATCGTCAGCAGCCGCCTACAAAAACAAAAGATCGCCGATTCGCTCACCGCAGTACAAGGCAACGTTAGCGAACGCACCCATCGCCTAAAACAACTAAACAAAGAGATCGCTCAATACAACAGCAAGCTCGATTCATTATCTAGTTCAATCTCAGAGCAAGTGCGAACCATCGATAAGCGTAAGTCCTTGCTGGCCGATTCGCTACGAAAATCACAACGCGTGAACACAGCCTCAGGGCTAAAGGTGATATTGCAGCACGACGATCCCGTGCTTGCAGACAGGCTTGGTATCTATACCGAGTACTTTATGGCCGCCCAAGATAACGCAATTGAGCAACAACTGGCAGCACTTACCCTAATTGAAGAAGCCCACCTAGAAGCGGCTAAAAATCGCAATTGGTTAAACCATATTAAGAAAAAGGCTCAGAAACAGCACGACAATTTTGCTGCCAACGCTCGAGCGCAAAAGACCGAGCTCACAACGGTCGAAAATCAGCTCACTGAAAAACAGCGCTCGGTCGCCCAGCTCAAAGCTGATCAATCGCGCCTGCAAATATTGCTCGAAGAACTAAAAGCCGCCCAGGTGGCCAAATCGGGCTACTTTCTTGCTGGCAAAGGCCAATACCCTTTACCCGTCGATGGGCAACTCCAGGCACGTTTCGGTGAGCTGAAATCGGTTGGCAAGATTCGCTGGCAAGGCCTGTTTATCGCGGCCCGCTACGCTACTCCAGTGGGTGCGATAGCCGATGGAGAGGTAATTTACAGCGACTGGCTACAGGGCTTTGGTAATCTGGTCATACTGGATCACGGCGACGCCTTTATGACACTCTACGGCGGAAACCGAGACGTTCGCGTTAAAAAGGGCGATTGGGTCGATTCCGGATCGACAATTGCAACTGTAGGTAATTCTGGCGGTCAAACAGCCAATGGCGTTTATTTCGAGATCCGGCACAACGCCAAACCGGTGGACCCGGCAGCCTGGGTGGATACCTCCATTTCTATAAACAGCGCCGGAAAGTAGCCATCAGCGAAATACCGTTAGGCTACTCTTAAACAATTAATCAGAAACTCAAGGGTTCTGGGGCCCGAACTATGAGCGTAAACAGCAAATCAATCACTCTGTTACTGGCAGGCACTCTTTTTGGGGCCAGTTTGTCCATCGGGCAAAACATATTAGCTACTGGTAACAATAGCGCTAACACTCTGCCGCTTGAACAGATGCGCACGTTTACCGACGTGTTCTCCCGCATCAAAAGCGATTACGTTGAAGAAGTCTCCGATGAAGAGCTACTCGAATACGCCATTCGCGGCATGCTCAACGGCCTTGATCCTCATTCTGCCTACCTTAATACTGAAGAATTCAACGAACTACGCATCGGTACCACCGGTGAGTTTGGTGGCTTAGGCATCGAAGTGGGCATGGAAGACGGCTTTGTTAAGGTGGTTTCACCCATCGACGACACGCCCGCTGCGCGTGCCGGCATGCAATCAGGCGATCTTATTATTCGTCTTGATAAAACGCCGGTAAAAGGCCTAACACTTAACGATGCCGTTAAGTTAATGCGTGGCAAGCCAGGCAGCATCATTAATCTAACGGTTATTCGTGAAGGCGAAGACAAGCCATTATCAATTGATATCGAGCGTGCTGTTATTAAAGTGACTAGCGTTAAAAACCGCATGCTGGATGACAACTACGGCTATCTGCGCATATCAAACTTCCAAACTAAAACCACAGCCGACATGCTAAAAGCCATCAAAAAGATGAAGGCTGATTCTGATGGCTCGCTAAGTGGTTTGGTCCTCGATTTACGCAACAACCCAGGTGGGGTTCTATCGGGTGCGGTAGGTGTATCTGATGCATTTCTTAATAGCGGCATGATTGTCTACACAGACGGTCGTGAAGATGATTCAAAACTACGTTACGATGCAACTACTGGTGACATCCTTGATGGTAAACCTTTGGTCGTGTTAGTTAATGGTGGTTCTGCATCAGCATCCGAAATCGTTGCAGGCGCTATGCAAGATCACGGACGGGCAATTATCATGGGCACCAAGACATTTGGCAAAGGCTCTGTGCAAACCATCCAGGATTTACAAACTGGTGGTGCAGTAAAGCTTACAACCTCACGCTACTTCACACCTGATGGCCGATCCATCCAAGCATTAGGCATCGAACCTGATATCGAAACTAAGCCTAACACTTGGAATAAGCCTGAAGAAGACGAGTCTGACTTCACGCCACTAACCGAATCAAGCTTGTCAGGTCACTTGTCCAACAATGATGAAAAGGACGAAGAAGTCGACAACACAGAGGAAGGCGAAAATAACAATGACGACCTAGTGTTTGATGACTTCCAACTCTACGAAGCACTAAACCTACTTAAGGGCTTAAGCATTCTGACTGCAATGGATAATTAATCATCCTTAGCTCAGCTATATACAAAAAGCCTCGCTTAGCGGGGCTTTTTTTCGCCCACAATCTTGCACCTTACGCAGTGGTATAGTGGCGACATCTTCGCGCATCGTAGCTTAAACAGTGGCTTTAACACCCTATCAACAAGGCGCATTAGC
>JAZGEF010000067.1:0-4612 GCA_036478595.1 Granulosicoccaceae bacterium
ATTAAACTCAATCGGAATGGTCACCGGAGAATCGAGCTGTGTTACTGAACCCTCGTGAAGCGTAATGATCGAATCGGTCGTGACAGAAGTATCTTCATAGACGACAACCAGTGAAGCGCCTTCATAAGCATCGGCACCAATTTCTCCAGCCCCGCCCAAAGAATAGCTTCCATTGCCAGTGACAAGAGTGGATACATCAGCCCGAAAAGTGACAACACGACTTGCTCCCCAGCCCGGACTGGTAGATTCTCCAACCTGATTGACAGTTAACGCATTACCATCTAGCGTGAATGTTGTATCAAGAGAACCGTGATCAAGTTCATTGATCAGTAGGTAAGCGTTCACCACTGTTGCGCCAGCGGGAATTCCTGAAATGGTTAAAATCGGAGTTAATGTTCCGCCAGTGAAGGAGGCATCGGCTCTTATACCAGCCGAGTCAACAACAAGCCCACCACCTTGAATCCGCTGGTTGAAGAAAGGCGTGAGTCCACTGACATTAATCGTTGCTGATGACGTAGCGCCAGCAAAAGCTGTTCCGTCATGCACTTCGAAATTGAAGCTCGCATAGTTGCTACCAGACTCGCCAATAATAGGTGTAAACGTCAGCAGGCCTGCATCAATATCGGCACGCGTAATAACCTGGTTTTCTAATACAGCTGCCCCATTAATTTGCAGACTACCGCTGCCTGCGATACTGCTGATACGAACCTGTTGCAAAGAATCAGTGGAGTCCACATCGGAAAAATTAAAGAGGTTTGCATTGAAAACAAAAGTCGAGTTTGTTGGTGCAAGTATCGTAGCATTTGTGGAAGAAGGAGTATCATTGATTGGCGTAATATCCAAGCTAGCGGTACCGGCAGCTGTTAATAGACTATCTGTGACGGTATAAGTAAAGGTCACTGCCGTATCATCATTAAGCACTGGTGTATAATTCCAAGTACCATCAAGGTTATCGACTAAGGTGCCGACACCAGTCGCAATCGCTAAATTAGTCGCAGTTAAGCTAGGGCCATCGACATCGGTTGCATTGCTGAGCAACTCAGCTTGCGTAATAAGACGAACACCACTGTCTTCTGCAATGGCTGTTAAGGTCACTGGAGTCGTCGTCGGTGCATCATTAGTATCATTAACGGTAATAGTCAATGTTTCGTCGTGCGTTAAACCACCAGAGTCTGTCACACGTAATGTAATTGAATGCGATGGTGTTGTCTCATAATCTAAACTTGCACTTGCTTTTACTCGTAACTCGTTGCCTACAATTTCAAAGTTTGTGTCTGCACCGACAATAGAATAAGTTTGAGTATCGTCTGAATCTGGATCTACAGATAACAGCGTCGACACTAATGTTCCTGCTGGGGCGTTTTCATCCACCGATGGACCTACAATACTAAAAGCACGCTGCTCAAATGTTCCTGCAGTAGTATTCTGCCATTGTACAGTTATCGTGCCATCACCAGCCACGTCCAGAGTGGGGCTGCGTTGCTCTGTACCTCCGGATGAGCCATAACTGATGAGGAATATATCGCGCAGCTCAACCGTAGGGTTTACCAGAATGGCATTGCCACCTTCATCAAATACCATCCCCTGAATAGCGGTTCCATAATCCCCAGAGTTGGTATACCCCTCTCCCTCGGCGACAACAATAAAGCCACCGTCGGGCAATGCCGCCACTACAGGGTTGACAGCTGAATTCAGATCATTATCTGTAGCACCAAAGACACGGAAAGCGTCGCCAATGAGTGAGCCGTCGGCATTGGCCAATTGAGCATAGATATCGCCAGAGGAAACAGAGATGGTGACGGTTCTGAGGCTGGTAAGGGTTGCGGTGGTATTTTGCGTCCCTGTTTGCGCACCAATGATGGTTATGGGATTACTTTCGATATCGTGGATGAGAGGGGTTGCAGAGAGGTCGATAGGCGCATCGTTGACTGGTATGAGATCGATGTTCATTGTTGCGATGGCACCCTCATCGGTGGCACGCGCAAAACTGCGCAATGTCAGGTTGTCGTAGTTGCTCTGCGCCGTCAGACCGACCAAGCGGATTTTCAGGGCTTGACCGTTGAGTGCAGAAAATACGCTGCCATCGACGGTCAGTGTCCCACTGACTAATTGTGAGTTGAGCCGTGCAAACCCAGTCTGGTCAATGACACCGATTTGCGTGGCACCGGCGAACAACTGCACCTCGAAGGTGTAGGCATTGGCGTCGTAGCCCGAGCCGACTTCTAGGCTCAGGCTGTAGTCGTTGCTGGAGGAGAATGTAGTACCTAGCGTCTGGGTTAACGTTCCGTTGGAGCCATCCGTAAAGAGAACGTTATCGTGGTCGAGCGGGAAAGTCGTATCGGTAATGTTTTGCGAACCCGCCAGCCCTGAATTCGCCCATCCAGTCAGGGTATTCGACCAACCCCCTTCTGGATACACATCAGATTCGCCGCCTGGATTGGTGATCCCTAAGGATGTTGAGTGAATAGGCGTGTAACTGAATTGTGCGTAATCATTAAAGCGGTCGCCTAGGCCGGGGTTAAAATAGTCATCATACCCTGCCTCATCTGGGAATGGTTCGAACCGAACCAAACCGGCATCCACTGTCGCCTTAGTCAGCAGTTGACCTGATGATACAGAGATCCATGTACTGCCATTGTAATACTGCAACGTACCGCTAGTCGGTAAGCTGTCTATTCTCACTGCTGTTTGAGACGTTATCGACGTGTCAATGTCACTTACATTGAAGTCTGACCAGATGAAGACGATGGCATTGTCTTCGATGCCAGTCACGTTTCCTCCAGATGCTGTCGGAGGATTGCCTGCAAATACACCTAACCAATCCTGCTGAGAGCTTGTGCTAATCGCTAAATTTGTTTCGATGCTACCTGACTTGTACTCAAGCTCCCAGTTGCCTCCTAGTGTTGAGTTACCTGTTAAATCATCAGATGCTGCCACATCGGTTTGAGTTAATTGACTGAGCCCATCAACTAGGTTTTGTCCAATTTCAGTTTCAGCCAGATTACAACCATAAATTAAAATATCACCTGTTTCGGTAAATGACTCCGTCCATAATGCGATTGCTAAATTGTTTTCTGTGAGTGTTTCAGCGTATAGACGGGTGTTGCCGAGTTGTATGTTGCCATCTTCACCGTGGGAAATAATATGAATTGCATCAAGATCATCATAGTTGAGTAAGGTATCAGAAATTTGTTTAATTCCATTTTGCTGACTATCCAGCAAATAAACCTTGATATGGCGATTGTTATCCGTATTATTAATAATGTCGTCCACCAAGGTTTGGTAGTTATCTACCTTGGTATCAACAAAGACAATTTCTTGTGATTGAGTGTCTGTCGTGAGTTCCGGAATTTGGTCTTGTTGAAGCGCTGTCTGTTCTCCAGATTCATCAATAGAAATATAAGTAGCAACAGGAAGCTCTAACTCACTTATAAGTACCCCTTCAATACCGCCAGAAAAGAGCTGGCGTGGTTCCAGTTCTTCCAGAATAAATTGGCTATTTTGATTGTGATCTAAAGGTTTTTTCATTATTCCACTACTATCAACGGGTACCCAATTAGCTTCATATCTCAATCTAGAGAAATTGGATTTATGAAAAGTGTAGCTGAATAATGTGATGTTAAATGTGAATAGGCTTGGATAAAAATGAATAGTTAGAGGTGTAGTTCACAGTTATTGAAATATCCTATAAATTTTACTCAATTTAAACTGTGTAACTTTTCTATTCTTTGTAGTGTAGGTGTATTGCCATTAAGTAAGGATTAATGCTTTCGCAGGATGTGCTTTAGCCGCGATTTTGTAGCTGAACAATAGTGGCTAAAGCACACTCCTACAAAATAATTTTAATGTATGTCTAGAGAGTCCGTTAATTGCTGTGCTTCTTTATGCTGATAAGTCATCGTTCTGTCAGTATTGCATGAAATAATCTGAATAATTGACATGTTTTTTTGCCCATCTTCCGCGTTGTAGTACTATGCGCCCGTTACTACGCCTCGGTAATTGCTCCTGCATTACTCTACCTACACACATCCATGTGTTAGTTGAAGATGAACAAAAAACCTGCGTCAATTGTTCAAATTATTCCGTGCGCGTTCCTTAGCTATTGATCGTAAAGCGTTACGAAAAGTACGTGATTATTTTTTTAATGGGAAATAAAAGGTCGCTTGTTCAAGCGCTTATGATTATACTTCGAGCGGTCACGGATGCGGATTTCTATCGGTCGATTTTTGCCGGTAGACTGCGTTGCTAAAATGGTTGCGTAGCTTGCTATGTGCTCATTTCAGCGCCTTGCTATCGACAAAAATTGACGCGCTATAAATTCCGCATCCGTGACCGCGCAAAGTATAGTAAGGCCACTGGAAATAAATACGCCATCTATGTTGATCTGGAAGAGGTGATGGGTGCAAATCCATCACCTCTTCCAGATCGAATCCTAGCCGACAAAGTAGGAATGGAAAGAGTGTAAATTATTTCTACTGAACACCAACGCTGCCAGCCATGGAGAGCGAACGCGAAGGCTGGTAGTCCCCAGTAGGTGTAGGTCCGTTGTTTTGTCGGAATCGTAGCGCTAGCGTAGGTGGAGACAAAATAAAAGGTTTCCCGAAACACCGTC
>JAZGEF010000068.1:0-101027 GCA_036478595.1 Granulosicoccaceae bacterium
GTGTGCAAGGGCTAAAGCATGTCACCATCGCCGATGCGTCACTAATGCCTCAAACCCCTCGTGCCAATACCAATATGCCAAGCGTTATGATCGGCGAACGAATTGCTGAAATTCTCACAGCTTATACGTAGAGATAAATTTAGGAATGTTTTGAATGAAGGTTGTTCATATTGCCGATACACATCTTCTTAAGAAAGGCGAATTACTGCATGGGCTTGACCCATGCCAAATTCTTTAAGGCACTATACGCATATATTTTCACCTACCTATTGTTAGGTTTTTTGATAAAAGTGATTACTATGAACGTTAACGATGATTTCACAAAACGCGTGTTATTGCACGGTGATGAGATTGAGTGGGAGGATTCGCCCATGCCGGGTGTTCAAAGGCGCCGCCTGGACAGAGTGCAGGGACCTAACGAACGTGTCACCACGATTGTTCGGTATGCTCCCGGTAGTCAATTCTCCTCACACGTACACGGTGGAGGTGAAGAATTCATTGTGCTCGAAGGTGTATTTCAAGATGACTATGGTGATTGGCCTGTTGGCTCTTATATACGTAACCCGCCCAATTCATCGCATACACCTGGTTCAAAACCAGGATGCATCATATTTGTAAAGCTTTGGCAATTTGATCCAGAAGACCGAACTTTCATCCATGCAAATTTAAACAAGCTGGGTTCAGTTGAGGAGAATAATCGTGCGGGTGTTAAGGCATCTACGCTTTATCAGGATGATACTGAGCAAGTAAGGTTTGAAACATGGGCACCGAATTCTTGCGTAGAGGTTGATGCCAGTGGCGGCGCAGAAGTATTTGTTATTGACGGTGGTTTTAAAGAGGGTGAAGATGAACTACGAAATCATTCTTGGCTTCGGGTGCCCGTTGGTGGCACTATTTGCGCAATAGCCGGCACTGCCGGGGCTACCGTTTGGATTAAGACGCAGCACTTACGTCAGCTTGCGCCATAACATAATAGGATGGCCAGTATAATTTAAAGAAGCGCTATGTTATGTAATGAAAAAACCAAAGTAGGGCGCTATTAGTCAGATTGTTAAGCGATGACTAAGCCTTAGGTAAGGCGATGGCAAACTCAAAAATAATTCGGCCTAATGGTGCAAACTGCACGGGGCGTGTTCGAATTTTTGTATGCTAACGTGCAGCTAACCAATTAGCTACCAGTGGCCAAACCTCGCGTGACGCGCTACGCGAGCTTAGCAATCTTGAGTGGTTGTAGTTTTCCGCGAAGCCTGTCTGCAAGCCACATTCTTGATACTGTTTATCGGGGCTGCCGAGCTGGTCGAACAATGCACGACAACCTTGCGGTGGTGCGATAAACTCGTCACCGGATCCCGACAGCATCAATGCGGGGGTGGTAATAGTGGGTAACGCATCCATATAGTTAAATCCATCATCGCCCAACCACTGCCCGGTCAAACTCCATCGATACCACTGCGCCATCACCGGACCAAATTCGTTTTCTGGCCCAAGCTTGAAAAATTTACCGGGCGCGTAACCCATTAGCCGCGTAATTACACTGGATAACTGAATTGCGATCCGGTGCTTGTTAAGTGTTGCTGCATGGGTTGCCTGACTGGCTAACGATACGATGGCTTTGATAGCCGCCTTGTATTCGGGTTGCCGACACAGAAGAGTGAGCACAGCCAGTCCACCACCGCTATGGCCTATCCAAACTATTGCTTGAGACGGATAGAGCGCCTTTAGATGATCGAGTGCAGCTGCCGCATCTTCAATGCTCATGGAATCGAAGCTTGGGTCTATTGTGGGTTTATCGCTATGACCGTGGCCTTGGAAATCGAGACTCCAGCAATCGAAACCAGTGTCGGCTAAGTGTTGCGCCATGCCACGCATCGATCGATGGTTAGAAAAGGTGCCGTGGGCTAGTAGCACAGGCCCCAGGTTCTGTTTTTGGCCGGTTGTCGCAGACGATGATATGCCAGCTAGTGTTCTGGTCAGAGCCAGCCGGGTGCCCGAATCATTTGTGATGATTTCAACGGGCGACCCGGTTTTTTTCATGCGGTGGCTTCAACCAATACTGGAATGTCTTTGACTGATAGTTTCTTTGCACTGCGGATCTCTTCCAAACGAACACTCGCTATCAGCGATTGCAGCATGGGAACATAGTATTGCCCGTTGCCAATGAACTGGATATCCACATCAGTAATAGCAATCCATTTCTTGCGAACGAGTTCGTTCCAGACTGCTTGGTAAGCTGTTAGTAGACTCTCATGAAATAGGCTTTCATAGTTGATGTGGTTAATTGACATAGTTTGCATGGACTGGAAAATCCAAGCCAGCTTTACATCCTGATGGTTGTACATGAAACCACGACCCACTGGAAATTTTCCGTCATCTAAGTCTTGGCAATAGTTTTTTAAGGAGGTTTGGTTCATGTATATCCAACTTCTGTCGCCCTCATTCAAACCATTTGGATGAAAATTTACGGCGGCGTAGCCAATCCCGCACACCTGTCGAGTTTTTTGAACCTTCCCATCTTCCTGATCAACGAAATCGTGCATTGAATGTTCATAATCGTAAGAACCCTTTCGAACATCTTCTTCTGAAGTTGCCTTACGGCTCCAATCGTATACGGTAACTTGTTCAAATCCTTCCGAGCGCAGATACTCACCCGCTATTTCATACATCTCAATGTTAGTTTCGATTGTGGGTAACAAAGCGCGTTTTTTGGGTGATGCAAAATCGCTTCGCCCGGCTACATTAAGTTCGTAGTGAGTTAAATGGTTAACACCAACGGAAATAGCATCCTTTAAATCGGTAAGCATATTCTCCATGGTTTGTTCAGGCCAGCCATAAATTAAATCCATGCTATTGGCAAGATTATATTTATGACAAAGATCTACTGCATCAAACACCTGTTTTCTTGTTTGCCGTCGGCCACTGTACTTGATCAAGTCATCATTTAGCTGCTGAACACCCATGCTGATTCGGTTAAAGCCTGCTTCACTAATTGCTTTAAGCTTGGGCTCACTAAATAATTGTGGAATACCTTCGAGTGTTTTCTCAATGTCTGCTGGAACACCACCGTATAATGTATCCACGAACTCCATGATCTGTCCATAGTGTTCCGGATGATACAAATTGGGCGTGCCACCACCAAAATAAATGCTGGCTAATTGGTCGCTACCGTAGAACGGTTTGTACATCTCGAATTCTTTCTTTAAGTAGGCGATGTAGTCTTCTACTCCACTGTTGCCTTCGTAATCTTCACTGGGAAAGAGGCAAAAACCACAGCGCGCGGGTTTGGTTTTAATACAGAATGGGGTACCAACGTAGAGATTGACGTCGAACTCAGAACGCATCGCGTAGCCTGAGCGTTCGTCTAAAAGATACTCTACTGGTTCGTCTAGGGGCTTCCAGTGTCCAGGCGACGGATGGCCGTGAAGCACTTTGTTGGATTGACGGCGGAACTCTTCGCGTTCAATAATTGATTGCACGTATTCTTTCGAAAACATGTCTGACACAGACTCACCTCGGGATGAAGGCAAGTCCTGCTGCATTCTTCCTTATCTTTAGCTAACAATCGAGGCAGTATAATTACTGATGGTGGTTCGTCGGTCAACCTTTTATTGATAAACAATTGTTCAGTTAAGCCCTTTTACCGGGGCGCAGATGCGAATACCGGTTGAATTTGCGCCAAACATGTCGATAATATGGCAATCTGCCAGCGCCATCTGCATGTCCATTAGGGAATATGTAGCCGCTTCATAGTGGGCCGGCTAACCTATGCGGCTCGATGCTGGGCCTGTGTAGACAGTAAAAAGGGTATAAATTCTTCAGCAGGAATGGGTTTGCTAAACAAGTAACCCTGGACATATGGGCAGTTCAGATTTTTAAGGAAATCGAGCTGCTCAACGGTTTCTACACCCTCGGCGACGCAATCGTACCCTAAACCAAGCGCAAGATCAGTGATAGCTTTAACCATCAATTTGGACGTCGTATCTTCCGGTAGATGTTGAATGAATGATCGATCGATCTTAAGGCTGTCCACCTCGAGCTTGCCAAGTACCGATAATGAACTGTAGCCGGTGCCAAAATCATCAATAGCGACTCGGATTCCTTCGGCTCTAAGCTCATGGCATATCTGAGTGTGGGCTGTCGGGTCGCGGCTCAAACTTTCAGTAATTTCAACTTCGAGATCTGACGGTGCAATGCCACTGTCGGCCACAGCTTTATTAACGAAATGGGTAAAGCCTTCAGCAGCGAAGTGATCACTGGATATGTTTACTGCCATCTCCAACTGATACCCTTGGTCATTCCACAATTTAAGCTGTTCGCAAGCGGTAACGAGTACCCATTGACCGATCTCCTTGATAACACCCACCCGTTCAGCGGTTGTTATAAACAAATCAGGTGGGATTAAGCCTTTCTCAGGGTGCCGCCACCGAATCAGAGCCTCGACACCGGCCACAGTGTTGTTGCGGATATCCATCTTAGGTTGATACCAAAGCTCAAAATCATCATCAGCCAGAGCTTGGCGCAAATCAGCTTCTAATCGCACACGTTCAGTAGCGTCGTATTCCATAGACTCACGGTAAAAGGCTATGCTTTGTTTGCCGTGCTGTTTCACATAATACATCGCCATATCTGCACGTTTGACAATTTGGTCAGGTATATCGCCATGTTCTGGAAATAACGAAATTACGATACTGAGTTTTGGATGAATACGGTGATTACCGATCGTGATGGGTTGATCACTGAACGCTAAGCAACGTTTGGCGATTTTTTCAACGTCATTCTCATCGCTAATATCATGTAATAGTATGCAAAACTCGTCTCCCCCTAAACGGGAGATAAAGTCGGTGCGGCTGAGTGAGGAGCGCAGATGGTCTGCAAATGCGGACAAATATAAATCGCCGCATTCGTGGCCGTAGGAGTCGTTGACGCCTTTAAAGTTATCTAAATCTATATAGATGATCGAGTATTTCTTCGAGGTATTTTTCGCTCGAAACGTGTAGCGTTCGAGATGCTCATGAAAATGAGCACGATTGGCCAATTGAGTTAGGCCGTCGTAGTAAGCCATATTATACATTTTTTTCTCTGCAGTTTTTATTGCAGAGATATCCTGTACAGATCCAAGAAGACACAAGTTCCCCTCAGTGTCAGTCATACGTTTTATCAATTGACGTATATGCCGAGGAGCAGGGTCATCAATTGATCCCAACCTGTATTCGATAGCGGTTCCTTCGCCGTGCTCATCTTCTATTATCGTGTTTAGCGATGAGTGAATGAGGCGCCTGTCATCCGGGTGGATTTGTTCCATGCAACGTTCTATTGGTACGACTTTGCTGTCAAAGCCCAGCAATTTAGCGAGATTGTCGGAAAGGTCGACCGATTTGCTGTTCATCTTCCATTGCCAGTAACCCATTTGTTCCGTTGTTTTAATGAGCGCGATATTGTTGTCTTGCGAATCTTGTTTCAACCGCAGCAACTCTAGGTAATTAATACCGACCTTTGCACCACAGCTAATCAAAAATCCAAATACAAACAGGCTGTACAAAGCCAGCTCTAACGAAAACTGAGTACTAACGCTTATTAGCTTAATTTCTACTGAAAGAAATAGAATTGCTTGAAAAGCCAAACTGAGTTTATTGTCATAGGGTAGAGAGGCCAACGCTCCACCTGCGACTGCGCCGATTGTTAGTACTAATAAAACCTGGTAAGCAGGGTGGCTCTCTGGGAACATTAACCAGATGGAGCTGGCCCAAGCAGCAGCAGACATCAATGCCTGCCAAAAGAACCGCGAGCTCCAGTGGTGAGTTCGTGTTTCAGCCGAAAAATCGTTGCTGAATCGGTTGCTATCAAAAACGCGTACCAGGTATACCGAGGAAACAATCGCCATCCACAAGTAGCACATGGCCACATTGACGATGGAATCGAATGTGCTGACGAGCACAACGGAGGCAGCGAGAGAGCCGAAGGCCGAAAATTTTACGCCGGAGTAAAGCAGCACATTTTGGCTGTGCCGAATCGCATCGCGTCTCTTTGAGGAAGTATCACCCATATCCATCTATTACATCAATCTAAAGCACAATGATCTGTCGGCGATTTTCCACTGAATAAATCGATTTGTTTATTGGGTAGTCGGTTATGTAACGGCTAGATATTGCTATTCTTGACTAAATGGACATTTTTATAGGCGCATTTGATAAAACGCGATCCGTTAATAATATTTATAAATATCAGACACTTAGCTTTCACTATACAACGGTAGTTTCAAAAGAAAGCAAGGTCTGGCACGGTCTTATTGCGACTCTGTGCTCTACGAGGGATAACTTCTATTGTTTAACTTAATAAAATAGGGGCGTGGTGTCAGCGTACGTTAGTTCATCCTGTACGATAATAGAAACAATCACAACACGAGCGCTCCAGCTATGCAACGCAGGCAGCTGAGATTTCTGTTTCTCAATGTGGGCCACTTCTTAGATCATTATTTCATGTTGATTTTTGCTACTGCAGCGGCTCTGCGGCTAACAACAGAATGGGGTCTGAGTTATTCCGAACTTATTCCCTACGCTACACCAGGCTTCATCGCTTTTGGGATCTGCGCCATTCCGGCTGGGTGGCTGGCCGACAAGTGGAGTCGTGAAGGAATGATGGTGATTTTCTTTTTCGGCATTGGATTGAGCTCAATATTGACTGGAATGGCAAACAGCCCGCAGCAAATTGCGGTGAGTTTGACCTCAATCGGTATATTCGCTGCGATCTATCATCCAGTCGGCCTAGCCATGGTTGTGCAAGGACGAGCAAAAACCGGCATGCCATTGGCAATTAACGGTGTGTTTGGAAATATGGGTGTTGCATGTGCCGCTCTTCTTACTGGGTTCCTGATTGATACTGTTGATTGGCGTAGCGCGTTTATCTTCTCCGGAATGGCTTCCGTCGGTGTGGGTATGCTTTATTTTTTATTCACGCGCACCGAAAGCCAGGTTGAGATGGATGCAGGCGCTGGCATCGATGCAAATCAGAAAACTGAATACTTCAGTTTTTCGAGGCGCACATTGTTTAGAATATTTGGCATTATTTTATTCACCACCGCTATTGGAGGGCTTATCTTCCAAAGTACGACATTTGCATTACCAAGAGTGATTGAAGAACGACTGACCGATTTTGCAGATACCGCGACGCTAGTTGGGTGGTATACGTTTATGGTGTTCTCGCTGGCCGCGTTCGCACAGCTAATTGTTGGGTACCTGGTCGACAATTACTCCGTGCGTGTGGTGTTCGCCTGCGTTGCCTTATTGCAGGCCGTCTTCTTTGCTCTAATGATACAGCTCAATGGCATAGTGGCTTTGGTCGTTGCAATAGCGTTTATGTTAGCCGTGTTCGGACAAATTCCCATTAATGATGTCTTGGTTGGGCGAATGGTGCGCAGCGAATGGCGTAGCAGAGCTTACGGCCTTCGATATGTTGTCACGTTTTCAGTGATGGCATCTGCCGTTCCCTTTATTGCCTGGGTGCATAGCAGCTGGGGCTTCGCCACTTTATTCGGCATCCTCTCTGCTGCCGCATTATTAATTTTCGCAGCAGTGTTGCTGCTACCGGCTATGGAGACAGCTTAACTGATTGAAGATTTGTATAAAGCTCAATTGTAGAGCTATTGGCGGCTAGTCACTTAGCGTAGAGTGAAACAATTCACTCGAAATAACAATACAAGTGTTGGCTAGATTGTTGGTAATTCAACGTCATCAATTCTAGTTAACCTTCGGTGATTGTTGCCGTTGGACAAACGAAATTAGCGCAATTCACTCTGATTGAGCACTGTGTCACGTTTCCTTTAATATTGTCTCGACAACGTACATTCCATCAAACTTGCGTTTAACCCTTTGGGTACCGTTTGGCGATATTTATCTCTAACAGTGCGCAGTTCTTGCCAATGTGCTGCTATATGATTCGGCTTCTAACATTACAGCGAAACGGCGCAGAAATTCTCCATGAAAGTTGATCAAGCACCAAGCTACAAAATTGCTATTAAAATCATGTCTGATATCGTAGTTGGTATTTGCGAGCGTGAAAAACAGTTGGATTTACTGCTTGCTGCAAATTACATCGACCACTATAGAGCTTATGTCGAGCTCTGTTCTAATGAAACGGAATGGGTTGATGTTTTAATCGACTTTGAAGACTTTATTATTGATCAAACTTTATTGACATTAGCTGCTGCACATATTGCTCGAGAGGCGAACGAGAAAGTTACACCGTTGGATGCGCTATAGAGCTACCGCAAGCAGTAAGTGGCGTATCGTCAAAGGAATTTTAAGGATTTGTTCTGAAGGTCATAAGAGAAGCGACACAGAAAATTTGCTATAAACGCACTTTGTTAGCCCATGCTTCAAGCACTGTTATTGAGGGATAACGATTAATCCGTTGGATTGTCGGAACGATACGAAACATTTTTCAATTCTTCAAAGACGCAAATTATCTCGCCTTACTCCTCTGGCTCATGCCTGGCGAGTAATGCGGTTTGATAAGTCGCCATTGCCGCAGATAGAGCGGGTGTAGGAATTTGCTGTTTGGTGGTCTACCCATTGCGCTTACCGTCACAAGGTATAACTGCATGATTGTGTTAATTCGTTTACAGTGGTATTAGTTACATGATAAGGAGCGATTGGTAAATCTCCGTTTTTTATTCAGGCGTAGAACTAGACAATTATACTGTCTATTCCGATTTCCACCTTAGGTTTTGCCAAATTTTGAATGAGAATTGATATATGAGCGAATACAAAACATTGATGGAAATGGGTATCAAAAACCCCGGCGATATAGTCCGTTACAATGCCTACGATCACAACAATATAGACTTCTTGCGTGTGACCTATAAACGTCAATCGGGCTCAATACTCCCTAAGTCTCGGCGGTATCAGTTCGGCCGGGCATCAAAAATGGTAATCGCAGATGGAGGCACCAATACGCGCGAAACCGTGCACATAGTGTCACCGGTCTTTCAGCGTGCCTTGAAAGAGCTGGATCAGTTGCTTAAGGAAAACAGAGACACCAAGATCACAAAAGAGCACTTGATTGAAGAACTAGACCGACTAGAGCGCGATTTTCAATCGAGCCAGGCTGCCTTGCGAAATATGATCAAGCGACTCTAGGCTCGGCGGCAGCAACGCAATGAAAGTAGGGCATGATTTTTTATCGGATTGCTTGAATAGAAATAAAATCGTGGTAGCTATGGTAATGTCAGGATTATTCATATTTATTCGGTTGACAAGTTGTTAGTGGAGTTATCGCGCTTATGCTGAGAATTGTAGCGAGCCAGAAGCTCCACGCGTTTTAACACCTTCAACCGGAGGGTAGAATTGCTTGCATCGCCATTGGATAGATACTTGCGATAGGCCTTAAGAGCAGCTTGATATTGCGACAGGTGTTCCAAGCTGAAGCCAAGATTCAACTGAGCGATCGCATTGGCAGGATTAACCTCCAACGCAATTTTTAGTAACTGAACAGCGCCATCATGGTTGTTTGTTTCCTGTTCCAATACCGCTTGTTGCACCCAGATATCAGCGTTACCCGACATATTGGATAATGCATAGTCCATGGCACGCCTTGCGGAACCGAGTTGGCCATGATGTAGATACACCTGTGCTTTCCAGTAACTTACTTGCCAATCGGGATCTTGCCAGCTGCCAGGCTCACCTATTGAATTAAGAGCGTTATCTTCTTGTTGAGCCATAAGTTGTGATCGGATCAGCCACAAGCGCGCTTGTAAATGATCTGGATAGTGCTTCACAAATATTTCAAGTTTGGGCAGGTGTAACAACCCTTCGGGCCCTCGCAAAGAGTGTTTTAGCTCCGCAAAGCGACGTTCTCGCTCACCCAGCTTCGCTCGCTCGCGCCGCTTAGGTACGAGGGCTTTAGCAGGTTCGTGTTTACGTGTGTTCGTGAGTTTCAATGACGCAGAAACAGGACTAGCATCAACGGCGGTTTTGCGGCCCTTACTGCTATCCAACGCTTCTTTTTGTAAAGTTTGCACAAGCTTTACTTTTTCTGCGTCTAGCTGCTGTTTATCAGCTGCTGCTTCAACTTCAGTAAAGTAGGCAACACTACTGGTAGAGATGCTGAGAGTAATAAGTACCAGCAAGGTGTAAATCGCTTTATTCATTTTAGTAACCTTGGCCTGAATGGACAATGATGGGAGTGAGCACCATGATAAGTTCCTTTTTTACATTAACCTTGTAGGTGCCACCTGCCAAGTTTTTAAACGGCCCTAGCCATCGAGTTCCAGGGATATATCGTTCGGTTTCGCTTTGTTGTGTCTGAATCAAACCGCCAATAACCACTGTCTCACCACTAACAGCACGCACCAGCGAAGTCACTTGCGCCACATCGAGATTCGGAGCTGATGACTGAACCCGGCCAGCGCTATCTAAAACTGTAGCCACACTTGATACGCGGGTCACTACAGGTGATATATCCATCAAGATATGACCACTAGCTGAAATCTGAGGTGTTATGGATAACACGACACCTTCTGTTACAACTTGCGCTATATCGGATGACGTAGTAATCGAACCAGCTGAGGTTGAATCGGTCGATTGTTCTCTACGAAAAAACGTTCTGTCTGTGCCAACCTTAATTAAAGAGGTTTGGTTATTGATAGTGCGTATATGGGGCTGCGAAACGATTTTTACGTCACCTTGTTCCTCAAGCGCGGAGACCAATGCCGATATTTGATTACCATTGCTGGTATCGGAGAAGGCCAGGCTGAAAACATCTGACGCTTTCTCAAACCCACCAGCTGGTGTTGTTACTTGACCGTTTACATTCAAATTGACAGCATTTGTTGGGTTCATAGCGTCTGCTATCCGTGACCAATTGACCCCTAAGGCTGCATTATTTTCTAGCGCAACTTCTATGATTCTTACCTCGATATCGACTTGTCTATGTATAGCCCGTTGGATGGTCGCAAGGTACTGTTCGATTTTCTCTACATATGAATGCCGGTCGGTAACAGAGACTGTACCTGACAAACGATTGATGACTACACTGCCTTTATCGCTAGCCAATTCTTTTATTTGTGCTTCTAATTCCTTCCAGAAATCCACTTCATCGGTGTGACCAATAACTACCGTGCCGGCTTCTTCTCCTCCACCTTCGCTGTCAGATTCTCCGCTACCCGAGCTTACAATCGCACTACTGCTACCGGCTCCTGATCTGATTAATCTGAGGTAGTCAACACTAAACTGCTTAAACTCCTGAGATTTTATGCTGATGATGTCATTTTCGACTTCCCAGTAGTAGTCGCCATTACCAAGCATTAGAGGAATCGCCTGTTTAAGGGATAAGTCGTGGAACTCCACATCAAGCACTCCGGTAACATCGTCATCTACAACGATATTCAGCTCATAGGCTCGTGAGAACATACGAAATGCTTCCTTTATTTCCATGTTCGAAATAGAAAAACTATAGTGTTTTTCACTTTCACTGTCTGATATTAGCGATGTGGGCAAGGGCATCGGCAGGCGGGAACGCAAACCCAGTTTTAACGGTTTTGGTGGTGACAAGGGCTCTTCGTTAACGTATTTCGTTGTTGCATCCGCATGCGCGCCCTCATTCTTGTGATTGTTGCTACCAGTGATGCCGCAAGCCGTAAGAGCAAGAATCAATATTGAAGTGAATAAATATTGTATGTACATTTGATTATCTACCTGTCGCGTTTAACAGTCAGTGCGTATAACTGCCCATTTCGATTAACAACAACGTTTGATTTGTTGATTTCTCTGATTTCAAAACCCGAAATAACCTCACCGACACTCAGCAGCTTTCCGTCGATTACTGCCACCGATTTGGTAGCTCGATGAAAAAGCCCATTCAGCCTTGGGAGTTGGTATTTATTAGATCTGATTGAAGCATGATTTTGTTTTGACATCGCAGCGATGCCTTTCGCAGCTGCCAGCTCGGGTGGAGGCGGTTTAACTTCCCGCGCAAACGGATCTCGCGCTAGATCACTAATCCAGGCGATATATTCACGTTCAACTTTTTTTCCGTATGCTGAGCTGACAGAATGGTGTTCAGCCAGAGTGCCGTCGTATTCGCCTATGGATACATTATATTTTTCAAAAGGATCGCCTTCAGCAAACCTTTCCACCAGCGGAATGACTACCGAAAATGTGAAATATCCGATAGCTACCAAACCCAATGCTGATACGCACCAAATATTATTGAGTAAATTCTTCATCGGAATCAATATCTGCAATTAAAGTGGATTCATTTTCAGTGTGTATGCGGGCATATCCGTCAGAATCTGACAGCCAGACATGTATGGCCACATCCATCTTGGTAAGCCCGTTTGATCCTCCTCGAGCAGCTGTTGACACGATATCAAGATGCCATGGATCAGCTAACATCTTGCTAAACAGCGCCATGGAATTACTAAATACTGTGTTTGATCGTCCTGGAGCTGATGATATCGTTAATATTACTGGTACCTTTAATACACCTTCAACGGGAGCAGCACTTGCATCTTCAATTTTGTATGCAAGTTTCAAATCAAACTGCTTAGCAGTTTGTAGTAATTGATTAATCCAAACTGCCAAGCTAGGAAATCCACTAAATACTCGAGAGCTTTCTGCTTCAAGCTTCTCGTCTAAGTCAAAATGATCTATCGAGGATATTTTTTTGCTTAGTATATTTAAACGCTCTGACATAAATATATTGTCTGATTCAAGCGTTACTCTCGCTTCCGGGTTTGGCATACGCATAAACAGATTCCAATAAATTACCGTACTGCACCCAAGCACTACGCCAATTACCGCAACCGTTGTAATCTTGTTTTTAAACAATTTGATTGACAGGTCATCAATAAGTAATTTGAACGGTGTTTTAACGGAGCGCACACTCTGTTTAGCCGCTAGATCCGCTTCCAGAAGGCGTAGTGCGTCTTCATCTACCGAGAATTCAGAGGAAGGGACTATATCAGTAGCTTCTACATTGTTCATTGGAGTAAGCCTACAATTTCAAACGGCGCCGTTTTACCTTCTCGAAGTAATCCGCTTTTCAATTGCCGATACCACTCAATTCTCCAACTTTTCGTGACGTTCATATTCCATGGTTTTGTGCTCAACGCTTGTTCGAATTCGGCAAGCGCATCATGGATACTGTCAAATTGATGTGCTGAACTCCCTTTTATACTTACCTTCCATCCTGTGCGCTCACTGATGACTTCTACATCATGTAAAACCAATGGTGTGGGTGTTAACTTGCTGAGGTGCAGTAGGAATATTCCCGGCATATTAAAGCTATTGGATTGCAGATTAGCCAAGCGATCGCGTTTCTGATCCGCCATTGATATCATAAGATCTAGCTCATCAATCTGACTACCAAGATGATGGTTTTCGGATGTAAGTGCACCGACCGTTGCTGCGGCTACTGTAGTTTTTTTGTTGAATGAGGCGGTTAGTGTGGCTGCAGAAATCAACAGCAACAGAGTTAACCAAACCCCAGTTCTACGTATACTTTCGCGCGTGATGTTTCGCTGAACCAACGCGGAGGCAAAGTTGGCCGAGAGCGAGTTGGGAAGATGAGCTGCTTCATTCATCCAGAAGATTGGGTCGTTCGACTTCTCATCAAGGTGTATTTCTATCTTGGGTGTATCGCCTAGTGAGGTTAGTATGTCGTTGGGACGATCCCCTATTATCCACGCCTGGCTGATAGTTTTACCGGTCTGTTGCTGCGCGTAACGAACAGTTCGATTTATATCCAGTGCCAGCCTTTCATGGAACTTACTGCTTGTACCAAAACTTAGTTCACGAACGAAAAGGGCTTCTCCGTCTCCCATGCCAACAACAATTTCGGCACGGTTACTAAACAATGCCACTACCAGCACCATCTCTTGCTCGTCTATTCCCAACTTTGGCAGGTAATTACTGATAATTTCCGTTAGTGGGACAAATCGCTTTGGCGTAAGCCCCATAGACGTGCAGGCCACAAAGATGGTATCTACTATTTTTTTGGGCAGTATATGAAGTAAGACACTTTCTGTGCCGTCACCGTGTTTTGCTTCGTGGTAACACCAGGAAAGCTCGTTTTCGCCTTCGGTCTGTTGATCTACTTTGCGTTGAAGGTATTTTTCTAAATCTCGCCGATCCATGCGAGGTATTTCGAAATGGGTATGGGTGTGTAAATCGTGCTCGTGCACGATCGAGACGCGACCTTTTCCTTTTATTCCTATACTGGCTCTTGCATCTCTAAGTGCATTGACAAAATCCGAGTTGGATTCAACAGTGCCACTCCACTTGAAATCCTCCACCACAACATCCCGTTCGTAGCGTGCCATTCTGAAGTCGCCATAAATACACGAGATAGCGTAGCCAGTTACTTTCATGGGTTGACCCAATTCCAATTGGTGCCCGTTAGAATATGTCTGAAGTTAGTGCTTCCATTTACAAGAACCGTAGTTTGAAAAGGAACGCTGGAATCAGTACTATCAAATAACTTCAGCTGGCTAGTGCCCAAAATGTACCGTTCCTCAGCGCCATCGATGCCACCAGAATGTGGTTGTACGGTACCCATGGCGCCGTCTTCAGTTATAAACCCGGCAGCGCTAGTTTTTTGGTTCGTCAGCAAAACGCGGTGGAATAACGATGAGAAATTGATGCGCTCAACTTTAATTTCCTTACTTTCTTTATACAAGGCGCTAGCAGATTGCTCCCATAGCGCATTAAATTGTGCGGCGTTAAGTTGTCGGGTCAGCACATTGTTGTTTAAATCGGAAACAAATATTGCTCTAGGTGAAAAGGGCGCAGCAGTCAGGCCACGATTTTGACTGAATCCGTTAAATTGATTCGCAGTAGAATGCAGAAACCTTGGATCAAGGAATAACGCTCGATTGTAGCCTCTTCCATTTTGGGCTATCTGTGCTGGCGACTGCCCGAGGTTATCCGCAAGGGCAACGCTCCAATCACTAACAGCGCGAGATGGTATACGCTTCTTTGAAAGCGTGTACTGCCGTAATGATTGCACGAGTGAGAGCATCGACTGCGCCTCGGCCTTGGAATATGACTGTTGGATACCTCTAATCAGGCTCGGCATTAACACACCCGCTAAAACTGATGTAATAGCCATAACCGCAATCATTTCGAGAAGCGAGAATCCATATCCTTTCTTACGCGGTTGCCTCATCTCATCACTCCGCCCATAAGATCGAACAACGGCATGAAGATCGCTGCAGCTATTAACCCTACAACGCCAATCAACGACACAATAATCAATGGCTCGAGTACGCTGAACAGCCGATTTATTTTTCTCGGGATCTCTTGATCTAGTCGCTTTGAAATCATCGCGAGGCAATGATCAAGCCTGCCGGACTCTTCACCAATCACTATCATTCGCATGACCATGGGAGTGAAAATGTCCTTGTGTTGCATTAGCCCTTCAGACATTCTTCTGCCTTCGGTTACTGCATGTTTGGATTCCTCGACGGCTTGACTGACGACTCTATTCCCGACCACACCGGCTAATAAGTTGAGTGAATCTACAATGGGCACACCGGCTTTCAACATAAGGGAAAGGTTGTGCGTAATGCGAGATTGCGCAAGCAGCAGTATCAATGGTCCGAATAATGGTAATTTTAATTTTGTTCGATCCAACATAACCCCAAACCCTGGGTATAAACTGGGTAAATATCGAAGGGTGGCCGCGAGCAGCGCTACCGCTAGCAGAATCAGCCACCAGTAGGTAACGGTGAATTCGCCAATAGCGATGACAGCCAGAGTAATCCAAGGTAAATCCAGATTTAATGCGTCAAAGATCTCAGCGAATTGCGGAACCACGTACAGAAACATGAGCAGGATCAGGGAAAATACTGCGGCCAATACCATGGCCGGGTAGATTGTTGCCTGCTTTACATCCCCCATCAGCTTATCTACCCATTCGACGTGTGCAGCTACATCAGCACATGCTTTTTCCAGATTTCCGCTGTGAGAACCAGCCTTTATTAGGTTTCGAATCTCCGGCCCGAAGATACTTGGATGTGCGGACATTGCTTCATCCAGCGCCTCTCCCGATTCAACGCTTAGTCGAATATCAGACAGTACATTTTTCAGCTCGGCGCGTTCGGTCTCCTCTGTCAGAATATCCAGGCATTGCGAAACATCAATTCCGGCTTCAAGCATGGCAGTTAATCCGTTGAAGAGATCGACCAATTCCCGTCGAGAAACTTTAGTGGTAGGTTTAAATTTACGAATCGACTCGACGCCAATATCAATTACGTGTAATCCATTGCCTATCAGTTGCCGTTCAAGTGTAAGTTCACTCTCAGCTACCATCACACCTGATACGGCATGCGAAGCTTTATCGATGGCGTTGTACTTAAAGCGAGGCATGATTAATTGAGCACCCGCATTACTTCACTAACCGTAGTACTACCTTCATTAGCTTTGGTAAGCCCGTCTTCGAGAAGTGTTGCCATCCCATTTTTTCTTGCGAGTTCGAGAAAATGAGCATCGGACGCACCGTTCAATATCCCGTCGTGGAATGAATCATCAAGTAGCAGTACTTCGTATACTGCTAATCTGCCTTTATAACCAGAATTATTGCAGTACTCACAACCTGTTGCGGCCCAATGAGTGTCTGTAGCTGGTTTCCATTGTTTATAGTTCTCACTCTCGAATACTGCGTCAGTGCCTGGTTCTTCCTGTTTGCAGGACGGGCACAATCGCCTCAATAGTCGCTGCGCAACAACAGCAATCAGTGCTGATGGCACAAGGTATCGGTCAATACCCATATCAATAAGCCGTGAAATTGCCCCAATAGCACTGTTGGTGTGGAGAGTTGAGAATACGGTATGGCCCGTTAGTGCTGCACGCGTTGCCAACTCGGCCGTTTCCTGATCCCGAATCTCGCCAACCAAAATAACATCTGGGTCTTGACGGAGCAGAGCTCTTAGCCCGGCAGCGAAATTCATGCCGACCTTGTCGTTGATTTGTGTTTGCCTGATTGCCGGTAAGCTATATTCGATAGGGTCTTCCAGTGTGAAAACACTGCGACTATCGCGGTCTATGCTACTCAAGGCTGTATACAAGGTGGTGGTCTTGCCGCTACCTGTAGGCCCCGTAACCAGCACCAATCCGTAGGAGGAATTAATCGCACTTTCAAATCTTGCGCGATCCTCAGCTCTTAGCCCCAGCTCATCTAGCGATAGTTGTACCGACCCAGAATCCAGAATTCGCATGACCACACTTTCACCGTGATTGGTGGGAAGAGTGGATACACGAAGATCGACATAGGAGCTGCCAAAATTTAAACGAATTCTACCATCTTGAGGAATGCGCTTTTCCGTGATGTTCATACTGGCAATTAGTTTTATCCGCCCGATCAACGCCGCTTGTAGCTGCTTTGGTACAATCACCTCTTCATGTAAAACACCGTCTACACGAAGTCTTACACGTAAATTTCTCTCCTCCGCGTGAAAGTGGATATCGGAGGCATTGTGTTTAATGGCATCGGCAAGAATTTGGTCGACAAGGCGAACCATAGGTGAATCGTCACCGGTGTCTTTTGTTAACTCGGATGTTCCAGACAGAACTGACTCTATGGTTTCATTGATACTTTTACGGCGGGTGTAGCTTCTCTCGATTGCTTCTAGGATATGTGTTTCGGGCGCAGTAACTACCACTATAAATTGTCCGCACTCACGTTCCACTTGATCAATTGCAACAACATCAAACGAATCCGCAAATGCCACAACCAAGCCATCTTGTCTTTGCTCAACCGGAATAACTCGGTGGAGAATAGCTGTTTCATAGCTGATCAAATCAAGTAGGCTGATGTCGATCTCAGTGTTTCGAACATCATATACATCCACCTCATTCTGGCTGGCTAAGGCCTCAGTAATCTGTTCAGCTGTTAGAAACCCCAGCTGGACTAACGTCTCGCCAAGATAGCCGCCGACTCGACGCTGCTCTCTGAGCGCAAGATCAAGCTGTGATTCCGATAACAGGCCAGACTTGACAAAGCGCTCGCCAAGCGGCAATTCTCGTTCTCGTGGCTCTTGATTACCAAAGCCATCGGCGTTAAGTGCAGACATTGTTAGCTCTTTTTTGCTTGCTCTTTTTAAACGCGCGCTAGGCAAATTAACAATATTGAGCCGTGGTTTCCGCCATAGCGGCGCACTCTGCCGGCTTTCTTCCAATCACCGTCTCCGCTTATTACCGAGCCGTCTTTGTCCATGGATTGACTCACTTTTTGAGCGACCGAATCATTAACATTGTCGATTCTATAAATAATGAACCGCCCATCTTGCACACCATTGCCATCCAGATCACAGGCGTAACTAGCATTGTCAGTTACTAAAATATCCTGGAAGCCACCACCAACGACAGGATTGACAAGCTCTTTATCCATATACGGTCCATCCCATCCATTAATCGGATTACCTGATCCATTTTTATTAACCATCAGTTGGTGCAGATTCTCATCTACATGCGTTGGAATATGTCTTGGCCAAATGCCGGTGTCAGCATAGAAATCAGCCACGGTTGTCTTAACGGTATTCGCTTGTTGTATAACTGCAGTAACTTTTGAGTCTTCAATTGCATCGAATATTCGAGGAGTAGCCATAGAGGCGAGAATCGCGATTACTGCCATCACTCCTATAATTTCAATTAGAGTAAAACCTTTGATTTTGTTCATGCTGTTTTCCTGTCTTCCAGTTTTATGGTCGGCGTTATCCCTTTTTTAAGGGCGGGTGTAGCACTTAGATAACGGCGTTTGGCTGATGCACATTAGAGTTAACATGCTAGTCCTACCCAAAAATCGACTAAGTGTTTGGGTATCGCGTGGTTACTTAGATACTGAGCTACCCGCATCTAACGCCGGGCTATATCGGGTGTTATCTAACCAGATAACACCAACACCAATACCAATGAGTGCATGACCAAGAGATAAGCACCATTGCTGAGGCATGGGGAGGGTTGGAAGCTATTCGGTAGTTGAAAGTGAACTAAAAAAGCGCCCGTAGGGGCTGATGGGTGCTACGACAATCTCTACACAATCAAACTAGAAAACATTATAAACAAACCGACAGCGATCAATGAAGCACGTATGAAAATCGAGCCCGGTGCGATACTGCCAAATGAGATTAGGGCTAGCGCAATCAATGTTTTCACAAAAGCAAGACCTGCAGCAATGGGAGTTTCGATTGGGCTTATCAAAGCAGGTGATGCAATCATGGACAACGGAATCAGATACAGACCAACCCCTAGTAACATGGCGTAGCCAGCAACTTTTATCCAGTTTTCCCTCACAATTCCAGCAGCGATAAAAACTGCACCACAGACAGGCGGAGTGATAGTCGATAATAAAGCGAACCAAAAAATAAACAAATGAGCCTGTAGGGGCTGTAATCCTATGTTTGTCAGAGCGGGGCCTGCAACGGATACGCAGATAACATAAGCAGCGGTAGTCGGTACCTCCATTCCGAGAATCAGGCAAGCAAGAGCGGTAAGTCCAAGGGCAGGCCAAAGCAGGCCGCCAGAACCGGATAAGATCATTGATGTGATCTTTACCCCTAGCCCCGTGATTCCCAATACACCGATGATGATTGAGGCGCAAACGATAATGGATGCAATAACAGCGATCTGTTTACCAGCACCCAAACACAATGCGCTAACTCGATCCAAGGTTCTTTTTATCGACAGTTCAGCCCGATCATTGATCAGTAATAACAGCACGCCTGCAAACGACGCTATACAGGCAGCGTATTGAGGTGTGAAATTTTTAACGAACATGGCAAACAGCAGCACACTAAATGGCATCAGGAAAAACAGCACCGTTATGCAAACCGTTCTTAAAGAGGGAAGCATGTCTGCTGTTAACGGTTGGAGGTCGAAGCGTCTGCTGAATGCATCTATTCCGATCCACACAGCAATGAAATACAAAAGCGCCGGTAAAAATGCTGCTGTAATTATCCCGGTGTAGGGGATGCCTGTGAGCTCGACCATCACAAAGGCACCAGCGCCCATAAGTGGTGGCATTATCTGCCCACCACTTGATGCGACAGCTTCGGTTGCGGCCGCAAGCGCTTTCGGATAACCCAAGCGCGTCATGGCCGGTAGAGTGATAGCACCGGTTGAGGCGACATTAGCTGATGCAGAACCGGAGATTGAACCAAACAAGGCGCTTGAAATGACGGATACTTTAGCCGCCCCTCCGCGTAAACGACCACCTGCAAATGCTGCCAAATTCATAAAACCTTGACCCGCTTCACCGGCATTTAATACTGCACCAAAAATCACAAACACAGCCACAATGCTCACCGATATTCCAGTAAGTTGCCCCCATACGCCACCTTCTGCGATGGTCAAGGTGCCCAGAAAACTGTTGAGTGGAATACGTGAAAAACCAAACTCCCCAGGTAGATACGAGCCGTAAAGGCCATAAACTAGAGAGATGAGCGAGACGAGCGGTAATGGCCAGCTGATCGCTCTTCGTGCAAGCTCCAGGATAATAAACAGAAGAACTATTGCCATTGTTATTTGTGAGTGGCCAGCTAGGTAGCCATATTGATCACCCAATGTGGATTGATTTACAGCAATCCAAATGCAGATACTGATACCAATAAAACAAAATACTGTTCCGCTATTACGCTGCCAAGGTGTTTGGGCGGAGAAGAGGAACACCCAGGGCAGCGCGAGCGCTAAATGAAGCGGACGGCTGATCAAGTTAGGTATAAGCCCGCTAAATATCAGGCCAATATGAAATAGAATCGACAGTGCTCCGAATACTACCCAGACGCTTTGGAATCGACCGGAGTAATCAGTATGCATCGGTGCAAATTAAACCTTCGGTGGGATACGGCAAAGACCGTGATTGATCAGATTCGATCACGGTTTTGCCTTGCTAAATAATAGCCAACTAGTATGGACTATCGATGGTGGTCTTGTAGTGACATGCCAACTTCTTCATAGTAGCGAATGGCTCCAGGGTGAATCTCTGTTGTGATATTGACCAACATGTCGCCAGATACTGCACCCCACCAGGCTGCATTACCGGCCATAGCGTCTCGTTGCTCCCAGTAGGTTTTTGTCATTAGATAGGCATCATCGTCGCTCATCTGAGAATTGCTGTAGGCAACAACAGGCAGTGAGGTGGTCACAACATCCGTTGATTGATCCGTGTATGTGCCAGCTGGTATGACCAAGCGGGTACGCTTGGTTTGCGCAACTTGATCATCTGATAACGAAAGCACGCTCACCCCAGTGCCAGCGGCAGCTTCAATAACGTTCGGGGCAGGGTAGGAGCCAGCAGTAACAAAGGCATCTATCTGGCCATTTTTCAATGCGGATACAGCGTTGGACAATTCCACCTCCGCAATTTCTACCTTGCCTTCGAGCCCGAATAGTTTTAGGTATTTAGCGCCTTCCTTTGCACCAAAGCTGCCTTTACCCAGTAGAATAGTTTTACCTTCCAGGTCAGCAAAATTTTTGATACCACTTGATTGCGCAACAACGAAATGCATGGTCAAGGACGGGATTGGAAACAATGCGCGAATCGAATCAAATTTAGGATTGCTCTTGTCTTTGAACATGGCTTTGCCATCGCGTGCAAGACCAATGAGTGCAGGCGGTGTTGTAAAAACATAATTGCCTTCCCGTACTGCAGCTTCCATAACATTCTGAACAGAACCCTGACTTTCCTCGACAGTGACAATTACGTCGCCGTTAGAGCCTGCCTTCATGGCTTCGGCTATCTGTACCGCCATCTGGTAATAAGACGAGCTTGTTTTAGCGGACTTGTAAGTGACTCTCGTCTCAGCCATACCCAGCATTGGTACAGCAATAAGCAGAGTGGTGAGTAGAGATACTGATCGATGGAATTTCATGGTATTCCTCCTTTTTTTCAATTTTTGTATTGGGATAAAATATTATCACTATACGCGGTGATTACCACCCGGAGTCAATTTTTGTATCGCCCTGCAAACCCGCGAGTATTATAGAAATAAAATACAAAACCCATTTGCTGCGATTAGTTCGATATTGCTGAGCGGAACGATGATTAGATCTTTTTTCTATGCCTTTCTCTTACTGACCTTTTGAATGGCCATTTATGCACTGGCTCAGCCTTATGTGCGCGAAGGTGTTCAAGAACTATTGGTATACCTGCGTTAGCGATCAGATATCGATTGGCCGCATTCGGGATGCTTTATGGACTACGCTTGTCGCCAGGCTAATCGCTGGCCACATAACCACAGCGCCACAAGCTCATCGTTTTGAATCTCGAGCCAATGCGCATGAGCACCCACCCCAATTCGACCCAGGCTATCATCAGCAAGCCACTGCGCTGGTGTTGCGCTAGTCATCATTGCAATCGTGTGCCAGTCAAGTCCCCAACTGCGCAGTAGCGAGATCGAACGCCGTTGGGTTAAGCAACTACCCGCGAGCGTTCCATCTGGTAGTAACACCTTCTCACCAGACTTTTTTACTTTCAACGATCCTAAATAATAGTCACCATCTGGCATGCCAGTAGCGGCGGTCGCATCGGTAACGCAATACAGGCCAGGAATAGAGCGTCGAGCAGCATCGAATGCAGCTTGTTCAACGTGCAATCCGTCAGTGATAATTTCCGCATAGTGTGCATAAGCCATCGCTGCTGTGGCGGCGCCACCGTCGCGGTGTGACATGCTGCTCATCGCGTTGTAGAGATGCGTTACACCACAACCTGCATCCAAGGCACACTTGGCCTGATGCCACGAGCAGACCGTATGACCTAACTGTGCGCGTACATCATAGCGCTGACACAGCGCGATCAGATCGCCATGTGGATCAAGTTCAGGCGCATAGGTGATGACGCGGACCACACCTGAATCGAGCCAAGATTCGAGTTGATCTAAGTTCAATCTGGCGGCAAAGGGAGGCTGAGCGCCGAGCTTGCCCGGGCTGATGAACGGCCCTTCCAGATGGGCGCCTAACAGCACTGCCGATTGCGGGTCGGATTCATTCATCACACGCGATACGCTATTCACAAAGCCTGTGATGTCGTCCAATGGTGCGGTTACCGATGTTGCCAATAGCGCACCGGTTCCATGCTTTGCATGGGTATGCAGCATCCCCCGTATTGCCGCATCACCGCCCATGCAATCATGACCACCACCACCGTGTACGTGCAAGTCCACCGGTGCAGGTAAAAACAAGCGGGCTGGTTTCGGCGCGGTTGTTTGTTCGACGGATCTGACTTTCGAATCATGTTGGCAGATACCTTCAACGAATCCCTCAGGCGTCCACCAATGGCCAGCTGTCTCTGTCAATAGTTCACTCATCGTCGTATTTCATTTGCGAAGGTCCAGCGATCAGGACGAAACCAGCAATGCGAATACTCCACCGGTGCATCGTCTGCCGAGTAGCCAGCGCGTATGACCAACATCAAGGGCGAACCCTTGGGCACATCCAATCGTTTGGCGAGTGTTTTATCAGCCAGTGCCGGAACGTATTGTTGTTGCACTCGAACAGGAATGAGACCTTGGCCTTGCATGGCAAGGTATAGGCTACCTTCAGGCCATGGCCAATCAGGTGCTTTCGTTGCCAGCAATGTCGCGTGCTCTACCAGTAGCGGTTCACCATTGCCAGTGCGAATACGCTTTACTCGTAGCACCTTTGAGCCTTGCGGTACATCGAAGTGGGCGCTCTCTTCGGCGCTGCTCTTGCCGAGCTTGCGACCGATCAGCACCGAACCGGGTTTGAGCCCACGTGATACACAGTCTTCAGAGAAGCTGGTGACACGGTTCAGTGGCTGGTTCAGGTGCGAAAGCGATTGTACGATGTAGCCCGAACCTTGCCGTGACTCAAGGATCGACTCATTGACCAGCTCCTTTAGAGCACGCCGAACGGTGACTCTGGATACCGAAAATTGCTCCATGAGTTCGCGTTCTGGAGGTAGTGCCTGGCCGGGTAGAAAAAGGCCGTTGGCTACGCTGCTACGCATATTTTCTGCGATCTGAAGATACAACGGTCCGCTCATGTTGCATTCCGCTGATGTGTTTGAGACAGCGAATAGAGACCGCTGAAGGCATCCCCACGAGCGACGTGTAGTCGTTGTTGTGTCGACGAGCTCAAGTGAGAATGATAGAACTTGGCCAACCCCCCGACAAAATAGACAGGCAACTCATCTGGTGCCACACGCAGCAGGCGCTCACACTGTTTGGCACCTCGATCCAATAGCTTGTTGGCTAAATTATCGCCTTGCTCAGCTGCCGATGTGATGATTGGAACCAAGCTTGCCAGTTCTGTAGAGCGCGTATTGCTTGACCAAGCCTGCACGTCCGATACATCTGTACCAATCCGATCCTCCAGTGCCTGGAATACAACTGGCGCCATAGAGCCAGTACGACGCGTGTCACGATGCCACAGATAGCGGTTAACGAGCTGAAAACCAAGCCAGGCACCGGAGCCTTCATCACCCACCGGAAAACCCCAGCCGCCAGCCATATCGGTTTCCCCACTCTTATCTAGCCAATGCAACACACTGCCTGTTCCTACGGCAAGACACGCACCCGGCTCTCCTCCGGTCGCACCAAGCAATTGCGCATAACCGTCGGTAACCAAAATTGGATTGATCCCCGGTGGTACTAACCTTAAAAAATGAGTTCGTCGGGCACTTTGTAATGAGCCTGCAAGCCCAAGACACAATGCCATTGGCAACCAATTGCTAGGCTCCCCCAGCTGCTCAGCCAAATGGCTCAAACCTCTGCTAATGTGTAGCCAGGCCTGCTCCTCTCCTAAGGTAAGGCTTGCAGGTCCATCGGCGGCGGTAGCAACCAGAGCGCCGTGGTTATCAAAGGCACCCAGCCGGCAACCGCTGCCACCACCGTCCACCACTACTGTAAGATTTTTATTGCTCACAAGTTGTATTGCATTTGTCTTTTATTTGTATTAGATTGGTATTGTATCTATTTTAACGAGCCGATACAAACTGATTGCAATAATGTTTCATACCAATAATATTTCATAAACGAGGAGTGACTACTGTGAAACCCATCATTAGAACCGGCCTGCTGGCCTTGGCCGTTTGTTTGAGCGGTACAGCGGCGGCCGACAAAACGGTAATTTCCATCGAGAGCTGGCGTGCTGAGGATCAGGCTCTGTGGGATGAGCTCATCCTGCCGGTATTCGAGGCACAAAATCCGGATATTGACGTCCAGTTCAAACCAACAACTGCCACAGAATATAACGCTGCACTCAATGCCCGGCTCTCCGGTGGCACGGCAGGCGATATCATTACCTGCCGCCCATTCGATAACGCCTTGGCGATGTACGATGCTGGCAGTCTAGCTGATATTAAATCCCTGGAAGGGTTGGCGAATTTCTCTGATGTGGCGAAGGGCGCATGGTCTACCGATGAAGGTGACGCGACATTCTGTGTGCCAATGGCTTCGGTCATACATGCCTTTATGTACAACAAAGATGCCTTTGCCGAGCTTAAACTAAAGGTGCCAAGCACTGAAGCCGATTTCTATGCAACGCTTGATAAAATAAAAGCAGACGGCAGCTATATTCCGATGGCCATGGGAACCAAAGACCAATGGGAAGCAGCGACAATGGGCTACACCAACGTGGGTCCGGCGTACTGGGGTGGCGAGAAGGGCCGTCTTGGGCTGCTAAGTGGCGAAGCTAAATTCACAGACGATGCTTTTGTTGAAGGATTTCGTCAGATGGCTAAGTGGACGCCTTATCTTGGTAATGGTTTCCAGGCTTAAGGCTACACAGATAGTCAAAACTTGTTCACGCTCGGTCGAGCGGCCATCTACCCAACAGGCTCTTGGGAGATCACTGGGTTTCAAGAAAACGCAGATTTCGAAATGGGTGTTTTCGCTCCGCCTAAAAAAGATGCCGATAGTACTTGCTACATCAGTGACCACACCGACATCGGTATCGGTATGAACGCTGCGACCGAAAACAAAGAAGCGGTCATGGCCTTTCTTGCATGGACCACCAGCGCTGAATTCGCCGGGCTTCTCACCAACGCCGCACCGGGTTTCTTCTCGTTAGCAAATCATGAGATCAAAGTTGAGAACGCGCTGGCTCAGGAATTTGTTGCTTTGCGCGGTGTGTGTGAGTCTACGATCCGTGTTGCGCATCAGATTTTGTCGCGCGGAGAGCCGGCGCTGGGTAATCAACTGTGGACTTTGACTGCCAACGTTATCAACGGCACGCAAACACCCGAGGATGCTGCCAAGGAAGCACAAGCCAATCTTGATGGCTGGTACAAACCTTAATTTGCGCACCACTACGGTTCTGGCTCGATAGCAATCCATGCTATCGGGCCGGCCTTACTGATACACAACGAGAGGATCTGTACACGTGGCCAGCAAAGACGTCGACAGCGTTTCACCCTCATCACACGAACATCGAACTCCCGTGCGGTGGTACATATTAGTATTCATCGTGCCAGCAACGCTGATCTATACCACTTTCGCGATTTATCCAATCATAGAATCACTACGACTGTCGCTTTATCAAGCAGGTGATGGCGGTGGCATGTTTGTGGGCATTGCCAATTATGCCCGCCTCGTTGGCGAACCGTACTGGGCTGAACAGTTCTGGAACGCTTTCAAAAATAATGTGCTGCTCTTTGCCATGCACATGCTGATTCAAAACCCGATTGCACTCGCACTAGCAGCACTACTGAGTATCCCGACTCTAAAAGGGGCTGCTACCTATCGCACAATATTTTTTCTGCCTACCTTATTGTCGGTGGTTGTAGTCGGCTTTATCTGGCAGTTGATTCTTTCACCGCTTTGGGGCATCACGCCGGCATTCATGAACTGGGTCGGTATGGGTAGTTTTTTTCAGCCTTGGTTGGGCCTTGAGAGCTCAGCACTAATCACGGTGACGCTAATCTCAATCTGGCAGTACGTCGGCATTCCGTTGATGCTGTTTTATGCCGCACTGTTGAATGTGCCAGAGGAGACGATCGAGGCTGCACGTATCGATGGTTTAAATGGTTGGTGGATTTTCTGGAAAATTAAATTTCCGTTGATTCTGCCCACACTTGGCTTAGTCGGTATTTTAACTTACATCGGCAACTTCACTGCCAGCTTTGATTTGATCTATTCGATTCAAGGTGGCCTGGCAGGGCCTGATTATTCAACTGATGTCATGGGTACCTTCCTGTTCCGAACGTTTTTCGGATTTCAGGCGCAGCTTGGCGATGTGTATATGGGCGCAACCGTGGCATCTGCCTTGTTTTTTATCATTCTAATTGGCGTCGGGCTCTATTTGTTCGGGGTTCAGCGGCGCTTACAGAGGTACGACAGCTAATGATTATGCGTGAACGTATAACGAGCGCGGGCATCCACGCCATTTTGATAGCCTACTCGTTGTTGGCTTTGTTTCCGTTGATCCTAATCGTAATTAACAGTTTTAAAACTAGAAAAGGAATCTTCAATGAGCCTACAGCGTTGCCACTAGGCAAGACGTTTTCGAGTGATGGTTATGCCAGTGTGCTGACCAATAGCGATTTCCCACTGTACTTTGGCAATAGTATGGTGGTCACTTGTGTGTCGCTGATGCTAATTTTGCTGTTCGGGGCCATGGCCGCTCATGCACTGTCGGAATATGAATTTCCCGGTGATTCGTTCATTGGCGTTTATCTGATTCTCGGCATTATGGTGCCCATTCGTCTTGGCACGGTGGCGCTGCTTGAGCTGATCGTTGATCTGGGCCTTGCAAACACACTCACCGCATTGATACTGGTTTACACCGCCCAGGGTTTACCCATCGCAATATTCATATTTACCGAATTCTTGCGTTCGGTATCACGCGAGATTAAGGACAGCGCGCGAATCGATGGTCTGTCCGAATACCGAATCTTTTTTGAGGTAGTCGTGCCCTTAGTGCGGCCCGTAATCGCAACCGTGGCAGTCTTCTCGATGATCCCCATCTGGAACGATCTGTGGTTCCCATTAATTCTATCGCCCGGTGAGGAAACACGCACTGTCACGTTAGGGGTACAGCAGTTCATCGGACAGTACACAGTTAACTGGGGTGCCGTGTTGGCAGCCTTATCGGTAGCCATCCTGCCGGTGTTGGTCATGTACGTCATTTTCTCAAAACAACTCATCCGCGGCATCACAGCCGGTGCGGTCAAGGGGTAGGCATGGCAACGCTAGAGCTTAAGGGTATTCAAAAATCGTTTGGTGACGTCAACGTCATTCGGGACATGAGTCTTGACGTCAATGATGGTGAATTGATCGTCTTTGTTGGTCCCAGCGGTTGCGGGAAATCCACCATGCTACGCATGATCGCAGGACTCGAGACCGTTTCTCAAGGGCGGATATCCATCGGCGGACGACGCGTGGACCATTTGCCACCGGCCGATCGTGGAATCGCAATGGTGTTTCAATCCTATGCCTTATACCCGCACAAGGATGTACGTGGCAACCTGGGATTTGCACTAAAACATGCAGGTGTAGCTCAAGCCGAGATTGATCAGCGTGTAAACGCTGCGTCGGAGATTTTGGGCCTGTCGGAAATGATGGAACGCAAACCTCGTGAGCTCTCCGGTGGCCAGCGCCAACGTGTTGCGATTGGCCGAGCCATTGTTCGTGAACCCGATGTGTTCCTTTTCGATGAACCCTTGTCGAATCTGGATGCTGCCCTTCGTGTGCACATGCGAGTGGAGATACTCAAACTTCACCAACGTCTAGGCAACACGATGGTATACGTTACACACGATCAGGTTGAAGCGATGACCTTGGCGGATCGAATCGTCGTGTTTCGTGATGGTCTTGTCGAGCAAGTTGGTACGCCGCTGGAACTGTACAGAAATCCTGTCAATACCTTTGTCGCAGGTTTCATTGGCTCACCGGCAATGAATTTTTTACAGGCTGATGCAAAAGGTTCACGTATTCACCTGAGCCAGTCTGAAATATGTACCTCTCATATCGGCGACGGACGCGTGAAACTGGGTTTGCGTCCCGAGCATTTGATGCTTGAAGAGAACGGAGCGATCGAAGGCACCGTCAGTGTCTTCGAACACCTCGGGGGTGAATCTTTCGTTCATCTTACCTTGCCCGATCAGCAAACTCTGGTGGCCAAACTCGACGGTGAACTGAGTTTCAAACCGGGTGATACCTGTCGCCTGGGTATCAGGCCTGATCATTGTCACGTGTTTGATATGAACAACATACGGATTGCCTCGTGATGTTTGTGTTATGCCGAAAGCGTGCTCGGGCGTGGAAGTAATTACGCGCCCCAGTGCAACGGCTGCCGTCGATCTGGTTGCTCGATTGCTAGAGGCACGCATCCGCGCCAAAGGCAATAGTGTGCTTGGTCTTGCGACTGGGCGTACGATGGAGCGAGTCTACGAGCAATTAGCGGCGAGTGGCGTATCGTTCAAGGCTTGCACAAGCTTTAACCTGGATGAGTACATTGGAATACCAGCGAATGATGTCCACTCTTATCGGCACTATATGCAAACGCATTTTTTTTCCAAAATCGATATTGACGTAGCCAACACCCATGTGCCCGACGCTAATGCCCTCGATTTGAAAGAGGCGGCACAGCGGTATGAGAAAAAAATCGAACACTCTGGCGGTATCGATGTACAGCTGTTGGGTATTGGTGAGGCAGGGCATATCGGATTCAACGAACCTCTATCGTCGATCATGTCGCGGACACGAGACAAGTCGCTCACACCAGCCACGCGAATGCAAAACGCTGAGATGTTCGATGGTGTTATTGATAAGGTACCCAAGCGAGCACTAACGATGGGTGTCGGTACTATTCTTGATGCTCGAGAGCTTATTCTGCTTGCAACAGGCCAGGCCAAAGCCGCTATTGTGGCACAAGCCGTTGAAGGGCCAATTACCTCCATGGTCAGTGCATCGGCGCTTCAATTGCATCCCAATTGCAAAGTCATCGTTGATGAAGATGCTGCCACTGAGCTTAAGGGTAGGGCTTACTACGATTTCGTATTTGAAAACGAACCAGAGTGGGCTAGGTATCATTGAACACAATGGCAAGTCACGGCTAAACCCATTATTTCCTTATTTCTAAAACGTCGAGGCAAATTCGATGCTCAATCTAGTTTAACCACGAGGCCGCTACGAATACTTTGATCTGCAGCAAGGCAAATCTGTAGCGACAGTATGGCGTCTTGCATATGGCGTGATAGATCAACATCGTTGTTGATAGCCTCTATTACGAACGCCTGCTCTGCATCACACAGCGCTTGATGGCTGGGCTCAGACGGCATATCGACGTTTCTGTCACCGATGGCCGTGTGGACCAAAATGCTGCCTACCTTGGTGTGCCCATCGATATCAGACGATGCGCCTTTGTTACCTTCGGTTATGGATACTGAGCCGTTAGGTGAAACAATGTCTTTAACGAAGAAGGCAGTCTCTGACATCATCGGGCCCCATCCAGCTTCGTACCAGCCGACTGAGCCATCATCAAAAACGACTTGGAACTGCCCGTAGTTGTACATATCATCGGGTATTTCATCTGATAGACGTACTCCCATGCCATGAACGCGGACTGGCTTGGCATCGGTTATCTGGCACATGACATCCACATAGTGAACACCACAGTCAACTATCGGTGATGTCGTTTGCATTAATGCCTTGTGCGTATCCCACTCAGCGCCGCTTGATTGTTGATTGAGGTTGAGCCTGAATACGTACGGGCCACCGAGGCTCCGCGCTTCACTAATCAATGTTGTCCATGACGGGTGATATCGCAATATGTAGCCAACAAGCAGTTTCTTATTGAGTCGCTTTGCTGTTTCAACAACACGCTTTGCATCGATAACATTCGTCGCCAGCGGCTTTTCGACAAATACATGAGCGCCAGCTTCCATCGAACTGCACGCATAATCGGCATGACTATCTGTGTAGGTAGCGATGATAACCAGGTCGGGATTGCAGTGCAGGGCGTCTTCAAAATGTTCAAATAAAGGGTAGCCGCTTAGCTCGTCGGGTAGCTTGACAGCAGAACGGTTCACCAGCCCGACAATCTGTGTATCGGGCCGACGATGATGAGCAAACGCATGGCTCATGCCCATATTGCCAAGGCCCGCAATAAGTACTTTGATCATCTGTTTACTCCGGTCTGTTGTGGGATCGTGTTCGGTGACTGCAAGTGGCTGTGAGTTTAATCGGTCGATGCAACACGCAATCTTTAGTATACGAAAGGCTCTAGCAAGGAGGCGAACAAAAGGAAATTATTTATTAACAACGAAATGAGTTCATGGTCGTTGCAAGGCTGGTTTTGTTGCAGTATGAGGGCGCACTCGCTAAGCCTCAAATTTACAAGGCTTGCATATTGCGCTAGAAGCTGCCTTGGCGTCCACCAGCCAACGAATCACCCAAGCATCCAACCAACGCTCTGACAGCGTGACCCAAACGAGAAATTGATGGGCAGGTTATATATTGGTTAAGCGCCTATTCTGAACTGCAGTTTAACGACACAAGACGGTTACTTTGGCTCAATTTGTAGGGCTAATGGTCGTTATAGGTTGATGCATAACAAAAGGAATTACTACCGAATTCTGCATGTGCAGTTCGATGCTCCCCCAGCAGTGATAAAGGCGAGTTATCGTACAATAATGCAAAAACTGCGCGCCCATCCGGATCTGGGCGGTGAAGAATGGAACGCCGGTTTGATCAATGAAGCGCGCAACGTATTGTTAGATCCAATACTGCGCGCAGACTATGATTTGCAACGTCGTAAAGCGAGTGCTGCAGCAAACCCGAATTCAGACCAGATGCATGCGCAAACCGACATCGGTGGTAGACCCCACCACGACTCAAAACAGTGGGAAAGGGCTGTCGATGCTGCCAGGCAGGCAGAAACCTGCGGCTCTGAATTAGCAGCAGATACGCGGTTATCTCAATCATGCCTATCGTGCCCGTTTTGTCACAACTCGGTATCTCAAAAACCGTTTGCGCTACAGGAATACCCAACAGCTTATCGGTGTACCCATTGTGACGCGCCATTAAAAAATGTAGATAGTCATTGGCTAAAAAAGCACAATGAATTACGTAAGATCAATCGCTCGGAGCTCGAGCAATTGATCAGAGTTTGGGATAAGTGGCCGCGCAATTCCGGCTATAACGCCAGCGTCTGTGATTGGTCGACAGCGGGTTGCTGTATACAGATGAACTCTGCGGTTAAGGTTGATACGGTCATTCTGTTGTTATCTCCAGTGTTTGATGCGATCGCCACTGTTCGCTATCAATCGGCTGATACGTTTTTTGGGCTTGAATTTTTAACGCTTGAAGTCAAAATGACTCCAGGTTCCATCTTTGTTTCAGCGGCGTAAATATCAGCAGGTATGGAAGAACAAAAATTAGTCGCTTATCGCTCAGGCGGCAAAGCCTGATAATCCACGAGACCTTCACAGACTTGTAATTAGGTAAGTTGAATCCGCACTGATTGTTTACGTCATGAAAGCATGCAGACGCGATCAAAGTCGTGTAGCACAATGGCTAATGTGTCTTCCCAGCGATAGCTTAGCGACTTAATGGAACAGCATATTTTGACCGTGGTGGGTAAATTATGTGACGAAGATGCTGTCATACAAAAAACGTGGATTGGCCGAAAAGCTGTGCATACTAGATTTGAGGGCCATAAGAAGCTGCTGAGACCCGAATTCAGGCTGCCGTTGAGAAAGCAGAGCTGGAAAAACTAAAAGAGATTGCATTGCAAAAACAGCACGCTGAAAAATGGAAGATCGCACTCGAAGCACATCAGAAAGAAATTGAGGCGGCACACCGAGAAGCAGAATTACTCCGACAACAAGCTGCAGACGACATTGCAAAGGTTGACGACGACGTCACCACCCTTAGCTTCCAAGGAAAGCAGGTCAGAATCGGCATCACTGCACCTGTTGATGTCAGTGTGCATCGAGAAGAGATCACCGGAAAATTAAATCTGATGAACCGATTACTGATGAAGCGCCGTAACGCCATTTGTTACCTGTGTGCCGAGCATGGACAGGGGCTGTGAAGTATTTGATGCTAGTGAGCGTATATGGCTCGTTGGTAGCTTCCTTAATTAGCTTGTTTACGAATTTCTCGACGTCGAGCCAACGACAGTGAGGCTCACGCTTTAGGCAACCGTAGCAGAGGTTGAAGCCGTCGATGTAGGCGATGGTACGAAGCAATTTCACTGATCCCGAAATGACGAATGCCTCAGAATCGGCAGAACTCGCTCAAAATCAGGCTTGGTTCATGCGTTGGAGGGCAGGTAATGACTGTGATTAGGAGTCGTAATTTGTCGATTTTTCGACTTGATTTGCTATAGATCTAGACATTTCGCTGCGCTAACGAGGAATATATCAAGCAGCGATTAGATCACTCTTTTGGGGTTATGTGCGTGGTGAGATATCGCTTGTGTGAGCCATAAATTAACCAGTGGAAGATTTTTCTGCCCCAGAGAATTTGGCCCAACATTTGGGCTACAGCACCTTAATGGCGTTCCTGGGCAAGGTTGCTATTGGACAGACACATCGATTAGGGGGTATTGTAAAAGACTAGCGCGATATAGACGCAGCCGATGTCACTACGGTAATGTGATCTGCGATCGCTGCGAAAACAATAAGATGCCTATATAGGGGTGGATCGAGCGTGTTTACCATAATTGAGGAGAAGGTATAGTGAAACATAGAATTTTATTTACAGCAGTGCTTAGTCTGCTGGCCGGAACCGTGCAGGCAGCAGACTGTCCTGCGGTAACGGTAGATGATCCTATGGGCGTAGACCCGGGGGCATATCCACAGCAGTACGACCTGGCGGAATTTCAATCCCTAGCTAACTGCACAATGACGTTCGCTGAAAACCCAACGATTGCTGAGATGAACGGCCGAATCCGCGGCAATCCAGATCTACCCCCTGTGGCAGAACGTATTCCAGAAGAGCCTCTGGTGGTTGCGCCCTATGCATCCATTGGTAAATATGGTGGCGTATTCGATATGATGTCCAACGCAACCGAAGCGGGCACCTCTGACTTTCTAGCGGTACGCCATGTCAACCTAGTACGTTTTTCCGACGATTTACAAACCATCGTACCCAACGTCGCCAAAGGCTGGGAGTGGAACGACGATTTCACTCAACTGACTTTCTTCCTGCGTAAAGGCCACAAGTGGTCCGATGGCGCGCCGTTTGGTGCTGAAGATATCAAGTACTGGTACGACAATCTTTCGATGAACCCGAAAGTGTACGAAAAGCCGAAAGATTACGTGCTTGTGGGTGGCGAACCCATGACCTTGGACGTGCTCGATCCCCAAACAATACGTTTCAATATGCCGAAGCCGAAGCCGGGTCTACTAGCGCATTTTGCCAATTCTTATGCTCAGGGATTCCAGCCCAAACACTTCCTTGGCAAGTGGGATCCAGAGCTGAACCCAGAAGCGGATGCGATGGCGAAGGCTGCTGGCTTTGAAAATGGTCTCGAAGTATTGTCGAACTACTACGGCAACTCGGACTGGACAGACACTCCAACACCGATGCTGAGAAGCCCGGATAAGGTTGCCAATCTGCCTGCAGATACAGTGCCGACTCTGGAATCTCACATCCTGGTTGCAGAAAGTACCGAAGGCCGTCACCTGGTGGCTAATCCTTACTTTTTCCAGGTCGATACCGCAGGTAATCAACTGCCGTATGTCAGCGAGCAGGACGAAATATTCGTCAACGAAGACGAAGTACGTCTGCTTAAGCTGGTTAACGCCGAAGTGGATTTCAAGGCACAGTCGCTGCAGTTGTCCACCGCGCCGCTGCTACTGGAAAATCAGGAGAAAGGTGGCTACACCATGCAATTGCGCCCCGAAGTCACGATCGCAAGTTTCGGCATAAACATGACACATGAGAACCTGGAAAAACGAAAAGTCTTCTCTGACCTGCGTTTTCGTCAGGCGATGTCGGTCGCGATGAATCGCGAAGAAATGAACGAGACTGCCTTCTTCGGAATGGGTGAAGCCAAGCAGTATGTTGGTTTTACAGATTCGCCTCCCTTCGTTGAAGACAAGTGGAAGCAACATTTTGCCCAATATGATCCGGCCCTTGCCAACCAGTTACTGGATGAGATGGGCCTGAAAGACGTCGATGGAGACGGATTCCGCGAATTGCTCAACGGTGATAAGCTGGTAATCAACCTACAGTTCTCGGTGCAGGGTGCTCCCGCTGCATTGGTGGAGCTCATTGGTCAGCAGTGGGGTGCGGTGGGTGTTCAGACTACGGTTAAAGAAGTTACCCCGGATGAGTACCGTTCTGCGCAATCGTCCAACAAGCTTGATGTGACCATGTGGCGCAACGGCCAACCTCTTGCCATTGTGTTAGGTACCAACCAAATTTGGGTACCGCCGTATCACGATTATTTCACCGTGCGTACCAATATGCTGTGGGCAGAATGGGTCGATTCAGATGGCGCCAGCGGAGTAGAACCGCCGGATTACGCGAAACAAATGATGGAAGACATCACCGGGTTTCAGTCAGCACTTGTGGGCACACCAGAATCGAACAAACTGGGTGCACGCTTGGTGGAAAATCTGGTAAGCAATCTGCTGTTTATCGGTACGGTTCAGGTACCGGCACCGATTTACCATCGCAACGTGGTGCAAAATGTTGTCGAGTATACAACGCACTCGTTTGAGTATTATCGTTCTTATCCGTATCGACCTACGCAGTGGTGGCTTGACGAATAGGTTCGAGTTGTTATAGATGTAAACGGCAGCGGGCCCTTGTGCCCGCTGCCACTAAATCAAATTTCTTTGAGTTGAAAAACTTCAAAATTAACAATCCTAAATACGTGTTAATAACCTTATTACCTAAGGAGGCATAGGAGCACCAATGTATCAATTTGCTCGCTTCGCTGCCACGCGCGCCGCATTAGCGGTGATCACTCTGGTCATCGTTTCTTTTATCGTTTTCAGCCTAATGGAGCTTGTACCCGGCGACTGCGCCGAACGATACCTTGCGTTTAAAAACACCCAGGGCAGCCAAATATCGGTTGCTGACATTGATGCGGAACGGGTTCGCTTAGGACTGGATAAACCTTATCTTGTTCGGTGGGGTGGCTGGATTGTCAACGCCTTCCAGGGAGAGTTTGGCAATAGTTGCATTCTGCGTGTCAATATCGCCCAACTCCTGGGCGAGAAGTTCTGGATCAGCCTCGGTATTTGCCTGACCTCGCTGATACTGGCTTATCTGATTGCGATCCCGGTTGGAATCATTGCAGCCACATCGAAGAATGCCCTGCTGAACAATAGCCTGCGTTTTGTTAGTTATTTGGGTCTTGCCATGCCCAATTTTTTGCTTGCACTGATGATCATGTTATTTTCAACCGTTTATTTCGGGGATAGTCTTACCGGTCTGTTTTCTAAAGAGTTTCGTAACGCCGAATGGTCTCCTGAGCGGGTTAAAGATTTTCTGTCCCGTGCCTGGTTGCCGGTGTTTATCCTCGGTTGGTCGGCCACCGCTTTTGCCATCCAGACCGTGCGTGCACTGATGTCTGACGAAGTTGGCAAGCTTTATGTCACCGCAGCCGCAGCCAGGGGTGTAACCGGGAGAAAGTTACTGTGGCGCTATCCGGCGCGGCACTCCTTAGGGCCCATCGTTAATTCCCTTGGATTCGATCTCAATCGAATTTTTAATGAGCTGCCTATTGTTGCATTGATATTGACTCTCACTGAGGCAGGTGCGCTATTGATTGAAGCATTGGCTCGATCCAATGATCAGCAATTAGCAGGCGCGATAATTTTCTTACTGACAGCTAGCATTGTGGGTATCAATTTTATTACCGATATCATACTTGCGCTCACTGATCCGCGTGTTCGCCGCAGCATTCTGGAATAACCACCATGACAGATACTGCCAGCATAGACATTAACGTAGACCAAAAGAGCAAAGAGGCTTATTTCACCGCCTCTCAGGGGCAGTTAATCTGGTCCCGTTTTAAAAAGCAAAAAGCCGCCATGGTAGGTGCAGCAATTTTGGTTTGGTTGATACTGTCCGGAATCTTTGCGGGATTCCTTACGCCCTATGATCCGACTATTGCAGGCAGGGATAAGACTTATCAAAATGGATCACCGGAAATTCCTAGATTCTGGGATGAGAATGGTTTTTCAGCAAGACCATTTATATACAGCTACGAAAGAGAGCGCTCCATGAAAACAAATTTTCGTTGGGTGACGACAGTCAATAAAGACGCGCGGCGCTACGTTGTATTTTTCCCCAAAGGGGACAAATATAAACTGTTCGGCATGAGTTTTGACAGGCACGTTTTTGGTGTTGATGAGGGCAAGATTCACCTGTTCGGCACTGATGCTACAGGTAAAGATATTTTTTCCAGAACCTTCCATTCGATCAACACATCCCTTGCGGTGGGCACCATTGGCGTGCTTATAGCGTTTGTCTTAGCGCTAATCATTGGAGGTGTATCCGGATACTATGGAGGTTGGATCGACTCCATACTGCAAATGGTCACCGATGCGGTACGTACCATTCCAGCGATCCCTTTGTTCATGGCAATTGCTGCATTTATTCCGGATACAGTAAGCTCCGAGGGGCGATTTTTCATCATTTCAATCATTCTCGGATTTATCGGTTGGCCAACCCTGGCAAGGCGCGTTCGTACGCACCTTCTAACCGAGCGCAATCAAGAATACGTGCTGGCGGCACAGCTATGTGGTGCACCTGCAAGGCATATCATAGGGCGACACTTGCTACCGAGTTTTACCAGCTACATCATCGTTGATTTGATTATTTCATTCCCGTATATGGTGCTGTCAGAAACCGCCCTCAGTTTTATCGGTCTGGGTTTAAAAGAACCAGTCAACTCACTAGGGGTAATGCTGCAGAACGTCACTAAGGCAGATGTGCTACTTAATTATCAATGGAATTTTATCCCGGTAATATTTTTTATCACGCTGGTTCTCGCTTTTGTATTTGTTGGCGATGGGTTACGTGATGCCGCTGATCCCTATGCAGATACCAAAAAATGACAGAGCCACTGATTTCAGTTAAAGACCTGACTCTTCGTTTTAGAACCGATGAAGGCCTTATTACAGCAGTCGAAGATGTATCCTTTGATATCGCACCGGGGGAAATTCTCGGTTTGGTGGGTGAGAGCGGCTCGGGTAAGTCGGTTACGGCCAAGTCTTTGATGTTGCTCAATCCTGATAACGCTGTCTACGATCCTAAAAGTAGCATCACTCTGAACATCGACGATAAAGCTATCGATGTATTCTCAATGACCAACCCCAAGGATCGTCTGGCAATCCGCGGTGGTGCAATTTCAATGATCTTCCAGGAACCAATGGCAAGCTTTGCTCCCGCGATCACGGTTGGCAGTCAAATGGTTGAACAGTTGCTCATCCATTCAAATATGAATTCTGCGAAAGCGAAAGAAATTTCCATCGAGATGCTGGCACGGGTGGGAATTCCAGATCCGGCGCAACGCTTTGGCCAATACGCTTTCGAGTTTTCCGGTGGCATGCGCCAACGGGCAATGGTAGCGATGGCACTATCGACCAAGCCAAAACTGCTTATAGCCGATGAGCCAACCACCGCGCTGGATGTCACTATCCAAGCTCAGGTAATTGACCTGATGAAAGACCTGGTGAGCGAGTTTCATATGGCGATCCTGTTCATCACTCACGATCTTGGTGTCATTGCACAAACCGCAGATAAGGTCGCGGTCATGTACCTGGGCAAATTGATTGAGACGGGAACGGTACGAGAGGTGCTCAGAAATCCTCGCCATCCCTATACACAGGGATTGATGAATGCCTTACCAAAGCTCGACGATCTGGATACACCGCTAATTGCCATTGAGGGTGATATTCCTTCACCGCTGGATCGACCAAGCGGCTGTGTCTTCAATACTCGTTGTCCAGTTTCCTTAGGGGTGGAATGCGAAACCCGTGTGCCGGTTTACACTGCGGGGGAAGGTGAACACCAAGTTGCCTGTCTACTCGCGGAGAAAGAGGAAAAGGGGGCGCAAGCATGAGCGAGACTCTCATTTCCACCAAGGATTTATCGGTCCACTATCCCTTGCGGGGCACTCTATTTGGCCCAAAGCCTGTGGTACGGGCAATTGAAAAAGTCTCTGTTGATATACAAAAGGGTAGCTTCTTCGGACTGGTTGGGGAATCGGGGTCGGGTAAAACCACCTTCGGTCGCGCTCTATTGCGCGCAGCACCAATCACCAATGGCACCGCAACCTATTCGGATGGTGAAGTGATTTATGACCTGCCATCGCTTAACGGGGAGGATCTGAAAGAGTATCGCAAACGTGCCCAGCTTATTTTCCAGGACCCCTATGCTGCGCTTAGCCCGCGCATGACCGTGCGCGATATTATTGCTGAACCGCTGGAAGTGATGGGGCTTACAAGCAGCCGAGAAGAGACTGACGAACGAGTTCGTACCATCGCGGCAAAATGCCGGATTAATCTTGAGCACCTTCGGCGCTTTCCCCACGCTTTTTCCGGCGGCCAACGCCAGCGCATATCAATCGCGAGGGCACTGGTTTCGGAGCCACAATTTATCGTTGCTGATGAATGCGTTGCAGCCCTGGATGTGTCGATCCAGGCGGACGTGTTAAACCTGCTGAAATCAATCCAGATGGATATGGGATTGACCTTCCTCTTTATCAGTCATGATCTGAGTGTGGTAGCACATACCTGCGATCACGTAGCAGTGATGTATCTTGGTCGTTTGGTTGAGACCGCGCCGACCCGAGAACTGTTCGCGAGTCCGCGACACCCCTATACCAAGGCATTGCTGTCAGCAATCCCGTCTCTTGATCCCGATGATCATGGAAATGCACAAAAGCTTGAAGGTGAGATTCCATCGCCAACCAACCCTCCACCTGGATGTAAATTCCAGACGCGTTGCCCGCACGCAATCGACATCTGCCGCAAGGAAGAGCCGAAACTTGATAAGTTAGGGTTGCAACACGATGTTGCCTGCCACCGATGGCAAGAACTCGCTGTCTGACGCTAGAGTGTCATTATGGGCTGGATAACCCGGAAGTAATGCTGTTAGGGCGCTACCCGTGGGTCACGGCCATTACCGCGTCACGGCAAGTCGGATCAATTTAGCAAGCAACAGTACGAAAGGAGTTGCATGCATTAATAAATCAAATATATCTTTGGGTTCTTTCAAAGTTCCAGCAGATAACATTTTCAGTTTCTCCCAGATGTGTGGTTCCGGAAGGAACGGCGCCAGACCGAGCGTAAGGCAGGCAAAAATTATCAGTAGTAACGGGATGTTATCGAGCCAATTCATTTGTCTTAATCCTACTGGCCTGGCTGGTTGGGCCGCATTCGGGTCCGGAGCCGATGAACCTTGTACTGGGCGAATTTAAATTCTATGCAGTAATCGGAGCCTCGACAAGCCTGTTTGCGGTGTGATGGTTAGTCTACCTGTCTTTCTTTATGGCGTTACAATAATTCATTAAGATCAACAGGTGAAGTCTTGACTAACGACAAAGTTATTATTGCCGGTGGCGGAATAGGCGGGCTCTGTTTGGCGCTCACGTTGCATCAAATCGGTGTGCCATGTTTGGTTATTGAGGCCTCGCGTGAGATGCGACCACTGGGTGTGGGTATCAATATTCAACCCAACGCAGTTCGTGAACTTCTCGATGCGGGGATTGATTTATCTGATCTCGACTCAATTGGCGTACCTGCACAGGAGTGGGCGCTGGTCGGGCTAAACGGCAAGGAAGTATACGCTGAACCACGCGGTTTAGAGGCAGGCTATAAGTGGCCACAATATGCTGTGCATCGAGGGCAGTTACTGATGATGCTTTACAACAAGGTTGTAGAGCGATTAGGGAACGACGCTGTACTACTCGGTCACCGAGTCTCTAAATATAGAAAGGACGAACACGGCGTCACCGTTTCTCTGAGATCGTCCAATGGCAAACACGCAGAGCATCGCTGTCAGTTATTGATCGGTGCAGACGGGATCCATTCTACTGTGCGAGCACAAATGCATCCTGAACAACCGCCGATTCATTGGGGTGGGGCGGTGATGTGGCGAGGCACGGCGCGAGTCAAACCCATGCGTACCCAGTCGTCGTTCATCGGCCTAGGTAGTCATCAGCATCGAATGGTGATGTACCCCATCTCGCATTCCGATAAAGATGGAATAGCACTGGTTAACTGGATTGCTGAAGTCACCGTCGATAACGCAGGCGGCTGGCAGCAGGGCAGCTGGTTTCGCGAGGTAGACATTGATCACTTCATTCATCACTTTGAACACTTTCAATACGACTGGCTCGATGTGCCATCGCTGTTGCGCAGCGCCGATTGCGCTTACGAAAACCCGATGATTGATCGTGACCCGGTATCAACTTGGGTCGACGGTCCCGTCGCATTGATGGGAGATGCCGCACATGCGATGTATCCAACGGGTTCAAATGGCGCCAGTCAGGCCATAGTTGATGCGCGTGTAATCGGTGCCAATATGTTGCAGCACGGGGTAACACCTGTTGCGTTGACAGCCTATGACGATCAACTGTGTAGCAAAATATCGGAGTTGGTGCTGCGCAACCGCGGTGCTGGACCATTCGGCCTACTAAACCTACTCAGTGATCGTTGTGGGGGTGTGTTTGATGACATTGAAGACGTATTGCCTGGCGAAGAACGCCGCGAGTTTATGGCTCGTTATAAGCGGGGAGCGGGCTTTGCGATAGAGCATTTGAATGAAGCCCCACCGACGATTCCTGCGGGTTCAAGGATAAAATAACACTGCGGGAAGCAGTAGTGTGTGTGACAGGTAAAGGTCGCCAGTTTCTGTCAATTTGATTATGGTGACGTTCGTCATTGACAACATCGGAGCGTTGGTAGAGTTTTTGACGTAAGAGTTATAGGCGCCATATTTTTTGCCAGTTGCCATTATCGTGTTGATCATAGGAAGGCACACCTATTACAAAGCTCTTGAAAATAGGTCGGATTTAGTTCGCTTTGCTCTTAGCGTCTTTTTTTTCAGGGAGTCTATTACGACCCCAAAAAATATACCTTAGTGTTGCAAAATTTGTCCGAGGAAATCCTTGGTACGCTCATGTTGCGGATTGTCGAAGAAATTGAAGGGATCGTTTTCCTCGATAATTTCGCCAGCATCCATGAACACCACACGATCTGCCACCGCTTTGGCGAATCCCATCTCGTGAGTCACACACACCATAGTCATGCCATCATTGGCCAGCTCGATCATGGTATCAAGCACCTCAGACACCATTTCAGGATCCAACGCAGATGTTGGCTCGTCAAACAGCATCACCTTGGGATTCATGCACAAAGACCGGGCAATGGCGACCCGTTGCTGCTGTCCGCCTGACAATTGACCAGGGAATTTGTCGGCTTGTTCGGGAATACGTACTCGTTCAAGAAATTTCATCGCGGTTTTACGCGCGTCTGCCGCGTTTACGCCACGAACCCACATTGGCCCGGCCATCAGATTCTGCACAACGCTCATATGCGGGAAGAGATTGAAGTGCTGGAATACCATGCCTACATCCATGCGCACTTCTTCGATGTTTTTCATCTTTTCATGCATCTCGATGCCATTGACAACGATAGTGCCTTCCTGATGCGCTTCCAGCCAATTTAATGTGCGGATCATGGTTGATTTTCCGGATCCCGAGGGCCCGCACACCACGATCTTGTCGCCTTTATTTACCGTAAAGTTAACATTGGTAAGCGCCTTGAAGGCTCCGTACCATTTATTGACACCGGTCATTTGGATAATTACTTCTGACATGTTACTGATCTCCCCTTAGTGGCCGACGGTGCGATAATGACGTTCAATACGACTCTGGATCACTTCGAGGGTCATCGATAGGCACCAGTAGATCAGTGCCGCCGTAATCAGCATTTCCATATGCTTGAAATCCTTGTTGCCCAAGGTACGCGCCAGGAACATTAATTCCCATACGCCGATAACCGACACCAGCGAACTGTCCTTGAGCATGGCAATGAACTGGTTACCGGTGGGAGGAATAATCAGTGGCATGGCTTGCGGTAGAATGATACGACGCATGGTCAGCCCAAATTTGAAGCCCATAGAGCGTGACGCTTCCCATTGGCCTTTATTGATCGACTGGATACCGGCGCGGAAAATCTCGGTCATGTAAGCGCCGTAACATAGGGTAAGAGCTAGAATGCCGGCGGGCACCGCGTCAATCACATAGCCCAGTTGCGGCAGACCAAGGTAGATTAAATAAACTTGCATCAATAGTGGTAATCCACGAAAGAACGATGTGTAAAAGCTGGCGATCGCAAAGGCAAAACCATTAGAAGAGAGCTTGGCAACTGCGCCGAGAACCGCCACGATGGATGCCAGCGTTATAGAGATTGCCGAGATATAGAGCGTGGTAAATACCCCTTGCGAAACCATGAACCAAACTTTGGATTGGATGAACGTAAAGTCCAAACCAAAACTGTAGAAGAAGGACAAAAACAAAAACAACAACTCGATCCAGACCACAAGAACCTGAAAACGAAAAGGAAGAAAGCCAATCAACACGATGTTGGCGGTAAACAGCATCGCCAATACCAGGCCGATGGCCATATTGCCAAATAGGCCAGCCTCTGTAGGTTCGCCGATGGCCGGGCGCATGAACTCACCAAAAATAGTGTCGCTCAGCCCCATCAGGCTAAATGCGACCAGGCTGGTAGCAAAAATGATGGCTATGATTTTGGGTTTGTGGACCGCTGGGTCGGCGACTACCGTATCTGCAAATAGCATTCTGTCTCCCTTTTGAGAAAATCCGGCCCGAGATATCGGGCCGGGTTGTCGGTGTCAGACTATCGAATCACGAAGGCGTACTGGCCGGAGGCTCAACTACCTGAGGAGCTATAGTCTATACCGTACCACTTCTCGGATAGCTTAGAAAGAGTGCCGTCTGATTTCATTGCAGCCAATATTTCGGCCAGTTTATCGTTAAACTCTGCGTCTCCTCTGTCGATCGCCAACGCTAGCGGCTCATAAAATACCGGGTCACCCAACACACGCAGCGGGTATTTAGCTTCGATGGCTGCAAGGATCGCTGGCAAAGAGCCCACCATACCATTTAGACGGACACCGTCACCTAGACGTAAATCATCCATAGCGGCGGTACTGTCTTTGTAGGACTTGTTTTCAGCAGTTAACTGATATTCAAAGGCTGGAACACCGTCAGCGTCAATCTGCAGATCATGTTGAAGATACAATTCAAATGTTGTAGCCGTTCCCGCACCCACTGCTTTGTCGTTCAAATCAGAAATCTGTTTGAACGGGCTATCTGCGTGCACGGCGATTGATGCAGGCGTGTAGTAATACACGCCAGGGAAAGCCAATACTTCCGCCCGAGATTTAGTCGGTGTCATGGAGCCAACGGATAAATCCCAGCGGCCATTCCAGTTTCCAGCGGTGATGATATCCCAGGACGGGGTTACAAATTCCGCTTCGGCACCCAGTCGCTTGGCGACTTCTTTAGCGACATCAACGTCAAACCCGTCCATTTCATTGTTGTCGTTCAGAAAGCTCTGTGGCGCCCAGTTGGCGTCTGTCGCAACCTTGAGTACTTTCGTCGACGTGACCCTGTCAAGTGCCTCGCCAGCATGGGAGGCGCTCGCGGTAATCACGATGGCGGCACCGGCTATCGTTGTCATAAATTTTCTAAGTTTCATATAGTTTTTCCTTCGTTGGGTAGTGTTTTGCTGTCCAGATTATATCCATACAGCGATGCGATATGCCTCCAACAGCGAGGCATGAATGGAACGTGAAGTAATGGCGTCACCGAGGCGATAAAGGGCAAACCCTTCGCCTCCAGATGTCGGTTGTGCTTGATAGGTGGCCAGAGAATTAATGTCGGTCAAACCATCATTATTTGAAATTGCTTGCAACTCGAAAAAAACTTCCGCCACGGGTTCGGTGCCAGCTTCCGAGATAACCTGTGACGTTGTCACGTTATGCGAATGTCCGGTTAGCTCATTGGTTAATGTTGCAACCAGGCGGTCGGCTTTTTTTTGTATCGCCGTTAGGCGTAAATCTGGCAGCGTAACAACCTTTTGTTGATAGAGGCGTTTGCGGTATATCGACCGATCCGGATAACCCATTTCAATTGCGGCATGACTATCAATCGTGGCAAGGGTTACCATGTGCCCAAGCGATGACAAATGATCTGCGCACGAAACAGCTTCGTGCCGGCCAGTCCCGTCGCAAATCAAAATATCTTGGGCTGGCTTCACATAACCTGACAGGATATCCCAACTGGTCATTGCCAGTTCTGCGCCTGGAAAAGTTTGCTCGGATGGTATTCCACCTGTGGCGATAAATACGCAGTCTGGTTTTTCCGCGAGAACATGCTCAGTATCCGCATACATGTTGCATCTGACCTCTACGCCCAAGTGATTTAGCTCTGCTTCGCGCCAGTCTACAATTGAGATCAGGTCCTTGCGCCACGTGGTTTTGGAAGCAAGTTGTATTTGGCCGCCCAGTCGAGCTGCCGCTTCGAACAAAATAACATGATGCCCACGTGCAGCGGCAACGCGTGCGGCTTCCATTCCGGCTGGGCCACCACCCACCACGACCACTTTTTTGCCAGGTGCATTGCTCAAAGGCACCTCCGCCGGCAGCAAGGTTTCACGACCAGAGCTAGGGTTATGAATGCAATGCGGTTTCTTGTAAATACAGTGCGAAGCACCGACGCAGGGTCGGATACGATCTTCCTCACCGCGCATGATCTTATTGACAATTTGTGGGTCGGCAATATGGGCGCGGGTCATGGCAATCATATCCAACACGCCATCGCGAATGGCAAAACGAGCATTTGCCACATCGGTAATACGCGCCGCGTGGAAGATCGGTATATCTACTTCGCGCTTGAATCGACCAACAGTTTCAAGAAAGAGTGCTAGTGGACGACTCATACCAGGCATGTTGTCTTCGGCCAACACGATCTCACTATCCATGCGGCCCACATTGCAGTTAAAGAAATCCACAGATCCTTCCTTTTTTAGTATTTCAGCAACGCGCAAGGCCTCATCAAACCGCAGACCACCCTCTCCCTCATCGAGTGTAATGCGCATACCGATGACGAAATCGTTTCCAACCTGCCTGCGGATCTCCTCTTGCACTAGGATTGCAAAGCGGGTGCGGTTCTCAATGTTACCGCCAAATTCATCATTACGCTGATTTGTCATTGGCGAAAGAAACTGGCCTATCAGATGAGCGCCTGCAAGCGTTTCAATCCCGTCAAGTCCACCTTTTTTACAGCGTAACGCCGCTTGGCCAAATGCGTGCACAACGCGGTTGATGTCATGGCGATCCATTTCGCGTGGGAAATTACGATGTAATGTTTCACGGATAGGTGAGGGTGCAATTGTTGGTAGCCATTCACCAGCTTGTGCATCACCGCGCCTTCCCAAGTGAGTAATCTGGCACATCAACGCTGCACCGTGTTGGTGAATGCGATCTGAGAATTCCTGAAAGTAGGGAATAATCCGATCAGTACTGACATCAAGTTGATTGAAAATCGATGGTGAGTCTGGCGCGATATTAGAGGAGCCTCCAAACATGGTCAGAGCCAACCCGCCTTTAGCCTTTTCTTCGTGATAGCGCTGATATCGCTGCGCCGGCATATTCTCATCATCCATGGCTGACGCGTGCGATGTGCTCATCATCCTGTTTTTGAGCGTCAGATTACCGATCGTAAGCGGTTGAAGTAATGGGTCTGTGACCATTTGAATGGCGCCACTCACGTAAAACTATCCGCAAGAACCGCGCGGCGACGATTCATGAAATCAAGCAAGGCTTCATCAACGGCTGGATCCAATTTGGGTTTTTGGTACTCGTCGAGCATCGTGTGCATGCGTTTGTTGGCACGCTGAGCTGCATCCAGTCCGCCCTCGGCACTCCATTGTTCGAAAGATTCACAATCAGCATTACTAGGCATGTAAAAAGCGGTTTTATAACGCTCCATCGTATGGGCGCAGGATAAAAAGTTACCTGCAGGGCCGACTTCGGCGATGGCATCAAATGCCAAGGCATCAGCGCTGGTATCAACACCGGTTATCATCCGAGAGGTTGCGCCAAGCACATCGCAATCGATTAAAAACTTGTCGAAGTCAGCCACCAGCCCAGCTTCGAGGGTACCCGTCGCGTGGATTAAGAAGTTCACTCCGGATAGCATGGCATACATGACATAGAGTGCGCCTTCCCAACCCGATTGTGCATCAGGAACTTTCGAGCTTGAAGAGGACCCTCCGCATCGAAAAGGAACGCCAAGGCGTCGCGCCAGCTGACCTGCGATTAACATCGATTTCCAAGTTTCATCATAGCGGATTGGGCTGCCTGAGCGCATCGACATACCTAACATCATAAAACCGAATACGACCGGAGTCCCTGGACGTACCAGCTGCGTAATCGCCATGCCTGCCAGTGTTTCTGCCAAAGATTGCGCGACCAAGCCTGCAACTGTTGTCGGACTCGATGCGCCCGCGATCGTAAAGGGCGTTATGACACAAGCTTGACCGGCCGCTGCATAGACATGGGCCGCGTCAAGCATTGTTTCATCAAGCACTAATGGCGAATTTAAATTGATAAGCGCAGAAACAACGCAGTTCTCGTTGACAAATTTTTCGCCAAATACTATTTCGCACATTTTCATTGTGTCTTCTGCACGATCTCTGGCGGTGACCGCACCCATGAAGCATTTATCGGAATAGGCCAAATGGCCGTAGTTCATATCCAAGTGGCGTTTAGGCACCGGTATATCAGTAGGCTCACAAATGGGCCCACCTGTGTGATGTAACTCTGGACTCATATGCGCCAAACGCACAAAATTATTGAAGTCTTCCAATGTCCCGTAACGCCTGTCTATGTCACTAGCGGCTACGAAGGGTGGGCCATAGACCGGCACCAGAACCATAGAGTCTCCACCAATCTTTACAGATTTTTTTGGATCGCGAGCGTGCTGGATAAATTCAGAGGGGGCATGATCGACAATCAGCTTTCGGCAATACCCATGAGGAAATCGAACCCGCTCTCCATCAACCTTCAAACCGGCTTTTTTAAGGAGCTTCAGGCTAGGTTTGTGGCGAACCTCAACGCCAATTTCCTGCATAATCTTTTCTGCGGTTTCTTCAATCGCTATAACCTGCTCTTCACCCAAAATATCATAGGTTGGTGCGGTACGTGTCAAGTAAGGCGATGGTGCTTCAGTGGCATCGTTTCGGGCTTTGGGCCGGCGGCGCTTAGACAAGGGTAATGCTCCGGAATTATAGGTGTCTATGGTTGCTAGCTAGCCTAAGGCTCGAAATGGCGGCCTCGTCAATTTTTAGCACGCTCGTACCATAGCATATTACAGAGATTCATGGCTTTGTTCTGATATGAAGAGCCGTGTTTTGACGATGTCATCGTAGCGTTTGCACGAATGCATACTGAGTTATTTACTATTTAGCGAGTTGTTTGTAATGCAAAGCGTTGTAAAAATTCATTGCTATGATAACCTGAGGTTATGGCTTTGCAAAAAAAAATACCATCAGCTCATTCACTGTTTGTCTTTGAAGCAGCGGCAAAGGCGTTAAATTTTACAAAGGCTGGTGCGGTTCTAAATGTTACTCAACCAGCCGTGAGTAAGAATATTGCAGCGCTTGAGGCTCATCTCGGTGTTCAGCTATTCCATCGCCTGAAATCTGAACTGACGCTTACCGATGATGGAGCCAGGCTCCTACAGGCTGTGCAATTATCTTTCACAATTCTCGAAAACTCGCTTGACCAAATCACCCCTACATCATCCCGGGAAAATACTTTGACACTCTCGATCTCAACGGCCTTCACGGCGCATTGGTTAATCCCGCAGATGGATGATTTTCGGCGCATATTTCCTCATATAACGCTTAATTTTCAATTGTTTGGTGGTGAAGCAAACGGCTCAATATCATCGTGCGATTTGGGCTTGAGATTAGAGACTGAAGTTGCCCCGGGGGATATTGCCATGCGAGTTTGTCCGGAATGGGTCGTTGCGGTCGCCTCTCCAGAGTACATCGAGCGCAACGGAACATTAGATGCACCCAAACCGGGTGGATCACATTCTTTGGTTAAGCTGGATCAGCCTAGAATATCTTGGTGCCAATTCATGCAAGAGACTAACCAGCCACCACAGGATTTTTTACCTGAAATTCGCGTGCCCGACTATTCAGTTGTACTGCAATCCGCGTTGAATAGCAGAGGTGTGGCTCTTGGATTTATAACATCCTGCGGTTACCTGTTGCAGGAAGGTTTGCTTGAATTGGCTTTGCCGGTATCGTTAAAGACGGGGAAGGACTACTGCATTGTGACGTCGGCTGATTCCTCAAATCGATTAATTGTGAATCAGGTGTCTGAATGGCTCGCTCAGAAGTTCCAGGTTTCACTAAAAACATGCTCAAGTAAAATTACAGACATCAAGAATCTTTGATCTGGAGCGCTTCGAGCAATGGTCCTCACCCACGACGATTTAAGCTTCGAAGAACGACTGGGCTTGATCGATCGAGAGACAACCTAATGCAGTAACAACAAGATTGATCGATTATTAAAAGCGGCCAAACTAAAACTGCAGGGTTACTCTGAAGGCATCAGCTACACGCACCCAAGAGGGCTTGATAAAAGTCAGCGTATCCTCGCGATTTTATTCGTGAGACATACATCGAACCATTCGACTACAGCGTGCGCACTCTCGTCGATTATCTTGGACTATCACCTCTGAGCTGAATCATTTTATATGGCCAGGTTTTGATGTGAGGCTTACACCAAACCATCGACCTTCCTATGGGCTTTTACCGATTACGTTAACCCGACGCATCATCGAGCAAATTAAAAATAACTCACGAGACCAAACGCTATCGGCTGTTAACAGAGACGAGTAGGGTTGCCGGATGTGCCGCAATTTCAGACTTCTTTCACAGCAACTAACTGCATAGTCTCAAAATTGCGTGCTATAAGGAAATCAACTGCTTTCGCCATTTGGCGCAGTCGATACGGTTCAGAAATCTTCCCAAAATTCTTCGCCACCTGATGCGCGCTTAATAGGCAACACATTTGACTCGTCTGGTGATCGATTAGCTTTCTGGCCTTGTTTAGCCGGGATTGGTTTATTATCGCTTACCGTGTCCGGATTGTTGTTTACCACCAACAGTGGTTTCGAATTTGTTGAGGGTGTATCACTGTTGTTGTGATAAAAAAAGCTCATTTGCGTTGAAAGCATCGTAGCTTGCTCGTTCATAGCTCGGCTGGTAGCCGCGGCTTGTTCAACCATCGCAGCATTCTGATGGGTAACGCTGTCCATGTGCACTAACGCCTGATTGATCTGCTCAATTCCTGCCGACTGTTCATGGCTTGCAGCGCTGATCTGACCCACGATGTCGGTGAGTTCAGATACCGCAGAAACAATTTGCTCAAGCTCGCCGCCCGATTCTTGTACCAGGCGTGTGCCATCCTTTACTTTTACAACACTGTCTTCAATCAATCCCTTAATTTCTTTAGCGGCTGATGCGCTACGGCCAGCGAGTTGCCTGACTTCACTAGCCACGACCGCGAATCCGCGGCCTTGCTCACCCGCGCGTGCTGCCTCTACTGCAGCATTGAGTGCGAGCAAGTTTGTTTGAAATGCGATCTCATCTATCACACCGATAATATCGGCGATTTTTTCACTTGCCGCGCTTATTTCCTGCATAGCCTTAACAGCATGGCCTGCCACTTCACCTGTATTTATCGCTCGATCACGAGTTCTAATGGCGAGATCGTTCGCGGAATGCGCATTTTCAGCGTTTTGTTTTACCGTGCTAGTCAGTTCCTCAGTGCTGGATGCAGTTTCCTCCAAATTGGCTGCTTGCTGTTCTGTGCGTTCACTCAAACCAATATTGCTTGCCGAGAGCTCGTCGGCGCCAGATTGCACCGCATTCGCAACTTGCTTGGATTCATCCAGAACACTGTGCAGTTTTTCGCGCATTGCAACTAAGGCTGCGTACGCGCCAGTGCGATTATCATCTTTTGGTTCTTTCGATAAGTCCCCGGCACCAATGGATTCAACAGCGCGTCTGATATCCGATGGATCACCGCCTAGAACAGTGTAGATATAACGCCCTAATAAGAATGCAAACAGTGCGACACCAAACGCAGAAAGAACTGTCACCCATACGGCATTCTCAAACAGGGCATCCACTGATGCAAAGGCCTGCTTTGCCGATATGTGCCCGACGACGACCCAATGTAAATCAGCTATTCTAAGGGGAGCATAAGCCGTCAAATGGCTCTCTTCGCCTACGGTTTCAGTACGAGTACCTGTTTCTCCTTGCAGCGCAAGATCAACTCCCTTACTTTCAAAGCGCTCGCGCAATATTGTGGGCGTCTCGCTCAGACGTGACTGTGATCGCATGTATTTGTCCTCACCGAGTAGCAATATTTCGCCGGTTTCACCTAGCCCTTCACTTGATGACATAATGGCGTTGATTCGATCAACCGGCATCTGAAAAGCCAATACACCGATTAAGGTATCGCCCTTGTAAATAGGGCTGGAAATGAACGATGCAGCATTGCCATAAGATGGGATGTAGTCGCTGAAATCGACAATAGTGGTTTCACCGTGTTTAAGCGATGTGGCTTGCCGAGCAGCTGTAGCAAGCCCAGAATCTCTATGTGGGCCACTGAACAGACTGGTTGCAAAATCTATTTCTTTATAAACTGAATAAACTATTTTCCCGCTCTCAGGTTCGATTAAAAATATGTTATACAAATTAAATCGCTGTAAATAGTCGCGAAATACCGGATGATACTTACTGTGCATGAAGTCATATCGTGTACCGTTATCAAGTGTGGTTAAGGCATCCTTCTCACCTGCTGGGTAGCCATTGCTGGATATATAAAGGTCTTGTGCTAAACGCGAATTATCATTCTTGGGCAACAGGCTGTCGAGTGACGGTATTGAGTTAATAGATTGATCTAAGTTGGGTAAAAAATCACGTTCATAGTAGCGCTCTAGCACCCTATTACTCTGAGCCATACTTTTTTCGGTGACGCGTAAGTCGGAGCTAAGATTGGCAAATCCAACTGTAAAATCTATCATCGCATCAACGGCCATTAAGTTGCGCCCCATGGCGCCGTTTTGTTCAATTACACCATTGAGATATGATTCGATATAGTGCCCTCGTTCAATTATTTCAGCCTCTAACAAACTGAAGGTTGATTCCTGCATTGTATCGCTGGCTTGTTGAGTGATAAGCATGCCTGCTATTGTCATGGGTACTAAACCGGCCGTGATCATGCAAATGATCAACATAGTCCTCATCGTCATTCGTATGCGCATTGAACTTAGTTCTCCAAGGTAAAAAAGGCTCTATCGGCACGCTAGTAATTGGATTCAACAATGAGTGTTAGTTGGAAAGGCGTAACCCTATCTAACAGGTGCAGCGAGAAGTAACCTTTGCAAATATCCTATACAGAATCGGCTGTTTCGTTGCTTAAGGTTATATCCAGATGAATCAATCTCAACTTCGTAAAACAAAGGCCGTTACTTGTGTTGAATTTCGAACGAACAAGAGGTAAGTGAATAATGAAAGTGATGATCGTTGATGACAGCAAATCAATGCGTTTGATTGTCAAACGGACGTTGAAGCAAGCGGGATACGACAGTATGGAATTTTCAGAGGCCGAGGACGGCTCACAGGCATTAGCAACCATTGACGATATCGGGCCTCACTTAGTTCTGTGTGACTGGAACATGCCTGTTATGAACGGCATCGAATTTCTGAAGGCGCTAAGAGAGGCGGGCAACGCCGTAAAATTCGGGTTCGTTACCACTGAATCTACTAACGAAATGCGCTCGCTTGCAAAGGAAGCTGGTGCGCAATTTTTGGTGGCCAAACCGTTTACCCCAGAGAGTTTCCAGAAGGCACTTCGGCCGGTGATAGGCGCATGATTTTCGTAAAACCCGATACTGCAGAACTGAACAACATGTTAGCCATGGTGTCAGGCGAAGATTCCAAAGCAAAGCCAGACGGTAGCTTTAAATCGTCTGATATGTGCTTCCAGGCTCAGTTTGTAGACGATGGCGGTGCGCTGGTAGCCTGTTGTTATTGTGATCTGCCTACAGCGGCCGCGCTTGGGTGCGCACTGTCAATGATCCCCCCAGGCGGTGCAGAGGCAATGGTAGAGGATGGTGAGATCAGTTCTACCGCTGCAGAGAATCTCTACGAAGTCATGAATATTTTATCTAGCTTATTCATGAGTAACACTACGCCTCACCTAAAACTTTCAGAAGTGGTCAATGAGACGTTCGAACCGTTGGAGGCAGCCAATTCAAGCAGTTTTAACATTGATCTTGGAAAATATGGAAACGGTAAGCTGTTATTTGAAGCCGCCTGAACTAGATACTAAAGACTATGCATTACGGGACTATCAATGATGGATGACGATGATCTAGAAGAGTTAAAACTTATCTTTCTAGAAGAATGTCTTGAAAATATTGAGCTGCTAGAACAGGGTTTGATGCGCATGGGCGAGGGAGACAGCTCAGACGATACGTTGAATGAAGTGTTTAGAGCTGCGCATTCCATCAAAGGTGGAGCGGCAACATTTGGTTACCATCCGATGTCTGAACTTACACATCACATGGAAACCTTGCTTGATGAAATGCGAGCAGAACGTCGTGATGTTGTTGAGGGCGATGTAGATTTATTGTTTGCAGGGCTTGATGTGGTTCAGACCATTCTTGAAAACAGCCGCAGTGGTGGTTCTTCAGATCACCCTGAGCGAAAAGATGTAGAGAAAAAACTAGAAGCCTCTGTACTAGATGGCAGTGAAGCTGCTGTGGCTGCGTGTCATGATTCACCCGTACCAGTTGACGCAGCAGGTGTGGCAGTTAAAAAACAGTGGAAAATACGTTTTGCACCGAATACGGAATTCTACAAACGCGGTAACGATCCCTTATTGCTATTGGGTGAGGTTGCACGCTTAGGGGATTTAACACTAACTCTAGACACTAGCGATTTGCCGCTATGGGCCGACTTTGATCCAAACAAAAATTACTTGAGCTGGCTGGGGACCCTCGAGTCGACCGTTGACGATTCAGAATTTATGGAGATATTTGAATGGGTTGATGATGATTGCAAGCTGGAACTTACGGCTATTGTCCCAAGCGCCGAAATTCCAGCGGTACAAGAGGAGTTATTAGCTGCATCTAATCAATCTGCGGGATCAGTTTCGGTTACTGCAGTAGAGCGGAAAGTTGAACACTCTCCGGCAGTCGTTAAAAGCAATAATGATGCCTGCGCGCCAGCGGGCTTAAACGCAAAGCCCAAGAAACCACAAGCAGCTGGCAGTGATACCGCCACTATTCGGATAGCCACTGACAAGATCGATCAATTGATTAACATGGTTGGAGAGCTGGTTATAACACAATCGATGCTAAGCCGAGTAGGTGCGCAGAGTCATCCTGTGGATGTGGAAGAATTGCGTGAACGACTAACTGATCTAGAACATCATACACGTGATTTACAAGAAAGCGTTATGCAAGTGCGAATGCTGCCGCTTTCTTCAGCGTTTAGTAGGCTTCCACGAATGGTCAGGGATCTCTCACGCAAACTGGATAAAGATGTTGAACTAGTACTAGAAGGTGGCACAACTGAATTGGACAAAACAGTATTGGAACGGATGATCGATCCGCTTGTGCATTTGGTTAGAAACTCGCTCGATCATGGTTTGGAGACACCTGATGAACGGGTGGAGGCCGGCAAACCGCGCACAGGAGTGTTGACGCTAACGGCTAAGCAGGAGAGTGGCAATGTCATTATCGAAATTGTTGATGATGGCAAAGGAATTAATAGCGAGAAGATTTTGGTCAAGGCGCAAGAAAATGGCATAGTGCAGCCTGATGACGACCTGAACCTGGATCAAATCAATCAATTAATCTTTGCACCTGGTTTTTCAACAGCAGAGCAAGTGAGTGATGTGTCTGGTCGTGGTGTGGGTATGGATGTTGTGAGACGAAATATTGTCGACCTGGGCGGGCGGGTTCACGTGCATTCAGAATTTGGATCTGGAACCAGGGTGGAAATACGTCTGCCTTTATCATTGGCTATTCTCGATGGTCAACTGGTTCGTATAGCAGACCAGACATTTGTCATTCCTATATTAAGCATTGTAGAAACGCTTGAGGTTTCTCAAACCGAAGCCAATTCGATACCTGGCGCTGGCAATGTCTGTCGATTCCGCGGTGTCTATTTGCCCACCGTGGATGTGGCCAAACGATTTGAAATGCCCGAGAAGTCCAGTGGGCGAATGGTAGTGATTGTAGAAACCCATAAATGCCGAACCGGATTATTGGTTGACGATGTTCTTGGACAACAACAAGTGGTCATTAAACCATTGGATAAAAACTATAAGCCGGTTGAAGGGCTGGCTGGTGCAACCATCATGAGTGATGGTTCGGTCGCCTTGATACTTGATCCCAATGGGTTTAGTAATGAGCCAATGCTGGCAGACGCCGCGTAATAAACGGAAAATTGACACAAATGCAGCTGAATACAATTGAATCGAAGGACATCGCTGAAACGGCAGATCAGTATCTAACGTTTTTACTGGGCGATGAAGAATACGGTGTGGAAATATTAAAGGTTCAGGAAATAAAAAGTTGGGGGCCGTACTCACGACTACCCAATGCTCCAGACTATTTGTTGGGCGTAATTAACTTACGTGGAGCGATAGTGCCGATTATCGACTTAAGAAAACGATTTTCTTTACCGACGATTCCATATACAGCAACAACAGCCACCATCATTGTGCATATAGAGGAAGAAGAACAAATCCGGGTTGTTGGATTGGTCGTTGATCGAGTTGCAGATGTATACCATTTGAGCGAGGACGCTATTCAGGATAGTGCTGTACTTACTGGATCAGAGAATCCAAACTTCATACGGGGCTTAGGTCAGATAGACGGAAAAATGGTGATTTTGGTGAACCTAGAACCGATAGTAGCATCCAGCTTGCAAACTATTGCAGGCGATGGGGTATGAGTGTGAAAACGCTAGTGTTGCCGGAAGATTTTAATCAAAGCGTGTTGTCGTATTGGCACGAACAAATTACCGCCTTATTCAAAGCCAAGCAAACGTTTGCACTGGATGCATCAAGTGTTTGCCGTGTTGATTGCGCTTCTGTCCAATTTTTAATCGCCGTGCAACAATCGGCGGGCAGCGATTCCGATGTGCTAAGCAATGCTAGTGAGCATTTGCTGTTGGCGATGAGTAAATTGGGCCTAAGCAATGGGCTATATCCAGCGGCTGCATCGCAGTATGGGAATGTAAAGACCGAATGAATCAACTAGCGCATGCAGACTCAGATTATCCGCTGAGTGATGAAGTATTTGCAGCTTTTCAAAGGCTAACGCTTGAGCAAACAGGCATTGAACTAGCCGATACAAAGCGTGCAATGATTTCAACACGTTTCTCTCGGCGATTACGCACGTTAGGTTTACAAGGGTTTGATGAATATTTGGCGCTTGTTCAAACGGCTAATCACTCGGAGCGCGTTGATTTCATTGATACCGTTACCACCAATCTTACGTATTTTTTTCGCGAACTTAGCCATTTTGATAATTTGAAACACAGCGTTTTTCCCGAACTGAACGCAATCCAAAATACTCAAGATAAACCGATCAGGATATGGTCCGCGGGTTGCAGTTCGGGACAAGAGCCGTACTCCATAGCCATGATGGCATTGGAGGCCGAGTCGCAAACGAAGCGCCCTGTACGCATTTTATGCACTGATATACACACCAAACTGATAGCGCAAACCGAACAAGGTATCTACTCCCAGTCAGAACTTCGAGGGCTTGATGAGAAACAGCTTAAAAAATGGTTTGAGCCTGTTGATGATCAACGACTTCAGGTAATGGCTGCGTTGCGATCGATGTTGTTGTGTCGGCACATGAATCTATTTGCACCATGGCCCATTCGACCCAATGTTGACATTATATTTTGTAGAAACACACTGATCTACTTTGACATTGAGCACCAAACTCGCGTTGTGCGTGGATTCGCCAGCTTGCAAAGCCCTGGTGCCAGGCTGTTCTTGGGGCACTCAGAAACCATTAAACAGTGCGCTGATATCTATAAACGTGTTTCGAACACGACATATGAGCGTATTTAAACCAGTTTTATAGCTGCATATAACGGATCTAACACTATGACAAGAAAATATAAAGTACTAATTGTGGATGATTCCTTGTCTATCTGTAAGTTTCTGGAAAAGGTGCTTTCAATGGATGCTGATCTTGAAGTAGTCGGCATTGCACTAGATCCGTATGAAGCACGAGATAAAATTAAACAGCTGTTGCCCGATGTGTTGACCTTGGATGTAGAAATGCCGAAAATGGACGGATTAACGTTTCTTAAAAACATCATGCGACTGCGTCCGATGCCGGTTGTCATGATCTCGTCCCTTACCGCTGCCGGTGCTCAGGTGACGCTTGATGCGCTGCAAATTGGTGCCGTCGATTTCATGGTTAAAAAACACCCGGGCAGCCAAGACGACTTGGATGCCTATGCCAGCGAAATTACTACACGCGTAAAGGACGCTGCGAGAATGTCGATTAGCCAATTGGGAGAGCCACTTGCAACTCTGGATTGTGGTGATATAAAGGCGCTAAAAGATAAATTGGATTCAGGTAGCAACGCAACGAGGTCTATTAAACGCATGGTTGCCATAGGCGCATCTACAGGTGGACCGGAGGCGTTTCGGCATGTACTAAGCTCATTCTATTCACCTGACTGTGCGGTTGCTATTTGCCAGCATATGCCGGATCGGTTTATGGAACCATTCGCACAAAGGCTAAATAAAGCATCCAAATTTCAGATTGCACTAGCCGAAGATGGTGAGCAGATACGCTCAGGCTGTGGCTATGTTGCACCGGGAGAACGACACCTGGTGATTATGCGAAAAAACGCTGATTTGTTTTGCAAGTTGATTCCTAGTGATCGCGTCAGCGGTCATCGGCCGTCGGTTGATGTTTTGTTTGAAAGCGTTGCGGAATCGGTAGCAAATGGATGCGTGGGTGTATTACTAACCGGCATGGGTGAGGACGGCGCTAAAGGTCTTACTCGCTTGCGTCAGCAAGGCGCGGCGACCGTTGTGCAGGACAAACAAAGTAGCGCTGTGTGGGGGATGCCTGGACGAGCGTTTGAAATGGGCGGCGCTGATCAAGTGTTGAGCCTTCAGCACATCGCCCCTTCGCTTAATAAGGTGCTTAATCGGGCGGCCTAGTGTCAGTGATTTTGATCCGTGCGTTGATGTTGACCGAATCGATTTCGCTGTTCGAGCAGAGCAGATTGAAGACGGACAGCTGTTTTTTGCGTCCCGTTTTTTCGGTAATGCAGGGAGGTTAACAATCTACGTCACCAGACGGGAAATCCGCTGGTTCAATTCAGGTCCTTGTTTTCTGAATGACAGAATCTACCACTGGCGCTTTCCAGAGTTGTTTCTATGGCGAGCTATCTACAGGATGTTCCTTCGTAAACAGTATCGTATAAATCCAGATGATAACGATATTACTTGACAGTGCAAATATCATTGCATGTATCGGCGTTGAAATATCAGCAATAAATCCCGACAAGATCGAAACAATAGCGAAACACAGGCTACCCGCTAGAGACACCATCGAACCCATTGTTGATCGTTGTTTATCAGAAAACTCACGCTGCGTCGGGCGTTTTTAGCAGTAGACGAATATCCGTAATCCACATTCAGTATGGCCATCACGAAGGGTGACAAAACGCTTGCAAAAACTAAGACTATTAGCCGCATTAAACTGACACTTATATTTCCACCAATTAGTACACGTTTGTGTCCAGAACGTTTGATCACACTACTAGCTGTTCAAAAACCGACTGCACCACAAAAATGGTTTATGCTACGCACCACACCGATCAGCCATTGTGGTATCAGCAAATTGAAAAATGCAGCTTGGAAATAAAACGCCGCCTCGCTAAAACCAATTATTTCAGCCATGCTCACCATTCGTAAACGTCTATTCCCGACTAGCCCCTTGATGGCCTCTTTAAACAGTACATATGGGGATTGCCGATATAATGGATCTCGGGTGACATCAACAAACCAAAAGGTACAGATTAAAGTTAAAACTGCTGGAATCACTGCGATTCACATAACAAACTGCAAGATAAAAGAACTCGGTGGGCAATACGAAGGTGGAGAAAGTGGTGATTGGGGACCTACTGCCCACTGTTCAGACCCGTTTGGTAATGGTTTTTGTGTTATCAATGAATAGAAGCAAGGCATTGGAAATCAATCGTGCCTGAACCTTTCAAAAACCTGTTCAACCCGGCTCTAATCATCGGAATAGGTGCGTAGCTTGCTTAGGTGTGGCCGCAATTTGACGGCGTCGGTGTTATATCTGCCGCCTCAAAGAATTTGAACGCATTGGAGCTTAAACAACGCTCCGCACAGATTACCGACGCGCTCACTATATTTTAACCCAATGACTATGAAAAATCGGCCGTGATATTACTCGCAAGTCTTGCTCCCGCCGAGCATTGGACATAGGCAGCGAGAATGTCAAGTTAGTAGAAATTTGCGCGAGCGTAATCGATGCTGAATTCCGATCCCTGTTTGTTGTGGTTGGAATTATTCGAATGAAATTCGTTTAGTATCGCTAACGAAACAGTTGCGCCACCGAAGGCGCTTTGCACAGGGTCAATATAGGTACCAGCCCACAAACTGGCACCTAGGCATGAGTAATTTGTTGTTAAATGTGTCTTTTCGTTAACTGAAAACTCAAACTCAACCCAGAGTAGTCGTCAAACAATATAAGCAAATGTTTTTAACGTTACGGTTACTGCAAAACAAATAAAAATACAGGCCTTTTAAAAGGTCGGCTCGATTATACGGCTGTGCCAATGTTCTACCCTGATCCTCCAATTGATCTTCACGCTCGTAGAACTTTTCTTAAACGTTCCTGTATAGCCGCAAGCACAATGTGTTGTAGTCGACTTGCGTACGCATTTCCACCCCCAGATGATGGCGCTCATCCGCTTAATTGCCAGAGCACCGATCGTGGTTTGAGACTTGTAAATGATGGGTCAGGAGAGATACTTGATGTTGTGTATTGGCGGGACAATCAATACATTGCGGATAATGTGGGTCAACTGAACTATTTCATGCGTGACCTTCATGTTAACAAATCCTTTCTGATGGATCTGAAGCTATATGATTTTTTGTACACGTTGCATAAAGCGCTTAATGTTTCCGAGCGAATCCATGTGCTTTCCGGTTACCGTACCGCAGCAACGAATGCTGAGCTGCGGAAGAAATTGATGGGGGCAGCTTTGCGGAGCTTTCATGTGAGTGGGCGGGCAGTGGATTTCTATATACCTGGCCATGATTTGCAAGACGTACAAAAAGCAGCACGACATCTAGTGCTTGGTGGAGTCGGCTACTATCCCAAGGCGGGTTTTGTACATATTGACACTGGATATCCACGGCACTGGAAGCAAGCGAGTTAAGTTTCCTAGCGTGGTAATGTGCCAGATAGATACAGCTTGCTCCGGCAATGCTGGCAGAAGGCCCATTGCGGTTGCGGTAATCAACAATTATTAGGTTTAAACTCGTTGTTTGATCCGTTCAGTCTTCACTAGTGCGTCTCACTTCGGGTGGCTTTCATATTCGCTCTAAACAATATGCTCTACCAACTCAGCAGAATCACAGGTGCCCACGTAAGGCGCAATTGCAGTGCCGCATGTATTAGTGATCGGACTCATGTAAACTTCACTTTCAAATTCCGCTTGTGATCCGGAAAATTCTCCATTGCCCCAATTGGCAATCCAGCCATCGACTTGAGTCACGGCAAGCAGCACCCAGGTGCGATGCATCAGTAATAGTTACCGCTAAGCTACAAAAAAAATTGAACCCAATTTTCACCTAGTGAAGCCAACCGAGTTAGCCTTTATTAAATATTGACGCCATGTTGTTATGAATCCATTTCTATCTTCATCTAACGTAGTAGGGGGGAGGATGGTCAATTCAGTATTGACGAAGTCCGCCTTGCCAATCGAAACAGCGGGTTGCTTCTGGAGCTATTGGATAGCAATATCACACCCATACTGCAAATACATTACGATGGTATGCATAACGGAAGAACAGCAATAAAACCCAATCCATCAGGCATTTCTAAGTTCTACCCAAGTTTACGGGCTTGCTGCAGCTTGTTTTTAAATGTAACAATGGCTGGTAGATAAGCTCAGTCAGAAAATAACCGCAATGCAAAAAGACAATGCAACCGCATTAGGCGCTTTGAAAAATACCCGCTTTACGACCTACTGGCTGGATAGCATTGAGACTGCCACTGATGAACAGCTGCTAAGAGACGATACCAGCTGCGATTTACTCATTGTTGGAGGAGGATTTTGCGGACTATGGGGTGCGATACAAGCAAAAGAGCAACAACCCGATAGAGACATTGTTCTCATTGAAGCAAAATCCATAGCCAACGGCGCGAGTGGCCGGCCGGCTGCCATCATGTCCACATCGGTCATGCATGGCATTGACAATACCGAACGCCTGTTTCCAGGAGAGGTGGCAAAACTAGAGAAGCTTGGTCGGGAAAATATGGACAGCTTTACGAAAACCTTGGAAAAGTACAACATTGAATGTGATGTCGAGTGGGGTGGGGAGTTAAAGGTGTCGGTCGGTGACCAAGGTTTGAGTGATGTTGAGCACGATTACCAACTCTTCCTCAAATACGGGCATGAAGCGGTGAAACTGGACAAAACGCAAGTGCAAGCAGAAATAAACTCGCCTATCTTTCACGCTGGTGTGTGGTCGAAGAAGCGGTGTGGCACAGTGCACCCTGGAAAACTTGTTCAAGAACTGCGAAGAGTCGCCATCGAGCTCGGCGTTAGAGTCTTTGAACAAACACCTCATTTGAGTAATGCCTATCAGGGCGAAAAAATTCAAGTTAAAACACCACTGGCCACTATTGAAGCAAAAAAAGTGTTACTGGCAACCAATGCTTGGGCCGCTGGGCACAAAAAGATAAAAACTCGGGTTGCGGCCATTCGCGATCGGATTGTCGTGACTGAGCCGTTGACACCAGATCAAATGAACAAAGTGGGATGGAGGCATCGGCAGGGAATTTACGATACGCGAACGCAACTTAACTATATGCGTTTGACTAAAGACAACCGAATTCTGTTTGGCGGTAGACTTGATTACTTCTTTGGCAACAACACTGATCCGCTGCAAGATAAAGCGCCGGAGCCTTATCTACGGCTAGTCAATTCGTTCTACAGAACATTCCCTCAACTTAAAGATGAAATCAGATTTTCCCATGCCTGGAGTGGCCCCATCGGACTCACAACGCGAATGGCGGTGCACTATCAGCGATACCATCAAGGCAATATGGTGTTTGCCGGTGGGTATTCGGGATTCGGTGTTACCGCATCCCGTTTCGGTGCACGTGTCGGCTTAGCCATACTGGATGGCGATAGTGTCCCTGAAACAAAAATGACATTTGCCAATACCATCCCAAACTATATCCCTCCCGAACCATTGCGCTGGATCGGTGCCAAAGTCACGATGTATGCGTTAGATACTCTGGATGAAAAAGGGGGTTGGCGAAAACCATGGGTATGGCTGGTTCAAAAAATGGGATATCCCATTACTCTATGACTTTGGCCAGGTTTTTTTAACCTTAGTTTGAACCAATGATTGTCTCCGATTCAGTAAGTCACTAATGGTTGAGCCCTAGTCATTTCGGAACGTTGTGACGATATATGCAATGTGCCAGTGAAGACCTTTCCTGTAACATCAATCATACCGGAGCTGTTTCGCCGCAATGCTATTCAAGAGATCTGTATGCCGCGACAGGTAAAGCTCACTTGAGTTTCATCGAACCGTTTTGACATCGTATATCAATAGTTAGAAAAAGATGAAGTCACACTGAGCTACGTTGGCGAGATATTTCAACACAAACAGCAAGCATATGTTAAGACTGAAACAGTTTCATGCCACACGAGTTGGCACAGTTCTATTTTGTTGGCATAGTTCTTTTTGTAAGTAATATTTGTACCATTAAACACAAACTTAGCGCCTAACCAGGAATGCTAAGTTGTTGATAGACGAATTGCGTTTAGCCGGAGCGTTCAGCAACTCTGTATATGCACATATCGTTATTTGAGTTTGAATTCCCGGAGTTTGATTCGGATGGAGCTACAACTGCCACATAATCCAAGGTCCGGATATTATTGCTGCAGATTTCCGGAAGGTCTGATCTTAATTGGAATTCAATTCTGAAGGACCGAGCTTTGTTATTGAGGGTCTGGAGATTGATCCCGAAATGGGCCGGATATTATGAGGAGTTACAACATAAATGGCCACATATCCAACATCTACCAAACCTCAGCACAATTCGTCATTGCGCATAATGGTTATTATGTTAAATTGTGTATCGGGAGCTTAAACGCTTCTATTACAGGCTTTCCTGCTTTTGAGGCTCTTCAATAATCTACTTGCATGCAAAGGCGGCGGAAATATTGGCAACAGAAGTCGGTAACGCACAATGTCATATACGTCTTTTTCGGGTTACTGGCACTGTTGTTATATTTCGGCAGCAGAACCTCTTTCCGGACAAATTAATTGTCGCCGAACAGTTACACAAAGAAAAAAAGATCGAGACAACGACTAGGAATGACCAGCTGTCTTTTTTGCTGTCGAGATTTGCGAAGCTGGTAAAGAGAGAACATCAGATTAAATCGCGACCAAGTGTACCGGTTGGGCTGCATCGCTTTCCCTGCTAAGCTGACCGCTTGGGCAGGTTGGCGCGACAGTGGCAACCCGCGCGTCATCAACCACTCGGTAAAACAGCAACTGCGAACTTTCCTTGCACTGAACAAGCTACACTCATCACATCCTGTAATTGCTATTTAATAATAGTATCGTTCGGTACCTGCCCGGTGTAAACGTATGTCCAGACTCATAGTTTTCGTCCTGTTTTTTATTGCTGTTTTTTTGCAGGCTGGAGCCTATGGGTTGACGTTTATGTTACCGAAGCTTTTTCAACTATTTGGAGCAAATGAAAAAGTCGTTGGCCAAATGCTTTTTGTCACAGCGATCGTCACGTTGGTGACTGTTTACTTCTCAGGGCATCTTGCGGACCGCTTTGGTCGAGTAGCCACATTGGGTTATGCCTGTCTTGCAATTGCTCTCTCCTTGTTTTTATATGGTACGTCCGAGTCGGTAGGCGTTGGTTTGTTTGCGGCAAGTGCTTTACTCGGTGCTGGCTGGGGCTTGACATATACACTTGCGCCTGTCGTGTTAACCAGGCTTGTAGTCGTTGATGAACGCGTGCGCTACTTTGCTTTGTTATCTATTTTTGTCATGGCAGGATTCGGTCTTGCTCCCGTGCTCGCCGCGGCGATTGAAGCCGCCGGGCATCCAATTAGTAACGTGTTTATTTTTACATCGGTATTATGCGTGATCAGTGCGCTGATATTTTTTGGATTGATCAAGCCTGTCCGAAAGGTGGCGGAAAATGCCGGTACAGAATTAAAATCGAACTTGTCGCTGCATATCGTTGGCCAACTACTACGTTCGTCAGCGTGGTTACCGATTACCATGGCGTGCATTGGTGCCAGTGTATTTGCAGGTATGAATAATTTTCAGACTGTTTTTGCAGAAGAGCGAAGTCTCGATTATGGAGTTTTTTTTCTAGTTTATACGGTTACTGTTGTGTTATTTCGTATTGTGCTTGCGAGGTTCAAAGGTGGTTCCTCGCCCTATCTTGTTATTGCAGCTCTACAATATATTATGTGTTTCAGTGTTGTTTATTTTCTGTTGATGCCAAACAACTTGCCTAGTTATGTGTCGGTAGCATTCTTGTTTGGTATTGGTTACGGCGTGTCCTACCCCATTCTCGTTGCAATGGCTGCGAACGATTCACACGAAGATTTATTGCCACAAGCTCTTCAATTATTCGCATTTGCGTACTTCATTGGAATTTTCGGATTTCCATTGTTTGCGGGTTGGATGATTGTCGAAGTCGGAACTACTGAGCTCTTGCTTACAGTTGCTGCCCTGGCGGCTTTAGAGGCCACGATGGCATTGCTTAGAGGCAGGCGATTCATCCGCTAAATTGCAAACTTACTTTCTCAGCTGTGTGATATCCGTTGCGCCATAGCGCACATCTAAACAGTTGAGCCAAGGCACAATTGCGATATCGGCAATCGAATAATCCCCGGCTAAGTAGTCACGGTGCTCGAGCTGTTGTTCAATTACGTTTAATAGTCTTTTTAATTCATTAACGTAGTGTTCGAGCGGCCGTTTATCCGTAAGCTCTCCACCATCGTACTTTAAAAATATCCTAACTGTCCGCTCATTGGGCCCAACCCGCTCATCTGGAACATCAACCATTGCAGAATTTCGTAACTTTGTGCTTCAATCTTGCCGTTGAAACGTTTTGATTTATTGGCCAAATAAACGAGAATAGCGCCACTTGACCGTTGGGCATCGGTAGCGAATAAAGTTGCAATGGTCAACTCCCATAGTGCCCATTTGGGGCAATATGTCTGGTTCTTACGGTTTCTACCCAACGCCGACTACAGTGCAATCTTTCGATCTAGACAACGGAGCTTCACATCCAACCAACTACAGCTTACTATAGTCAATCATTCGATATTGGCAGGTTGGGTACGTGGGGAACACACTTCAAGATCAATTGTTCAAAGCAGGGCTTGCCAACAAGAAACAAGCGGTTAAAGCCAGAAAAGCAAAAAATACAAAAGAAAAACAGTTGCGAACGGGTCAAGTGGGTGACAACGAAACCGATGAGCTTGTAAAAAAAGCCATTGAGGAACAATTGGCAAAGGATCGCCATCTGAATTCATTGAAAACGGAAGCGGCAAACCAAAAAGCTACCCAAGCGCAGATAAAACAATTGGTCGCATTAAATCGCATTGAAGAACGCGGTGATATTGAATTCCGATTTGATCACGATGGCACCATCAAAACCCTTCTTCTAAGTGCAGAACAACGACAGGCGCTTATCAGCGGGAAATTGGCTATCGTAAAAGATTCAGCGGCCTATCAGATCGTGCCCTGGAAAGTGGCAGAGAAAATAGCAGAACGTGATGAGTCTGCAGTCATTGTAAATAATCATTCAAACATGCCAAGCCAAAACGACAAAGGTGATGAGTACGCAGACTTTGTCATACCAGATGACTTGATGTGGTGATCTACCCGCTTCTGAAATATTCTAAGAAAAGAAAAGCAAATTACTTTGCGAAGTATTGTCCTTTCATCAAGGGCCCCTATTTACACCGATTCCATGTATATATTTTTTTTGAATTGCACAACTTTAACACTGCCCGCCCGGGTGGAAACTCTGCTTGTTCGTAGCTGCTGTCAGTGACACATGCCGCAATATCTGCCGCTTCTGTCGCATCCAGAAAGCTCGCGTTTAGAGCACTGCCTAGCGGGTCAGTCATGGTGTTTCAAAACTGACTCAACTGCGGGGCGCGTTTGCATCCGCGCGCGGTGGGCCAGAATGTTGGGAAATGCGTTCTCGTCAACGCCATCGCCTTTTAGCCAACGACCCACGGTAAACAGATAGGGGTCACAGATCGTATATTGATCCCCCATCACCCAATCGCCGCGCAGGTATTTACCCTCAATCATGCGTGCGCATTCGGTCATGTTTTCTGTCACCTTCGCCTGCATTGCGACATGCGAGGCCGCGTCGTCAGACCAACGTGCACCGCGCAGCCGATGGGCATGGGCCACATGAGCCGTTGACGCTAGATAGAGATTGAATTCCTGCGCTTGCGCAAAGGCGAAGGGTGTGGAGGGGATCAAATCGGCCGCCTTATAGCGCTGCCCGATATAGGCGAGCAAGGCTGCCGCCTCGGTCAAAACGCCCTCCTCTGTCACCAAGGCAGGCACGCGCCCTTTTGGGTTGATCGCGAGATACTCCGGCTGAAGATGTTCCTTCTTGGAGAAATCAAGCACACGCGCCTCATACTCTGCTCCCGCCTCTTCCAAGGCGATATGAACCGGTAGAGCCGCTGTGCCTTTCCCGTAAAATAGCGTGAGCATTTGTGTTCCTCCAGTTGAGTTTTGATCTTGACAATAACGGCGAGGTGAAGTTTTGCAAGCCTCCTTCAATGTAATTGTTAGTTACACTGCGCGCAAGGTTTTATTCTTTTATGTTAGAAAAACCTGCACCTATACTCTGCACTCTTTCAGCGTTTTCATGATCGGAGCGACGCTTTTGCAGATAAGAACCAACCGCTAACCGGGATAAAAGTACTCGACCTTTCGCACTGCCGGTATGACTTGCCTGTTCCTGAACTCGGGCAAACTGTTCGCGTGCCGGCCTTAGCTTTCGCGCGCCTTGGGCAGCAAGCCAGCTTGAGCCAGCGTCTACATTTGGGCGGGACACAGACGAGGTTCTATCTTCGGAGGTTCATGAATAACCCTGCGTAAAATTCGCTTATTCAAGTAACTGCGCATCAGTTAGTCGCGAAGCTTTCCGATCGAATGTGACTAAGGGTGCTCGTTCATTACTGTAGGCAATTGCGATATGCATACAATCTGCAAAATCGGTATTACTATCCGCATAAAGGTTTAGTGTTATTTCGATACTCGACTCTTCATGAAATTCTATTTCGCGGGTTTCTAGTAAGCTATTAAACGTTGTTAATATTGTCGATTTGTTTAGTTCGTACAAACTTCGTAATACCCACTCTAGCTCTACAGAAACCGACAAAGGTATGAAGAGAGCTTCGTCATGCACAATATCTTCGATAAATGCCTTTGCAACTTGATACTGGCTTCTATCATCAGCGACGAGATAGCGAACCAAAACATTTGTATCGAGCGCTGGCATATCAGCGTATCTTCATGTCTTTAATTGGAATTCTTTTTTTAGTTGACTTTATAGAGCCCGCCAACGAATTCACCGGCCGATTTTTCGCTCGCATCACGGTAGTACCATTCGGTAATAGTGTGAACACCACTTTGTCTTGTGGGCCGAGGTTCATCTGTTTTCTAATTTCGGCTGGAATCGTGATTTGTCCCTTACTTGTAACAGCTGCTTCTGCCATCGTTATAACTCCTTACATTATCGATTATTGTAAGGCAATAACGGTGCCATTGCCAATACAAATCGTTGTAGATGCATAGCACTGGCATAATATCGGCGGCAGTGCTCACGACACTGGGTCGATGAGATTCGGTAACATGTGTTGCTCCATAGATTAAAGAGTACGTGAGCTAACTACTGTCAAGTCTCTGCTCTGTCTTATTCAGGAAACCTGTTGCACCATTGGTTCGATGATATTGTAAATGATGCTACGAACACAGCGATTCTCTGATTCCATTCTGACACCGTTATCATCAACGCTGTTGAGCAGTTTCGCATTTTCATTCAGCATTTGTTCGTTCAGCTCGTGCGCCAGCACAACAATTCGTTCCAGTTGATGATTCAATAATCGATTAGCTGTAGCCTTGTTCAATCCTAATTGATCAGAAGCGTTTAACAACACGTCTCTGGTAATATCGCTAATGTAGACGGCATCAGGCAACGGCCATGCCATACGCGTTTTTGTTGGCCAGGTGTTGCCATCAAACGCCTTTGTTTCATACACTGCTGTGCTTAATAGATCGTACAACGGAGATAGCTCTATACCTTCATGATTGACCATAAAGCTTAAATTTTTCAGGTGAGCATCAGTATTACCGACCAAAACATTAAACACCAGCCAGCTAAACAATCGAATCCGGCACTGTGCAGTGCTTCGACAACGCTCTGCGATTTCCGCTAATCTTAAAATGCTGCCTTGCTGATATTTGAATGTGGCGTCTATTCCTAACAGTTGGCACGCATCGATGCTATGTAATCGATATACAGTTTTGTCTAACACGGTGCGATCAAATCGATCAATGACATAAACCGAAGAAGGCACATAGCGTCGATGTACCGGTGGTACGTTGAGCCCTACTCCGCCTGCAAGTTGCATGACAAACCATTCGTTAATAACCGATTGTGCGAATGCCGTCGAAGGATGATCAGGCTTTAATATATGCGTTGATGCGGTGTTGCCTTGTGGTTCATGAAATTGATTGCCAGTGTAAATAACCGCTAGCTTGTGTTGCGCCCCTGCCAAGGACATACGTTTGTTGGCCCCGCGTGCCAATGGTAGGTTTGGCAAGTTTCCTATGCGTGCCTCCAACGCCGCATCGCTAAGTGGCACAGCATTGTTTTCGCTTACTGGATTCCCTTCAGGAAGCAGCGTGAGTGAGCCAGCTGATTCTGCACCGTAGTGTTCAAGTAACGCGAAGGCGTCGGCTTGATGAATTGTGGCCTCCGTGGCAAGCAACGCTCGTTGTCCTTCTTCTGGCAACAGATTATCGAAATACCATTGCACCTGTCGCTGGCTTGAATTATCCACTAAGGATGCCTCTTGCAACGGCAAATGCGGACTTAGTGCGTGTGTCTTGTCGAAGCTTAACCAGGAGCGATCATAGGTGAACGCCCATTGGCCTTGTTTATCTTTCAGCGTTCCGACACGGCGTCCATTAATTGAGGCTTCTAAAATTCGAGGCGACATGGTTTATTAATTTGTCTATTGATTTGCATCGTGTTGTAATCGCTGCGCAGCTGCTTCGGATATATCAACGCTGAGTTCGATCCCCAAATCAGACAGCACTTGAAACAGCATGCCCCAATTAACTGACGGGTTGCCAGATTCAACTTTACCCAAAAAGCTCTCACCGACCCCGCTGGCGCCAGCAGCGTCATCCTGCCGTAAACCTTGAGATTTCCGTGTGGCTTTAACAATATCGCCTATATCTGCCGCATTTTTGATTGAAATTTGCATAATTTTCCTTACCTTTGTAAGGATTGTAGCAATAATTTCACCAAACTATCATCATATCCGTACAAACGTATGGATTTATTTCAACCTGTCGATTGAAACGTGATTATCAGTGCGTTTGTACGGTTGCTTTGACAATTTCAAACTGAAAATCTCGAAAATTCAGAGTTTGAATATACCCCTGGTTTCATTAGGAAGGACACCAAATTCTTTCAGGCATGATATGTGCCACACAATGATGCTATAATTAGTGTCAATCAACATTGAGATAACTCTCATGAGAACCACCGTATCAATTGATGACCGACTTTTTGAAGAAGCTCAAAAGGCAACAGGAATGACTGAAAAAGCAGCTCTTATTCGAGAAGGACTTAAGGCACTTATTGAACGTGAAAGCGCGCGGAGATTAGCGCAACTGGGCGGCAGTCAACCCGCACTGGAAAGTGCGCCTCGGCGTCAATCCAAAGTGAAATGATCATTGTCGACACGTCTGTTTGGGTCGATCATTTACGCAACGATGAGCCTGACTTGATCGCTCTGCTAGAGAATCAACAAGTGCTCTGTCACCCTTTCGTAATCGGAGAGCTAGCCTGCGGAAACTTAGCCAACAGGGAAAACGTTATTCCGCTTCTGCAAAACCTCCCACGATCAGTAATAGCGGCAGACGAAGAGGTTCTGTCATTTATAGAGGCGAATAATCTGATGGGGATCGGCATTGGTTACATCGGTGCACATTTGTTGGCATCCACCAGACTTGGTCTTGCCAGGAACATCTGGTCCAGGGACAAACAACTACACAAAGCAGCTATTGAGTTGGAGCTTGAATTTACCATTGCACATTAGCTGTTGAATGCGGAATCCACTGACCAGCCACAACCGCAAACCGTGCTAAATTATCAGCTACGATGGGGTACTAGAGAATTTCCCTCGTAAACGGACAAAAACCGCTGGAACGCTTGCCCTGTCTACGTCTCCGGAGGGGGTTACTTTTTTTACTAAAATTGAGATTTAGAGACTTTGGTGAGCATTTATCAATAACTTACGCGAGAAGTGTCCGTTTACGAGGGAAATTCTCTAGTACCCCATCATCGTGTTTGGCGATAAACCCGGCTGAAAAACTGCCGCCTGTGGCGTCATGGTTGCAGACGCGCTCTGCATCGATGTGCCATTCTTCATGAATGATGATTCCGGGAAGTTCTTTTTTTAGCGCAGCATTCATCATCTAGTTCACCGGATATAATGTAGGGAACCACCGTTCCACAACTTCTAGCGGGAATCCCAATCGCACCGGGTTACGAGGCCCGGTCGAAATCAGTAAACCTTTGTTAAGCAATTCTGACAATATCTGTCGACCCTTTCGCTCCTGATAACCAGTAATTTCCGGCGCTCTGCCACGTTCAAATTGACCCATAATTAACGCTTCTTTTAGCAAGGCCATTGATCGCTTTGGCAATCTTCCTGCACTCATCTCGTCGTCACAGTACAGTTTCATACGCCTTAACAATTCACCCGGTTGCAGGAGATCTTCCATGAACTCGACTTGATCGATGCTAGTCGATAAAAAGTATTCGCAGAATTCCACAAGCGCTTTTTCTGAACGTGCGCCACGACCGTCTAAATCACCTTGTCGTCTTTGGTCAGCTGCTTTGAGTTTTGCCTTGTATGTTTCAGCGCTCCGTGCAAGGCCTCTTGATACAGACCATACACCGTCACCCATTCCGATTCGCTTGAAGGTTGCATGGGACATCAGTCGCGCTACGCGTCCGTTTCCATCAAAAAACGGATGAATCCAAACAAATCGATGATGCGCTGCCGCAACAGCGGATATCGATTGAATATTAGAGAGGTGAGCGCCAGTGTATGCTTGTTCGAAACGGCTTAGATACTCATCCAGCTCCTCGGCCTTCGGTGGAATATGATCGCCAACTGCAACACCACCATCACGCAATTCGCCTGGTTTGATTTCCACTTTCCGTCCAGTGTCCGGATTCTCAATCCATCGCTGTTCCTCCGGTATGCGACGATAAAATTCCCGGTGTATCCACTGAAAGTGGGTAGATGAATAAGGTGAGCAATCTGGGTCGTTCCCCTGATCGATTAATCTTTGGACTTCAATATGCGCCCGCGCTTCGTATTGCAGTTCCCGCTTCTTGGGGTCGTCTGAGTAGCGTTCCGAAAGTGCACGATCAATGTCTCTGGGGTGTGTGTTGTGGCCTTCAATAAGATTGGAGTAATAGCAGTTCATCGAACGCACCAGGTCCGCGATGCTTTCACGAATCTCCGGGCGCAGTTGGCTGGCCAGTTCTCTGGATTTGGAGGCGAGTGCTAGTGCAAGGTCATCCAGCTCCTTTCGTGAGGATGAAGGCAGACAAGGTTCGAGTTGAAAAGTAGTCATATGCCGGATTCTATGCCGTATTGTGGTGTTTGTAAAGTATTGATATATTTATATATCGGCAGAATAAAATATTTCTATACCATATTTCATGCCGGTATGAGTGCCGCATATGGTTTTTCATAGAAATAAGGCAAGGCTCGGGAGGTTTGGCGCTTTTTCCAAAAATTTAATGTATTTAAAAACAATAACATACGCTATTCTCAGCCGATATATCAGGTTTGCGTGGTTCTTTGACGAACAAAACTAAATCTTTAGCTGTTTGAAGTTGCGGTTAAGAGAATTACTTTAAATAACAACAAATGATTACTTGCAGGTGACAACGACATAGGTGGCCACATACAAGAGGGCCTGATTTTTTGTGGTATTAGTGAATTCTCCAGTGTTTAAACCGATGGATGCTCAGACAGAGTTTCCATCGTGTTCGATCCTGAGTTTCAAATTTCAGTACTTGGACGTATTCAGCATAGTTTTTGCCATGAATTATCGATCTCAACAACTATGAATAGAGTAGTCGTGTTTGGAAAGCCTGCGAGTGGAAAATCTTCACTTAGTAGGGATATATCTGCCGCGACGGGTCTCAACCTATTTCCGCTAGATTTAATTGAATATGAGAAAAATGGTGAACGTGTGCCAGCTGAAATCTACTCCGCGAAGCACGCTGAGTTGATAGCTTCGGACAATTGGATAATCGAAGGGCTCGGTACGTTACAATCTTTCTGGGAACGCATAGATGCGGCAGACACTCTCATTTTATGTGGATTTACCGTACAGAGTTAGCTATTGGTGGGTAATAAAAAGGTTCTTGGTCAGTCCTTTAGTGAAACCTGTTCTGGTCAAGTCCAACCGGACACTTATTTTAGAGAATTTTCATAGTTAATTGGCGACATATCGTTATTCGCCGTACGTAAGCGTTCAAGATTGTAGTACTTCATAAACGCCGCTACATCGTTTTCCATATGCTCTCGTGTAGGTTGGTGCTGCTTGAATATCCAATCGTGCTTTAAGCTGCCAAAGAATCTCTCTACGACGGCGTTATCCCAACACGCTCCAACGTCGCCCATGCTGGCGCGCATACGATACCGTTTGAGTAATTTTCGCATCTGTTTGCTGGTATATTGCGACCCTCTATCGCTGTGAAATATTAACCCCTTGCCTGGCTTTCTCATCCAAAAGGCTTTCGTTAAAGCTGTAGCGACTAGATCTGCTGTCATTCGTTTACTGATGTGCCAACCCACTATTCAACGTGGCGGTTCATTTTTCGACATAGGATAGTGCCTGTGCGATGGAGTTTGCATCCTGGATGATCTAAGCCTCAAAGAATGCATCTGCGATGAGTCCATTGAAAGATTTTGTCACAGAGGATAGTATATATATAATTATTCAAATGTTTACGCGACTGGGACCACCGGAAGCAACCACGGCAGATGCAAGCCACCATCGAATCAGGAGTATTACATTGAACGCACAACGATTAACCATGACCTTAGCTGGCTTGTTTATTCTCGTCAGCCTGGCGCTTGCTCATTTTAACGGGCAAATCGATATTACCAAGCTCAGCTGGCTTTGGTTTACCGCGTTTGTTGGTGCAAACCTGACTCAGGCTGGAATTACCGGGTTTTGTCCACTGACATCTATGCTTAAAGCTGCTGGTGCCAGATAAAACATTGAATTTAAAATATCGTTAGCTGCTCACCTCTGCGTGAATCCAGGACCAGATTAACCTGTTCCAGCATCACACGCCGGCTCAGTTCGATAGACTGGTAGGTATCGTTAAGTTCGGCGTCGTCGGTGTAATCATTCAAATCCGTTAACATCGCTTGAAGGACAGAGATCGGCGCCTCTGTCAGCATGGAGTAAAGCGGTTCGATGGGTATGACGTGGCGGCTCATTTTTCGATATAGGATAGTGCCTATGCGATGGAGTTTACATCCTGCATGATCTAGCCTCATAGCTTAATGAGTCGATTCTATCATCGCTTACGCGAGTTATCTGTGACAGTAGTCACGCATACATTTGTCGAATCAGGGTTTGAATTTTCTTAAAAAGCGTCACTCCCTAACATAGCCTAAAGAACTCTGCAGTAGCGCCTGCGTATAGGGGTGTGTGGCTTGTAGCGTTCGCATCGCTTCAACTGTCATGGTTTCCACAATCTCTCCATGCTGCATTACCGCAATATCGCTGCATAAATGGCCCACTACTGCAAGATTGTGCGACACCATGAGAAAGGTAAGTTGATGCTCTTCGCGCAAGTCGGTTAGTAAGTTGAGTATTTCCGCCTGCACAGACACATCAAGAGCCGATGTCGGTTCGTCCAGTAACAGTATTTTTGGCTCCGGAGCGAGTGCTCGGGCTATTGCTACTCGTTGACGTTGCCCTCCTGAGAGTTGATGTGGGTAGCGAAACCGATAACGTGGGCTTAGACCCACATCGTTGAGTAAGTCGACGATGCGTGAATCAATATTATCGAATCGATGCAATTTAAGGGTCTCACTCAACACATGATCGACAGAGTGCCGCGGATGCAGTGACGCATACGGATCCTGAAAAACCATTTGAAGTGATCGATAGAAATGCTGGTTTCGCTTTTTGCCAAGGGTATCTCCATTCACCCGCATCGAACCATTCCAAGTAGATACTAGTCCGGTCAATGCTCTAAGAATGGTGGATTTGCCAGAACCACTTTCGCCTACCAAACCAAATGAACCGCCGAGTGGTACCGCTAATGTGGCAGCCGTTACGGCATCCACTCGGTGATCATCAGTATCGAACCAAACGTTCAGCTTGTCGATTTCAATGGCGTTCATCTAATTGCTCTGCTGGCTGCGTGAGTGATTAAGGTGCTTGTATTACAGATACTATCCACCCACACTTATATCTTTGAGCCAGGCTGGATCTCTTTTTAGCACAGCCAGGCGCTTCTGTGGTTTATCCAGCCGCGGCAGCGATTCGAGTAAACCACGCGTATACGGATGAGTCGCTTGGTGCAACTCATCGGCCTTACACGTTTCAACAACTTGGCCTGCATACATAATAAGTACGCGATCGCAGAATGACGAAACAAGATTAAGATCGTGGCTGATAAAGATCAGCCCCATTCCTCGTTGCGTAACCAATCGATCCATAATGTGTAACACCTGAGTTTGAACGGATACGTCCAGCGCTGAAGTTGGTTCGTCTGCGATAAGGATCTGCGGTTCTGGTATTAACATCATGGCAATCATGACGCGCTGCCCCATTCCCCCTGAGAGTTCATGAGGATAGGCCTTGAGTACCCGCTCGGAATCTCGAATTGACACAGCTTCGAGCATCTCGATGGTCTTCCGACGAGTTTCCGCTCGACCCGCATTGGCGTGCAGCGAGTAGGCCTCCATGATTTGCTCGCCTACCGTCATCACTGGATTGAGTGAGAATTTTGGGTCCTGCATAACCATGGATATTCGTTGACCACGCACGCGACGCATTTGTCGTTCGGTCCTGCTCTGCAGGTCTTCACCTTCGAGTTCCATGCGCGTGGCGGTAACCTTACCTGGGGGTCTGATTAGCCGCAGGATTGCCCGCCCGGTCATGGATTTACCCGAACCGGATTCACCAACGATGCCAAGCCTCTCCTGACCTAAGGAAAAAGACACGCCGCGAACGGCTTCGAATATGCCATTGCGTGTTGGAAAGCGCACGAACAAATCAGCCACTTCCAGCAATTTGGTCATGAGTCGCCTCCCGTTTTGGGATCCAACACATCCCGCAAACCATCACCGACTAAATTGAACGCCAGACTAACCATAAAAATTGCGATACCAGGAACCGTAGCAACCCACCAGAAATCCAGTATAAATTTCCGCCCTTCGGCAATCATCGCACCCCATTCAGGCGAAGGTGGGCGTGCGCCCAAACCAAGAAATCCCAAACCGGCAGCGGCTAGTATTATTCCGGCCATGTCGAGAGTAATGCGCACAATCAAAGAGGTAATGCACAGCGGCCAGACATGGCGAGTAATGATTCGTGCAGCACCTGCGCCCTGGAGTTTTACCGCAGCGATAAAGTCCGAATTTCGAATGCTTAGCGTTTCAGCGCGTGCAATGCGCGCGTACGGAGGCCACGCGGTGAGTGAAATGGCGAGAATCGCGTTTTCTATTCCAGCTCCGAGCGCTGCTACGAATGCCAAGGCTAAAACAAGGCGTGGAAAAGCTAGAAAGATATCGGTTATACGCATCAACACCACATCAGCCCAGCCGCCCACGTAGCCTGCAACCGTGCCAACCAGCAGACCGACCACCGGTGCAATAAGCGCAACCAGCCCAACAATGTAGAGGGTGATACGAGACCCATAAATTATTCTACTGAGTAAATCACGCCCCAGTGAGTCGGTGCCCAGCAGATGGCCTTCCGTGCCCATGGGTGTTAACCTATTGCCAAGGTTCTGCACAAACGGATCGTGAGGTGCTAGCCACGGAGCAAAAGCGGCCGTGAACAGCAGAAGTAGCAGAATGCATAATCCGATCATCGCCAAACGGTTGCTTTTAAATTCAAGCCACCCTTGATAGTAAGAACCAAGGCGAGCTTGGCGGCGTGAGCTTGGTGTGTCGGTAGACAACCACGCTCGCCATCCAATACTACTCGTTGTTATCTCTGTCATTTGGCGCGCGGGTCGAAGAAGCGATAGAGTAGATCTGAAAACACATTCAGACAAACAAACACCAGGCCCACAACAACCGTACCGCCGAGCACCGCATTCATATCGGCGGAAAGTAACGCGGTGGTGATGTAGGAACCTATTCCTGGCCAGGCAAAAATTATTTCTGTCAACACCGAACCTTCAAGCAAACCCGCATAACTCAATGCCACCACAGTGATCAACTGAACCTTGATGTTACCGAACGCATGCCGCCATATAACCGCCCATTCAGAAAGCCCTTTGACTCTGGCCGTGGTGACGTATTCAGAATTTAGTTGCTCCAGCATGAAAGAGCGGGTCATGCGGCTGATGTAGGCGAGGCTGTAATAGCCGAGCAACGATGCTGGTAAAATAATATGGCTTATGGCGTCGCGAAAAATATCCCAGCGGCCATCAAGCGCACTGTCGATGAGTATCATGCCGGTTACAGGCGGAACAACATCGACGTAAAAAATGCCCACCCTACCCGGCCCACCAACCCAGCCCAGCATTCCATAAAATACCAGCAAGCCAACTAGACCCAGCCAGAATATCGGCATGGAATACCCAACCAACGCCAATACCCGCGCCACTTGATCAATCCATGAATCGCGCTTGACTGCTGCAATGACGCCCAGTGGTACACCAATGAACACACCGATCAGTGTGCCGATGGTGGCGAGTTCTAAGGTCGCTGGAAAAACCCGCCGGATTTCATCGGAAACGGCCTGCCCGTTGAGTAAGGACGTGCCGAAATCGCCACGGACAACGTCCGCTAAGTAATATAAAAACTGAACCAGTATGGGTTTGTCCAATCCCATCTCGAAATACGCCGCATCATAAACAGCTTTGCTGGCGCGCTCACCAACGACTGAAATAACCGGATCGATCGGCATGACTCGACCGATCACAAATGTGATCAGCAGCAGGCCGAGCATGGTTACCAGAATGGAGCCACTGGTGCGCAATGTGGCCCACAATTTGGAGTTCAGGGATGGACCTTGCCATCCCTGAGAGACGCCCAGATCGGGCGTTTGCGTAGCCATTAACTATTTAGTCATCTTTATTTGGTAATGGGCCAGTAGGCTGCCGCTGTGATGGCTCCACCGATATTGAATTTCTCTACCGATGAACGCAAGGCCGTTTGCTCATTTTTTTGAAACATGACGCCAAACGGCGCTACTTTCAGAAACGTTCGCTGTATGTCTTCGTACATGGCGCGCCGCTTGTCAGTATCTGTTTCTGTGACTGCAACCGATACTTGTTCAGTCAAAGCACCTGGATCCCATGCGTTACGATAAGCGAGTAGACCAGTGGCCTGTGCCTCATCGGAGTTGTCCGGGTTATAGGCGAAGGTGCCCGCATTGGTTTGCGGATCGGGATAGTCGGGGCCCCAAGCACCCAGATACATATCCAGTTCCCGTGCTCGATAGCGGGTTAGAATTTGCTTACCTGTGCCAACGGTTATGTTAATGGTAATACCGGCCTGTGCAAACGTATTTTGCAGGCTTTGACCAATTTCCAATCGCTCTTGTGCATCGCGTACGCCCACTTCAAATTCGATGCCTTCAGCATCTGCTTCAGCAAGAAGTGCCTTAGCTTTTTCGACATCAAAGCTGTAAGGCTGGTCGTCAATAGCGCCAAAATAGGTGCGGGGTAGGAAGTTTTGATGGATAACCCATTGTCCGTCAAGAAAACTGTTTTGCATGCCTTCATAATCAATCAGGTATTTTAGAGCTTCGATCACCTTGGGTTTTGACAGCTCTGGGTGTTTTTGATTGAACGAGATGTACATCAGGCGACCACGCAATGCATCTTCGACTTTTAGATCGCTGTTGTTCGATATGCCTTTTACATCTTCTGGATTGAGGTTGCGTGCAATATCAACATCGCCTTTTTCCAGCAATAGTCTTTGAGTGGCACTCTCCTCAATGTGACGAACGATAACGCGTTTCATCGCTGGTGCCCCGAGGTAGAAATCGGGATTGTAGTCCAGCGTTACTGATTCGTTTGGTTTCCAGCTTTTCACACTGTATGCGCCCGAGCCCGCTGAATTGTTTTTCAGCCACTCATTTCCGAGGTCACCGTCAACCTCGTTCTGCATCACAGTTTGTTTATCTACAATACCGCCAACCGTTGCGGTCAAACAGTTCAACACAAACGAGGTGGCGTATTTTTTATCGGTTGTAATGGATACCGTGTTGTCTTTTGCAACGATCTTTTGCGCAACGTTCTCAGGTGTAAAACCGAACTGGGTGAGAATGAATGACGGCGTTTTATTAAGGATGATGACACGATGCAGTGAAAATTCTGCATCTTCTGCCGTAACGGGATTGCCAGAATGGAATTTGACCCCTTCGCGCATGGTAAATGTAATAGTCATGCCGTCTTCGGATACTTCCCAGCTCTCAGCTAAATCGGGTTGGTAACCCGCATCCAGATCCATTGGGTCGAAGTTAACCAGCCTGCTATATACATTTCTAATAACATCGCTACCCGCGAATTCAAAAGACTGGGCAGGATCCATGGTGGTGATGTCGTCGATGCGGTTTGCAATCACCAACATATCATCCGGTGTTGCCGCCTGGGCGCTCGACAGTGGCAGCGCACCGACGACGAGTGCCAATGCAAATGCAAGCAATGGCGATTTTTTTCGCAGTCGAGATCGGACTGCATAAGGTCGATCTTTTACGTTTCGCATATATTATTCCTTATATTTATGATCAATAAAATTGGAGTGCTACAACTACAAACAGCGCAGCTGGTTCACTCCTCCCAAGTTAGTTCCAACACACGCAACCAGTTGCCATAACAAATTTTGTTCATTAGTTGAGCGTTGTAACCGTGTTTTTCCATGGCGCTGCGTAAATTTGGCAATCCTTGCACATCGTGGATTTCAGCTGGAATTTCCGCACCGTCAAAATCTGATCCCAGTGCCACACCGTCTTCTCCGAGGATGTCCAACATATGATCCAGGTGCTGGAGCATCACATCAAGCGAGACGTCAGGCCGCATTGTTCCGTCGGGGGATAAAAATGCGGTAGCGAAGTTGATGCCGACCACACCGTCGCTTTCGGCAATGATTCTCAGCTGTCTGTCGTTAAGATTTCGCGCGTGTTCACACAATGTGGCACTGTTTGAGTGTGTAGCGACCAGTGGTTTGGTTGAATGCTGGGCAACATCATTAAAGCCGGCCTCATTGAGATGCGAAAGATCAATCATGATGCCAAGTTCATTGCATCGATGTATCAGTTGTACTCCATATTCGGTGAGCCCACCACCGATATCTGGTGAACTGGGAAATCTGAACGGCACACCTTCACCAAAACGTGTCGGACGGCTCCACACAGGCCCAATTGAGCGCAATCCTGCCTGATGAAGAACATCAAGTACATGGAAATCTGGGTCAATTGCCTCCGCTCCTTCCATGTGCATTATCGCAGCCAGCGTACCTGTTTCCATGCAGTCACGAATGTCCTTAACGCTGGTGCATATGCGCAATGCACCTAAGGCTTGTAACCTGAGCAGTATGGCGGCCTCTTGCATGACGACAGCTAAGGCATCGCTTTGGGGGATTTCACTAGGCAAAGGGACGTCGTACGGAGGAGAGTTCATCATCTCCTTGTAATCATGATCCTCTGATGGAGACGCTACCCAAATTGCAAAAAAGCCACCGGCAAACCCGCCGGCCCGCGCTTTCGGCAAATCAATATCATTGTCGTTGCCTGTCAGAAAAGACTCAGCCGCTGCAACTCCGCCCGCTTTCAATAGCTTGGACAGCACATCATTGTGACCGTCAAAGATAAGCGGCTGTTTGTCAGTCATTGTTAACGCTATTTCGGTTCTTACCTGCAGATTACCTGAAAAATTGACGAATGCAAGGTACAACGATAAAGCGCAGCTATTTATAACGGCCGGCGTAGGCAATAGATGCCACCATCTGCTTCTAAAGAGTCGTAATTGAGCGTCGTTCAGTTAGCGCCTAACGGTTCTCTACTTGCTTTTATTTTTAGTTCTGCGTTGCTGTGGGTGCAGGCTTTTACCAAGAATATGATCAGTATTACTCAGTACATGCCTGCTTGAGCCAACTATCAGCGGGTCTGGGCCTTTTACAATCTCCGATGATTTATCGGTATAAGGCAAAGAGGAAAGAAAGTACTGCATTGTATTTAGCCTGGCTCGTTTTTTATCATCTGACTTAACAATAGTCCAGGGAGCGTCAGCTGTATCGGTATAGAAGAACATCGCCTCTTTGGCTTCTGTGTAATCATCCCATTTATTTAGCGATGCCACATCGATAGGTGATAGTTTCCATTGTTTGAGCGGATCCTTTCGCCGCGCTGCGAAGCGCAACGCTTGTTCGTCCTGCGTGACTGAAAACCAGAATTTATACAAACGGATTCCAGAACGCACGAGCATTTGCTCAAGCTCAGGACATTGGCGCATGAATTCGAGATAGTCGGTGGGTTTACAAAATCCCATCACTCGCTCAACACCGGCGCGATTATACCAAGAACGATCAAACAGTACGATTTCGCCGGCAGTTGGTAAATGGTTTATATAACGCTGAAAATACCATTGAGCTTGCTCAGCGTCAGTAGGTTTTTCAAGTGCGACGACGCGTGCTGCCCGTGGGTTGAGATGTTCAGTGAACCGTTTGATGGTGCCACCCTTGCCAGCCGCATCACGCCCTTCAAATAAAATAACAATTTTTTGACCAGTATCTCTTACCCACTTCTGAACCTTAAGCAATTCAACCTGTAAGTCCTGCTTTGCCTTTTCATATTCAGCCCTTTTGATCTTCTCTGCATAGGGATACTCACCTGATTCAAATGCCCGCCTGATGTTCTCTCTGTCTGCAACGACATCCGCCACGTGTGAAGTAAGGCTGGAGGCTTTACTGGTTTTTAGGCCGATTGTGCGTTTTTTTGCCTTAGCTGTTGTTTTTGTACGAGTTTTATCTTTTATTTCCATAACAGACACTATCCAAGCTAGGTGCAATAGCGATTACGATGGCAGGAATTAATCGCGCGGATATTGATAGAAATCAAAATCTAATTCAAAAGATAATGAATCTTCTCCTCAGGGCTGGGAGCAAAGCTAAGACCCATTATGAATTCACTCAGGCGGGTGGCGCTCATGTCACTTGATCGATTTAATGTCGTGCTATGCTAGGCAGTTCGCTCTACTTAGGTATGGGTGTAACACCAGCGAAAAAAGGATGTAGTAGTAAGGCCACCGCAAAAATGATTAGGCTGATAACAAGCCCGTTGAATTCTGTTTTAAAGCCGGGCGCAGTGGGTTTAGTGTATTTGCCTTCACGAGCATTGATTAACGGTATTTCAATAAGTGTCCACAATCCTAATCCACCAAATAATACTACGGCGCGTGTACTGCCGTTTGTAATAAGGTGGCTTGTTGACCATACAATCATAGATACCAATTGAGGATGTCGGATAAATCGCTTAATGACGGTTTCATGGTGTGATGATCCAAAAAGTACAAAAGCAATAATCATCAACATGAATCCGATCGGGCCACTCCAAGCAGGTAATTGATAAAGGGTTACCTGTGGCGTATTTCGCCAACCATAGACCATCAATCCGATCGAGATAACAACAGAAATCGAGAAAATTGCCAGATAGATCCTGCTCCCCCAACTGTCAATTAACTTCTGACGGAAGGGTTGAGCCAAGGTGGGTATAAAATGCACCAGGCTCCATAGCACAATTCCTACTACTATCCAAATCATAGAAGCTTCTCCCGCATCATTAATCTATGCCCAGCGCTGGATCGCGATGTCTGAGTCGGTTGGCCCGGTGTTAAAAGCGATGCGAGCTTGCGATGCGTATTCATGGACGATATTGACGAGTTTCTCGAATATAAGAAAGTGATCATCGTCTTTGCGGACACCTGCGCCGATCAAGACAACATCGAAGGCCGTTTCCTTGAGTGTTTTGATCAATTGATCCGTGGCGGTGTCTCCGCTGAAAATAAATCCGATTGCGGCGTCGTATCCTAGATCGTTTAGTTTCTTCTCATCTGCTCTCAACATGCCTTCAAGTTTTTCAGCAGTCAATCCGGGATATTTTGAGTAATCTACGACCGTTGGATGCCAACCTACCATGAGCACTTTCTTAGACATAACTGCTTACCTCTTAGTTTTACCACATAATAAAGCGAACGCTTTAACATAAATGCACATTGTCGAAACTACGAATCGGTTACCGATTAATCATACCAAAGGTTAACGCGTTTCAGCGGCATCAGGTTCCATCCCTTTCAGAAAACTAAAGAGCTCGCTGTCAGTCGATAGGATCAGAGTGGTGTCGTCTGCAATGATGCTACTGTATGCCTGCATTGTGCGTGTAAACTCGTAAAAGTCGACCGCCTGTTCGCTCTGGTTGTAGGCCGTGGCATAAATATCCGACGCCTTGGCATCTGCCGCACCACGAATATCCTCCACCTCGCGGTAGGCTTCAGACTGGATCTTGTTCAGATCGCGCACACGGTTACCGCGAATTCGAGCGGCTTCACCATTACCTTCCGACAAAAATCGTTCTGCAATCTGACGTCGCTCAGAGATCATTCGATCATAGATCTTAGGCCGAACACTTTCGTTGTAGTTTATGCGCTTAAAACGGATGTCGAGCAGTTCGATGCCGAACACGCCAACTTTGCGGGATGCGGCCGCGTAGATTTCCTTTTCTACCAGGCTACGACCTTTTTTGATTGGAACGAGTGAGCCAATGTCCTGTGCCAGCTCCTCGTCGGTTAGTAATGAGTCGCGCAATGGCACCCGATCCTTGGTGGTACGGATGAGTTCGATCAGCTGGTGTTTGGCAACGGCATTACGCGTTTCACTGCCCAGAATGTCGTCGAGCCGAGACTGTGCGCTACGCTCATCACGCAGTCGCAAAAAGAATTGCAGAGGATCGACGATGCGCCAACGGGCGAATAGATCCACCGAGATGTACAACTTGTCCTTGGTTGGCATGTCGGAGGGTGGGCCATCCCACTCGAGAACACGTTTGTCGATCGGGTTGACGTTCTGCACAAATGGCGTTTTAAATTTCAGCCCCGCTGTGGTGACAGGCTCACCCACAGGTTTGCCAAACTGGGTGACAATGACCTGCTCCACTTCATTCACCGTGTAAAGCGAATTCATGGCGAGAAAACTCCCGAGTCCGAGCAGCACCAGTAACATGATGAGTTTGTTCATGGCTTTAACCCTTTTGATGCATCAAGATTTAACAATGGAAGGATGCCGGACGAACTTTCGTCGACAATGATCTTCGAGCGGATGCTAGGTAGCACATCCTGCAGCGTCTCAAGATAGATCCGCCGTCGGGTGACTTCAGGCGCGCGCAGATACTCGACCAGTAAAGCATTGAACCGCAATGCATCACCTTCCGCTTCATTGATCCGCTTAATGCGATAGCCATCAGCCTCGCGAATGCGCTGATCTTTTTCGCCTTTTGCAAGCGGGATCACTTTGTTGTAGTCGCGCCGCGCTTCGTTGATCAGCTTCTCTTTTTCCTGTTGCGCCTGATTCACTTCGTTGAAGGAGGCCTGCACAGGTTGAGGCGGGTTGATGTTTTTCAGCTGAACCTGATCGATGCTGATACCCATTTCATACTTGCTCGATACGGCTTGCATGCCAATCAGCGCTTCAGATTCAATTTCCTGGCGACCGATCGTAATAACCTCATCAACCGTTCTGTCGCCAACCACTTCCCGCATGACCGATTCGGACACGTAACGCAATGTGGCACGTGGCTCTCGGACCTCGAACAGAAACTTCGCCGGATCTGATATGCGGTACTGGACTACCCACTCGACCAGTGCTGCGTTCAAATCACCGGTGACCATTTCGGTTTCAAGCTTGCCGTCTGTGGGACGTTGGAACGGATCAGCAGCGCCAGCAGTGGAGAAACCGAACTCCTGCTTTAACTGCCGTTTCACAGGCACGACCGTGGCGGTATCGATACCCAGCGGTAATTTGAAATGAAGCCCTGGATCCACATCCTTTAGGTACTTTCCGAACCGTTGAACCACTGCCACTGAATCACTGGGCACGGTGTAATAGGCTGTGTATGCGCCAAATGCCAGTAGCCCCAACAAAGCAATGACTAACAACTTACTTAGGTCGCCACCAGATGAACCCTGGACAGTTCCACCTGCACCACCAGAGCCACCACCATTGGCGTTTCTGTCAATCGGACCGGGGGGGCGTTTACCTGGTTTGCCGTCACCGAATATGCCGGCAAACTGAGCCTTGAACTGACGAATTACCTCGTCGAGATCAGGCGGGCCATCTCCAGACGGCGGTCCACCCCAAGGGCTTTTTCCGTTGCCACCCGACGACACTACTCGTGGACCTGATTCGTTTGATGAAGGCACTGTGTTTAACTCCTGGCCATTGTTCTTGACCGGTGATTGCATATATAAGTGAGGTTTGAGACTGATTTTAACGACTTCAACCGCACACAAATATACTGACTCGCTTTTAGCTCACGAGAATATTAATTAAAGACGATATCCAAACCCGTTCGTCACATACAGTTGCCACACGCGGCGCACTGTGCGTTAGAACATGCCAAAGAATTGGCTGGTAGCGCAAAACATCTCTATGTCGGCCGCTAGTGTGAAGGTGGTCAGAGCGGACAGCACCGCGCCCAGAGAAACATCACACCGGTTACGGCAATGAAGACTATCACGCCAATAGCCTGAACAGGCGATATATGCGAGCACGCCCTGGCACTAAAAAATGAAGTACGTCATCGCAGCAACAGTGCTCTTGACACCGGCACCATTAAAGCCGCAGTTAACAAGCAATACACACCCATGCACATAAGTTGAAATTCAAAGCCAATACCCAGATCAATCATCCAACCCGTTGCGCCAGGGCCAAGAGCTGATGCTACAACCATTGCGGCCATAACCACTGATCTGACAGCACCTAAATGCTGAGTGCCATAACATTCAGGCCAAATCGCACCAAACAAAGAGTTTGATATTCCGTTAGAAATACCGTGTAGCACCATGTAAATAATAATTGCTGTAGGTGCGTCCATCCAACCTAACAAAAAATTACCAATGCCGAGCGGGATTAGAAAGATCGGTAACAATGCCCGGGCACTAAATCGATCAACTAACGCGCCTGAAACTAGGGAAAACACGATCGTTGTTATTGCTGCGATCGCAATGGATCCTGCAATCAACTCTCGCGACCACGCTTTTATTTCACTGATGTGTGTTTGATGGAAAAACACAGCGGTGCCGATAAATGAGGGTGCCAATATGCCCGTAAGCATGATCCAGAAAATAGGATCTGCAAGCACTTCGCTGTGTGTCCATTGCCTAGTGTGATCAGCTATTTCCTTTTCAGCTAGCTGCCCTCTCGGTATTCGTTCCTTTCTCATTAACAGGTAAGTTGCAGGTAGTGCCACAAACACCATCAGAGCGGCGGCCAGTACCCAACTTGCCCGCCACCCGATCAAGGCAAGCAGGCTAACCATGGCAAATGGCAGTACACCTGAACCTATTTGAAAACCCATTGACGTAATTGAAACTGCCCGCCCCCGCTCGGCAGAATACCAGCGTCCCATCGCAACCATCGCGATATGAGACATCATGCCTTGTCCGAATAAGCGCAGCGCATATATCACCAACACCAGCATCCACACGGATGAGACCATCGACATTGCAAGACAAGCCAGGCTCAGCGCAATGCATACCCAGAATGCGACATGACTGACTGCGTAGTGATCCACGACACGACCAAGCCATACCAGCGTGACGGCAGATGCAAGCGTGCCCATCATATAGATGCCACCGAAATCACCGTGGCTTAGTGAAAACGTTTCTCTGATTTCGCTGCCGAACAAGGCAATAAAGTAGGTTTGTCCAAAGCTTGAGAATATCGTTAATATCAAGCCACCGAGTAACCATCGGGCGTTGCTTTGGATAAAGCTAGATGTGTTTGTCACGTTAGTTGAAGCAGCATGTAATGTCACTAAGCCTATTCGTGGCCAAGTAGCGCTTGGACAACTGCTAGATGCTCGCTTTGGTGATGGTACACTAACGTTGCAGTAAATATTGTATAGCGAAAAATTGATATTCTATCGGCATTGGCCGCGCTGTCTTAGTTGCCTCCATGTGCTACATCACACACTAGTGAAGCTGTCGCTAATCGCGCTACTACCTTGGATCAGCCGCTTCAAAAAGCTTCCAACCCTCTTGACACTATTTTAACTAAGCTCTATTTAGCGAACTGAATGAATGTGAGATCTGAACTGAAAAGTCGCTTACCGATGCTGCTTAGTTACAAACTCAATTGCCTCAGAGACAACGTCCGCTATCGTTTGATCAATATCGATTACAACCCCATTTTCATCGTATTCTAGTGGTTCCAATAACGCTAATTGGCTATCAAGCAAGCCTACAGGCATGAAATGATTTTCTCGATTGGACATGCGACTAGCGATGACAGCATGACTGGCATTCAGATGAACAAATCCAATCGGCGCGCCTGTGTTGTTTAGCAGCTTATCGCGGTAGGCTCGCCGTAGAGCCGAGCAACTCACCACTACGCCTGTGTTGCATGCCTGCATTGTATTGGCAACACGATTTAACCATGGCCATCGATCGTCATCGCTTAGGGCTTCTCCACGCCGCATTTTTTCGATGTTAGCTTCGCTATGAAGCTCATCCGCTTCGATCAAAGTCGCACCAAGATGCTCAGCCAGTAGCGCGGCAATAGTGCTTTTGCCGCAGGCCGTAACGCCCATAACGACGAAGTGATTTAAGTTACTCATAGTCTAAGATTGTTTGTTGCCGCTACAGGTTGTCTTTCAACAAAATCTCTATCCGTATTTTTTCCTGTGCTGCGACGATCTCTCGATTATCACTACGAGCACGTAAAATTCTCAGTGTACTGCGTACAGCATGCCCGGGGTTTTGTGCCACGACCGCGTCAATCTGATTATCTAAAAGTGCGCGTTCGGTAAACGGCGTCCTTTCATGCACAACAATCGTCAATGACTCAAGCGCTACACCATTCGCGAGCTGCTCAATTGGAGTGCGGGCTTCTGAGCTAATAACGTATACCGCAACAATGTCGCTATCGTGCTCCAGTTGGCGAGAGATGATGCGTTTTGCTCGTGCCTTATCACCGTGGGTCTCAAGCGTGGGTAGCGCTGTTAATGCAGGGCACTCATTGATGACACGATCAAAACCTAAGCGGCGCTGAATGTTATTTAAGGAGTGCATGGTGTCAGCAATCACCATGATTTTTCCACGTGTTTTGTTCAGGAATTTTGCGAAGATGCTGCCAGCCGTTGCCCCTGCCGCAATATTATCGGCACCGACAAAATCCAAGCTATCTAGCTTTTCTTGCCCCGATAAAAACTGTACAACTTTGACGCCCCGCTCGTCGAGTCTAGCAATGGCATCTCGCACAGGGGGTGATGCTGGGGCCATTATGGCAATGCCATCCGTTTTGCCCGGCTCTATATTCGCTAGGTAATTGGCTACGTCGTGCGGATCTTGCATGCTGAGCTGTATGCACTCGATGTCAGTGACATCAGATTTCATATCGACCCGAGCGGCTTTCGCCTGATCGATAAGCTCTTGCAGGTATTCACCACCCACTGTCGGAAAAACAAAGCGAAAGGTATAGATCCGATTTTTTACCAGGTTCACGGCCGACAAATTGCGCACGAAACCGATCACAGTGATTGCTTGTAGCACTTTTTCTCGTGAGCGGCTACTCACGTTTGGGCGGTCGTTTAAGACGCGATCAACCGTGGCAAGGCTTACGCCTGCAGCTTGGGCCAGATCTTTGGTCGTTGGTCGCATAGGCCTCTTTTTATTAATGAAACAAAGTACTTAGAACCACTGTTTTGACCCAATTCTCTTTAAAAATCAAGCGAAAAGAGGTACGAACCTCAAATAATGCTTGCTTTGAGGTACGTGCCTCAGTTATAAATTACTTTCACAGAGGTAGTTGAGTAACATTCGAGTCGCTCACCAGTGCTGATAAGGCCGCTTTTCGGACCATCTGTGAGAGCTGCAGATGGTTGGGTGTGATCAACAAACCTGTTCAGTTGCAAATGATCTTGTGTAATACGCACCTCGATTAATATCGAGCTGCGACTAGGAGGAAAAATTAATGAAATCTAAATATCTAAAATCAGTGGCTGGCCTCTCGGTGCTTGCCGCCTCTACCTTCGGCGCCAAAATGGCTCAAGCTGAAGATTTAACGCTGTGCTGGGCAGCTTGGGACCCGGCCAACGCCTTGGTAGAGCTCAGTAAAGATTTTGAAGCCCAATCTGGCCACAACATGAATTTTGAGTTTGTTCCGTGGCCTAATTTTGCTGATCGCATGCTCAACGAATTAAATTCTGGAGGCAAGCTGTGTGATTTGATGATCGGTGATTCCCAGTGGATCGGCGGAGCTGCCGAAAACGGTCACTACATCAAAATGAATGATTTCTTTGATAAAGAAGGCATTGACATGGCTAACTTCATCCCTGCCACGGTAACCGGATATTCAGAATGGCCGAAAGGTACGCCTAACTACTGGGCACTGCCAGCTTTTGGTGATGTGGTCGGATGGACTTACCGCAAGGATTGGTTTTCTCGCCCTGATCTACAAGCAGAATTTATGGACAAACATGGACGCAAGCTCGATGCGCCCAAAAGCTTGGAAGAACTAAAGCAAGTTGGTGAATTTTTTCAAAACCGCACCATAGATGGCAACAAAGTTTACGGCGCATCCATCTATACCGAACGCGGATCTGAAGGCATCACGATGGGTGTAACCAATGCACTCTATAACTACGGCTTTTTATACGAAAACCCTGACAAGCCTTATGACATTGAAGGCTTTGTAAACTCTGAAGGTGCTATAGCAGGCCTTGAATATTATAAGTCACTCTATGACTGCTGCACCCCGCCAGGCTCCTCTGATTGGTACATGTCAGAAAACATCGATGCGTATAAATCAGGGCAAGTTGCCATGCAAATGAACTTTGCCTTTATCTGGCCTGGTGTTGAATCTGATCCAAACGTAGGCGGCGGCAAATCGGGTTACTTCCCTAACCCCGCCGGCCCAGGTGGACAGTTTGCACAGCTAGGTGGGCAAGGTATCTCTGTTGTTGCCTATTCGGAAAAGCAGGATGCAGCGCTTGAGTATATTAAATGGTTTGCACAGACTGAAGTACAAAACAACTGGTGGAAATCAGGTGGCTACTCTGCACTGAGCGCCGTTGTAGAGGATCCAGGTTTTGCTACCAGTCAACCCTATGCACAAACGTTTCTCGATTCAATGGCCATTGTAAAAGACTTTTGGGCAGAGCCTTCTTATGCCTCGCTGTTGCTACCCATGCAATCGCGTATTCATAACTACGTTATTGCAGGCCAAGGCACGGCAAAAGAAGCACTCGACGCGCTGGTTAAAGACTGGGATGAAGTGTTTGAAGACGAAGGTCTGAAATAGGTCTGCTCGATCAATCAGATCGTCTCCACTGCGAAGCCGGGTGTTATCTACCGGCTTCGCAATTTCATAAACCTGCAGAGAGTGTACGATGTCGGGCGAGAGCACAAACACAACCACGCGCATCAAACCAGCAAAACTAGTCAATTCGGCCAAAGGCTTGTCGGATCGAATGATTGCCTGGATCTTCATAGCACCGACGATAATCATACTACTAGCGATAAATATATTTCCATTGATCTGGACGGTCTACCTTAGTTTCACTAATTACCGCGTTAACCGCCCTAACAAAGATGTCGAATTTATTGGCCTGCGTAACTATGAACGCATTTTATCGGATACCGACATCTGGATCACGATGCAGGCAACAGCCCACTTTCTGATTTGGACCATCATATTTCAGGTGCTAATTGGATTTACATTAGCCTACCTAATTAATAAAAAATTCAAAGGTAACGATCTTTGGACCACCATCATCGTACTTCCTATGATGCTGTCCCCAGCGGTGGTCGGTAACTTCTGGACATTCCTCTATCAGCCACAAATAGGTTTGTTCAACTATGTGGTGGGCTTCGTAAGCGGAGCTGACCCTTCCAGCTTTTCGATGATTGGCGATGTGGCTTTAGCGCCTTGGGCAATTGTTATTGTTGACACATGGATGTGGACGCCGTTCGTCATGCTGATCTGCCTTGCAGGTTTGCGCTCAATCCCCGATAGCATCTACGAGGCGGCAGAGTGTGATCGTGCCAGCAAGTGGCGACAGTTTTGGACCATTACCATCCCTATGGTGTTGCCGTTTCTGATGCTCGCCGTATTGTTTCGCGGTATCGAGAACTTCAAGATGTTCGACTTAGTGGTGCAGTTAACTGGCGGTGGCCCAGGCTCCACCACTGAGCTGACCTCCATCAATCTTAAGCGAGAGGCATTTGAGAAATGGCGCACCGGATACGCTTCCGCCTATGCCGTCATTTTGTTTGTCACCATTTTTGGTATTGCTTCGATCTATGTTAAAGCGCTTAACAAGGTGAAAGAACGATGAGTTACTCGGTAACAGCACCCTCGACGCGGCAAAAGTGGGTTGCCGGGACTATGGTGATTGGATACGCACTGATTACCCTACTGCCCTTGGTGTGGATTGTTGCAACCGGATTTAAATCCTCTTCCGACGCCATCGCCTACCCACCCAAAGTGGTCTTTAAGCCAACCGTTGAAGGATATGTAAACCTGTTTACAAACCAAACCCGACTCAACACTGAAAAAGCTGCTGAGCCACGGGAAGATCTGCCTTGGTATGAACAACTGGTACGCGAAAAAGGCAATACCATTGTTGGTCAGTCTCGGTTTTCCGAACGCTTTTTTAATTCCGTGATTATCGGTTTTGGCTCAACCTTTTTCGCTATCGTGCTGGGCACTGCTGCGGCTTATGCTTTCTCGCGATTCAAGGTTCCGCTCAAAGACGATCTACTTTTTTTCATATTATCGACACGGATGATGCCGCCGATTGCAGTGGCTATACCCATTTTTTTAATGTTTAGACAGCTCGGCCTTAACGATACACATGCGGGCATGATTTTGTTGTACACAGCGGTAAACCTGTCGTTAGCGGTGTGGTTAATCAATGGCTTCATTGATGAAATACCCATAGAGTACGAGGAAGCCGCCCTGATTGACGGCTACACACGCTTCCAGGCTTTCTACAAAGTGGTATTGCCACAGGCGGCCACCGGTATCGCCTCTACCGCTATTTTCTGTTTGATCTTTGCCTGGAACGAATACGCGTTTGCGGTACTACTCACCTCAGGCACGGCGCAAACCGCCCCTCCGTTTATCCCCACGATAATCGGTGTTGCCGGACAAGACTGGCCGGCTGTTGCCGCGGGAGCCACTTTATTTTTGCTGCCAGTCACAGTATTTACCGTGATGCTGCGTAAGCATTTGTTGCGTGGTATCACGTTTGGAGCGGTGCGTAAATGAATGCATTTTTTGAAGGATTGTTTGGGCTTCGTCGTGGCCCTTGGGAGTTGCTTGCATCCCTGCTCATTGCGATTGGTATCGTAATGTTGATGCAGCCGTACCTGCTCTCTCTATACACCTATTCATTTATTGTGACGTTGATCGGAACAATCATGTTCATCATCGTCAGCCATTTTCGAGAGTAAGGCATGGCGCAAATAAGAATCAATAAGCTGTGCAAGCACTTTGGTGAATTTACCGCGGTCCAGGCATCTACCTTCACCATCGAAGACGGTGAGTTCTTTATGCTTCTGGGGCCTTCAGGCTGTGGCAAAACCACCACCTTGCGTATGATGGCGGGCCTTGAGCTTCCTAGCAGCGGTGAGATTTTCATCGACGGCGAAGAGGTGAGCATGAAACCTGCGTCTCAGCGTGATATCGCTTTTGTGTTTCAAATGTTCGCGCTTTATCCGCATATGAACGTGGGCAAAAACATGGCCTACCCACTGTTATGCCAAGGCATGTCACGCAAGCAAGCTCGACAGAAAGTGGCAGAAGTAGCGCACACCCTGGGAATCGAAGATATCCTTAAAAAGCCGGTTGGCGGTCTCTCTGGTGGTGATCGGCAACGCGTAGCATTGGGTCGCGCCATCGTGCGCGAACCGCGCGCCTTCTTTATGGATGAGCCACTGGGCGCGCTGGATGCTGAGTTTCGTGAACACATGTCTGAAGAGCTACGAGCACTACATGATCGTATTGGGGCAACTACCGTGTATGTCACCCACGATCAACTTGAAGCCATGCAAATGGGCGATAAAATAGTGGTGATGAATCACGGTGTTGTTGAGCAGTTTGGTGTGCCACAGGAAATATACGATTGGCCGGCAACCAAATTCGTTGCACAATTTATCGGCTCACCATCAATGAATTTTTTAGATGTTGAAACCACTATTGAGATGGGTGACAGCACGATTAAACTTGGCGGTAACAGCATTACAATCCCACGTGCAATTGATCAGGCATCAGGCAGGCTATCGCTGGGTGTTCGACCAGAGCATGTGAGTTTTTCGGATCAAAGCAATTATCGTGGCAAGGTGACCACCAGTGAGTATTTAGGCACCACGCAAATCGTCACGCTCGATACGCCCAATGGGGTGATCAAAGTGCGTGCTCCCTCCACCACAAAGGTGTCGCCGGGGGAAGCGCTCGGCTTAGCATTTGATGAACGTACATTAACCATCTTTGATGCAGAGTCTGGACACGCCCTACACTCCAGCGCGAACACGAGGGTTTTAAATCATGGCTGAAGTGGTGCTTAACAACGTGAGTAAAATGTTTGGTAGTACCGTTGCTCTGGATAAGGTATCAATGACAATACCCGATGAGTCTTTCGTGGTGCTGCTTGGCCCCACTGGTGCCGGCAAGACGACCACACTAAGGATGATATCGGGCTTAGATCGATCAGATAGTGGCAATGTAACGATTGATGGTACCAACGTTAACGACTTTTCCCCGGCTCAACGTAATGTTGCGATGGTGTTTCAACAGTATTCGTTGTATCCGCATCTAACGGTGCGTCAGAATCTTGAATTTCCGCTTAAATCACCGTTGTTAAAAACGCCGCCACAAGTGATCAAAGACACCGTCAACGCCATCGCTGAAACACTGCAGATCTCCCATAAGCTAAACAACAAAGCCACCGAACTATCTGGCGGTGAAATGCAACGGGTGTCGATTGGTCGAGCCTTGGTACGCGTGCCGCATATTTTTTTAATGGATGAGCCGCTGAGCTCATTGGACGCAAAGTTACGGGCCGACCTGCGAGTTGAGTTGAAACGCATACAGGCAGATACCGGCGCTACTCTACTCTATGTGACACACGACCAAATCGAAGCCATGACAATGGCCACACATGTGGGAGTGCTTGACGAAGGTAAGCTCGTTCAATTTGGTTCGCCGCGCGATATCTACGAAAACCCGGTCAGCATTTATGCGGCAAGCCGCCTGGGGCAACCTCGGATCAATGTATTACCTGCCGATCTTTTTGGCGGTGCGCCAGATGGTGCAAGCCATATCGGTTTACGGCCAGAACAAATCGTTCAAGGCGAAGGTCAAGCGAGTACCGTCACCCGCGTCGAGCACTTGGGTGATCAAACTCGCCTGCACTTATCATTCAAAAATCACGATCTCATCACTGTCACCGAAGCGCACACCACACTGAGTAGCGGTGACGTATTAAACATACAGCCAACAAACGCCTTCTATTTCGATAACAAGGGCGCACGATTAGTCTAATTTGGAGTACACCATGGCTCAGTTTTTAAACAATAAAGAAAATATCGTCACTGAAGCTGTGGATGCAGTGGTAGCTGCCTCAGGTGGCAAGCTGGCACGCCTTGACGGCTATCCGCACATCCGGGTTGCCGTGCGCAATGACTGGGATAAATCAAAAGTGGCGCTTGTCTCTGGTGGCGGTTCGGGCCATGAACCTGCTCACGCAGGTTTTGTTGGCCCAGGCATGTTGACAGCTGCGGTGTGCGGCGATGTGTTTACCTCTCCCAGTGTCGATGCTGTGTTGGCGGGTATTCTTGCGGTAACAGGTGGTCCGGGCTGTTTACTCATCGTTAAAAACTACACCGGCGATCGTTTGAATTTCGGGCTAGCTGCGGAACGTGCTCGCGCCTTTGGGCTGAATGTAGAGATGGTTGTTGTTGATGACGACATTGCCTTGCCGGATTTACCCCAGGCTCGAGGGGTAGCCGGCACGTTGTTTGTTCACAAAATTGCAGGTGCCCTGGCTGAGCAAGGCAAGGAACTAAACACCATAGTGATGGCCGCCAAAAAGGTTATTTCAGGTACCAGGAGTATCGGTATGTCGATTGATACCTGCACTGTACCCGGATCACCCAAAGAGGATCGTATTCCGGTGGGAATGGCGGAGCTGGGCTTGGGGATTCATGGTGAATCTGGCATCGAGCAAGTTGAATTCACTAATGCAAAAAATGCCGTCACCGCAATGGTATCCAAATTTGGCCCGACTATTAAAAACAAACAACACATCGCTCTGGTGAATAACCTTGGCGGGGCATCTGTACTGGAAATGTCAGTGATACTCCACGAGTTGATTAGTTCAGACATGGGCGACAACATTACACATGTGGTTGGCCCAGCGGCAATGATGACGTCGTTGGATATGCAAGGCGTGTCGATATCGCTGTATGCCGCTGATAGCAAAGAGATTGCCCTACTCTGCGAGAGCACGCCGCTCGCTTCATGGCCGGGAGTATCATTGATAAAGCCTGTCACCAAACTGGCTTTATCGGACGGTTTAACGCCGATTACACCACTCGCATCCGCGCACCCCGCTACGCGAGAGTTTTTAATCAATATTTGTAATTTGTTTATCGCCTCAGAAGCTGAGCTTAACGCCCTCGACGCAAAGTCTGGTGACGGTGACACCGGCTCGACATTAGCAGGTGCTGCCCGCGCACTAATTGATGCGATGGATCGCCTGCCCTTGGCTGATCATACCCAACTCTTCAGAGCGATAGGCTTGGAACTCAGCCAAACTATGGGTGGATCATCGGGTGTACTGTTGGCGATATTTTTTGCAGCCACCGGCGATGGCGCATCCAGCGGCTTATCAATGCGCGAAGCACTTAAATCTGGCCTTGCACGCATGCAAGAGATTGGCGGCGCGCAAATTGGCGACAGAACGATGGTGGATGCATTAGCACCAGCGCTTGATGCGTTGGAGACAGGTTTGTCTGAAGCGTCGATTGCCGCGCGTACTGGTGCCAACCACACGGCAGACATCGTTAAGGCAAGAGTTGGGCGGGCGTCTTACATCAATGCGCAGCAGCTTCAAGGGCATAACGATCCCGGGGCTGAGGCCGTAGCGCTATTGTTTGAGCATCTGGCCCAATAGTTTGTCACAAGATAATTGGATGTTAAATTGCAATGAACTTGGGTCATGTATGGCTTTAGTTCATGCTGTTGCCAGCGACGCTTTATGAAATTTAGTCAATCAGATTTCCCTGGGTATCGAAAAACGGGTGGGGTCCGTCAAACGTACCGACAAAACTCAAGTGACTGACAAGTTCACGTTCGTTACGCCATTGATGCAACTGGACGGTTGGAGGCTCCAGAGTGAAGTCGGCCGGTGCGCTTTCGCGTAAATCGAAACCAACGTAGTGCGAAGCGCTGGGCGCGATGGTGACGGTAACGCCACGCCACTGCATGTGAATAGGTCGATGTACGTGGCCACACAATATCTGAAATACCTGTTTATGTTTTTCTAGTAAATCACCCAGGGCTTCACTGTTTCCACAGTTCTGTACATCCATGTGTCCAATACCGGTTTCAATGGGTGGATGATGCATAAACAACACTGTCGGTTTTAACGGTTCTTTGAGCAGTTGTTTTTCAAGCCACTGTAATCGCTCAGTACACATGGTGCCCCCCGGTTTGCCTGGAAGCGTGGTATCTAATCCAATCAGCCGTAAAGAATAATTTTCAAGCACGTAGTGTAAGTATTCACTTTGATTAGGCAAGTAAGTGTGATCGGCAAATGCCTGTCGCATCCCCTGCCGAGTGTCATGATTGCCGGGTATGACATATACCGGCATCTTTAATGGTTTTAGCAATTGACGGACTAAGGCGTATTCTTCCGGGCGGCCAAAATCGGTTAGATCACCCGTGATTAATACGACATCCGGCTGAAGGCTTAGCTTTGCTACATGGTCGACACAACGTTTAAGATTGTTCTCAGTATCCACTTTTTGATAAGCCAGCTTTCCTTTGGCTTTTATATGCGGATCAGTTATTTGTGCAATTAACATGAATTTAGACGAAGAGTAGATGTTGGGTATCTACCGAAAGACCGATCGGATCACCCGGATTGAATGTCTCGCTGTTTTCAGCATCGATTGTGATGTGTCCGTCGGTAATGCCGCTAATGATCAAGCGGCTTTTGTCACCGAGGAAAAAAACGCTAGCAACAGTACCTGATAACGGCGCTTGCGCCACGGGTACGATTCGAGCATTTTCCGGACGAAATAACAGATTCGATGGTCCTTCATTTGCGTGGGGGATCGGCAAGCTCCCTCCCCTTGTCTGAAATCGTCCATCTGTAACGGTGCCTTGCATGCGATTCATCGTGCCGATAAAGTCAGCAACAAATTCACCCTGTGGCTCAAAGTAGATTTCACGCGGCGTGCCCACTTGTGCTACCTGGCCACGATCCATAACCACAATTCGATCACCCAGCGACATCGCTTCCGCTTGATCGTGTGTGACATACACGGTGGTTATACCCAAGCTACGCAGTAGCGAGTCGATGTCTACTCGTAGCCGCTCTCGCAGGAGTGCATCAAGTGCTGTTAACGGCTCATCGAGCAGCAGCACTTTAGGCCTAACAGCAATAGCGCGGGCCAGAGCCACACGTTGACGCTGCCCACCAGAAAGTTGATCGATGCTGCGATCTTGCAGTTCACCGATATGCATCATTTCCATCATCTCGTTTACACGTTGCGTAATATCGGTGATTGATACTTTTCTAATTTTCAGGCCATACGCAATGTTCTGCTGAACATTCATGTTTGGAAAGAGTGCGTAAGATTGGAATACCATGCCAACGTTTCGATGCTCTATTGGAAGCTTCGTAACATCTTCATCATCAAACAATACTTTGCCACCTGAATCCGGTGATTCCAGCCCGGCAATAATTCTTAAGGTCGTTGTTTTTCCGCAGCCCGAAGGGCCAAGGAATATCAACGTTTCCCCGCCTTCTATTGTCAAGGACATTGGGTCCAGCGCTTTCGCGCCATTAGGGAAAGTCTTAGCGCAGGAGTCAAGACGGATTGCAGTGCTGTGGCTCATGGGCGTTGGCCCGATGTTGATGGCAGAGGCGATTCGACATCGTCTTCTACTGGACGTGTATTCGGTGATCGAGGTTTGCCATAGTGTTGTAATGCGATAAGCAATGGCATGATCATTATCAGAAAAATGATGGTGTATGCACTGCCAATCTCCAGCCGCATTGACGCATAACTGTCAGCCAACCCTACGGGCAGTGTTTTGGTCACCGGCGTGTGTAACATCCAGGTGATATTAAATTCACCCATGGACAAGGTAACAACCATAAGAGAGCCTGCGATGATTCCCGTTCGGCAGTTAGGAATCACGATGTCGAAAAAACGGCGCCAGAATCCAGCACCCAAACTTGCCGCGCCCTCCTCCAGCGTTCGAAAATCAGCCGTCGACAACACTGCGAGTACCGAACGCATCATGAATGGCAGCGTGTAGATAACGTGTCCAACCAGAATAAACACCCAACTAGACCGAAATTCACGAAACCCGCCAAACGATATTATTAGTGCTAGCGCAATCGCCAAGCCGGGGATAGCGAGTGGCAGTGTTAGCAGTTCTTCTATCATGCGAGCCACGCGGCCTTGACGCTTCGCAAGTACGTATGCCGCCGGCACACCCAGCACGATGGTACATATCAAGCAGGCGATGGCGATTAACAATGATAGAAAAATCGTATCTCGATAGAGATCCCAGACTTCAAATATCCAGCGTAAAGTTATGCCGCTTGATATCCCTTTAATGAAATTCTCGGTAACACCGGCCATCATGGACATGACTACTGGCACGATTAGAAAGGCACAAACAACAATGGTAAACGTAAGTTGTAAATAGAAACGGTAGTTTCGATTCATGAGATGATCAACCGGCCGCAGCCACTGAAGAACCTGCGAAGGAACGTGCAATGCTCAGCACAATCCACGTGATAATGCCCAGCACAATGCTTAATGCTGCCGCAGTTGCGATGTTTGCGCGCAACGTGAACTCTGTGTAGATCGTCATGGGTAACACATCAATATCGGTGGCCAATGTAAAGGCAGTACCAAACGCGCCCATTGCAGTGGCAAAGGCAATAGCGCCAGATGCAATTAGCGCAGGTTTCAGTGCAGGCAAGATGACATCTCTGACGACTTGCCAAGGGGACGCGCCGAGTGAACGGGCCGCCTCTTCCAGTGAGCTATCCAGTTTTTCGGCTGCTGCCATTATGGTTAGTATCACTCTGGGTATTGAAAAGTAGACGTAGCCGAGGAACAAGCCAGCAATAGAATAAGCGAAAATTAGTTTGTCGCCTGTTATGGCTTTTGTGATCTGGCCAATAAGACCCTGGCGTCCGGCCAACATGATGACCATAAATCCGACAACCACCCCGGGAAACGCTAATGGAAAGGTTAACAATGAGATGAGAAAATCACGGCCGAGGAAGCGATTTCGTTCGAGAAAAAGACCAGCGATAGTGGCGATAGCCAATGTGACGACGGTGGTAATACCGGCTAGCAAGGTCGTTGCGATCATACTCTCAAGATAACGAGGTTTAGTAAGCACGGACGTGTAGGCTGCAAAACCATCGTCCCCGGTTCCTGCAATGTAAGCAAGGCGAGCCATTGGTAAAAGAAAAAATGCCAACGCAACTATAACGACAGGCAGTGCTAAAACAACTAAATAGGGAAGCTCTCGTTTTTCCATGTTTGTGGCGCGGTGACGTGCGTAGTAAAATAGTCCGGGGCTTGATTAGCCCCGGACTGGTAAATGAAAGCTACCGAACTTCGTTCAAATATCGTTCGCTAAAGGCCTTCTGAACCTCTGCCATTTTACCGTAGTCGACTGGTTGAGAACGTTCATAGTCGGCGGCAGGTAAGAACTTAGACTCAGCCTCTGCTGACATAGCGCTGGCTCTAACGGGGCGTAAAAACGCGTTCGCCCACACCGCTTGACCTGTATCTGACATGATGAAATCCAGAATCTTTTTACCTTTTTCCGGATTGGGTCCGTTTTTAACCAGGCTCATCACATACGGCACAACCACGGTGCCTTCAGCAGGAATAACAAATTCAACTTCGGCATTGTCTTTGTACTTTCCACGGTATGCATTGAAATCGTAGTCAAATAGTATCGGTATTTCACCAGAAATCACGCGCGCGTATGATGTCTGTTTAGGTACGATAGGATCGTTTTTCGCCAGATCTTGAAAGAAATTGATGGCGGGGTCAAAATCATCCAGCGTTCCGCCCATTGCTCGATTTATCGCAACCGCTCCCGCGTAACCAACAAATGCACTAGACGGATCCAAATATCCCACCATGCCTTTGTACTCTGGTTTAAGCAAATCAGCCCAGGATGTTGGTACAGCAATGTCACCTAGTGCTTCTACATTGACAAACAAGCCTAATGTGCCGGAATGAATCGTAAACCAATTGCCATCAGGATCTTTTAAGCCCTCGGGTATGTCGTCCCAGTTTGCAGGTTTATACGGCTCAACCACTGCTTCATTTTTAGCCGCGATACCGAAAGAGACACCGTAGTAGGCAACATCCGCAATCGGATTGGCTTTTTCAGCTAACAACTGGGATAGCGTTTGCCCAGAGTTTTTATTGTCATGAGGAATTTCATATCCCAAATTTTCCTCAATTGCTTTGAGCTGTGATGCCCAATCCGCCCACTGAGGGGTACTAGGGTTTTTCCCTCGTAATGGGACAAAAACGTCCAGATCCCTTGCCCCGCCTACGTTTCCCGAGGGGGGTACTTTTCCTGAACGGGTAAATAACCCTCGATTGAGCTCATTA
>JAZGEF010000069.1:0-311634 GCA_036478595.1 Granulosicoccaceae bacterium
AAAACTCAGCCAAGATTTCCAGGTCAGATATTTGATACATATGTACAGAAGTCAAATAATTTACAGATATGGAACGAGGATCTAGCCTACTCACGGAGATATGTCATTATCAGAATCGACGAAAATAGTATGATTATAAAAGTTAAGGTTGTAACCGGTGATCAGCTCGCGCGATTGGATACCACGGGCACACTGACGCAGAAATATCAAGCACGTCTTGACATTGGTCAAAAAACAGCGGAGTTGGTCTCCAACTATGACACCGACTTACTATTTCCCTTGATGCAGCCAAGTATTGAAGACGTGCTTCCAGCAAGCCCTGTTGACGACCCTAAGCCCGGCCAATTGATACCGATCAGAGACATGTTCAGTCTTCTTCAGTCATTAATTGGTAAAGAATTTCCGGATCTAGGTCATGATCAAGAACGCAATCGAGGTGCAGCATTACATAAGTTAGTATGCCACTGCTTGGGGTATGCGAGCTACCGAGATGATGGTCAGTTTCCAGACGTACGACATCAACTGCTCGAAGTAAAACTTCAAACGTCGCCGACTATTGATCTTGGTCTGGTCCGTCCAGATAGCAGTGAAATTCTCAACGCCACATTGACTGCGGGCCATCATGTTAGGCACTGCGATGTACGCTATGCACTTTTTTATGGAACTACGAATAGTCAGATTGTTAAACTAACCCATCTTTTTTTGACAACCGGAGAGAGTTTTTTCAAGAGGTTCCCCCAGTTCCAAGGAAATGTATTGAATAAAAAGCTCCAAATCCCGTTACCGACTGGGTTCTTTGACAGCTAGTCCAAACGCTCGCCAAACGAGCGCATCGAGCTCTTTTTGAAGCTGTTGAGCATCATCCAATGGCATAAGATCGTATATCCGCTTAGCTTTGGAGACAATAGCCTTACCGAATCTACTTTGTGGGTCCAGTAGCGGAAATTTTTCGACGTACTGTGTAATAAAACGTCGGCGACCGGAATAAAGCTTGTTGTGGAAACGAAGATCATAAAAATGCTCTATAAATGTCGAGTTTCCAATAGCAGCCGCAAGCCACAATAGGTCCGTTTCCTCGGCCTTGTTACAAACAAGCCAATAACAATCACCGTTCACGACAGAACCATCCAAATCAAGCCAAAACGTAGGAGACTCAGATATATCACGGAACACTAGCTTGGTTTGCAGCCATGCTTCAGGATCCTGTGGCACCCATATTTCAAACCACTCTCTACCTGCTTCGATTACATATTTCCGTCCTTCCAGTTCTGAGCGATGTTCCTTGAAATATGCTTGGCTGCGAGGAAATTTAGTTAAATTAACAGCACGCCTACGCCCGTTAACGACCTCATGCGGATAAATTATTTGCCTTGGTTTATTAGTTACCAGAGGCTTAAAGCGGTTAGCTACGTGGTGCGTGGTTAGAGCCTTTAACAGTTCGGGGCGCTGCCCAGCAAGAGTATCCTGCCAATCGTTTCGAATAAATATCTTATCTGCACAGGTTTTCACTCCTACCCGAATTTTTCCAATGTCCCGAAACGTCCCCCAGCTATGTGCTTCTACAGTTTCTAACCATTTGTCAGTAGCTTCAGTAGCGATCCGCCATATGCCACTAGATGTACCGCTAGTATCTAACCTACCATGCTGTACATTGAAACTACGCCCGTCTTGAATTTCCACAACACCAGAACTGTTAAGCGCCGAAATAGGGTTAGTGGCTGATTCTGTCGGATGTTCATCAGACTGGTATATTGAGGTAAAACCGGGGGGGCCTTGATTACTGCCATTTTTTCCTTCGACAAGTAAAACCGCAGGTAAAACTGCCGCATTGAAAAGTTTAGTATCACCCAAATCCCATGCGTGACAAATATTGAAACGTTCTGAGAGCTCTAGTCTTACGGAGGCTCCAGATTTTGTACTCATGAATCTATTTGAAACTATAATCCCAGCAACACCTTTTGGTTTGAGAACCTGAGACATTCCTAGGATGAATGCATAATATAGATCAACACGTCCAGTCAAACCAAATTGCTTTGCAAGCTGCTGTGCAGCTGTGGCCCCCATAATTTGAGTTCGAACATATGGAGGGTTGGCAATAATGAGATCAAAGGATTCAGGCACAGTTGATTGAAACAAATTTGCGTTGCCGTTTGAACCAAAATAATCAACAACGAAATTAAGAAAATTACCGAACTCCAAATGTTGAGAAACGCTAGGAAACAGCTGATGCAGTCTTTCTGCTGCTATATCTAGAGCATGTTGATCAGTCTCAAAACCGTGGATCTCGATATTCTGTTTTGAATGTATAGGCAGTTGCTCAAGTAAACTGACAAGTAATTCTCCATGACCAATGGCGGGATCCAGGATGCGTAGTGGTCTGCCTTCTGGCATTTCTTCAGTTTGTCGAAGAATTTGTTGCGCTACGAAGTCAGCAAGAATCTTTGGTGTATATGTAGCCCCACCTGATTTTTCATCTGATACAACTGCATATCGTGCATCTGTGACCGGCTCTGTATGTACTGGCACGCAATTTCCTCACTTTTAGAGTGCTACTTATAGTATTCATTTTTTAGAGTACTTTCAAGTACAAAATTAGCACAAGTATATTACTGCAAAATGTTGTACGTAAGCTAACAGTTACCTTAAGCGGAAAAACCGCTTAAGTATAGTTATCCAGTTTTCCCGATATGTGAATGGTGGCAAACTGTGACCTATCGATAATCTACCGCGTTTCAATGGTTTAAGCGTAGCACATCAATTTTTAGAATAATTATGCGGAATTGTATGGGCGATTGACATTCGCTAAATTAGCGTATACGGTAATTATATACAGTATTGGAGATCGTCAATGTCGGCTTTCATGGATGAATGCAGAGCTGCAATGCGTGTGCGGCACTTGGCGTACCAAACTGAAAAAACGTATTTGCAATGGATAAAAAGGTTTATCCTATTTCACGATAAACAACATCCCAAAGAGATGCATGATCCAGAAGTTATTCAGTTCCTGAATTATATTTCTGACAAACGCCATTGCAGCCCGAGCACACAATCTCAGGCCTTATGTGCCCTGGTCTTCTTATATCGGCACGTTATAGGGCGACCATTAGGAGATTTGGGCGGTATCACTCATGCAAAAGCAAAAATTCGCACACCTGTCGTGCTGGCCCCGGACGAGGTGGCCGACGTACTAAACGAACTAAAAGGTGTAGACAAACTCATTGTCGAACTCATGTACGGATCTGGGTTACGCGTCAGTGAAGCATTAGCAATTAGAGTACAAGATATTGACTTTAACAACCGCTGTTTAACCATTCGGATGGGCAAGGGAAACAAAGACCGGATTGTCACTCTGGCAACTTCACTAGAGTCAGCACTCAAATTGCAAATCAATCGCGCACTCGCCCTGCACAAGTGGGATTTAGATCGCGGTATGGGTTTTTCACCGACCCCTTACGCATTAAGAAAAAAATTAGGCACATCACTTAACAAACCTGGCTGGCAGTATATCTTCCCGTCGTCGCGTTTGTGTGCGATACCGGATGCTGGTGAGTTAGTACGATACCATCGGCACCCAGACAACATCAGGAAGTCGATCGCGCGCGCGTGTAAACGCTGTAAAATATCGCGCCGAGTAACCAGCCACACCTTTCGACATAGTTTCGCTACACATCTGCTGCAAGGCGGAGCAGACATACGCACGGTACAAGATCAACTCGGACATGCCGATGTCAAAACAACCGAAATCTATACACACGTCATCAAACGCGGCGCCAATGGCGTTATTTCACCACTGGATCAACTTAAACGTAAAAAATAACACCAGAGAAAGCTAGCTCAAGCTTAAACAGACAGATAATCGTCGGGTTGCTAATCGCAGCGCACCACACATCAAGCAATCTCCGGTGTTCTTCCGGCTGGCACGCGCAAATCTGAGCTGATTTTCTGATTAACCTATCTCCACGAACTTATCGTACTTGATGGAGATAACCGATGTCAGCCACAACACCCTCATTCAACCCAACGCTTGAGAGCGTTCAGGAATCGTTCGATCATTGGCGAGAGACTCGTGACAAGCGATCCCGAACACCAATCAGTTTGCAACGCAGGGCTGTCGCGTCACGCGACTCATACCCCGCATCGCACATATACAGTGCGTTAAAAATTAATGATACGGCACTCAAACGCTGGGCGCATGAGTCGTTACCTGACTCCCCTTCGTTGCCAGCAGCGTCGCATACCGCACTGGTGGAATTACCTGCCGAGCCAATAGCACCGGCCCATTGTGATTCATTTGCCAATCTGATTAATTCGCTCAGCATTGAGTTGGACGATTCGATGCAACTGCACGTGCAGGGTAGTTTTACGCTAGAGCAATTGCTGTGTGCCGCACGCCAGCATCAGCGCGGGGCCTGCACATGATTTTACTCACCCATGAGACGCGGATTGTGTTGAGCGTTGTGCCTGTCGATTTTCGCCGCGGCATCGATGGTTTTGTTGCGCTGCACCAAAACACCCAGGCGCTACAACCTCGTGACGTAAGCGTTATCGTGTTCATCAATCGCGCCCGCACCATGATCCGGGTGTTGAGCTATGATGTTAACGGATACTGGTTGATGGCCAAGCGACTCAGTCGCGGCAAATTCACCGGCTGGCCTGATGGACAACGCGCTTTGCCGCCTACCAGTGCACGAGAGTTGCGCATTATTCTTGGTGGTGCAACTTGGACAGCTCCCGAGAATAAGCCACACACATCATCGACGACAGTGGATTCCCTGCAAGTGAAGAACCCAGCAACAGGTGATGGCTCATCTGCCGAGTTTGTGAATCTGTCCGAGAGCGATCTGGATGCCTTGCTCGATCGCAGGAAGCTGTTGGGTATGGTGCGCTCTTCAGAGAAACTGCGCGATCTGGTGCCAGCTACTGATGAGGCCTGCTCATCGGCAGCTGTCAGTGACAAGCGCAACACCACTCAAGGTGCGAAAAAGAACCGCTACAAGCCCAAGAAAAAACCACCCATACATTAAGACTAACCGTCATTTTTTCTCAATGAAGAGGCAATGGAATTAATCGTGTTTTCTGGCAACTTGCCGATGACCATCATCGACACTTTGTCCTGCGTCCAGGAAGCCGTTGTCAGTTCGTAACGGACATCACTTTGAACGGTGGAATTCGGTAAATTCTGTTGGAAATAACAGATGGCAACCGGCGTGCCATTTGAATGCAAATATGCCAATTGAACCAATGGAGTTTGGTCAAATTTAAGTATCTGCCCACGCTTGAATTGGAGTTGCTGCTCACGCATGTCGGGTACGGTAATAGAAATTCCGCTTAATTGACTCAGTCGTGTAGCGGTGGAAGTTGAGGTGTCGTCTTTAGACGGAAGATGATTGAGTGTCTCTTCGGTATTCAAAGCTTGGTAGACTGCGACACTATCACGCCAATCGTCAATTGACTGTTTATTTTGAAATAATCGGTCGAAGCCAACACCATGTAGCACTACCAAACACATGCAGCCCACCGCAGCTACTTTTCCAAAAAGACGTATCCACGATTTGCACGCTTGCCTGTTTGTTCGACCGCTTTACTACCATCCAGCCGGTGTTGCAGGCGCGCGACCGGTGCATGCTCCAACATTTGATCAAATACCTTCTTGATGCCATCTTCGGGAACAGTGCACAGCGCGCTACAACGCGTCTGTAGAATCTCGTTGCTCAGCAATCTTTGCTCAATTCGCGATGCACTCTGCGAATCAATTCTACCTTCCACGTTGGCAAGCAGATCATCATCAGTAATACTTTCATCGCTCAAGTGATATTACCCTTTTTAGCGCTGTGCGCGACCATGTTTGGCTCTCGATCTACGATTCCACGCAAGCTGCTACGAGCGCGCGCCAACCGACTCATCAAGTTCCTTCGGCAACACCAAGAATAGAAGCAGCTTGGCGTATGCTATGGCCTTCAACACTTACTAACAGCAGCGCCGAACGCTGTACCCTCAGGCAGAGCATCTATTATATCTAACACCTGAGACAGAAAAATCACATGTAGTGCAAGGACCACCTTCAAATAACACTCCGCGGCGATTCCAATACTTGACCTGTTTGGAGCGTTAGCTCGTAGGTATCTGTGGGTAAGCCTGGTGGTTCAACAGCTTCGGCTAATCGCCCAGTTTCGTCTGTTGCAGTGTAAAATAGCGTTTCACGAGTACGTAAGTTGGCCAACGTTACAGCAACACCCGCCGCGTGCGTACCATCGTTACCGTTAAGAGTATGTGATGATATGATCACCATTATCCAATTGATGCCATACCGCGTTTGTCTGATGTGGCTGCACTAATGACCGCTCTTGCGCGAATGAGCTTCTGATTAAACATATCGATTAACGATATTCTCTAGCATCTCTTGCTGCCCGGAGCGCGGCTCGGGGTTGGTGTCGTTGTCTAGCACCAACTTACTAATCGCTTCAAGATCCATGCTGCCATCCAACATCTTGTTAGCCGCAGCATCATTCCAGCCTGCGTAGCGATCTTCTAACGGTGACAAGAGCGCTTTATCTTCTACCATCGCGGCCGCAGCTTTAAACCCGCGTGCACAACAATCCATACCGCCGATATGTGCCATCAATAGATCTTCAGGATCGATTGATTGACGGCGAAGCTTTGCATCGAAGTTAGTACCACCAGTAGTAAAACCACCGCCTTGCAAAACATGGTAATAAGCCATTGCCATCTCGGGCACGTTGTTAGGAAATTGATCCGTATCCCAACCTGATTGATAATCGTTGCGGTTCATATCAATAGAACCAAAAATACCGAGCGCATTGGCCGTAGCCAGCTCGTGCTCAAACGAATGACCCGCCAATATCGCGTGACCCTGTTCTATGTTGACCTTCACTTCGTTCTCGAGGCCATAGCGTTTTAAGAAACCGTAAACGGTCGCAACGTCGTAGTCATACTGATGTTTAGTTGGCTCTTGAGGTTTTGGTTCTATTAGTATCGCGCCTTTAAAGCCAATTTTGTGTTTGTACTCAACCACAAGATTAAGGAAGCGGCCTAACTGATCCAGCTCTTTGCCCATATTGGTGTTAAGCAGAGTCTCATACCCTTCTCTACCACCCCACAGCACGTAGTTTTCACCGTTGAGTTGCTTGGTTGCATCCATACAGGTTTTAACAGTCGCTGCTGCGAATGCAAACACATCAGGATCAGGATTAGTAGCACCGCCGCTCATATAGCGCTTATGTGAAAATAGATTGGCCGTACCCCAAAGCAGTTTCATGCCGGTGTCTGACATCTTCTGCTCGAAGTAATCGGTTATCTCTTGAAGGTTACGGGTGTTTTCAGCAAAGTTTTTACCTTCTGGGCGCACATCAGCATCATGAAAGCAGAAGTATGGCGCACCTAGTGCCGTAAACATCTCAAACGCAACATCGGCCTTTAACTTAGCGTTCTCCATGGTGTCGCCAAACCAGGCGCGATCAAATGTTTGTCCGCCAAATGGATCACCGCCCGGCCACACAAAATTATGCCAGTAACACACAGCAAAACGCAGGTGATCTTCCATGCGTTTACCCAGTACCACTTCATCAGGCTTGTAATAACGAAACTCCAGCGGATTTTTGCTCTGCTCGCCACCAAACTTAATGCGTTCGATATCCCCAAAAAAACCTGTGCTCATAAGCAACCTCTACTATTGTTATTTTTGTATCCGAAATGCTATTCTGCAAGTGCACCAGGCCCAGCTATAGCGCCCGGTGGGCACTTACCCAAGATAATCATGCCAAGTACTTCATCCTTGCTGACATCTTTGGTTTGTGCCTGCCCAACAACCGCGCCGTTTTTCATGACTACTACACGATCGGCTAAATCAAATACGTCATGTATATCGTGGCTAATTAAAAATATGCCAATACCATCCGCTTTAAGTTGATGAATCAATTGCCCTACCTGTTCTGTCTCTTGTGGCCCCAATGCAGCTGTGGGCTCATCCATGATCAGGATGCGCGCATTAAAGTGAATGGCGCGTGCGATAGCAACGGATTGCCGTTGACCACCTGATAACTGCTTGACCGGATCTTTAAAGCGAGTAAAGTTTGGGTTTAAGCGATTCATTACTTTGCGCGTTTCCGCCTCCATTGCCGCATCGTCAAGCGTTCCCCAACGCGTCAGTATTTCTCGACCTAAATACAAGTTCGCCGCAGCGTCAATGTTATCCGCAAGCGCAAGGGTTTGATAAATGGTCTCAATGCCATAATCTTTAGCATGACGGGGGTTCGTTATTGTGGCTTCCTCGCCATCGACAAAGATCGATCCGCTGTCACGCGTATAAGCTCCAGACAAGATTTTTATAAGCGTCGATTTTCCCGCACCATTGTGGCCTAACAACCCTACGACTTCACCGGGGTAAAGCTCGCACGATGCTTCATCGACTGCATGCACGCCACCAAACGAGATGGAGATGTCCTTCATTGCCACCATGGGCGTTTTGCCAGCATTGGGATCGGCAGATGGTGCTGCTTGTGAGTTTGTCATAGTGATTACTCCCCTTTATGCCGAATTTCTGCGGTACAAGTTGTCGAGGAACACCGCGACCACCAACACACCACCTACAACCATCTGCTGTATTGCAGCATCAAATCCGATTAAAACCATGCCCGACTGCAATGACTGCATCACTAATGCACCCAGTATCGCGCCATAGATAGTACCGATACCTCCAGCAAAAGAGGTCCCCCCGATAACTGCGGCAGCAATGACATACAGCTCATCAAATTGACCCAAGGCTAAGGTTGCAGATTTTAAACGTGCGCTAGCAATAACTGCGGAGATGGCAGTCAGTGCCCCCATCAATGCAAAGATAAGCATGGTCATCTTTTTGGTGTTGATACCAGCAAGTTCTGCAGCTTCCGGGTTACCACCAATGGCAAATACATATCGACCGAAGCGTGTTCGTGTTGCCAAGAAAGTCATACCAACACCTACGGCTAATGCAATAAGAATAGGGATAGCGAAACCATGCGAGATAAAAATACCTTCTGGCGGTACTTCAATATTGTTTTGTGCAGCATATCGTTTGATGATGCCTTTAGGCCATGGATAAGCGTTCATCACCATGACGGTACCAATGACAATTCCACTACCCAGTGCTCCAATTAACCACTCGGCCCACATGGGTCGGGTTGGAAATCCAAAGCGCTTGCGCTGACGTCTGCCACCGATAAGAAGGAACACAATACCAATGCAAACAACGATGCCTAGCACCCAAGAATACGTCGCACCGATAGTGCCGTATGGCCCACCCCCAATCAGTGCGAAGGTTGGATCAACTGGCGCGATGGTTTCGCCTCGTGCGAGTAAATACGAGGAGCCTCGCCAAATAAGTAAGCCACCCAAGGTCACGATAAACGCCGGTATGCTTAAGTACGCAATCAAGAAACCTTGAAATGCACCGATAAGCGTACCAAAAAAAATCCCCACTAAAATAGTGATCACCCAAATCATCGGATGACCCAATCCAAGTATTTGTGGCAGCACCCAAACCTGCATCGCACCCATGATCATCGCGATAAAGCCCAACAGTGATCCAACAGATAGATCGATATGACGCGTGACGATAATCAGCACCATGCCGGTAGCCATCACTGCGATTGATGATGTTTGAACCGACAGGTTCCATAAGTTTCTAGGCGTTAAAAAGGCACCAAAGCCTCTAACAAAATGACCGTAGTAATGAAATCCGACCCATATAAGCAGCAACGCGCCAATCATACCGAGCAAGCGAGTATCAATTTCAGTTGCCCTAAGAAACCGCACTATGGCGCTCTCTTTATATTCTTGTTTCTGATCTGACAACGTGACTCTCCCGTGAATGGCTGCCAATTACGCGACGCGAAATATGCGCAACTAGTGAAATTTTAACGTGAGTTGGTAAATGATTAGGGACGAAAACTAAACAGGGCCACAATGCCGTTAAGCACAGTGACCCTGTTATTTTTACTACTTGTCCAGACAACTAAGCAGCTTACTAGCAGCCGTCTACACCGTCCTGAGCACCTTCACAAGCTTTGGCTTTATCAATCCAACCAGCGTCAATGACTGCACTAATGTTGCTTGTAGTGATAGGCGTTGGAGCAAGAAGGATGGAGGTCACAGTCACGCCACGCTTACCACCAGAGAAAGGTGCCGTACCTGGAATATCAGCAAGCGCTTTACCGTTAGCTAGCATTAGAGCCGCTTCAGCAGCCACTTTACCTAGTGCACGAGAGTCTTTCCATACTGAGACCAACTGAGTGCCGCGAGCAACCCGGTTGATTGCAGCTAGATCGCCGTCCTGACCAGTAACAGGAACATTGCCTGCCATGCCTTGAGCTTCAAGTGCTGCAACCGCACCACCGGCCATGCCATCGTTCTCAGAAATAACAGCATCAACGTTGTTGTTTTGAGACGTTAGGCATTGCTCCATGTTGCGCTGAGCATTTTCAGGTTTCCAACCATCGGTGAATACTTCACAAACGTTCTTGATAGCGCCTGAATCGATGCTGTCTTTAAGAACTTCCATGATGCCTTCAAAAAGGAATGTCGCGTTTGGATCACCTGGATCGCCTTTAATGAAGGCAAAATTGCCTTCAGTCTTACCACTTTCAAGCATCGTTTTTGCCATCATTCGGCCAACACCTACGTTATCAAAAGTCACATAAAGTGAATCAGGATGCTCGATTTGAACGTCATAAGCGATCATTGGAATGCCTTCAGCAGAGGCTTGCTCAACCGCTGGCAAAATCGCTTCTGAATCAAAAGGTACGATCAACAAAACATCGGCGCCTTGTGAGATTAGTGATTCAACGTCTGTTAATTGCTTGGCAGCTGAACCCTGCGCATCAGCAGAAATGTACGTGTCACCAGCAGCTTCCACGATACCTTTGATAACAGCTTCATCACGCTTCCAGCGCTCTTCTTGGAACACTTTCCAAGAGACACCAACAGTTTTGCCTTCTGCATAAACACTGCCTGCAAAAATTGCAGCAGCTGTCGCTGTTACCAGCGCAAGAGAAATCTTCTTCATACTCACTCCACCTAAGATTGGATATTGATTTTCGGATTCTAATAATCAGGGCTGACACGCAGCCATCAGACACAAAGTCGTTTTATTTCACGACTAGATAAAAATAGTGACACCGGCTTAAAAATGTGTCAAGTTCTTTTTAACTTGACACCTCCTATTAATGAATTCAGTGCATGAATCGGTCAGAAATCATACGCAGTGACGATCTGAGAGCTGAGAATCGACATAGAATTCTGCGAGCACTAAGGCAGCAGGGTTCGATCACAAGAGCAAAAGCGGGAATGCTGACCGGATTAAGCCAGGCAGCATTATCCACTTTGTTTAGTTCAATGATCGAACAAGGCTTGGTGATTTCATCTAGCGACTCGGGCAAGGCGATGAAACGTGGCCGCCCACTTACATCTGTCTCATTGAATGCACAAGCAGCCGTTGCCGTTGCCGTCTCTCTAACAATGAACCAACTCAAGGTGTGTTTAGTGGACTACGCCGGCAATACCATCAAAAAGCACATACTCGAACTCGATACCAAGCGATTAATCGAGCCAAAAATTAATGATGTCATCGTCAGCGCCATCACCAGTACATTGGAAAACACCGTTGAGGGAGAGCCCAATATTCAAGGCATATCGCTTGGGTTTCAGGGTGTGACAGACTCGATCGCCGGTGACTTGCTTTGGTCGCCCATATTAAGTGTTGATCGCTTACCCATATGTCACACGCTCGAACAGCAATTCAAAGTGCCGGTCACTGTTAACAACGACTGCAACTTAATTTCCAAGGCGCTACATAACAGCCAACGCCAGCAACTTGGCGATAGCTTTGCTGCTGTGCTGTTCTCACATGGTGTTGGCTTGGGCGTATACCTCTCAGGGTCTCCGTTCTCAGGCCCTCAATCATCCGCGCTTGAACTGGGGCATATTCAATACGAGCGTGATGGCGCTCTTTGTCGTTGCGGCAAACGTGGCTGTATTGAAGCCTACGCTTCAGATTACGGCATCATGCGCACCGCAAAATCGTTACCCGAAAATGAAGTCTATCCGCAGCTGGTAAGTGACAAGGAAATTGATGACCTAATCAATGCCGCTAACGCTGGTGATGACCAGGCGAGGCTAGCGTTTTCGATCGCTGGTAAAGCTATCGGTGCTGGCCTGGCCACTGTGTTCACCTTGTTAGACCCTATGCCTGTGGCACTTGTCGGCCACAATACAAACGCGGTGAATTTGATGAAAATTGAGATTCAAAAAAGCATAGAAGTAGCCGGCCGATCACCCAAGAATTTTACCAACTTAATTCACTGTTATCACGAAGATGCATCCTTGCTTCACACGGGCCTAGTATTGGACGCCATGGCAACCTTGGATCGAGGATTTGCGCATAACACAAACACTGTAATTAGCCCCGAGTTAGTTTGATGCTTCACCGAATACTAATTATTTTAGCCACGTTTTTTTTAATTTTTGTTGGCAGCGTTAAATCGTACGCTGGCGACGTTAGCAAACCTTGGGATAACAAAGCGATTAAATCCCACGTGGACATCGCTAATGTTGAAGGCACCTTAAGTAAGCGAAAATTAAATGATCTTATTGCTGTTGGCAGAAAATTATTCAAGGCAAGCTTCACAACCGAAGATGGTGTTGGTAGACCGATGGCAACGCAGGCCATTATTCCAAGCAAACGCAGACGCATACCTAAAAACGAATTTTCTCGTACCGCAGGCTTGGACGCTAATGCCTGTTCCAGTTGTCACAACCAGCCTGAGATAGGCGGCTCGGGAGACTTTGCTGCAAACGTATTTGTATCAGAAGGGTTTCAGTTAGCCGATTTTGACACCACCGACCCGCAGTTCTCTAACGAACGAAACACCAACCATTTATTTGGAGCAGGCTTAGTGGAGCTACTTGCTCGCGAAATGTCGCGCGACTTACACTCACTACGCACTGACGCTGTGGCCTCTGCACGCAATTCTGGCAAGCGCATAACGATTAAACTAGAAACCAAGGGTGTGAGCTTCGGAAAACTGATCGCGCACCCTACCGGCATTGTTGATACTCGTTTGTTGGAAGGAATCGATACCGATCTAGTGGTGAAACCGTTTACGCAAAAGGGTGTTATTACATCGCTGAGGCAATTTACCGTTAACGCACTAAACCACCATCACGGAATGCAAGCTGAAGAACGCTTTGGAAGCCGCTGGACAGGTAGTGATGATTTTGACGAAGACGGGTATAACAATGAAATAAGTGCAGGGGATGTATCTGCATTAGTACTGTGGCAAGCGAGCCTTGCACCACCCACCATTAAAACCGATTTGCCTGAAGCCTGGCTAAGCGCGGCAAGCCGCGGCCAGACTCAATACGGCCAACTGGGATGCGGCTCCTGCCATATGCCAACTCTACCGCTGGAGTCATTAGTCTTTGCAGACCCAGGCCCCTTAGACCTTGCCGGCACCCTGAGTAGTGGCGAGCTCGGCGATGAACAAAACGCCTTTTATGATCTTGCACTAATGGACTGGGCTGAACAACTAGAGAAGGATGATCAAGGCCGTTACCTTGTACCTTTGTTCGGTGATTTAAAACGACATGTCATCGCAGATAGCCAAGTGGATCGTTTAGGCAATGAATTGCTGTCGCAACGTTTTGTTGAACGCAACGTGTTTATGACGTCAGAGCTATGGGGGATTGGATCAACCAATCCTTACGGCCATCGGGGCGACCTCACCACTTTGCCAGAAGTGATCGAAGCCCACGGCGGAGATGCACGCGAATCACGTGATGCCTGGTTGCGGCTTGATCAATCTCTACAGAGTGATGTCATCGCGTATTTAAAAACCATGGTGATCGAGCCATGAGCAAATTAAGTGTTTTTGCCAATGGTTTTTTTACAGTATCGCTGTACACAGTGACAACCGCGACAGTGGCAACAGCTAAAGAAACGCCACAAGCCTTTTTAGCCGACGTACCCGTCTATCAAGAGCAAGCCGAAAACGCAGGCTTGGTGCACCAATACGACGGTCCGTGGGAGTATTTTGTTGGCGGTGGCGTTGCCACGTTTGACTGCAATCAAGACCGAATGCCAGATGTTTACATTGCAGGTGGTGCTAACACCGCCGCACTCTACGTCAATCAAAGCAAAACAGCTGGCAAATTATCATTCTCAAAGCGAAGCAATGCGGCAACTGATATCACCAAGGTAACGGGCGCCTACCCTTTAGATATCGATAACGATGGCTATACCGACCTTATGGTGTTACGCGTTGGCGAAAACCGAATCCTTAAGGGCGGACCAGATTGCAGCTTCGCTCTGGCCAATGCAAGCTTCGGTTTTGATGGCGGGTCTGAATGGAGTACCGGATTTTCCGCAGCATTTGAACCCGATGAAGCCTTCCCCACTATGGCTATTGGTAACTACGTAGACCGAACGGCACCTGGCTCACCTTGGGGTACATGCTCAGACAATGAGCTATTGCGCCCACAAGTGGCCACTAGCGATGACAAACCAGTACGCTATGACAACCCAACTCGCTTATCACCAGGGTACTGCTCCCTATCAATGCTGTTTACGGATTGGAATAAGAGCGGTCGAGATTCGTTAAGGATAACTAACGATCGACATTATCATCGCGGCGGTGAAGAACAACTATGGCGCTTAGACAGCGGTAGCTACCCACGCCCCTATACCCGCGCTGATGGCTGGCAACCGTTGGTAATTTGGGGCATGGGAATAGCACAAGGTGACTTAAACGCCGATGGCTTTCCTGAGTATGTGTTGACGTCAATGGGTGACACTAAAATTCAATCCGTTGATGTGATTCAGGCAACTGAAGAGCAACGGCCCGCTTATGAAGATATCGCCTATGATGCGGGCGCTACTGCACACCGTCCTTATACTGGAGAGGATCTTAAACCTTCAACGGGATGGCATGCTGAGCTTGCCGATGTAAACAATGACACCCTACTCGATCTCTATATCGCAAAAGGAAACGTTGAAGCGATGAGCGACTTCGCAGCCTTTGATCCCGACAACCTGCTCATGGGCAACCATGATGATCGTTTTGTTGAAAAAGGCTTTGCTGCAGGTATTGCATTGGACCGCCGCGGTCGAGGCGCAGCCGTAGTGGATTTCAATGCCGATGGCTTGCTCGACCTTATAGTGGTTAATCGAGCATCCCCGGTTAGCCTATTCCGTCACACGGGTTTTGCCAGCGACTATGGGCCTCGCAAGGGTGGTAACTGGCTGGCTATTGAGTTACAGCAAACAGGCAGCAATAAGCAGGCATTAGGTGCAAGGCTAGCCATTAAAACCGGCAACAAAACTCAAGTGCGCCATTTAACACTCGGTGGCGGCCACGCATCAGGGCAATTAGGCTTTATGCATATAGGCCTTGGTGTTGCAGAACGTGCAACTGTAAGGGTGCAATGGCCAGATGGCCAATGGAGTGCATCGTATCGATTGTTTGCAAATCATTTTGCGGTGATCAAGCGAGACGATACCAACGTGTCGTACTGGTATCCACCTCAACCATCAGAGAACTAAATCATGTATCTGGGTATTGATCTAGGCACGTCTAGCGTAAAAACTATCTTGCTAGATGATGCGCAAAACGTGGTTGGCAGCAGCACGGCCAACATGGAGCAAAGCCGACCATTCGATGGTTGGTCAGAGCAAGACCCTGCTAATTGGATAGCAGGCATCGAATTAACATTATCTGAACTGCACACTAACTACTCCAAACAAATGGCCGCCCTTAAGGGCATTGGTTTGTCAGGCCATATGCATGGCGCAACATTGCTTGATAAGGGTGACAAAGTCCTACGACCCTGCATACTCTGGAACGATACTCGGAGCTTTTCCGAAGCGGCGCGACTGGATACCCCTGAATCGCGAGAACGCTGTGGCAATATTTTGTTTCCAGGTTTTACTGCACCTAAGCTTGCCTGGGTAGCCAACAACGAACCCAAACTGTTTGAACAAGTCAGCAAAGTATTATTGCCAAAGGATTACGCTCGCCTGTGGTTAACAGCAGAAACCGTTTCAGAAATGTCCGATTCGGCTGGCACAGGCTGGCTGGATGTAGCCAAGCGCGAATGGTCCGCCACACTATTGGCTGCTTGCGATTTGAATCGAGATCAAATGCCTACACTAGTGGAGGGTACAGCAGTATCCGGGATCATACGAGCGTCATTAGCGGCACGCTTTGGCATGCCCAATACGGTTGTAGTGGCGGGTGGTGCTGGTGATAATGCAGCATCGGCCTGCGGCATGGGTACCGTTTCCCCAGGGGATGCTTTTTTATCACTAGGCACATCTGGTGTGCTGTTTGCTGCCAACGAACGTTACCAGCCCAATGCCGACAGCGCGGTGCATACGTTTTGTCATGCATTACCAAACACCTGGCATCAGATGGGCGTGATATTGGCCGCTACCGATTCGCTCAATTGGTTATCAGGCGTATTGGGTAAGTCACCGGCTGAACTGACACAATCGCTAGAAGGCACCGACCCTACGCCCACCGATGTATTATTTTTGCCGTACCTGGGCGGAGAGAGAACACCTCATAACGACGCCAATGCACGCGGCGTATTCCTGGGCCTTGCTCATAGGTCAGATGCTACCGCCATGACAAAAGCCGTGTTACAAGGTGTTGCCTTTGCTTTTCGAGATTGTCAAAATGCGTTGGCAACAGCGGGTACACAACTGGACGATGCTTACGCCATTGGTGGTGGCTCACAATCACAGTACTGGTTGCAACTGATAGCATCAGCACTGAATCTACCACTGCATGTCACCGTTGATGGAGACTTTGGCGCAAGCCTGGGAGCAGCACGTCTCGGCATGATTGCAGCAGAATCCGTCGACGCAATCTCGGCTTGTCAGAAACCCGCTATCAGGCATTCAGTTGAACCCGATTCATCCATTTACGATGACTTTAGCGCGCAATACGCTCGCTATACCAAAACTTATCAAGCTTTGATGCAAATATGAAACTACTTAGACATGGGAATCCGGGCCAGGAAAAGCCAGGCATGTTGGATAACGATGGCAACATCAGAGATCTCTCAGCGCATGTTGATGATATCAATGGTGAGGTATTGTTAGCTGAGTCCATTATCAAGTTGCAAGCAATTGATCCCAGTACGCTGCCAACCGTTCCAAGTAATGTAAGACTGGGCGCGTGCGTTGGCAATATCGGCAAATTTCTTTGCATTGGCCTGAATTACTCCGACCACGCTGCAGAAACCGGACTAAAAGTGCCAAAAGAACCTATTCTATTCACCAAAGCCACTAGCGCTGTTATCGGCCCTAACGACAATGTTGTCATTCCACGCGGATCAAGCAAAACCGATTGGGAAGTAGAACTGGGTATTGTTATTGGCAAGCCAGCAAAATATGTAAACGAAGCGAACGCTGCTGTTCACATAGCAGGTTACTGCGTTGTCAATGACGTATCCGAGCGCGATTTTCAAACCAAGCGTAGTGGTCAATGGACTAAAGGAAAAAGCTGCGATACCTTTGGGCCAACTGGTCCGTGGTTAGTCACTGCAGATGAAATTGCCGACCCGCAAAATTTAGATTTATGGTTGGAAGTTGATGGCAAGCGTATGCAAACCGGCAATACACGCACCATGATATTTTCTTGTCAATTTATCGTAGCTTATCTAAGCCAGTTCTTTACTCTGCACCCAGGCGATATCATTTCAACGGGCACTCCACCGGGTGTCGGCATGGGTATAAAACCCGATCCTGTGTATTTAAAATCTGGCCAAATAATGCACTTGGGTGTTGAGGGCCTAGGCTCGCAAACTCAGCAAGTGATAGTTGATACTGCGGGATAAACACTAGCCATAGCCATCCCGTCTGCGCGAAATACCGCCCGGAATAGCGAATAACTAAGTAAGCTTGTTGCGTACTTTTTTACATCGAGTACAACGCTCCTGCGTAGCAAGCATACCTTGCTTAACATCAAATTCCCGCTCCTTAACAACCTCCCACTTGTGATGATTGTTTTGGCAAAGGATACTTCTTTTAGGTTTTGGCTTTTTGCCAAACGTGATAACGTCGCCCATGGGTGTAGGCCAATAATATGGTAGTGATATACACTCTACCGTAAATGGTTAAGGCATGCATCCAAGACACATCACCTCCGCTCGTTAGTTCGCGCTAAAAAATGTCCAAATCTTGTCAGCCATTTCAATGTCGCCGTTTTGCTCCCCTACGACTAATTTATAAATTCTCCCGTAGCGTTCTTGAATGCTGGGCTCGGTATGACCACCATTAACAATCTCATAGTGCTCTACCGTAGCGCCATCGGTTCCATTAACGTAGCTATAATGCAACACACTTGAATTTTCACTCTGATCAATATCAGTAATGATGGGCTGAACTGGCCCAGCATACGTTTGATTACGATTAACCCAAAAATTCACTGTATCGACGGTTGATAACACAATGCCACGATCTGAGCCGATCTGGCCTCCGCTATACGGTAGTATCGGATCATCGGTGCCATTCATAAACAGCACCGGTAATGGTACTGCAGAGTCAACACACTCTGAATTAACAGGCTTAGATGCCACCACTATTGCAATGGCACGTAATCGATCCGGCATTTCATCTGCCAAGCGCAATGTCATCAAGCCACCGTTGGAGATACCTATTGAATACACTTTGTCAGCGTTATTACCATAGCTAACTTGGACTTCATCGAGGAGCGCATTAATAAAGGCAACATCATCTACTGCGGGGTTTGTCGGTGCATCATTTCGACAATCGTTCCAACCTTGTTTTCCATTAGGACCAATAAGCCCGTCCGGTACAAGCAAGATCAAGTTCTCAAGTAACGCAATATCCATCCATGTTTTGAATGGAGCAGTTTTGCCATTTAGGCCCAATAATTGGGAACTACTACCACTGTTGCCATGCAGCATCAAAACGATCTTAGCCGTCGCTGGATCAGTAGGAAGATAGATAAGATATTCGCGTTCTAATCCAGCGACGCTAATATTCTGTTTTTCTTGCAAGCCTGGCTCATGTATTGGGTGGATCGTTGGCTCACCCGTGTTGTTATTTCCACAACTCACTAACAGTAATACACAATTTAGCAGTACCCAAATTTTAAATTGCAACCTAGCCGATCGGTTCAACTGGTAGTGCGGCTCCTTCATGGTAGATCTCCTATTACGTGCCAACCTTTACGTGCCGGCAATCATTTGCCGAGTGTCAATCTATCGATAGCGTTCCCACCGCTGTTGGTGGTGCAAATGAATAACCACCCCAAACGAATTGATTATAATTAATGACTGATCCCGTCATCATTCCCGAATCGTCGGATGCTAAAAATGCTACAGCATGCGTAACTTCTACAATCACATTACGACAGTTCGCCACTATCTCAGTGTCTGCTTGTACGAATTGAACCGGGCACTGAGCGTCGTTTGTAATTTGCTTAGCTACGACTCGACCGTTTGGCAGGTTTCGCCCACATTTGGCAATACCGACAATACCCGATTCTGCAAATTGACTGGCTATCGCCTCGCCTAACCCTTGCGTGCCACCAGTCACCAGAGCAATCTTGCCAGCTTATTCATGGCGCTATTCCGTGATTATTCACTCCAGCTTACCCAGTTCTGCTGTTGATTCAATGGTGATATGTGAATACCGCCCAATTTGATCCGTTTTTCTCAAAATTAGCGGCCACTTATTATGGTTTATGCGCTTATTCTTACAGGTGGAGACATAATATCACTCTAACCTGGCGATATTCAGTTAGTCTAATCGACAGGTTAACCCCAATCCGGAAGTTGGTTATTATGAGCTACGCCAAAGCTGAAGAACTCGATTCAAAACTCATTCCTGTGATCGATGTTAGTGCGTTTGGTACTGATGATGAGCAGTCTCAGAAGATTGCTAATGCGCTTCACGCCGCCAGCCAATCGCTGGGCTTTATCTATATCAAAGGCCATGGCATACCAACGGCTACCATTGATAACGCGCGCAGTAGTGCATATAATTTTTTTAGGCAAACTCCCGAGCTCAAAGCATCTCAAAAAATATCCGAACAGCATCGAGGCTGGTTGGCCCAGGGTGGTTCGAAGATGCAAGACAATGCAAAATCAGATCTCAAAGAGAGCTTTATCTGGGGCTTTCAGGATAACGCAGGCCAATCCCCTCAAGATCACCCACTAAGAGGTGCCAACCAATGGCCTACTCAACTCATGCAGTTTGAGCAACACTCAATGGCATACTTTACGCAGGCACATAGAGTTGCGGAAACTCTATTGCAAGGTTTCGCACTCGGCTTGGGTTTAAATAAAGGCTTCTTTCTAAGCAGCACCGACAAACCCCTTAGCAGAGCCTCTTACGTCTATTATCCTGCACAAGACGTAAGCCTCGGTGAAGATCAATTTGGCGTAGGCCCGCATACTGATTTTGGCGTGCTAACGGTACTCGGCCAAGACGACGTTGGTGGCCTACAAGTACAAGACGCATCCGGTCGATGGATACAGGCACCGCCTATTGTCGACACTTTGATTGTTAATGTTGCTGATTTGCTATCAAGATGGACAGCCGGCGCTTATAAATCAACTCCGCACAGAGTGGTGAATTCGTCAGGCCGTGAGCGACTGTCTTTAGTGCTGGCATACGATCCCAACCCAGATACAATAATTGATAGTACACAAATACCTACGCTTGATAATAGCCATGCTGAAGAACCTATCACCTGTGGTGAGTACCTTATCTGGCGGTTTAATAAGGCATTTGCCTACCGAAATTTTTAAATAGAACAATCATTAAACAATGACAGCCTGGATAAAAATGATTAGCGACAGCGAGGCCGATACGGCATTGCTGGATGCGCTTAAATTAGCTCGTACACCGCACGGCACAGTAGACAATGTCATGCGCGTGCACTCATTGCGCCCAAACACCATGCGCGGTCACGTATCCTTGTATCGCGCAGCACTGCACGACGACAGCAACACCATTCCAATGTGGTTACAAGAAACTATCTCGTCTTATGTGTCCATACTAAATAACTGCCCGTACTCACTTGCCAACCACTGGGCCAACGCAAAGCACTTGATGGCTGACGACGACAAAGCAGACAAGATCGAATCTGCACTTAAACAAGGCAAGCCCGAAAGTGTATTCACAGGTGCCGAGCTTGCGCTACTACGCTACACAGAAAAACTCACGCTCACGCCAGGTGCGATGGTTCAGTCAGATGTCCAAGCTTTAAAAGACGCAGGAATCGATGATGGAGCAATTCTCGAAGCTAATCAAATCATCGGTTACTTCAATTACGTTAATCGCTTGTTAAACGGCCTTGGCGTAACGACCGACGGCGATACCGTTGGTTATTATGCAAAGTAGCAAACCCAAAGGCCCTCCAATTGATCTGGCGACAACGCCCGTTCAGTTTAATAGCCCTCTGCAAAAAGCTGCTGATGTCGTCATTGTCGGCGCTGGCATTATGGGCATCTGCGCAGCATGGGAACTACAAAAGCTCGGCAAATCCGTAGTGGTGTGTGAAAAAGGCCGTGTCGCGGGTGAACAATCAAGCCGAAACTGGGGATGGGTAAGGCAAACCGGTCGCGATCCAGATGAGCTTCCTATAATGATCGAATCAATATCCCTATGGAAAGAAATTGCTCGTGATACATGCGATAACAACCTGCTCTTTTCCGAACAAGGCGTGCTTTACCTCGCCAACAACCCTGAAGAGATAAAACGCTTCGAAGCCTTTGCTGAGCTGGCTAGATCGCATGGCCTGCATAGCCAACTATTGAGTTCAGGTGAAGCCAAGAAACGTATACCCAGTTACAACGGCGACATTTTGGGTGCCGTGTTTACCGGCACTGATGGCCGAGTGGAGCCATGGGGTGCAGTCCCAGCTCTAGCCAGAGCTTGCATCAACGCGGGTGTGTCCATAACTGAATCCTGTGCCGTAAGAACTATCGAACAAACAAATGGGGTAGTAAGCGGTGTTGTAACCGAGCACGGCACCATCAAAACAGAAAACGTATTAGTAGCAGGCGGCGCATGGTCATCGATGTTGACACGCCAGGTTGGTATAGATTTTCCGCAGTTGTCGGTTACGTCCTTCGCCGTGCGTATTGACGGCACACCAGAGCTATTTAGTGGCAATGTGGCTGATCACGGCCTGGGTATCTGCAGAAGGCTTGATGGCGGTTATAACATTGCCTTAACTGACTATCACGACTTCGTAGTTGGCCCTGATGCTTTCGCGCATCTCATGCCATTTAGCCAAGCGGCTAAGCATTCTTGGAAAGATATCCATTTTAAAATTAATGCACCCGCTAATTACCCCGGCGGTTGGCGCACTGCACGGCGTTGGAAAGCCAATGATGTGACACCATTCGAACACAATCGCATTTTAAACCCGGCAACTAAAACCAAGGTTATCGAGCGAATCAAAGAGCGCCTACACGAACGCTTCGACGATATGGACGCTGCCCGTGTTAGCCACGCCTGGGCAGGCTATATCGATACCACCCCTGACTTTGTACCCATACTTGATGAAACGCCGTTGTCCGGGCTCTACCTAGCCACCGGGTTTAGCGGCCATGGTTTTGGCATTGGCCCTGGTGTAGGTAGAGTGATGGCGAAAATGATCACAGACGCCCCAGTTGAACATGATTTAACGCGCTTTCGCTTTAGTCGATTTACAGATGGGTCAACCCTAAAGCTTGGACCAATGTAATTGCTTACCATATTGCGGGAGTGTTTTCTGCAAACCCTGCTTCTGCAACAGCAGCCTCCTCAAGCCTGCCGCCATTCTTTATACCCGCTGATATACATAGAAGCGCTTAATTATGTAGCAACTCGTATCTCATTGCTATTAAGCTTGCCGACTATTTTCAGATCAATTCTATTTTCAACAGCATTGTTTATCTTCAACAAATTGATCACCTCGTTCATCGCCGGCCGAGTTTGTCTCTGGCTTTGCTCATGCCAGAAAATATCCGATCAGCTACCTCGCCTGGAAAATCATCGGGTATTAGTACTGCTGCTGCTTCTATTGCTATATCCGTTTGATCACACAGCTCATCGATTAGCTCCGCAGGTTTTCGACCGCTGATCGCGGCAACAGCTTCGATATGACGTGGCTGCACCTTGGCCCAATGGTAGTGTTTATTTCGCCCAGGCATTGCCATGGCCATTTTGATTTTGTTTTCGGCAATCGAGTGTTTGCCCTTACCCATTATTGGGTAGGCTGATATCACATCGTATAGCGGTGTCATTGTGTACCGCCCGTGCTTTTCAATAAAGATACTGAAGTTTTTAGCATGCCCATCAGGTGCACACAGCATCCAAAACAGAATCTGCGCTTTGATAAAATTCTCGACATCTTCGCGTGCGGTTCGCGACCCCAGCAAAAGATTATTAATGGCCTTAACACCAGGGCCACCATCTGATTCATATTTAAATGCGGACGGCGTTGCCGTTGCTTGACATAAATCTTCTTGAGGGATTCTTACCCACCAGTCTTTATCCTTGGATAGGCGTCGATCGAAGCGCTCAACTACCAACGCCTTCTGCGCACCAAAAGTAGCGATATCACACTGCGCTATCGGGACACCGAAAGCTGCAATTATTTTCGAACACAGCCATTCGTTTTCAACCGAGGTAGATAAATCTGCCTGCTCGTTACCAACCTTGCCCATAGGTAGCTTTATGATATGCGTAGTGGGTGTTGAACCCGATGGTCGGTACCAGTCGCTACCTTGTTTTAACAAGGCTGTTTTTTCCTGTGCACCTGCAATTGATAAGCGCAAAAAATCCGCTTGTTGCTGCCCCAATATAGGGGTAGCCGTTACGGAGCGTAGCTCTGCTTCTATTGCTTGTTCGCTCAACAACGTGGCTTGAATAGTGCGCACATTGTCATGCGAACTCTCAGCACTCACTAACTGTACGGCACCAACGCAATCCATGCCAAATTCAGCCAGCAAATCAAAGGCACCCGTGGACAGCGCTTTTACGCGCGATTGTAATCGTTCCTTTATTTGTAAATTGTCTGGTAACAGGTTGTCAAAATAGGGCTCTACTAAATCGTTTTTGTACACCGTGTTGTTTAACGATAGAGGCATCGATAATGATAGGGGGCGCGAGTTGGGGCTCTGTAACCACGAGTCAACGTAGCTAAATTCCTGTCGATTGCCGGACAGCTGAGTCCAATGCCCCACTAACTCGCCATTCATCAATACATCAAGGCGCCTGCTGCTGCTTTTCTTTAGCATAGGGGCCTACCAGTCATCCTGAGTGTCTTCGTCAGCGGGCTTGGGCCGCAGTACTAGCTCCAGGTTTAATGCTGACAGAATCTTGAAGACGGTCTCTGTTTGAACGCCTGCGGGGTTGTTTTCTAGCGCTGACACTGTTTTTTGCAGCACATTAACCTGCTGACCCAATGCGACTTGCGACAATTCAGCCGCGTTCCTAGCGCTCTTTAGCACTTGGCCGAGCTGGGCTGGTGTGGCGACAATATATGATTTCATGTTTATCCCCTCCTGGGTGTATTAGCAATTTATACCCCATCAGGTATAAATAAGCAATATACCGACCAGGGTGTAAGTTTTTCAGGCCCCGACTGCTAACAATGCGTAAAGATACCCACCACTTAGTCGATATCATTTCTGAATCTCCTAGTAAATTGATCTAGGCGATCAGAGATTGATAAAGATGTTCGGACTATTTAAACAGTTAAGTCGAGCAAGTGAACAAGCAGACGACGCTGTGCCATGCGTTGAGCCTATCGTTCTGCAAGATGCTCCTGATCGACGTAAAGTCAGTGGCGAAAGAGTCACCTGCAAATGCGAATTCGTTCTGCCCAATCCCGACCCTTTTATGCATGCAAAAATGCTTGTTACTGGCGTAATAGAGCTAAACGTGCGGGGTTGCTGCGTATACCCAGATCAAGCCATGTCGGTTGAAGAAATGAAACGAACGGTTCCTGAATCAAAAGCGCTAACGGTATCGAATTTTAACGTAAGGGGTGATGATGGACAGAAATTCTCTTTGGGGGATGTGGCAGTAAGACGCGTGCGCCTTGTTTGTGACGAGCAAGGCCAAGGTGTGGTACTGCGTTTTGCAAATCTTGCTGAGCGCCAAATAGATACACTAATCCGTATAACGGACGCATACTCTAAGCAGGATTAACTCCGTTAGCCCATGTAAGCGCTATCTAGATATTTAGTTTACGCAAATGCCCTAAACAAACTGATTAAAGCACTGCTAATTGCCGACAGCACAAGCACCAGCAATAGAATAATAACCGAGTTAATCGACCATTTAACGATATTATAAAGCGTGCGGTTAGATTGCTTCAGCGCTTTACCCTTTGCAGATATAGGCGCCATCCCGGCAAATACACGACTAAACAATCCCGCCTTATCCCCATCTAAATTTGGTACCAGCATCATTGACAATATCTTCTTATAAAAGAAGTTAAAGCCCCGACCAAACCAAAATACAGGCCGCTCAATATCACACATCAAAATTAACCGGGGGGTATCGGTGTCATTGCGTGCATGGTGCAAGTAGGTTTCGTCAAACAGCAGTGTTTGTCCGTCACGCCAAGAATGCACATTGCCATCAATCTCAATAAAGCAGCCGTCATCGTTAGGCGTACTAAGCCCCAAATGAAAACGCAAAGAACAAGCAATGGGGTCTAGATGGCGAGTCAGCTTAGAACCTGGCGGCAACAAGGTAAACATGGCACCATTTACCATCTTGATATCTTTAAGTAACGCAACCGTATTAGGGCAATGCTCAGCTGCAGAGTTATGAATCGTGCCGTACCACTTGCAGTAAAATTTACTCCAGCCGTATTTATAAAATGTACGAAACCCTACGTCGTAATAGCTCTGGCTTTTGGCATCGGTTGTCGCATCGAAGAAACCATTTTTATAAAGCGTAAGCGCATCATCACGAATCACTTCCCAATTATCTTGCAGCACTTGCAATTCTGGAAAGTCCGCAATATCGAGTATCGGGCTCTTGGCTTTCTTTTCGGATAAGCCATAAAGCAACACATTTAACGGTGCGAATATGGGCCAGCCTTTGCGAAGGTATTCTACTGGGCCTGAGAAACGTTCCTGACCTCTGAACTTGTAAACATACAACAAGGATAGAGCTGGAAAAATAATGAAGAACAGCGCAGCGATAGCAGCGGTTGGCATAGCAGCATACAGATTGAAATGATGCTGGTATTATAGTGTATGCCACTGGGTATAACACAGCAGTGCTTGGTCAATTAATGACCACCTGGGAAGGGGGAAGGTATTACTGCCCTGCAGCGCTGATACGCCGCAGGGCTAGTTTTAAACGACCTGATTAATCGTTGTCCAAACTACGTTTTATATTTTCAGCGCTGCCGTATTTATGCGTCTCCTCGCGCAATTGGTTTTGCTCGGCTTTCATTTGGATCAAGTGCCATACCAGCCACGCCACCACGCCTACCCCTACCAAAATCATCTCAGTACCTTGAAATGGATAGATTGGCCCAACATCAGCCAAATCCACCGCCCAACTATCTATACCTGTTGTAGACATATATAATTCCTGTTAGTTAATCGATATGGTTATCGAGCTAAAGCGCCTGAGTAGCTTGACGAACATCGTCGGCTGCTGCGCGGTTCTCTTCCTCGGTGGCAAAGTCCAAACCTAGCAATTCAATTTCGCGTGGAATTCTTAACACACCCATCATTTGCAAAATCTTCGATACGATATAGCCTGGTAGAAAACCCAAGACGAAGAACATGATCACAGCACCGGCCAACTGACCCCATGGCGTAATGACTGCATAACCTTCGTACGGTGAACTTGGATGACCCCAAAGCATAAAACCTGCGATAACCAGACCAATAAAGCCTGCGTAGCCATGTACGGCTACGGCCCCTACAGCATCATCGATCTTGAACGTACGCTCAACCCAGTAGTGAAGCTTGTATGCGCAAAATGCGCCCACACCGCCAATCAACATAGCTTGGATGGGGTGATAAAGGTCGTTACCCGCGGAAGCTGTGATGATGCCCGCTAGGCCACCCGAGTAAGTCCAGAACGCATCACCTTTTGACACCATGTAGGCAACTAGCAAACCACCAGACAACGACATCAGGAAGTTAAACGTTATTGCACCAAGCGTAGTCGGCGTTAGATAGATAGTTGTCGCAGTCCAGGTGTCACCGGTAATTTGACCACCAATACCTTCTGGGCTAATTGCTGGAACGTTACACGCCACATAGAAACCCCAGAAGCCTGTGTATATGATAAATAGGCCAACGCAAACCAACCAAGGGTTGTGTGGGCGGATATCGCGTACAGAACCATCCGCACCAAACTTACCCAGACGCGGTCCAAGCACCATCAATACACCTAAACCAAAACCACCTGCGATAGCGTGAATAACGCCAGAAGCATATGCATCATGATAGCCAAGAATTTGAACCATCCAACCCGTTGCATGCCAACCCCACGCAGCATCGATAATCCAAGCGAATGAACCAATCACAACCGCAAGGATCCAGAATGCGCCAGAGGTGATACGTTCGATAACTGAACCGGAAACGATGGAAGCGGCTGTCCAGGAGAACAGTAAGAAGGCTGCCCAGAACACACCAGTAATACGGTCTCCTAAGTGGGTTGCCATATTTGGGGACCAAGGTAGGTTGGCTGCGCCTGCGGCAGTGTCTAAACCGCCTGTGATACCCGGGCCTGTATACATTGCCCAGTACAACCACCAACCAAAGAAATAAAATGTGATCGTGACTAAAGGGATGATCATCGTATTTTTCATTAAGGTGTGCATGTGATTCTTACGGCGGCTTGCGCCAACCTCATACATACAAAACCCGACGTGAATTAAAAACATTAACGGTATCGTTACCCAATAATAAAACTCGGTAAACACCGTGGTTAATGCGTCTAGATTGTTACCCATTCGTACCTCCGATCAGTTCATGTGGTTTATTTTTAAATACAATATTTTTACTTCAGCTAAAAGATTCGCAACATGGAGAGTGGATCATCTATAACTCACGACGATTTATTCACCCTTGTTTACGCCCAACACTTATCACTATTACGCGAGGGTAACGTAATACCGGAGTAAATCCAATAGCGGATTTTTATTAACCAAATTTGATCCAAAAAAAAGTTCGATTGAGAGTAAGAAATTTTGCGCACGACGCTTATTTGCACAAAAAACTGACAATTATTTGTCAACGTATGCGCAATAACTATCACAGGAAAGGGCGCGAAATTTAGACAAGCATGTATATTTGGTTTTGGAAAAAGCACCTTAGGTAAGTTGAGTTAGTTGATCACAAACTCGAAACAAAAAACCTGTGAATTGATTAGTTCTTTAACAGTCGTTTCTACACGCACTCGCTATCCCCCAAGCACTCATCATCCCCGCGACATCGGCGGCTCGGCGTTCCATTGTTGAATTAACTGAATACCTGCTCGTGCAATAGGGCCCCGCTTTCGCGGGTCTGGCGAGTTTTGGCTGGGGTTACGGCTAAGAGCGTACTCGTGTCTTATCTGGATCATAGTGAGGAAAGCGACAAACCGTAGCCTTTAGGCGTTTCTGTTCGCCGTCAAGTTGCCCCACTTCAATGGCAGTGCCATCCTCAGCATGAGTCACATCAACGCGTGCAAGCGCAATCACTTTGCCAAGCTTCGGTGATTTCATTGCTGAAGTAATCTCGCCCACTTGCGCCTTGCCGATACGTACACAGTCACCGTTAGATGGAACAACGCCGCCTTCTATATCTAAGCCAACCAGTTTCTTCTGTGGATTCTCTTTGCGTTTCTCAAGTACTGGCCTGCCAATAAAGTGATCTTCTTGAGTTTTAAGTGGCACCGTAAATCCAATGCCTGCTTCATAAGGATCAGTTTGATCAGAGAATTCCGACCCTGCGAATACTAAACCCGCTTCAATACGCAGCATATCAAGTGCTGCTAAACCTAAGGGGATCATGCCCAACGGCTCGCCAACTTTATTAACCGCATCAAACCATTCGACGGCATCTTTAGGATGGCAAAATATTTCGTAGCCTAATTCACCCGAGTATCCTGTGCGGCTCACCACCGCTGGCGCGCCATGAAAATCACCCAAGCGCGCAACGGCAAACCGAAACCAGCCTAAATCTTCAAGCGTCGACTGAGTCGCTGGTGTCCACACAATCTCTTTAAGAATGTCTCGCGATAATGGACCCTGTACGGCGATATTGCACAGTTGAGAAGTCGAATCACGAACCCAAGCATTAAAGTCATGCTTTTCAGCCTGCTCACGCATCCACTTGCCACCTTCGTCGTTACCCCCCACCCAGCGAAAGTTATTTTCACCTAAACGAAACACGGTACCGTCATCAATCATGCCGCCGTGCTCATAACACATGGCCGTGTAGATCACTTGACCCACAGCCAGCTTTTTCATGTTTCGAGTTACACATAACTGCATAAGCTTTTCAGCATCAGGGCCAGTCACTTCATACTTACGCAATGGTGATAGATCCATAACAACTGCTTTTTCTCGGGCCGCCCAATACTCAGCAATTGCACCTTCATTGCTCATTTGCTTAGCCAACCAATAGCCGTTGTATTCAATAAAATCACGGGTGTATCTAGCGAAACATTCGTGAAAGCCAGTTTCTTTTGTTTCCTGCACATCGCCCTCCACAGACTTGCGCCACCCTATTGATTGTTTAAAGGGTTCGTTTTCGTTGTAAACACGTACTTGTATATCGCTTGGATTCCAACCATTGGCAGGATCAACATCACAAGGACAGGCACTGGATATACAAACAAGGTCGGTCAGTGCACGAAGCAATACGTAATCGCCCGGCCGAGACCAAGGATCGTCCATGCCAATTGCGTTGGTATCGTCGAGCATGGTATTAAAAAAGAAATTTATTGCTGGCCAACCACCACGTGGTTTCACATCGTAATTACTCGATAAGTCAGCATTGATATTATCAGAACAGTTAGCGTGCCCTGGGTAGCCTAAATCTTCGTAATAGCGTGCGGTGCAAGCAAGGCCAAAGGTATCGTGACGACCACAGGTGTCTTGAACTATTTCAATCAATGGTTCCATATCCATGCTGAAGTATTTTGCAAATATACCGGGTGCAGGATACAGGGAGCCCATTAAGGATCTGGTAGTGGTTGGATCAATATCTCGTTCCCTACCAGCGTCTAGCGCACGCTTCGATAATGCCTGGAAGTCAGAACACTCTCGCCCCTGTACATCCAATATTTGCACAAACTGCCCAGCTTTGACTTCATAGCTCTGTGCGTGGCCTGGAAGAATATTAAAATCAGTAACTGGATCAGCTAAGGGATCAGGTGGCGTCTGTCCACCTTTGCCTTGGCTAGAATTAGCACGCCTGATATATACAATAATATCGGTGACTGTATTTTGAGCGTCGGGTAGCATCTTAGTGCCAACCGCGCACACCACTAATAACCCGTCAGATTGCGCATGGAAGGTTTGCATATCACCTGCTTTGGATCCATCACCAAACAAGACAACCGCTTCGGCTTTAGCTAAATCAAAACCAGATTGCTTAAGTGCATTTGCAACACGAACACCAGAACGATCTGCTTGTAATGCTTCGGTGATACCAGTGGGTTTGCCAGTGGACTGTGCGCCAAAGTACTCTGCTTTAGAAGAACCATCAGGTGCAAATAGCGTTAGCTCAGCTGCTTGCAAGCCCTCGAAATCCAAGACAGAAAATTCATCACCCTTTTCAATGCGTAAGGCACGAGTGCCACCAGCAGGAACCGGGTGACGTTCTACACCGTGCGGCAAAATGGGCAAGCCGGGTGATATAACACCACTACGTTCATAAGGCGTTTCTAGGACTGATGTAACCGACATAACAATTATGCCCCTATCGAAGAGCTGCTCTTATCCCAATCAGGCTCGAAAGCCAAAATTTGGGTATCGGGTTTTAGCGCTGGGTTAAACAGTGTGTTGTGCCACCACGTGGACTGATAGAGTGGGTGCTGTTCGCTCAATGCAATTACTTTGCAATGCACCTTATATTCCTGATTATAAGCGGCAAAAAGTAATTCACACTCACCTGCATCCAGCAAAGACTTAGCACCTTCAGAGCCGGGTACAAAAGTAGCAGTTACGACATCTGAAAACTCACGCGGTGCTTGGTAATACATTTCAGAGAAAAACGTAATTGCCTTTTCTCGGCGTTGCGCAGGATCATTAGTTGCCTTAACCATTTGTCGCATTTCAGGGGTTTTACTGTACTCACCCCACTTTGAAAATATGGTAATGATATGGCCCATCGGCTCCGCTTCCCCAGGCAAAGTCACCGCAGGTGAAATCGCATCGTCTGGTCGCCCTGCTGATTCGCGCATAGATATCTGCCGTACGCGGCACTGCCAACGTAGAAACTGTTCCTTCAACTCCTGATTTTTAGGGAGTTTACCGAACACCTCAATGACTGAAGTGGTACTCATGATACCGCCTGATTTTTAATACTGGATAAGCTGCATTTTGCATCTTTTTGCCAGCTAGGAATACGATCTCGTGCTTGTTTTACGTGATCAAGATCAATAATCGAACTGATGATACCCGGCTTGTCACCTGCATCCGAAATAACTTCGCCACTTGGGTGAATAATTAACGAATGTCCATAACTGCGACCACCGCCAGTAACATCTCCGATCGCACAGGGAGCGACCACAAATGCACCATTCTCGATTGCGCGAGCTCGGTTTAACACATGCCAATGCAAGGCGCCTGTTTTCGCTGTGAATGCTGCCGGCACCATTAGTATTTCTGCCCCTGCTTGAGCCAATTGTCGATAGAGTTGCGGGAAGCGTAGGTCGTAACAAATCGATAGACCGATACGAGCGAACGGTAAGTCTATAATGATGAGTTTATCACCTGCCTCAACCGTGTCACTCTCTCTGTAAACATCGTCATCACTAAGCGCGACATCGAACAAATTGATCTTGTCGTATCGCCCAATAATTTCACCCTTGTCACCAATCATAAAAGAACGATTATGGTATTTGCTGTTTGACTTACCGTTGGAACCTGGCACCGCTATTGATCCAATCAATATCCATACACTGTTATCTTGCGCAAATTGCCGCAGGCCATTTAATACTGGGTGGGAGTCTTCATCTTGTACGGGCGGTGCAAAGCTTGAACCTTGAGTTTGTAAACCACCGCAATATTCAGGTAACACCAATAGTTGTGCCCCAGCACTAACCGCATTTCGGGCAAGCGCTAAAGCCTGAACCAATGCGGATTCGGTATCCGGCATTGGCTCAGTTTGTAAACAGGCTACGTTAATTTGTCTGCCCATTTTTACAAAACTCCAATATCGACTTAGAACTTTTTGTAAGCCTTTCGCAGAGTCACCATTGGATTACGATCCGACATTTGAAACTTGATCAGCATCTCTCTTGCGATCATGTCACGATCCTGCTGATTGTCGGGCAAATCAACTGAGTCAGGTATACGAACCCAACCATTGATATTGCGATCAAACACAGCCGCATTGCTTTCTTCGTATCCCATGTGGACGTCTTCTAGCCAGTTGAGATCATCCCAACCCATGACTTCCATATAGTTTTTCAAAAATGGTGTAATGCGCTTGTAATCCGGCACCAAGTTAACGTCGTAACGATAACCAATGTGCTGACCAATTTCTTTTTCCCGCTCTGAACCCAGGCCACCAGCATCTTTACGAAACTGATCGACGTCTTCGATTTCGGAGCCACGGTATTTTGTTCCAGCCATGTTACTCTCCTATAGGTGGTGGTAGTCTTCGATACCAACCGTATGGTTGGTACCAGCCAAAGGTACGCCAGCGATTGCCGATGCTTCCATCGTTAACGCGCCGAGATCTTCTGGCTCTAGTGAGTGAATATTGGTTTTACCGCAAGCACGTGCAAACAGCTGAGCTTCAATGGTTAGTGTGTGCAAGAAGTTATATACACGCTCTGCTGCATCATCAGGGTTAAGACGCTTACGAAGAGTTGGATCTTGCGTCGCAACACCGACTGGGCAACGCCCTGTATGGCAGTGGTAACAATGACCAGGCTCAACGCCCATCTCTTCTGGGTAGTTAGCCTCTGGTATATCTTTGTTGCAGTTAAGCGCCATCATCGCAGAGTGACCAATCGCAATCGCGTCAGCACCCAGTGCAATCGCTTTTGCTACGTCAGCACCGTTACGAATACCGCCAGCGTAAACCAAGCTCACTTCACCGCGCTTCCCAAGATCATCAATCGCTTTACGCGCCTGACGAATCGCAGCCATGCCCGGCACACCCGTATCTTCTGTAGCCAAGTGAGGGCCTGCGCCTGTGCTACCTTCCATACCATCGATATAGATTGAATCAGGATCACACTTAACGGCCATACGAACGTCATCATATACTCGCGCCGCGCCCAGCTTAAGCTGGATTGGCACTTGCCAATCAGTGGCTTCACGAATTTCCTGAATTTTTAGAGCCAAATCGTCTGGCCCTAACCAATCTGGGTGACGCGCCGGTGAACGTTGATCGATACCAGCGGGTAACGAACGCATCTCAGCAACTTGATCCGTTACCTTCTGACCCATCAAGTGGCCACCTAGGCCAACTTTACAACCTTGACCAATAAAGAATTCAACACCATCACACAACATAAGGTGATGAGGGTTAAAGCCGTATCGAGATTGAATAACCTGGTACAACCACTTTGATGAATAACGACGCTCGTCTGGAATCATGCCGCCTTCACCAGAACACGTTGCCGTTCCAGCCATAGTGGCGCCACGAGCCAATGCAGTTTTGGCTTCAAACGATAGTGCACCAAAGCTCATACCGGTGATGTACACAGGTATATCGAGCTCGAGTGGCCGCTTAGCACGAGGGCCAATAACCGTTTTTGTTTCGCATTTTTCGCGATACCCTTCGATGACGAATCGCGTTAGCGTACCCGGTAGAAATGTCAGATCATCCCAATGAGGGATTTTCTTGAACAAAGACATACCGCGCATACGGTATCGGCCGAGTTCCGACTTGATATGTATATCGTCGATAACGTGCGGTGGAAATACAAACGATGAACCGAGCCGGTTAACATCACGATCCAGCGTTTTTTTGGTTTTTACTTGATCCATGATGTCCGCCTTATAGAATTAGTTTTTTCTCGCTCGGCTCGAGATTGTCGTAGTTCCACAACATCTTGCCAGAGACGATCTTTTTAAAATGATCAACACCTTTATCAGGCATCATCCGATACTGCTGAAGCTTTCGCGTCAGCCAGGCTTTATCAATATCAGTGAGTTCTTCTTCTACCGCATCAACACCACAAGATCTGATTTCACCGCCGACGTAAATTGTGCCGTCGTACATTGAATCACCCAAGTTCTTACCAGCGTTACCGCATACAACCAGACGGCCACGCTGCATCATGAAACCAGACAATGCACCTGTATCGCCACCAACGAGGATTGTGCCACCCTTCATATCGATACCAGTACGTGAGCCAACCGAACCTCTGCAGACAAGATCACCACCACGAATAGCAGCACCAAAAGTAGAGCCAGCATTCTTATCGATTACGACAGTACCCGACATCATGTTCTCACCACATGACCAACCTACTCGGCCTTTGATGTGAACATTAGGACCGTCGATTAGGCCAACAGCAAAGTAGCCTAGTGAACCATCGATGACCAGCTTTAGGCGGTTAAGAATACCGACACCGACCGAGTGCATACCACGAGGATTCTTAATCGTTATCGTGCCTACACCTTCTTCCATCATTGCCGAGAGCTTGTTATTGAGCTCAGTGGTAGTTAAGCCGTCAGTTTCAATTTCCTCATGTTTGTTATAATAAACATCAGGAGCCCACGGATAGGTAAAGCGCTCTTCTTCGTCCGGATTAAATTCGATCAGTAGTGATCGACCAAACAAAGGTTCTGTCGTTAGACCAAGCTCTTTGACTCGTTCTTCTTGAGTCATTGCAGCTAGTTCGGTATCGCTTAAGCCTGCCATACTCGCACCTCCTCGTCGTAAGGGTCAGTTGTATCAATTTCGTGTGGAAGAATCGCGCGAATCGCAATCTCTTCTGATGCCATTGCTATTAGCTCATCACTTTCAAACAACACGAGAGGCTTGGCGGCCATAGTATCTTTAGCCATACCCAGTTGATCTTTAGTGGCGACAAGGTAAGTAAACACACCATCAATCTCTTGGATAGAACGCTTTAGGCTTTCTTCTAGCTCAACACCATTGGCAAGATTATCCGCTGTGTATACCGCAAGTAATTCTGAATCGCAGTTAGACATAAAACGATGCCCTTTGCGTTCCATCTGGCGGCGCATGATCCAGTAGTTTGTGATTTGGCCATTGTGTACAACAGACACATCGTTGTACGGGAATGCCCAGTAAGGGTGAGCTGAACGAATATCAACATCAGACTCAGTCGCCATACGAGTATGGCCAATAGCGTGTGTGCCTTTGAAGTCATTAAGGCCATAGGTTTCAGCTACTTCACGAGCATCACCTAAGTCCTTAATTAGCTCAAGGCCATTACCCATAGAAAGCACTTCAACACCTTCAGTTTCTTCGATGTGCCTAGCTAGCTCTTCCGTGTCACCGCTATGTGTGATCACATATCGCAATGCGTAAGGTGTTGCTTCATCTTTAGATTTTACAACCGCCTTGTGTTCAGCAAGAATCGCCTCAACTGTCGCAATTCGGCCTGAGAGTACGTCTACGATTCCACGACCGCGATCCATGTCTTCGCGTTCCGCTACTTTAACGCGCATGACATAGTCACCCGCCGTTGGCTCTCCATAGACAGCATATCCTGTTGAATCAGGGCCCCGATGTTTCAGGGCCTGCAACATAGCTGTCATTTCAGAACCAACATTAGAGCTTTTGCCCTTATGTATGAGTCCAGCTATTCCGCACATATCGCTTGTGCTCCTAAGTTTAAGTGTAAAAATAAACTGATGGCCTAGAAAATACTAAGCCACCATCAAATAAGATTGCTGCTGCCTACGGCAAGCATTCCATGTAAGTGTCGTGATCCCACTCAGTAACAGATGAGTTAAATCGAGCCCACTCGTCTGACTTGTACTCGTGAAATAATCCGTACATCTCACCAGGCATACCGCGCTGAACCACTTCATCAGCTGCTAGTGCTTCTAGTGCCGCACCTAATGTCAGTGGCAACTTCTTAACTTCTTTGCCATCTGCAATTGCATCATATATGTTGCGCTCTTCAGGCTCGCCTGGATCAAGTTTGTTAACAATGCCGTCGTCAGCCGCTGCAAGAATAGTTGAGCCCATTAGGTAAGGGTTAACCATTGAATCTACAGAGCGATACTCGAAACGGCCAGGTGCCGATACACGCAAGCCTGTAGTACGGTTTTGGAAACCCCAATCAGCAAATACGGGTGCCCAAAAACCTGTATCCCATAAACGACGGTAGGAATTAACGGTTGAACAGCCAATGGCAGTTAGTGCTTGTAGGTGTTGCACGATGCCGCCGATCGCGTCCAGGCCAGCTTTACGCGGCATTTGAGGATCGTCTCCTTCAGGCATAAAGGTGTTTTCACCACCGCTAACGTACATATAGTTTTCAGCCATGCCGGGCAGATTGGCTGGGTCATTACCGCACTTGACTAACTTGTCTTCACCGCCATTCCACAAGGACATATTGTGGTGACAACCCGATGCCGATACACCTTCGAAAGGCTTCGTCATAAAGCATGCAAAGATGCCAAATTCACGCGCAACCTGAGCACAGATTTGACGATAGGTTGTTAAACGATCTGCGTTACGCAGTACATCGTCGTACATCCAGTTCAATTCGAGCTGGCCAGGTGCGTCTTCGTGATCGCCTTGGATCATATCCAAGCCCATTGCTCGCGAGTATTCCAACACTTTCATGTAGACCGGGCGCAGGCTTTCGAACTGATCAATGTGGTAGCAATAAGGCTTTGAGTAACCATGCTTTGGCTTGCCGTTCTCATCGTACTTAAGCCACATCATTTCAGGTTCAGTACCAACACGTAGCTTCAGGCCATTATGTTTTTTGCTGAATTCGTCGTGCATACGGCGCAGGTTGCCACGCGAGTCAGCGGTTAGGTAAGCACCTGGATCAACTTTTTCTTCACGGTTGCGAAATAGTGTGCAATAGAAACGGCCTACGCGCTTATCCCAAGGCAATTGCATAAACGTTTCGCAGTCAGGCATACCAACCAGTTCGGCTGCTTCTGGGCCGTAACCAATGTAATCTCCGCCTCGATCCATAAACAAGTTTACTGTGGCTCCATAAACTAATTGGAAGCCTTTGTTAGCCACTGCTTCCCAGTGATCCGCTGGAATACCTTTACCTAATATTTTTCCGGTTAGAGATACAAACTGTAGGTACAGATACTCAATACCCAGTTCATCAATTTTGGCACGAACCTCTTTTATTTGTTGCTCGCGGCCTTCTGCACTTGCGTAATTTTGTAAATCAGTTCCCACGTGTTGCCTCCCAGAGGATTTGTTTGCTTGCGATGAAGCGGTATGCCTATCGCGACTTGTCATTCAGCGCCGATGTACTGCACTGGGCTTTGCCTAATTAACTATATTTTTAACTACTTAATGGCTAAATACAAATAGCTCAACTTATGATAAATCTTTACTCGCTCTAAGTCGATTAGCTCCAAGGAAAGGGGCTGCTCGACGTCGGATGTAACTCGCCTTTGGCAAATCGATCGAACCTGAAGGGTTTTAGCAATTCTTGCTCGTCACCCAACACTTCATCAGCGACTAAGTGGCCTACGCCAAGCATCTTGTACCCGTGATTACTGTCAGCGATTATTGAAACGTTTTCATTAAACGTATCAAAAACAGGAAAACTATCGGCGGTAAAGCAACCAATGCCACCCGACGCTTCACGGTGATAGTTGTTTGAATGGCCTTCAAAACGCTTGTGACAATGTGCTAGTGCTGATACCCACATATGGGCAAAGTCAGTACTGGCAACAAACTCAGGGCTAGATGGGCCATACGGATCAATGGCTATGTCATCGACAGGGGTAGCGACCTTATAGGGAGCCGCACCACCTTGTATACCACCAAAATGCCAATCAGGTTTGTAGTAAATGCCCCACATATCTTCAGTGATCACCTTGCCATCAACATCAGAGATCAAGGGCGCGTCAGTATCAACGTGCAGTACTGGAGGCATCTCACCGTTGTTCATCATCAACGTTTCAGGTTTAACATCTAGCACGCCCTCTTCAAGCTGCCAATAACGCCACATGTCCACATCATGGTGGACCTCTCCAGCTAAGTCTTTGACTTCTATCTGCTTAGGCAGCTCTAACATATTCCAAAAATCACGTACCCACGGGCCAGCACCGACCACCAATTTGTTGCATACAATAGTGCCCTTGTTGGTTTCAACTGATTTCACGGCTGACGATGCACTTTCTGTATTCAAGCCGGTGACTTCAACACCCGTCATTATGCGTACACCGAGATCTTCGGCTTTTTTGGCCAATGCATAAATGGCTTTGGTGTTATTAGAATAACCGCCTCTTTTTTCATGTAGTACCGATGTGATGTTTTGTGCTTGCCAATCGCTAAACATATCTTTCATGTAGTCGCGGCATTTCGCTTCACCTTCAATGAAAACACTTTCGTAAGCAATGGCTTGTTGTTCTGAATAGATTTGAGCGACGTCTTCATGCATAGATTCACTGGAAATTTGCATATAACCAACAGGGTGATAGCTAAATGCTGCCATGTCGCTTTCCCAAACGCCAACTGAGTGCGCCATCAAGTTGCGCATGGCTGGTTGGAAATAGTTATTACGAACAACGCCGCAAGCTATTCCAGATGCGCCGGCCGCAATGCCATCTTTATCGATAACCAATACACGACCTTCCACTTTTTCACCCGCCGCCTGCAGGCGCTCAGCCAATCTCCATGCTGTTGATAAACCATGGATACCGGCGCCAATAATCAAGAATTCAGCTTGTTTGGGGAACGCCATAAAGAATTCACTAGTTGATAAGTAGATAGATGGCGAGAATAAATACTTCTGAACCGCATTGCAACCCGTTCTGATCCAAACTTTCGTCTTTTATTCGTAATAGTGTATATTGGTTTTATATTGGACTATACAAGCTGCTTACATGACTGAAATCATTTCAATGAGACTAGGCTCAACCGAGATCGCCGGGTTGATCAGAGCGGAAATTAAACAAGGTGATATTGGCCAGCATGATCGTCTACCACCAGAACGATTGTTAGCAGCAAAATACGGCGTTGCGCGAGGCACCATTCGCGAAGCTTTGAATCGCTTGGCTGAAGAGAATTTGGTGTCGATAAGGCCGGGCAGTGGTACCTATATTACTTACGACCCAGAGGCAGCTGCGCACACTGTGATCATGTCCGCTCGCCCTCTTGAGCTCATCGATGCACGCTTTGCATTAGAGCCGCACCTGTGCCGCTTAGCTGTACTTCATGCTCGCACCCAAGATTTAGATGAAATGGAAATACTAATGGAGCAGATGGAAACCTGTGGTGATGATGTGATCCGCTTTTCAGTGGCTGATACGCAGCTGCATACGAGCCTGGCAGAATCCACCGGCAATACTTTGTTGATCTGGGTTGTGTCTCAAATTAATTCGGTACGTAACCAACCCGAATGGTCGAATATGCGTCAGATAACACTTAACGCCGCGACGATGGCGGTATACAACAGACAACATCGGCAAATTTTAACGGCGATACGCGCGCGAGAACCAGAAGCCGCGGCGGCGATGATGAAAGAACACCTGGAAACCGCAAGGTTGTCGCTGACGCGATCAGCTTCAACCTAATTTGGATGTTGCCTCTGCCAACGATATAATAACGATATCGATATCAGGCTTACGCCAAACAAGGCTCCTCCCCAAAGCAGAGCACTGTTTTGTACAAACAACGCCAGAGCGCTACTGCCCACCGTAGCAACTAGTGCACTGGTAGCGCCTCTTAGGGATGCCGCTAGCCCGGCTTTATCACCATGGGGTTGCATCAACATGGTCATCGAATTGGCTACCACCGAAAGATAACCCACTGCAAAAAAAGCAACTAGAAAGCTCAACCAATATTCGTTTAGCCACCCCATCAAGGCAAACAACACTATCAACATGGTTGAGGTACCCATTATTAACGCCGCTATCAATGCCGTTTTAACGATTCCAACAATCGCTATTAGTTGATGATTCAGCAATTGCCCCACTATGATGCCGGTACCGTGCAAAGCAAATAGCACGGCAAACTTGGCACCCGTAATTCCAAACTCGTTATTAAAAATGGCAGGGGATGTAGACACGATCAAGATCATTGCCACCGTAGTGATAGCGCTAAGCATCAAAAAATAACCAGACTGCGGATGAAATAGAATGGTTTTGCTGTTGCGCCACAGCACAGAAGGTTTTGTGGCATCAGCTGATGGAGTCTTATTTGTTTCAGGGGTGAGTAACAAAGCGAGTAGCAATAACGCTGCATACACTGCCGTTGCATAAAACACGGTACGCCAACTACCACCTAGCTCAGCTAAGCCTACTCCGAGTAAGGGTGCAACGATTGGACCCACAGAAAAAATGCCGGTAGAGATCGCCATGCTACGCCCTAACTCACGCCCCGAGAACATATCCCGCAATATAGCGGTCGCAACCACGGGTGCAGCACCTACTGCAAAACCCTGCAATGCGCGCCCGACTAACAATTGCCTTAAAGAATCAGCTAAACCACAAACAATGGCGCCAACAATAAAAACAAACAAGGTGCCAGAGAGAACAGGCTTACGGCCGTATTTATCGGATAAAGGGCCAAATACGAGGTTACCCACACCCATGAATAACAAGTACACAGTGACAATCAGTGGCATCGCCGATAATGGGGACTGGAGTGAACTGGCTATAGCCGGAAAAAACGGCAAGCTAATATCAATTGAAAATGCCGTTAATGACATCAGTAAGCCGCAATAAATTACGTGATATTTGGGTTGATAGTTAGCGCTTGGCACAGTTAGTCAACCAGGTGATGAATGCACAATTGTCTAAGCGTGGCATCTATGTGCGATTATCTATAATACGCCGCGCCTTGCCCTGTGATCGTTCGACTCCGCCTTCTGGCTGCACCGACACCGCCGCGGAAATACCAATTGTGCTTTTTATAATCTGCGCAAGCTGCCCACCCGCAGAATTACCCGACTCATCGTCAATACCCAATGCAGGCTCAACAACAACAGTCATGGTGTCCATACGATCCGTTTTATCCAGCACAATTTGGTAGTGTGGAGCCAACTCCGGTAGCTTTGTTAAGAGCTCTTCTATTTGTGATGGAAATACATTTACCCCTCGAACGATCATCATATCGTCCGAGCGCCCGGTGATTTTTTCCATACGCCGCATACTGCGTGCAGTACCTGGCAACAGTTTTGTTAAATCTCTAGTGCGATAACGAATGATGGGAAAAGCTTCTTTAGTTAACGATGTAAACACCAACTCACCCTGCTCACCATCCGCGACCAACTCACCCGTGTCTGGATTGATAATTTCAGGATAAAAATGATCCTCCCATATGTGCAAGCCATCTTTAGTTTCAACGCACTCGTTAGCCACACCCGGGCCCATGACTTCTGACAAACCATAAATATCAACAGCGTGCATATCAAATGCGGTTTCTATTTCGGATCGAATCGCATTTGTCCAAGGCTCAGCTCCAAAGATGCCTACCTTTAATGCACTATTTGCAGGATCAATACCTTGACGACGATATTCATCCAAGATCGACAACATATACGACGGCGTCACCATAATGATGTCGGCTTTAAAATCCTCAAGCAGCGTTACTTGTCGCTCGGTCATTCCGCCGGAAACCGGTATAACTTTACAACCAAGTTTCTCAGCCCCGTAGTGCGCGCCTAAACCACCGGTAAACAAACCATAACCGTAAGACACATGAACCGTGTCGCCAGCCCTGCCACCTGATGCGCGTATGGAGCGAGCCATTACGTTACTCCAGGTGTTTATGTCATTTTGCGTATAGCCCACCACCGTAGGCTTGCCCGTAGTACCCGAGGACGCATGCACCCGCGCAACCTGATTCGATGGTACTGCGAACATGCCGAACGGATAGTTGTCACGCAAGTCGGCTTTAACGGTAAATGGAAATTTAGCTAAGTCGGCAAGCGTATGCAGATCATCAGGATGTACGCCTTGCTGATCAAAGGATTGTTTGTAGTGCTTGACGTTGTTGTAAGCATGATTAAGTGACCACTTTAAGCGTTCAAGTTGCAATGCCGTTATTTCATCACGTGACGCAATTTCAATGGGTTCGAGATCCGATTTCGTGGGAGCTAGATCAAGCATGTGTAGGCTCTATTAAATAATTAAATTTAGTTGACACGCGTGAGTTGGCACGCATGAATCATGATTTGGATAATCTAGGGGAGTTAGCTTTGCAGATCAGGGAACATTTGACCACGTACGGTACGCGAGTTGCCACGAAACTCTGCAATGACTTCATCATTTCGAGTGATTGTTACATCATAAATACCCGAGCGGCCTTCCCGCCAACGTTCTACAGCAGTGGCTATTAATGTGTCGTGCTCACGAGCCGGTTTTAAAAAACTGATGCTGCAGTGCTGCGCCACTGTAAATTGGTTGTAACCATTGCATGCAAACGCAAACGCACTATCAGCCAGGGTGAACATCACGCCGCCGTGACAATTATGCTGTCCATTAAGCATGTCAGCTTTGACCACCATCGACAACATTGCCGTGCCAGAGCCTACTGCATCCAACCTCATGCCCATGGCTTGCGAGCATTTGTCTGTTTTCCACATTAACGCAGCACAAGCCTCTGCAATTTTTTGCGGGTTCGACAAATCAGGAGTACGTTTATCGTCCATTCACTCACAGGTGTACCAATTGGCATTAAGATTGTAGACCTGAGGGCTGTGGAGGGTCAACAGGTAAAGCTGTCGACGCTAAATATGCGATCTTCACCTCTTTAAACCACATATCATCCATGTTAGAGTCTGTTATATCGTCACTAAAGGTAATTTGATAATGTTGGTTAGAAAGCTAATCCCTCTGGCATCAGCAGTATTGGTAGGTATGCTCATGGCACCTGTCCACGCCGCCGAACACACATTGACAATCTCTAGTTGGGCTCCACCCACGCACGGTATCAATGCCATCATGTGGCCAAACTTCGTTGCGATGGTAGAAGAAGCCACTGACGGCCGCGTCACCGCTGAACTAAAGATGGGCTTGGCACCGCCACCTGCGCAAATGGATCTAGTCCAAGACGGCGCAGCAGATTTAACTATTATTTTCCATGGTTATCAGTCTGGGCGTTTCGCTGCCACAAAATTGGTTGAGCTTCCGGGCTATGAAGGCAGCGCTGAAGCGGCTTCGATCGCCTACTGGCGAGTATACGAAAAACACCTTGCAGCAGCCAACGAGCACAAAGGCGTTAAGCTAATTGCACTTCACACACACGGGCCTGCACAACTACACAGCAATAAAGCAATTACCAGCCTCGATGGCATTGCTGGCATGAAGGTACGCGTACCTGGCGGCGTGGGTGGTGACGTTGGTAAAGCACTGGGCGCTATCGGTATTAAAGTACCGGCACCCAAAGTTTACGAGACACTCGCATCAAATGCAGCCGACGGTGTTGTTATGCCATTCGAAAGCCGTAAAGGTTTTAAGCTAACTGAAGTCGCTAAAAATGTTTACGAACTGCCAGGTGGTTTATATCGTGGTTCATTTGCTTACATCATGAACGAAGACGCTTTTGCAGGATTACCTGCCGACTTACAACAAGCACTGGAAGATAAAGTATTTGGTGAGCCCCTATCTGCGATGCTAGGCAAAGCTTGGGATGCCATGGATGTAACCGGTCGCGATGTGACTGAAGCCACATCTGATAACAATATTAACGCGGCATCTGATGCCGATCTAGCGTCGTTTAAAGTTATCCAGGATGACGTCAAAGCATCAGTGATGGATGAACTAGACGGCCTAGGCATCGATTCAGCAGCAGCCTATCAAATGGTGGTTGACGAAATGGCAAAAAACTGATGTAGAGCTTCAACTTAACTCTCACTTATACTCAATAATAAGTCCGTAACAAACTATACTTAGGCTAGGTTTCTCACCTGGCCTTTCTTATTGATGTCAAAGCCATTTGCAAACAAGCTAGCCATAATTGAACGTCTACCGATGTGGTTGGCGGCCCTTGCGCTATTCGTACTGATGGTCATGACATTTACCGATGTCATCATGCGCTCGGTGTTTAACTCACCACTCGAAGCCGCAACAGAACTGACCCGAATACTCGTTGCCATCACAGTGTTTTCAGCACTCCCAGTTATCAGTAGCCGTGGTGATCATATTAGTGTCGACCTGCTTGATTCGTTCTACAACAAAACACTGGCCCGATTTCGTGATGCATTAATGGCAATTGCCTGTGGCGTTATGCTGTACTGGCCACTGCAAAAAGTGTTGGTACTAGCAAGACGAGCGCGAGAATATGGTGATGTAACCGAATACTTAAACATCCCTCAATTTTACATCGCCTACTTTATCGCGCTCTCTGTCGCCATTACAGCAGTTGCACTAATTGTGCGCGGCTTTATCTTGCTATTTAAAAAATGATTACCGCACTCTGGGGTTTCCTCGCTGTATTACTGCTGGTATTAGCTCGCATGCCAATTGCATTCGCGATGGGCGCAGTCGGATTAGTCGGCTATATGCACGAAACCAGCTTTCGCGGCGCTACGTCGATGGTTGGGCGACTAATTATTGATGCCAGCCAAGACTACGGCTTGTCAGTAGTCCCTCTGTTTATATTAATGGGCTTATTTGTAAACCGCGGTGGTTTAAGCAAAGAGCTCTACCGAGTGTCATTTGCGTTCTTAGGCCATTTGCGTGGCGGCTTGGCCATGGCCACCATCGTCGCCTGCGGTGGATTCTCAGCCATCTGCGGCTCCTCGCTAGCCACCGCTGCCACCATGTCGAAAGTAGCGATGCCCGAGATGCGTCGCTACCACTACGATGACAAGCTCTCTACTGCATCCATAGCAGCCGGTGGAACCTTGGGTATTTTAATTCCACCATCCGTTATCTTGGTGATCTATGGCTTGTTAACTGAAACGTCAATCGGCAAACTGTTTGTTGCCGGCATAGTACCCGGGCTACTCGGTATTTTATTTTATCTAGGCGCGGTTAAGTACACCGTTATGCGCAACCCCAATGCTGGTCCCGCTGGCGAACGCACTAATTGGAAAGGCCGATTAACAGCACTGCGTGAAATCTGGGCAGTGTTGCTGCTATTCTTTCTTGTTATCGGTGGGCTTTACGGCGCATTAGATTTCGCTCCACTAAACCTCACCTTTTCACCAACTGAAGCCGCCGGCATGGGAGCAATGGGTGCTTTTTTAATTGCCTTGTTTCGCGGTGGGCTTACCTTCAAAACCGCAATAAGTGCGCTGGAAGAAACCGCTCGCACCACAGCGACCCTATTTTCCGTACTTATTGGTGCCTGGATTTTTTCAAATTTCGTTAACATTGCCGGTATGCCAGAAGCTTTGTTGGGTTTTGTTAGTGGTCACGATATGTCTCCGTGGGCGGTAATGTTTTTTATTGTTGCGGTGTACCTAGTGCTCGGGTGTATCTTTGAGAGCCTGTCGATGTTGCTACTCACCGTGCCAATATTCTTTCCGCTCATTACCAACCTTGGCTTTGATCCAGTCTGGTTTGGTATCGTTGTTGTAGTTGTGGTTGAAATTAGCTTGATTACGCCGCCAGTTGGGCTTAATGTATTTGTCCTTAAAGGTGTGGTGGGTGATGTCACTACCGGCACGATATTCCGTGGAGTAACGCCGTTTTGGATTGCAGATTTATTTAGGCTTGCCCTATTACTCGCGGTCCCGGCAATCGTATTGTTTTTACCTAATCAGATGTAATCAACCAAAGAGTTAGTCATGCCACATCTTCTTGTTGAATATTCAAAAAATATTGCTGATCGGCTTAGCTTACAAGCGCTATCAGATGAATTACGAGACGCCACCATGGCAACCGGCACTTACCCATTAGGTGGCGTTAGGGTGAGGTTTCATGAGTGTGCTACTTATACCATTGCCGATGGTGATGAAGATTATGCGTTCATCCATATCCAGTTACGCATGGGTGAAGGGCGCAGCCATGAGGAGAAAGAATCGGCTAGTGCATTAATATTTGAGGCCACTAAGCAGTTTACTACGGCCGCATTTGAAATTGCTCCATCGGCGTTATCACTTGAGATAATAGAAATAGATGCTCGCTACAGTCACAAACATAATCTAATTAACGAGCACCTGGTTAGCAAAAGCTAAAGAAAATTAATCGTTGTCGGTAGTGCCTGCGCCAGCTCCTGCTAACCGAGAGGCATCAGTTGCTGGGGCGTAGGTTTTATCAGCTAAGCGCAGCAAGGTATGGATTGAAGCCCTGTCGTCAGATGCCCGGCTGCCAGTTAAGCACTTGGGGACGGCCCCCGCCTCTTGCAGCCGCCAACTCAATGAAGCTTCTGCAAGACTCAGTTCAGGCAATTTAAGCGCCTCCTGATCAACGCCATTTGCACATACTGCTACTGCTGTGTCATTGATTTTGCAAACAATAGCTTGGTGGCCTGCAGCCCATCCCAGAAAAGGTAAAAACAATGCAGGCTGGCTTACCCGTATGCTTGCATCGCTAGTAACCGCTTTTGTATCAGTTATTAAACAACCTAAAGCAATTGGACACTTAAGTGCTTGCGCATCTGGCGTGCCATCAAGCATATCGACAGGCGCAACAAGCAAACCGTTTGCCTCAACCCATCGCAAGTAGTTTGCTAGGTGTGAAATGCCTGTAACGCCATGCGACTCAAGCCATTGAGCAGCATACCCTGTCTCCTCACTCAAGCTCCAGCTAAAGCCTGCACCTCGCGTAGCTTTTGTGGCTAAGGCTTTGAGTTCTCCCAGGGGCCAATTCACGCGGCGTCGTCTATAAAGTAGGCCAGCACATCAGGATCAAATTTTTCCAGCTCATCAGGATACGGGGCTCCTTTGTACATGGTGATGCGAACCCAGCGATCAGAGCGGGGATCAAACCGCGTTGCACCAAAAAACGATAGCTTGCAGCGAAGCAAATCAATAGGCAACATTTTGGATGAAATGGTGTTATCACGCACTTCGGCGTATGGGAAGGTTTGTAGCATTTGTACTCTACGCACGGCACCACGAAATTCATCATGATTACACAACATAGCAGCAACGGTGGTATCAGCGGGCAAAGTTTGCAACACCTGATACATATCTGCGACTTCTCGGCCTGGTGCTAACGGTTGTTCGTAAGGCTCAATGGGTTCGTCAAAACGCTCACCTAATCTGGGTTCAAGCTTTTCTGCTGATACATACCAAACTCGTGCAATGGTGTCATCTTGGCTAAAATCTGTATTGATCGCCCATTGGTAGTTTTTCTCTACAGCGACTAATAATTCAGCCACCGTCATAGTGCCGTTTATGGCATACGGGAGCGATTCATCTGTTTGCATTGTGTCAGCAAGATGATCGACCAGCTCGCCATAGGGCTCCACCATTAGCGAAATAATTTGTTCTTGGGCCTCTAGGCCCAGATTAGTTTCTACCCAGAGGTAAAGCGTATTCCATGGCTGCGTACCTTTTAGCGGATTCGCTTGCAGGTGTTCACTAAATTTATCAAGGTCAACACGTAGTTGCGCAAGCCTTTCAATCTGTAACGGGTGGGCAGTACACCAATAGCGAGCATTGCGTTGCGCACTCGCAAGCAAGCGACTAAATTCAGCGGCTTGATGAGGCTGAACTTGGTTTACGCCTCTAACAATGGCTAGTGCTTTTTCACGTGCGTGAACCCACGTGTGGATAAGGCGCGGGTGGTTCAATAAAAAAGGAGCCATACCCAAGCCAGTTGAATTACCTACGCCAATACAGCGCTTGATATCTGGATCGATTGCAATGGCGTTTTCGCCACCGCGTGCACGCGCTAGGTGTTCAACCATATCGATCGTGAAAGTTCGGATCAGCCAAACCGCTAAAAGCTCTGGCCTGAACGACCCTGCGAACTCAGGCCTGTCAGCCCATACCGCACGATCAGCTGCGCCAAATTTGCTCGAGCCATACACTGCCGTGGTACGCATTAAGTAGCCCACATCTTCTAAGTTTTCAGTATCTGGCTGCATGCCTTTACTTAAGGTATCGACAACGTACTCAAATAATCTGACAGAACGGTTAGCACGCGACAAAGACAGCTCGCTTTCACTAATACGCCCAGCTTCTTGCAATGGAACATTATAAGCTAAGCGAGTAATATCATCTTCAGTTGGAATGCCGTCAAAGAGTGTGAATGTGGAATCCCACGCTTCAGCGATGACTCGGTCAGATCGTTTGTCAGCGGGTAGATCGTGCGCAAAAGCAATTAGCGTGTAGGTTCGTTCTGGCCCGGCAACGCTATAGGTGGCAACGCCCACTCCGTTATCATCAATACGAAAAATTGGGCGACTAAATTGCCATTTCTGTTGCTTAATGCGACGCAGCAATACGCGCATAAAACTAAGCCTGCTTTGATGAAACGAGCCCATACGTTCCAAGCGCATAACGTGATGCGCTGGCCGCAGAGCGACCTCTGTATGTGCTGCCGTACTGTTGCTCATCGAGTAAGCCTTGATTAAAAAAGCCTTGTTTATCAGTTTGGATATGGCTTTGTCTATTTTAATAGTCTTTTTAACCAACGAGCGGCTTTAATAACCAATAGTTGACCGTTTATACTGCTAAAACACTATCACTGGATGACCCAATGCCGCGTTCTACCGAGTTCAATCATATTATCGCACGCAAACCGGCTAAAAGCGTGACCTCGGGCTTGCGCGCGCACAACGGAGCTGATCCAGACGCCGCCCTTTTTGCCGCCCAACATGAGCAATATTTAGAAGCTCTCAGACAATCTGGCGTAGCGGCATTGGTACTGCCCGCGCTCGAAGATTTCCCCGATTCGGTGTTTATCGAAGATGCGGCTATCTGTATTCAGGGTACAGCGATTGTAACCAACCCGGGTACCAGCACTCGTGCCGGAGAAGGCATAGCGATCAAACCCACTCTAGAGGCCAAATTTGAGCACGTCTTCACATTGCCACCACAGGCAACACTGGATGGCGGAGATGTACTGCTAACCGACACCGATGCCTTTATTGGACTATCAGCACGCACAAACGAAGCAGGCTATAACGAACTAAGCAGCATTCTTAGCCAGTTTGGCTATACCGGGCGTCAAGTCAATACACCAAAAAGCATTTTGCATTTTAAATCCGATTGCGGTTTGCTTGATCCAAATACCATATTCTCAACACCGGCATTGGCAGCCACCGGCGCGTTTGACGGTTATAATATTATCGCCACTCCAGAAGCTGAATCTGCCGCTGCCAATATCATCTGTGTAAACGGCACAGTGTTTATTAGCGAAGGGTTTCCTCAAAGCGAAAAACTGTTGAAAAAATCTGGTTATAAGGTAGTGAGCCTTAACACTAGCGAAGCTGCAAAAGTAGACGGTGGTTTATCTTGTATGTCGCTGAGATATTCTGAGTAGCTGTTTGAAGAGCACTACACGGGGCTGGCGATTGCGGTGGGTGACATAGCCGGGCGGATTCATGGTGGCAGAGCTTATGTCTGGATAACTCAAGGGCGCTACCGGCACGATCAGATATCATTCGGCATTTGCGGATCTGTCGCTTCAGGGCTTGAGCGGAATGGCATAGTGGACAACGGACTTATCGGAGCCGGGAATATATCCGTCACCATAGATTTCCAGATCAGGCCCGTAGCTGTACCATCTGCCGGACTGCATCAGCCAACTTGAATAGATATAGTTTACGGTGTTGTCCAAAGCGCTGACATCGCCCTTGTGGGTGAATCGGGCGTATTCGCAGGCAGGGACTTCAATGACATCCATACCTGGTGGCACGGCTGTCACTTGACTGACTTCACGCCCAGCCAGATAATCCAGCAGGTCCGCATTATTTTTTGCTTGCTGAATGACTCCGTAGGCGGCGCCTGGAACACCGTGCCGTATCTCGTCCAAACGGGGCAGAAATTCGTTCCAAAGTGCCGGCAGTTTGTCTGCAATGTTGTTCTTGTCCGAGTCGGTACTGTAAAAACGGGTTTTCATACCGACAAGCAATAATTTTTTCTGCGTAACGATTTCTGGTTCAAGCGAAATATTGTTGTTAATGTGTTGCAGATATTCGGTATTGAACTCGATTTTTTTCAAAAAACGGTTCTTGTCACCCATTATTCTCGCCTGATTTGGTGTCATGTCAAAGGCCTTCTTGAAGGCTCGGGTAAAACTTGCTTGTGACTCAAAACCGGCAGTTAACGCTATTTCGATAATTCTTAGCTCTGTGCACAGCAATTGTTCCAGCGCAATACCGAGCCGCCGGGAGCGAATATAGGTTTTTAAAGTCTCGTTTGTCAGTGCCTTGAAAATGCGCTGAAAATGCCATTGCCCGATGCCGGTTTGCTTTGCAATATCCCGCAATGATAGCTCATGACCTAGATTGGCTTCGATAAAGTCGATTCCTTTCTGGACCTGGCTCAGGTAGTTCATCCTGGATGATTCATTCGGCTTGTTTTGTTGAACGGCAGCTGCACCAGTCAAATGCCTACCATGCAGAATCTTCATTCAGATAAGCCTCTATATCACGCTGAGTTTCCATCACAATCTCGTCTGCCCGGCCCATGTATTGATTGAGGCCGTACGCTGCAATGCAGTGCGACTCAATGCCCATGAATCCCATACAGGTTTGTATCAGGGGTGTGGCAAAGTCCATACCCTTCATGGATTCCTGGGCGAAGTCGCCGCCTGTTGTCATCAGTATGAGCGCACGCTTTCCCTGGCACAATCCCTTGTAACTGCCGTCGTCGGCCATGCTGAACGTCTTGCCCAGCTGAATTATTGCATCAATCCAGGCTTTCACTGCCGCTGGCAGGCTAAAGTTGTACATAGGAAAAGAGATAACCACGCGATCAGCCTCCAGCAACTGATGCACTAGCCTATCCGCACTGCCGACGGTCCTGTTTTCAGCATCAGTCAGCTCCATGCCCATGAAGTTACGTTTTATCAGAGCATTCAGGTTTTCGGTCAATAAAAACGGAGGCGGGTTGTCGACGAGATCCAGATCCGTAATGTCTGTCCGGCCTTGCATGCTCTGAATGAAAGTTTGAACAAGCTTTGCCGTATTTGAGTCCGTACGCGGGGTGTAGTGAACAAGCAGTGTTTTCGACACGATAATTCCAGAGATTGGTGAAAGATCACTCTAGCGCTAGCGACTTACCGGTTTTTGATATTCTGTGCGCTGATGCCAGCCTGTGTTGATTACACGCGTGACCACATCTATTGAAGATGAATGTGCCGTATGGGTGAACCCCACCGGTATTATCACCACGATCAACAAGCGTCAATACCTTGCGTTTAACTGCGCTATCGACAACAATAGTCGCATCCGTCGAATTGTTACCACCCGATGTCTTACCCACCTGTCACAATACTCTGCTTAGCCACATTACTAACATCATGCAGCAGTGGTGACGACGCTACCCCTGTTTCAGGCACGTCGACAGTTTCACAAAATGAACCAGGCCTGAGCAACGCATGTGTTGCTAGCGGTTCAACCCGCCTGCTAGCACAAACCGCCTATCGATCTCACTGTGACGTGCCGATGAAGTACTGCGCTCCCACGCCTGATCAATGGATGTGCGCCAGCGACAAACGCAGCATACGCCCCACCACGCCTGGTTCGATCAACACCGCAGCGCTACAATCTGAACTTCAAACGCTACTGATTTCGGAATCAGCGGGCCAAGGCCTGCAAGCTTTTACGCTGCCCATTGAAACGGATCTGCAACAGATACCACAAGATCGAAATAACACACTCACCGCCGCAAAAGTAGAACTTGGCAAGTTTATGTTTCACGACACGGGCTTTGCGCTTAATGGCGTATCAAACGATCCTGGCACTTGGTCATGCTCCGCCTGCCATAACGCTGCCGCTGGATTTAAGGCCGGAATCCCACAGGGTATAGGTGAAGGTGGTGTCGGTTACGAGCTTGATGGTAGTCATCGTCAACTTGCATTGGGTTTTGATCCAGCAGCTGTAGAGGGCGCGGATAATAAACCTGACCTACAACCCATTGCACCACCTGCCACATTAAACGTGGCCTATCAAGAAGTGGTGTTATGGAATGGCGAACTTGGCAACGCTGGCATTGTAAACAGCAGTATCCCCGTAAAGCAATTAACCACAGTGGGCACGCCAAGAGAAGCAAACAAACGCGGTTTTGCAGGCCCGGAAACTCAAGCCATTGCGGGTATTAAATTACATCGCTTACAAATGGCGGGACAAACTCCACTTTCAAGCAAGGCGGAATATCGTGCGCTTTGGCAAGCAGCCTACCCTTCAGGCAGCATTGATATAACAGAAGATGCGGCTAAAGCAATTGCATCCTATGTTCGCACGATCCTGACCAATCAGGCACCCTTCCAACAATGGTTACGTGGCGATACGCAAGCGCTTAACGAAACAGAGCTACAAGGTGCGGTATTATTCTTTGGCGACGCGGGATGTTCTTCTTGCCATCAAGGGCCAGCTTTGAGCACGGTTGAAAATGCACACGAGCATGAAATGTTTAGCGCTGTCGGATTTGCTGATTTTGATACTTCTCAAAACAACATACATGGCGAAATACCTGCAAGTGTTGGCTTAGGCAGAGGTGGCTTTACGCTAAACGAAACCGACAACTATAAATTCAAGATCCCCCAGCTCTACAACCTGGCCGATTCTACAGTGCTGGGCCACGGTGCCAGTTTTTCATCTATCCGAGAAGTGATTAAATACAAGAACGACGCCGTACCGCAAAATACAGATGCGGCGTCAAACCTGGATCAGCGCTTCGTACCACTTGGCTTAAGCATTCAGGATATTAGCCAACTCACGACCTTTTTAACCACTGCATTGCACGACCCTAAGCTAAATCGCTACGAACCAGCGTATGTGCCCAGCGGTGCGTGCATTACAGTCGATGCCTTAGACGGCCTATCTGACTATCGTTGCAACTATACGGCGCCATAAATTCCGTTTAGAATTAGCACCGACGGAATGCAAATTTAAGGGGCTCGATTTTGCTTACGGTTGATATTACTAGTGATGGCAGGGCACTCGCGCTTACTGATGCTCAAGACAAGACCATCCGCTTTCATTCTTTATGGCTACGGGATAATTCACCCGACGCCCTAACGCGCGACGATGGTAATGGGCAACGGCTAATCACGCTAGCTAGCATCCCGGAAAATTTGACTGTCTCCGCCGCACATGCTGAAGGCACCAAACTCAATGTACAGTTCCAACCAGAAGATAAGTTGGTTGAATTTGATGTCAATTGGTTGCTCCAACATGCGTACGACACTACCCACGCAACAGCCAACGGCTGGATGTCTACTGAAATCACCACCTGGGATGCCAATTTGGATCTATCGGCCAGCCGATACGATCAATTATGTGAAAACCCCCAAGTGCTTCGCGATTGGTTAAGAGAAATTGAACAATACGGCTTTGCCAAGTTATCGCATGCACCAACTGAAGACGGCGCATTATTTAATGTCATCGATCTGTTTGGTTATGTACGAGAAACCAACTACGGTCGTCACTTTGAAGTTCGCACTGAAGTCAATCCAAGCAACCTTGCTTACACCGGCCAAGGTTTACAAGCTCACACCGACAACCCCTATCGTGACCCAGTGCCAACGTTGCAACTATTGTATTGCCTGGAGAGCTCAGCCGCCGGCGGAGAGAACATGGTGGTCGATGGATTTCGTGCAGCAGAAATACTGCGTGAAGAAAACCCGGCATGGTTTGATGTGCTTAGCAAGCATTGCGCACGTTTTGAATATGCAGGCTCTAATAATGTGGCCCTGCACGCCAAACGCCCAATGATCGAACTAGCACCCGACGGCGAACTTATCGGCGTACGATTTAATAACCGATCAGCCGCGGCTATTACTGATGTGCCTTTCGATAAAATGGAGCTCTATTACGAAGCTTATCGGCGCTTTGCACAACTAGCCGATGACCCTGCGCTGCAAGTATCATTTAAGTTACGACCAGGGGACGCTTTTATAGTCGATAACACCCGCGTACTGCATGCACGCAAAGCCTATTCAGGCCATGGCAGCCGTTGGTTACAGGGATGTTATGCCGATAAAGACAACCTACTTTCAAAATTGCGAACGCTTAACAACACGCTAGGCTAATGCTATGACTACTCAAGATCAATCAGGCTTAACCGCCGACAATGTCGTAGCGTTCATCGGTGATGTGTTTGATCGTTGCGGAGATGATGAATATCTTGGCGAACCTGTAACGGTGGCTGAGCACATGCTCCAAGGCGCGACACTGGCCGAGAATGGCAATATGTCCACTGAAATCATTGTCGGTGCATTGCTGCATGATATTGGTCACTTCACATCCGAGTTTGGCACTTTCAGCATGGACGATACGCAAGATCGATATCACGAAGAGGCTGGTGCTCAAGTGCTTGCAACGTTCTTCCCACCTGTAGTAGTAGACTGCGTTCGTTACCACGTAGCCGCTAAGCGCTACCTATGTGCCACTCGACCAGATTATCTAGACCAACTGACTGAGGCATCCCGGCATTCGTTAAAACTTCAGGGCGGGCCAATGAACGAAGATGAAGTCGCTGAATTTAATCTTAATCCCAATTTAGATGTGATTGTACAAGTGCGATTGTTAGACGATGGCGGCAAAGTGGCTGGCGTGAACACCCCACCCTATGAGCACTTTGCACCACTAATTCAACAGATGGTTAATCAGCATGCAGCAACCGCACTACGCACGTGAAGACATCAAAACAGTTGCCGCACTACTTTGACAATAGTATTCCTATTGTAGATTTCCTGCGATTTGGCGATCACCCTTGAGCCATTTGATGGCGTCCGCGTAATCAAAGAGTAGAGATATGGTATTACATACCATTAAAACAGAAAGATAGATATCGTAATCAGCCGATGCATTTGGCCTGTAAAAAATTAACCAGGCAATTAATATGGACCATGGAATAAGATGAGGAAATGCCATTAATTTTGAAAATCCTCGGTCATATAGCATGACAGGCATATTGAGCATCATGCCAATGTTAGCTAAAAATGCAATCCGCATTCCCATTGGTTCATTAACAAAATACAGGCTAGCCATATTGACAGGCATTAAAATAAATGCCACCCATACTTGTACCCATATTGGTAATGAGCGAAAAGACTGCCAAATTTCTAAAAACATATGTGCTCCAAATTAGATGTCTTGGATTCGACAACCAAGAGTTAGTCATTAAAAACGGGACCCGCCGAATAAGCTGCGCAATATGCCAGGACAAATCACCAGGCAAACAGCTTGAAAATTAAATCAAGGCTCACCGGCTAGCAGTAGTAGGTGGGCACGTCGAGTGCTGCCAGTACTTCTGCATTACCCTTCATCACAGCAGCCATGTCACCTTCAACAGTCATAATGTTAGCTGTGTTGTTTTTCATTCGATATAGGGTAATATTGACCACTATGGTGCAAAAACAAACCGCTCGCTTAAGCTGGGATGACCTTGAGGCCATCATGTTGGTGGGTCGCTTCGGATCGGTTCGCAAAGCTGCAGAGTCGATCAGTGTTGCGCATACGACATTGGCAAAACGCGTTGAAAACGCTGAAAAAAAGCTGGGGGTAGTTGCGTTTGTCAGAAGCGCCAAGGGTCATGTCGCAACCAAGGCAGGCAGTAGCATTGTCGCGCATGCCGAGCGAATGGCAAGAGAAGCAAATGCGCTGGTTCGGCATGTTTCAGGCACCGACGATTCGGTATCCGGTCGTGTCTGCATATCATTGCTGCCATTGGTCCTAGCCAATATTATCCGGCCTCACCTGAGCAAACTCTCTGCACGATATCCAGGTCTGGTGCTGGAATTCGATACAAACTACCACCTGTCCGATCTCGACAAACAACGCGCCGACGTAGTTATTCGCTTTCAGGACAAACCTGTCGAACACCTTTATGGACGCCGGGTAGGGACAATGCACGATGCTGTTTACGGATCACCCGAACTTGCCAGATCGTTAGGCGAACCAACTGATGAAATACCGTTAATCGCTTGGTCGTACAGTTCCCATGTCACACAGCGGGCCGCCCAACATGGTTTCAGCAGTACGCGCATACGCTATGTTGCCGAAGACATTCAAACTCAACGTGATCTTGCGATATCAGGCGATGCGATAGCTGTTTTGCCCTGCTTTGTCGGCGACCCTGAACAGTCTCTAGTGCGAGTCAGCCAGGGCAAAACAAGACGTGTTAATGATGTTTGGGTTTTGACTCACCCAGATCACAGGGAGTCTGCCCGAGTGCAAACGGTTGCTCGGTTTTGCGCCGATACCCTAAAGCGGGAAGCCGGGCTACTCCAAGGCGCTCTGGCTTGATTTACAGTTTCACCGAACAAAAAAGAGCCACCTCGTGCTAATCCTCACAAGAGGATCAATAGCCGGTTATTAATCCCAATTGTCGATTTAACAGCTTGTGTGTTCAAGTAGCTACCTTACGTGAGCCGTCGTTTGCATCCAGTTGATATACAAACGCTCTGCCAGGGTTGCAAACTGCTTTAGATTATCGTTTACGTCGCTAGCAAACTGCTCACCGCCATCTGCGCCTAGGGCGTCAGTTAATGCTTGCGCATAAGCAGGGATATCTTTCCAATTATCAAACGTGTCACTCTCAACCTCAATATGAAACTGTAGCGAATAAGCGCGTGGCCCGCATGACATTGCTTGTACTGCGCACGCTGGTGACGTAGCCAAACATTCAGCACCTGCTGGCATTTGAGTTATTTCTGCACTATGCCATTGCAATGATGGGAAGTTTTCCGGTAGGCCATCTAGCAGCACACCAGTTGCGCCGACTTCGGTCAACTGCACATTCAAAACACCAATTTCAGGCGTCACAGACGGCTTAACCGTGCCACCCAACGCCTCAGCCAGCAACTGATGCCCCAGGCACAAGCCTAGGTAATGCACGCCCTTCTCCTCTACTGCATGCTTGATATAAGCCTTTTCTTCTTTAAGCCAAGGGTACTCATCCTCTTGCCACACATCCATTGGCCCGCCCATCACCCACAGGGCATCAAAGCCATCGATTGGTGGGATTGTCTCGCCAGCATTTAAATGAACTGCTTGCCACGTGTGTCCATCATCTTCGAGAAAACTTCGGAAGATTCCCGGGTGCTCAACTTCTTCGTGCTGTAAAACTAGAATGTGCATATGTGTTTTTAGCCTCGATTCAGAGAAGGCGCTAAACCAAAGTGTTTTTTATAACAATTTGAAAAATGCGCCGTGCTGGCAAACCCAGTCGCCAGCGCAACCTCCGTTACCGATAGATAAGACTGCGCTAATAAATGGTTTGCCTTGTCTAACCTGAGCTTACGGTAAAAAACCATTGTCGTCATATTCAGTTTAGCCTGAAACAGACGATTGAGCTGCCGCACGCCTAGGCCTGCATCAGATGCAAGCTCGCTAAGAGTAAGTGGGTCAGCAAGCTGGCTTTCCATGGTTTCGATAACCCGCAACACCGGTGCGCTGTTGGTACGATAACGCTGCGCTAAGCCCGCTCGTTGTGGCCCACCAGCCGGCCGCACATCAGTATGCAAATACCAATCACTGACACTGCGCGCAAAATCGCTACCGTGATGCGAGCTAATTAACGCATGCATCATATCCAATGGAGCCGTACCACCGGCGCAGGTCAGGCGATCTTTATCGACAACATACAATGCGTGCTCAAGTTGCAAATCAGGATAACGCTCCACCAATGAACCCCGATGCTCCCAATGCACGGTCATTCGTTTGCCTTTCATGACGCCGGCTTTTGCCAATATCACCGGCCCACCAGATACACCACCGATAATGACACTACGCCTGGCCAAATTCCGCAGCCAACTAAGGGCATTGGCATCATCAAACGCAAATGGATTGCCGGACGCGATCAATAACACCAGGTCAAAATCGACTTGCTCACCGATGTGGGCAGTGGCGGGTACCACGGCACCGGTTGAGCTGATGGAGCGAGCCCCAAAAACTGGCAAGTTACGAACTCGGTATAGCTCCTTCCCAGAAAGTAAGTTAGCTGCACGCAACGGTTCGATCGCAGAGCTATACGACATCAACGAGAACCCATCAACTAGCACCATACCCACCCGAAAGGGCTGCGGATTTGTCGATTTTGTGTCCATATTTGACAAGTATGCGCCCATATTACGAAAGTGTACAGAAGCCAATGAGCGGATCATCGTGCGCAACAGACGGAAGGGATACATATGCGATATTCGGCGCTAAAAATCTTGAAAGAAGGCCTGACCGGCAATAAAGGCTGGGAGCCTGCGTGGCGTGAGCCAGAGCCCAAAAAAAGCTATGACATCATCATCGTCGGTGCCGGTGGCCATGGCTTGGCGACTGCCTACTACCTAGCAAAAGAACACGGCTTGACCAATATTGCGGTACTTGAAAAAGGCTGGTTAGGCGGTGGCAATGTCGGCCGTAATACCACCATCGTTCGCTCTAACTACCTGCTGCCAGGCAACCAACCTTTTTACGAACTCTCAATGAAGCTGTGGGAAAATCTAGAACAGGATTTCAACTACAACGCAATGGTTTCGCAACGAGGGATACTTAACCTTTGTCACAGCGATCCACAACGTGATGCTTTTGCACGACGGGGTAACGGCATGTTGATGTCTGGGGCCGATGCCGAGTTACTCGATCAAGATGGCGTACGAGCCATGTGCCCATTTCTTGATTTTGACAATGCTCGATTCCCTATCAAGGGCGGCTTACTACAAAGGCGCGGCGGCACAGTACGCCACGACGCAGTTGCCTGGGGTTATGCACGCGGCGCTGATGAACGCGGTGTTGATATTATTCAAAATTGTGAGGTGACTGGCTTCGACATTAACAATGGTGTTTGCACTGGCGTTAAAACTTCACGTGGTGACATTAAAGCCAACAAGGTTGCTGTTTGTGTAGCAGGCTCATCTGGCCGTGTAATGGCACAAGCAGGTATGCGTTTGCCGATTGAAAGCCATGTATTGCAAGCGTTCGTAACTGAAGGCCTTAAGCCGACTATTCCAGGTGTTATTACATTCGGTGCCGGGCACTTCTATGTAAGCCAGTCTGATAAAGGTGGATTGGTGTTTGGTGGCGACATCGATGGCTACAACACCTACGCACAACGCGGCAACTTACCAGTGGTAGAAGATGTTTGCGAAGGCGGCATGGCGATCATGCCTATGATCGGCCGCGCTAGATTATTACGTACCTGGGGCGGCCTGATGGATATGTCGATGGATGGATCGCCGTTCATTGATAAAACACATGTAAACGGTTTGTATTTTAACGGTGGTTGGTGTTACGGCGGCTTTAAGGCAACACCGGCAAGTGGTTGGTGCTATGCGCACTTACTGGCAACCGGCAATCCACACGAGACAGCGACACAAATGCGGCTAGATCGTTTCGAGCGCGGGCATATGACCGATGAAAAAGGTCAAGGCGCTCAACCGAATCTGCATTGAGGTAACAACACATGATAATTAACCACCCATTACTTGGCCCCCGCGATGCAGCAGAGTTTGTATACCTTGGCGATGCATCACTAATGAACCGCCCAGATGCAGGCAGCGATGATGCGGCACATGCGTTTTATGAATACCTATACCTACGTGATAACCCGGCTGGTGAGCACAAAGAGCTGTGGTACCACGAACAGGGTGATCGTTCTTGGCTTGTTGTGACCCGTAACACCCTAACTCACGAAATTAGTAATGTGGAATTGGCCAGCGGTGTAGCACGCAAAGCAGGAGGCTCATCATGAGTCAGTCCAATCGTATCGATGGCGGCTTGGTAAATCGCAACCAGCCCTATTCGTTTAAATTTAATAACGAAACCATGCACGGCTACGGTGGCGACACTCTCGCCTCTGCGTTGATAGCAAATGGCATCAAGCTTGTAGGCCGGTCGTTTAAATACCATCGTCCTAGAGGTATCATGTCTGCAGGCAGCGAGGAAGCCAATGCAATGGTACAGCTTCGTACTGGCGCCTATACCGAGCCCAATACTCGAGCTACCGTTGCAGAACTGTTTGATGGCTTAGAAGCTAAAAGCCAAAACCACCGTGGCCCACTTGGTTTTGATGTGATGGCCGCTAACGATTTTCTATCACCGTTTTTAAGCGCAGGCTTTTACTACAAAACGTTTATGTGGCCAAAAGCCTTGTGGGAGAAATTCTATGAGCCGGTTATCAGAGCATCAGCTGGCCTCGGCACCCTATCCGGGCAAGCTGACCCAGATCAATACGACAAGGGCTTTTTACATTGCGATTTATTGATTATTGGTGCTGGCCCATCTGGTTTAGCTGCTGCACTTGCGGCAGGTCGCGCTGGTGCAAGAGTCATACTAGCTGACGAAGATTTTGTGATGGGTGGCCGCCTTAATAGCGAAACCCATACCGTAGACAAAATGGAAGGCTCCACATGGGCAGAGACAGCCACGGCAGAACTCTATCAATTGGAAAACGTACGCATGATGACGCGTACTACTATTTATGGTTCGTACGATCACGGCATCTTTGGCGCACTAGAGCGTTGCACTGATCATTTATATGATGGCAGCGGCAAGCCACGTCAAATCCTATGGCGCATTTACAGCAAACAATCATTACTCTGTGCTGGCTCAACCGAACGCAGCATCGCATTCGGCAACAATGATCGCCCTGGCATTATGATGGCGGGTGCCGTGCGCAGCTATGTGAATCGTTACGGTGTAACACCGGGCAAACGGGTATCTGTATTTACCAATAATGATGACGGTTGGCGAACGGCGATTGACCTGAAAGCAAAGGGTATTGACGTGACTTCCGTCATTGACACACGCAGTATTGCAGCGCCATATAACGTGGCCAATGCTGCCACTATTATGGGCTGCCGAGTTGTTGATACCGTCGGCAGAAAAGGCATCCACACAATTATGTTGTCAAGCGGACAGACAATGAAAACCGATTGCCTGGCAGTCTCTGGTGGCTGGAGCCCTAACGTTCACTTAACGTGCCATCAACGTGGCCGTCCAACTTGGAATGAAAAACAAGCGTGTTTTCTACCCGGTGGTGACTTACCAGTGGGTATGTCAGTTGCAGGGGCTGCTAACGGCGAGATGACACTGCAAGCTGCCTTAACAGCCGGACACGAGGGCGCTAACAACATACTCAGCTCTTTAGGTATAAATACTGCCAGTGCAAAAGCGTCAAAAGCCAGTGCAGAATCAGCCAAGATCACCGCGTTTTGGCACGTCACGGAATCAAGATCTCGCGCATGGGTTGATCTTCAAAACGATGTCACTACCAAAGACATCGGCCAGTCGTTTAGAGAAGGCTTTAAATCGGTTGAACACTTAAAGCGTTACACCACATTGGGCATGGCAACTGACCAAGGCAAAACGGCCAATGTGCTAGGCCTTGCCATCATGGCTGAATGCAGTGGCAAAACCATTGAACAAACCGGTACAACTATTTTTCGCCCACCTTATACACCAATACCCATGGGTGCACTTGCAGGCCGGGCACGTGGTAAAGACTTCCGTCCATTCCGTTTAACACCAAGCCACAAGTTTGCCGAAGAGCAAAACGCTGCCTTTGTTGAAACAGGTATGTGGCTACGCGGCCAGTGGTATCCAATCGCAGGTGAAACACATTGGCGTGAAAGTTGTGATCGCGAAGTTAAAGCCACCCGAGAATCAGTCGGTGTATGCGATGTAACAACACTAGGTAAGATTGATATACAGGGGCGCGATGCTGCAGCATTTTTGGATCGTGTATACGCCAATACATTTGGCACGCTGGCAGTGGGCAAAGTACGTTACGGCCTTATGCTTCGAGAAGATGGCATCGTCATGGACGATGGCACCACCGCACGCATGGGAGAACATCACTTTGTGATGACCACCACCACAGCCAACGCGGTTTCAGTATTTCGTCATATCGAATTCTGTCGCCAATGTTTATGGCCAGATATGGATGTACATCTTATCTCTGCCACTGAGCAATGGGCACAGTACGCCGTTGCCGGCCCAAATTCTCGCAAAACATTGCAAAATTTAGTCGATAAAGCATTCGACATCAGTAACGAAGCCTTCCCATTTATGGCATGCGGCAAAGTGACGGTTGCTGGCGGTATCCCTGCTCGGCTATTCCGAATATCATTCTCTGGCGAACTGGCGTATGAAATTGCTGTGCCAACTCGCTATGGCGATTCGATGATCCGCGCGTTGATGAAAGCCGGCAAGGCATACAGCATCGTTCCCTATGGTACTGAGGCACTGGGCGTAATGCGAATTGAAAAAGGCCACGCAGCCGGTAACGAACTATGCGGCACCACCACAGCAGCTAACTTAGGTTTAGGCATGATGGTCTCCAAGAAGAAAGACTGCATCGGCAATGTGCTATCTCAACGCGAGGGACTAAACCCCGACAAGCCTTTGCAACTCGTGGGTTTTAAGCCCGTTGATACGACTACAAGCCTTAGTGCCGGTGCGCACTTTGTTACCAAAGGAGACGAGGCAACGATGGCTAACGATGAAGGCTGGATGACCTCCGTTGCCTACTCCCCTATACTCAACTGTTCGATAGGTTTGGGCCTTATTCAGGACGGTAAAAACCGTATGGGCGAAATCGTCACGGCAGCTAACCCGCTAAAACGGAGCAGCGTAGACGTCGAGATCGTCTCGGCACACTTCGTTGATCCTGATGGAGATCGCCTACGTGTCTGATTTCAATTTTGTATCCCAGCCCGTATTGGGCGGTTTTAGCCAAGAGTCGCAGGGTGTATCAATTACCGAGCAGATCAGCCTCGGCATTGTCTCCGTCGCCTGCCCCAATAACGGTGATGAGGCACTGGCCGCTAGCGCTAAAAAGGCTTTCTGCTGCTCGCTTCCTGATGTTTCCGGTGTCGAGGTGTCTGATGGCGGCACTATGCGTTGGCTTGGCTTGCAGCCTCAACAATGGTTTGTACTATTTGAGCATGGCGCTGACCAAGGGGATCCGTTAGCCATAATAAAGGACCAGCTAGGTGATACGGCTTACTGCACCGACCAGTCCGATAGCTGGGTTTCACTGGAGATTTCAGGACCATTGGCAATTAGCGCGTTGGAGCGAATTTGCCCGATTGACCTGCACCCGGCTGTATTTCCGGTGGCCGCGGTAGCCAGAACCACTATGGAACATTTAGGCGTGATAATCACGCGCACGGGCGATGATCAATTTTTAATGATGTCAGCAGCATCTTCGGCTGACTCATTTTTACATGCGATAACAACGTCAGTTAAAAATATAACCGCTTAGACACACTTACAGGACACTGAAAAAGTGACAACTGAATCTCAAAAACCCGGCGTCTGGAAATCAGGCACTGGCCGTGGACGACGCACCCCAAAAGGGCGCCAAGTCACCGAGACAGCATTAACCGAAATACAAACGTTACTTGGCAACAAACCAAGGCGACGTGATTTGCTGATTGAATACCTGCATTTGATTCAGGATCAATACAATCATCTGTCAGCCGATCATTTGCGTGCCTTAGCCGAAGAGATGAAACTCTCTCAAGCAGAGATTTACGAAGTTGCTACGTTTTACGCACACTTTGATGTTGTTCGCGAAGACGAAACGCCACCACCTGAACTCACTATCAGAGTGTGTGATTCACTCAGCTGTGAATTAGCCGGCGCTCAGGCTCTTCTAACCGCACTCCAAGCCGAACACAAAGGCGGCTCTGTACGCGTCGTACGCGCTCCGTGCATGGGACGCTGTGACACAGCTCCAACTGTTGAGCTTGGTCACTACCATGCTGACCACGCCACACCAGAAAAAATCGCTAGCGCAATCAAAGCTAAACAAACACACGCGGTCATTCCAGAATACCAATCACTCGCGGCCTATCAAAAGTCTGGTGGATATATCGGTTTGAAAGCGATGCGTGACGGCAGGAAAACGCCCGATCAAGTACAAGATACAATTAACGAGTCAGGCCTACGTGGCTTAGGCGGTGCAGGTTTTCCGGCTGGGCGAAAATGGTCGTTTGTGCGTGCTGAAAAAGGCCCACGCTATGTGGCGGTTAATGGCGACGAAGGCGAGCCAGGCACGTTTAAAGATCGTTACTACCTGGAACGTGAACCCCATCGATTCCTCGATGGATTGTTAATTGCGGCGTGGGCTGTTGAAGCCGAAAGAGCTTACATCTACATGCGAGATGAGTATCCGGCCGTGTTGCACATACTTGCCGCAGAAATCAAGGCGCTTGAAACAGAAGGATTAGTAGAACCCGGTTACATCGAATTACGCCGTGGTGCCGGTGCCTATATCTGCGGTGAGGAATCAGCAATGATCGAATCACTGGAAGGCAAGCGCGGTTTACCACGCCATCGTCCACCCTATGTGGCTCAAGTGGGTTTATTTAATTCGCCAACGCTGGTGCACAACGTTGAAACTCTATATTGGATAGCCATGGTAGTAGCAGAAGGCCCCAAAGTGCTTAACAGTACTGAGCTCAATGGCCGAGTTGGCCTGCGTAGTTACTCTGTATCGGGCCGTGTTAAAGAGCCAGGCGTTAAGCTATTGGCTGCGGGCTCAACCATCACTGACGTCATTAAAGCCAGCGGCGGTATGCTCGATGGCCATACGTTTAAAGCCTACCAACCAGGCGGCCCATCGTCGGGCATATTACCCGCTACGATGAACGACATTCCATTGGATTTTGACACGCTCCAGCCACAGGGTACCTTTATCGGTTCAGCTGCTGTCGTCGTGTTATCGGATCAAGATAGTGCAAAAGACGCAGCGCTTAATATGCTACGCTTTTTTGAAGATGAAAGCTGTGGCCAATGCACACCATGCAGAGTCGGCTGTGAAAAGGCCGTGAAGCTAATGGACGCACCCACCTGGAACACTAAGTTGCTCGAAGATCTCTGCCAGACTATGAGTGACGCCTCAATCTGCGGTTTAGGCCAAGCCGCACCTAATCCGATACGCCTGGTTATTGAACATTTTCCACACGAAGTTGGAAAGGAGATAAGTTCATGAGTGATACGGTCACCTTTACACTCGATGGCAAAAGCGTCACAGCAAAAACAGATGAAACGCTGTGGGAGATATCCAAACGCGAAGGCACACGCCTACCCCATCTCTGTCACGCAGATTCACCCGGCTATTTGCCCGATGGCAACTGCCGAGCCTGCATGGTTGAAATCGATGGCGAACGTACCCTGGCAGCATCGTGTATACGCACGGCAAGCGAAGGTATGGTGGTTAATACGCAATCAATTCGGGCAGTGACATCACGAAAAGTTGTTATTGAATTGCTAATGGCTGATCAGCCCGAGCGCAGTGATGCGCACGATAAGTCATCACATATGTGGTCAATAGCCTCAGAGCAAGGTGTGGATAGCAGTCGCTTCCCTACCAAAGAAAAAGAGATCGTACCGCTACTGGATAATTCTCATGTAGCAATGAGCGTTAATCTAGACGCATGCATACACTGCAATTTGTGCGTAAGGGCATGTCGTGATGTACAGGTCAATGATGTTATCGGCATGTCAGGCCGTGGCAAGAATGCTCGCATTACGTTTGACATGGCCGACCCAATGGGAGCCAGCACCTGTGTTGCCTGTGGCGAATGTGTACAGGCCTGCCCAACTGGCGCGCTGATGCCTAGCACGGTAGTAGATGGCCAACAAAAAGGCGACAGCCTGGACTTTGATAAAGAAGTTAAATCGGTGTGCCCTTACTGTGGTGTGGGTTGTCAGCTTAGCTTCAAAGTTAAAGATGAAAAAATCTTATGGGTGGATGGTGTCAATGGTCCCTCTAACGAGCAACGCTTATGCGTTAAAGGCCGTTTCGGTTTTGACTATATCGCTCACCCTCACCGCTTGCAAAAGCCATTAATCAGACGTGACGACGCGCCAGCAAAAGGCTTGAACGTCGACCCATCCAACTTGGGTGAAGTGTTCCGCGAAGCCACCTGGGATGAAGCACTTGATACTGCAGCTGGCGGATTTAAAGCGCTGAAAGATCGAGACGGCGGTGAATCAGTCGCAGGCTTTGGTTCAGCTAAATGTTCTAACGAAGAAGCCTACTTATTCCAGAAATTTATCCGTACAGGCTTCGGCCATAACAACGTCGATCATTGCACTCGCCTTTGCCATGCCTCGTCAGTTGCAGCGCTACTTGAAAACGTGGGTTCTGGTGCTGTAACTGCAACCTTCAACGAAATTGAAAATTCAGATTGCGCGATAGTGATTGGCGCAAACCCGGTTGAGAACCACCCAGTGGCTGCCACCTACTTTAAACAGTTTGTGAAACGCGGCGGCACATTGATCGTGATGGACCCTCGCGGCATGGGCCTGGCACGACACGCAAAATTTAGCTTAAAATTTAACCCTGGTGCTGATGTCGCAATGCTGAACGCCATCATGTACACCATCATGAATGAGAAACTTTACGACGAAGAATACATCGCAACATTTACTGAAGGTTGGGATGAGTTTAAGGGTCATTTGAGTAATTTCACACCTGAGCGCATGGCGGAACATTGTGGCATTGATGCCAATACACTTAAGGCAGTCGCGCGTGCATTTGCTACCGCTAAGGCCGGTATGATTTTCTGGGGTATGGGCGTCTCCCAACATATCCACGGCACTGACAACTCTCGCTGCTTGATATCCCTGGCGCTGATGTGCGGTCATGTTGGTAAATCCGGTGCAGGCTTACACCCGCTTCGTGGTCAAAACAACGTACAGGGCGCATCTGATGCTGGCCTAGTACCGATGTTCTTGCCTGATTATCAAAGTGTGACCGATGATGGCGTGCGTTCCGCCTTTAACGACATCTGGGGTACTGATGATTTTTCATCTCAAAAAGGCTTGACCGTTGTTGAAATTATGGATGCTATCCATGACGACAAAATCAAGGGCATGTACATCATGGGTGAAAACCCGGCGATGTCAGACCCAGATGTTGAGCACGCAAGAGACGCAATCGCCAAGCTACAGCATTTGGTTGTGCAAGATATCTTCTTAACTGAAACCGCTAACTATGCCGATGTGATCTTACCAGCGGCGGCATGGCCTGAAAAAACCGGCACGGTAACCAACACCAATCGCCAGGTTCAAATGGGCCGCCCTGCCGTATCCCCTCCAGGGGAAGCTTGCGAAGATTGGCTTATCACTGTTCAGCTAGCCAACCGCATGGGCCTAGACTGGAAATACCAACACCCGAAAGAGGTGTTTGCTGAGATGAAGTTGTCGATGAAGTCACTCGACAACATTACCTGGGAGCGGCTACTCGATAAAGCCGTAACCTACCCAAGCTTGACGCCCACCGACCCAGGCCAGCCAATCGTGTTTACCGATGGCTTTCCACGCCAAGGTGGCAGAGCCAAATTTACTCCAGCAAATATTGTTGCACCTGATGATAAGCCTGATAGTGAGTATCCCATGATTCTTATCACCGGGCGACAGCTTGAGCATTGGCACACCGGTTCAATGACGCGTCGCGCAACTGTGCTCGATAGTCTTGAGCCGGAAGCTAACTGTTCCTTGCACCCTCGCACTTTGCGTGATTTAGGCGTAGAGGCCGGGGACACTATCAAACTCAGCACTCGTCGTGGTTCCATCGAGGTAATGGCTCGTTCAGACAGAGCAGTTAGCGAAGGCCAGGTATTTATGCCTTTTGCCTATGTAGAAGCGGCAGCCAACGTACTAACTAACTCGGCGCTTGACCCAGTTGGCAAAATCCCAGAGTTTAAATTTTCCGCCGTTCGCATTGAAAAAACAGCGAACGTCTAGTTAACACGATAACCCCTAACTAGCAGTCCGCAAGATTGCGTAACGTCTAAAAGAGAGAAAGCATGGCCTATAAAAGCGATATTGAAATAGCACGCGAAGCCAATAAAAAGCCGATCCAGGAGATTGGTGCAAAAATTGGTATACCGTCAGAACACCTCCTGCCTTATGGCCATGACAAGGCAAAAGTATCTGCCGAATTCATTGCAGCGCAAAAAGGTAAAAAAGATGGCAAGCTGATCCTGGTTACAGCGATCAACCCAACACCCGCCGGTGAAGGCAAAACCACCACCACTGTTGGTTTGGGCGATGGCCTTAACGCTATCGGTAAAAAAACGGCGATTTGTATTCGTGAAGCCTCCCTGGGCCCGTGCTTTGGTATGAAAGGCGGTGCAGCTGGTGGTGGTTATGCGCAAGTAGTACCAATGGAAGAAATGAATCTCCACTTCACTGGTGATTTCCATGCCATCACATCAGCGCACAACTTGCTCTCTGCCATGATCGACAACCACATCTATTGGGGCAACAAGCTTGAAATCGATGCTCGTCGTGTTGTATGGCGCCGGGTACTCGACATGAACGACCGTGCTCTACGTCAAGTCACTACAAGCTTGGGTGGCGTTACTAACGGCTTCCCTCGCGAGACCGGCTTTGACATCACGGTAGCATCAGAAGTAATGGCGATTCTTTGCTTGGCTAATGATCTACAAGATCTGGAACAGCGACTAGGCGATATCATCATTGCCTATCGCCGTGATCTAACGCCTATCTACTGTCGCGATATCAGTGCAGATGGCGCGATGACAGTTCTGCTTAAAGATGCAATGCAACCTAACCTAGTGCAAACGCTTGAAAACAACCCAGCATTCGTACACGGCGGCCCGTTCGCCAACATCGCACATGGTTGTAATTCAATCATCGCTACAAAAACGGCATTAAAACTTGCTGACTTTGTAGTAACAGAGGCAGGCTTTGGCGCCGACCTTGGCGCTGAGAAATTCATGAACATCAAATGCCGTAAGGCAGGCTTAGCACCTGATGCTGTAGTTATTGTTGCAACGGTTCGAGCCATGAAAATGAACGGCGGCGTACTTAAAGAGGATCTGGATGGTGAGAACGTAGATGCCGTACAGAAAGGTTGCGCAAACCTAGGCCGCCATATTGAGAACATCAAATCATTTGGCGTGCCAGCGGTTGTTGGTATCAATCACTTTGTTACTGATACTGATGCTGAAGTGAATGCAGTTAAAGAATATGTTGAGAGCTTAGGATCAGAGGCGATTCTTTGTAAACATTGGGCGGACGGATCGAAAGGCACTAAAGAGCTAGCAACACGCATCGCTGAAATAGCAGAAAGTGGTGTATCGAAGTTCAACCCACTGTACCCGGATGACATGCCGCTATTCGAAAAAATCGAAACGGTTGCCAAGCGTATCTATCGAGCAGACGAAGTACTGGCTGATCAAAAAATTCGTGACCAACTACGTCAATGGGAAGAAGCTGGGTACGGCAACTTGCCAGTATGCATGGCCAAGACTCAGTACAGCTTCTCAACAGATCCAAACTTGCGTGGTGCTCCAACTGGCCACTCAGTACCCGTACGTGAAGTGAGACTATCAGCAGGCGCTGGCTTTATTGTAGTGATAACTGGTGCGATCATGACTATGCCGGGCTTACCAAGAGAACCAGCAGCTGAAGTGATTAAACTCAACAAGGCTGGTGAAATTGACGGATTGTTCTAGGCAACAGTTGTGGTTGTTGTCATTTTCACGTAGGCGGCGTTCCGGTATCCATGTTGATTTACCTATGGCTACCGGGACGCCGGAACGCCACCTACGAAGCAATGACAATGGTAGTTAACGAATCGGTGGTGCGTACAGCAGGCCGCCGTTAGTCCACAAACCATTAACACCGCGCTCCAATCCAATTGGCGTATCTGGACCTACATTGCGTTCGTATGATTCGCCATAGTTGCCTACGTTACTAATAATGTTGGCGCACCAGCTACTAGACAAACCCATAAGCTCGCCTGAATTGCCATCCACACCAAGCAATCGTTGTACTGCAGGCAAGCTTGATTTAGCAGCCTTAGCAATGTTGGCACTAGTAACGCCCATCTCCTCAGCATTGATCATGCAGTTCAGCGACCAACGAACGACATTCGCCCATGCCGAATCACCAGCAGGCACCATTGGGCCCAGTGGTTCTTTAGAGATCACTTCGGGTAATACCACATGGGCATCAGGCTCTGACAACGTAGTACGCTGTGCCGCCAAGCCAGAGCGATCGGTTGTCATTGCGACACACTTACCATCATTATATGCAGTTCTTAAAACAGCGTCGTCCTCAAAGTACACTGGACGGTAACGCATATTGCTGACCTTGAAAAAATCAACTGCGTTAAGTTCAGTCGTAGTGCCTCGACTAACACAGATAGACGCATTATCAAGCTCCAGTGCACTACGTATACCACTGCGCTTGGATACCATAAAACCTTGGCCATCGTAAAAGTTAACACCGACAAAATCGCCGAAGGCAGCGTTACGACTAAGCGTCCAAGTGGTGTTACGAGAGAGCATGTCAAATTCACCCGCTAGCAAGGCATCAAATCGCGTGGTAGCAGTAACCGGCAAATACTCTACGGCCTCAGGATCGTTAAAAATGGCTGATGCTACCGCTTGGCATAAATCGACATCTAAACCAGAGTACTGACCAAGGCTATTGGCATTGGCAAAACCCACCAGGCCAGCGTTTACGCCGCAGCGAAGTACGCCGCGCTGCTTCACATCTTCTAGTATGGCAGCTGCTGCCGAAGGCGCTGTGCCCAAAACCACCGCTGCCAACGCTACAAGTGAAATAAACTTCGTGTGCGCAACCTTGCACTTGTTATTGTTATTTTGAAAATCCATACAACGTTATTCCTCTTCTAAAATCTGTTCTAACAACTCAAATTTGAGTTTGCCTGATTTAACACCAGACAATGATCCATCCGGTGCATACAAAAGATAGGTAGGCGTTCTCAAATATTTTTTACCGGTCTCTTGCGTAAATTGCCAAAAGAACACATCCGTCAGCGCAGCAAGATTGGTGTAGCTAGTGCCGTGATGAGCAATGTTTTTGCGAATATATTCAATGTTCTCGATTCCATCTATTGAAACGCCTATGGCGTGTGCTCGTGAATCCTTATACTTGTTGTGAAAAGCTTCGAGTAATGGTTTTTGCTCTTCACAGGCCTTGCAGTTCGCACCCCACAACATCACCACTGTCCACTGCCCGTCACCGACAAAATTATGCAAATTAGTGCGCTCGTTTTCCAGAGTTTGTAATTCGAATGCATTGGCCGTGCCCGCAACAAGTGATGCTGAGGTTAACAACAACGCCGCAATAATCACTTTCAATAGAGAATTTTGCATAGATTACTCATTCAGTTGACCCATACCGAACACTCATTCTACTTACTTTATACGGTAGTGAACCACTTCGACAGGGACTTCGGAGTTATCAGATTCGTGACGATAACTGGCTCGAATACATTCAGCCAATGCTACAGCATCTACAGGGACTCCATGGCTGGCAAACTCTTGCTCTACACGAATACCCCTGACTCGAGCATATTCGTTTTCACCATCAACATCGGTGCATGCTGTTACTACAAAGATATCACCTGGTAGATACTCTCTGACCATCAATCTAACTGCTTGTTTATTACCAGGCCCCATTATCATGGTTTTATTGTTACCAAAGATCAATACGGCTCTACGCGAGCGTTCGTATGCCGAAAAATCCACAGGAGCCCGTTGCGATTCCGTTTCGAAAAAGCGCTTCTTGGCCTCGTCAAAAATTGCGGTTTGTGACGTTCTCTTTGCGTGTGGTGTTGTATCGTAATCATTGACATCAACCTCACTAATCACTGGCCGTATGAGGATATCGTCTTCGGTTTGTACACCTGATATAAACGTATCACCGGCTCCACCTTGCTCCCGGAAAATCGCATCATTTAATACGATATCAGTCGCTTGCTGGGTACCCGATACAGCCATTAATGATGACGGAAAAATACCCGTATCGGTGGTAATGTACTCGCGGCTTACATGGAGCTTTCCGACAGCAATGTCGTAGTCTGTAATCGGGCCAGAATCTGTCTCTGAAAACCGTTTGCCATATGACACGTAATTTTTACCTTGATCTGCAGACACCAATTGCAAACCAAATCCGGCGTTTTCTAACGCTCGAATCAATGCATTACCAAAAGTTGTTTGAGCACGTGACACCTGCAGAGTGATAACGGCAGGCTGTAGTTCGGGTATTTGAACCAATGCTGATACTAAGTTGGATGCGATCAGCTGTAACTGCCGAAGTTCTTCGGCTGTGGCGTCAGTCATAACATCTTCGTTAGCACCAACCACCGGCAGATATGGCATGTTGTCACGACTCAGAGGTGATGTGGCTGTTGAAGGCTCTGCTGGTGCAACCGTTGGCCCTTCCGGTATCGTTTTAATGACACACCCCGCCATCATGCTCGCGAGCAGTACAATTATTGCCGCTTGACTCAAGTTCACGGTGCATCCCTCCGCCATACTTCAACCACAACGCCGCGGCTGGGGAATCGATCTCCTGCAGTTTGCGGCGCCCAGCAGCCTTCATCAAGAATCCGATCTCGGGCAACACCATGAGACATAAATTCTTCCGTGATTCGTTCTGCTCTACCGAGCGCCAAGCCTTCATTGCCTAGCTCTGAAGCGGTTGGCCCATTACTACAACCAACCACACTGATCAAGTCGGTGCGTTCGTCAAACTCATTAAGTATCACAAACACCATGCGTTTACCCAATCTACCCAAGCGTAGTTGATCATCTCCAAACGGCACCACATCACGACTGCGACGATGATGACCGTCGAGCACTGATGTAAAGTTACTGGCATCACCGAAGAATAGATTACCGATCTCTAAATTACTGGAGTTAAGCGCTTGCAAGGTAGGAGCGCCAGTAGCGCGTTCCGTCACACCACTAACCACATCTGACGTGATCAACGATATCGTTGGTATACCCTCGCCAATTTCTGTAGCAGATGTGAATTTAATATTATCCACCGCTACAGTGGTCTGACCAAGATGTTTAAATAAGCTTCTGTCGATCTTGGCAGCGATACGGCTACCCGCTAGCATCATGGCAGACACTGGAAACAACAACCCGTCCGAACGTATTTCATAGCGGCGCTGTATTTCAATATCGCCTACATTCAGGGTGTAGGTATTTTCCAACACATCGCCAGTAGCATCAGCTTGTTTTTTGTATCGCAAGAAATTAGCGCCTTGATCGGCCTTTACTTGCTGGATGCCATAGCCCTCCACGATCAGCTCAGACAACAGATATTTTAGAAAAATATCCTGCTCAGTGGGTATTTGAATGGTCGTGGTAGCTGGATGGGCTAACTGGCGCAATACGTAGATGAGATCTTTCGCGACTAAATCCTCTCGCAGCGGCTGGCTCACCTTTTTTGCAACGGGCGCTTCAACAACTTCTGTCGCTTTAGTTTTGGGTGTTTCACAACCCGCCAATACCAGCACCGCGCTCAAGCCCATCGCAAGCCTAAGCTTTCGCTGTGGGCGTTGGTTAAATTGAGTCGTCCTGACCAAAGATTTATTTACACTCATAGGTCTGTAACCCAATACGCCAATAGTCGCTCTAAGGACCGACAAGCGTACACAAACTCGGCAGATAACACTGCTAACCGAGTCTCGAAAAAAACAATGCCTCCATCACATTTCCCATTTTACTGGCCCATACCAATATCCGGGAGCCTTTATTAGAAGGGGGCTTCGGCAGTGATGCGCAGCATTGCCTTGGTAATGGGATGTTCGAACTCGAGGCACTGAGCATGCAGCATGAGCCGCTCGGCTGCCGCGCCATAAAGCCGGTCACCTACAATTGGACTATTTAGACCTTGAGCAGCCGCGCTATGCACCCGCAGTTGATGAGTGCGGCCCGTGACTGGTTGGAACAAAACACGCGTAAATGATGCACCCTCGGGCATTAATCGCCACAGCGTTGCAGCAGCCTTTCCATGCTCATGGCAAACAATCTGAGAAGGTCGATTGTCAATATCAGAGCGAATAGGCAAAGTAACCAGGCCGCCGAGCCCGATTGGCTTTGATGTCAGCAAAGCGATATAACGTTTAGCTACCCGTCGTTTTTCAAACAGCTGTTGGAGTTGCCGGTGGATATCCCTACGCTTTGCTAATAACAGCAGACCAGATGTATCCATGTCCAGCCTATGTACCAGTAGCGGGCCAGTGGCATCCGGGTAGGCATGAGCTACTTGAGTAGCAATAGAGCCATCCATCGTTTTACCTGGCTGTGACAACACGCCAGCAGGCTTGTTGACCACCAGCAAAAAATCATCTTCAAATGAGATCTCTAACATGGATTAAGCAGTTATTTCTCGCCAAAGCAGGTTGATGCCCATGAATAAAAAGAACCACAGCATTAACTTGCGAAACAACTCGTTGCTCACCCGCCTGCGTAACACTTCGCCAATCGAAAAACCGAGAATCGCTGGTACCACCAGTAACGCTGAGATGCGAGTTTGATCCAGCGATATCATGTCGATGTTCCAGTAACAGCCGAATAGCGTAATACTGCCTACCAGCAGCAACATTCCCACCGTGGATACAAATACTTCTTTATCGGCACGGGTTGAAGTTAAGTAAACAATAATGGCTGGCGCCCAGATGGAGGTAAGCCCACCCATCACACCTGCCACGACGCCAGTGCTAATTTGCGCCGGTAACTTGTACTTTGGCAACAAAGCAGGTGGATCAATCCAAAGGCTCGTTATGGCAAAAATGGCCACTGCAACTCCGACGAACAGCGACAACAGCTCGTGCGGAAAATCTGCCGACACTCGCGTAAAGATAATGATAAACGCGACCATGGTTAATAGCAGTAGCCAAATTTCTTTGAAGGTTTTGACTATTTGACCACTGCGAATTACTTGCCATAAATTGGTTGCGATCATGGGTATTATCGCCAACAATATCGCTGTGCGAGCATCTATAAAAATTGCCATCGCCGCGATTACGGCTGTTGGAAATCCAATGCCAAGCGTCCCCTTCAACACGCCAGCCAACAGATAAACAACCCCCGCTATCCAGATAACATTGTGGGTTATTTCCATGATTCAATCAGTGTCTCTAGTGGTATTCAGCGCCATCGATATTTGTATTATCAACACAAATATCGATTGCAAAGTATGTGGTCTAAGATTGGCTACTCGATCAATTTGTCGAGATTGCGTCATCGACTGAAATACCCAGCCAACTCGCTTGTTAGAGGGCTTCGCACTGTGGTAATTTGCCTCGTAATTAACTGAAATTCCACGAGAGAGCTCATGTGCGGCATAGTTGGTCTGTATCTGAAAAACGAAGCCTTACGGCCTAAATTAGGCGAACTGTTCGCGCCCATGTTATCCGAAATGCGTAGCCGTGGGCCTGATTCGGCTGGGGTCGCAATTTACCGTAACTCGGTGGCCGAAAGCGAAACCAAGTATTCACTCGCTCACGATAGCAGCGACTACGACTGGAAGGCCGTTGATACCGGGATAGAATCAACCTTTGAATGCGAAGCTCGCATTGCTCAGATTGACACCCACGCTATTCTCGTCACCACACTAGCTGAAAGTGATCTGCGTGGCTGGATAACAGAACACCACCCTGAGGTGCGCCTGGTTGGCTCAGGTCAAAGCCTAGAGATATTCAAAGAGGTTGGGCTACCTGATGACGTCTATCGCCGCTTCTCGCTTAAAGAGGCTGAAGGCAGTCATATGATCGGTCACACTCGTATGGCTACTGAAAGCGCGGTGACTACGGCTGGCTCTCACCCATTCGCCACTGGCTCTGACCTCTGCTTGGTACATAACGGCTCGTTATCCAATCACAATCGCTTACGTGAGCAGCTACAAAAAGCAGGCTTACACTTTCAAACTGAGAACGACACCGAAGTCGCTGCGGCCTATATGACATGGAAGCTACGTCAAGGTTTAAGCCTTCACGATGCACTCGAAGGTGCAATTGATGATCTAGATGGTTTCTACACTTTTTGTGTAGGCACTGGCGATGGTTTCGCTGTGTTGCGTGATCCTATCGCTTGTAAACATGCAGTAATGGCCGAGACCGATGACTGGGTAGCCATGGCTACTGAGTTTCGTTCTATCGCCACTCTGCCCGATTCAAACAACGCCAATATTTGGGAGCCAAAACCCGCCACCGTTTATACTTGGGGTGGCACAGGTGAGGTAGAGCATTGATGAGCACTTCGCACTTAGAAAAACTGAATTTACAAACACTCGGCTTACGTGCCATTAATTCGCAGTTAAATACTAGCGATGTAACACCAGGCTCTAAATGGGAAATCACCGAGCCACAAGGTCAGCATGCTATCGCCTGTGGCCTACAAGCCAACATTAAGGTGGATATACGCGGCCACGTGGGGTTTTACTGCGCTGGCATGAATGAACAAGCTGATGTGACAGTGCATGGTCACGCCGGTGTCGGCATTGCTGAAAATATGATGTCCGGCCAAGTACGCGTTACTGGCAATGCTAGCCAGGCGGCCGGCGCAACGGCGCATGGTGGGTTGTTAGTCATTGAGGGAGATGCCTCCTCTCGTTGTGGTATCTCGATGAAAGGTATTAACATTGTTGTTGGTGGTTCAGTTGGCCATATGAGCGCGTTCATGGCACAAAGCGGCAACCTGGTAGTCTGCGGTGACGCAGGCGAAGCCTTGGGTGATTCAATTTACGAGGCGCGCCTATTTGTGCGCGGTAACGTTGAGAACTTGGGTGCCGACTGCATTGAAAAACCCATGACAGATGAACACATCAAAACAGTCGATGGCCTACTTAAAAAAGCCGGTATCGATGCCAATGCTAAAGAGTTCAAACGCTACGGCTCAGCTCGCCAGCTCTACAACTTTGACATTGACAACGCGGACGCCTACTAACAATGACCAATAAAGCTCCTCGCACTCTGCCGCGTAAGTCAGCCACGCTAGATGACTACACGCTATCCGAAATACGCCGTGCAGCCAGCACCGGTATCTACGACATTCGTGGCGGCGGTGCCAAACGTCAATTGCCCCATTTTGACGACTTGCTGTTTCTTGGTGCGTCCATGTCTCGCTATCCACTTGAGGGCTATCGAGAACGATGCGGCACCGAAGTGACGCTCGGCACACGCTTCGCTAGTAAGCCGATTCAACTTGATATTCCGATCACCATCGCCGGTATGAGCTTTGGTTCACTATCTGGGCAAGCAAAAGAATCGCTCGGCCGCGGTGCCAATATCGCAGGCACCTCTACCACCACCGGTGATGGCGGCATGACACCTGAAGAACGTGGCCACTCCAAGCTGCTTGTATATCAGTACCTGCCATCTCGCTACGGCATGAACCCTGCTGATTTACGCAAGGCCGACGCAATTGAAATAGTCGTTGGCCAGGGTGCAAAGCCAGGCGGTGGCGGTATGTTGCTGGGCCATAAAATTTCTGACCGCGTTGCACAAATGCGCTCGCTACCAAAAGGCATTGATCAGCGATCTGCTTGCCGGCATCCAGATTGGACTGGACCAGACGATCTTGAAATCAAGATCCTTGAGCTTCGCGAAATCACCAATTGGGAAAAACCCATCTATATCAAGCTAGGTGGTGCACGACCGTATTATGATACTGCGCTTGCAGTAAAAGCCGGTGCTGATGTTATTGTGGTCGATGGCATGCAAGGCGGCACCGCAGCCACACAAGATGTGTTTATCGAACATGTAGGCCAACCCACTCTGGCGTGTATTCGCCCTGCTGTACAAGCGCTTAAAGATATGGATATGCATCGCAAGGTGCAATTAATCGTATCTGGTGGTATTCGTAATGGCGCTGACGTGGCGAAGGCGATGGCACTCGGGGCTGATGCAGTATCGATTGGGTCAGCTGCGCTAGTTGCGTTAGGTGATAACCACCCTGATCTCGAAGAGGAATATCAAAAGCTCGGCACTACCGCCGGTGCGTACGATGATTGGCACGAAGGTTTAGACCCCGCGGGCATCACTACGCAAGACCCAACACTTGCCACCCGGCTCAACCCAGAAGTTGCCGGCCGTCGCCTGGCCAACTACCTAAAGGTGATGACGCTTGAGGCGCAAACCATTGCGCGTGCTTGCGGTAAAAACCATGTACATAATCTTGAGCCTGACGACTTAGTAGCATTAACAGTGGAATCAGCTGCAATGGCGGGCGTGCCCTTGTCAGGCACTAGCTGGATACCCGGTCAAAACGGCTAAGCCGTCTATTACAAAAAACCAACAAACTCAGGAGCACATATGTCCGATCTAGCCAAGTTTGCCAAAGATAACAACGTCAAGTATTTTCTATTTAACTTTACGGATTTATTTGGCACACAGAGAGCTAAGCTTGTCCCCGCACAGGCGGTTGCATCAATGCAAAAGTCCGGAGCGGGTTTTGCAGGCTTTGCATCATGGCTAGACATGACACCTGCGCACCCGGATATGTTTGTTATGCCTGACGCTAGTTCAGTTATTCAACTACCCTGGAAACCCGAGGTCGCTTGGGTTGCGGGCGATCCTTGGATGGATGGCGAACCCGTTGCGCAAGCACCACGTAACGTGCTCAAGCGTTTGATGGCAGAGGCAGGCGAACAAGGCCTGTTACCCAAATCTGGTGTAGAACCCGAATTCCATTTGATCTCGGCAGACGGCAGCACCATTTCAGACGCCAGAGACACGCAAGAGAAACCTTGCTACGATCAATCTGCGGTGATGCGTCGATACGATGTTATCTCTGAAATATGCACCACAATGATCGAACTCGGTTGGGGCCCTTATCAGAACGATCATGAAGATGCTAACGGCCAATTTGAAATTAACTGGGACTTCAACGACGCATTAACCACAGCCGACCAACATTGCTTCTTTAAGTTTATGGTGAAGTCGATTGCAGAGAAGCATGACTTACGTGCCACCTTTATGCCTAAACCATTTATTAACCTCACTGGCAATGGCTGCCACGTGCATCTATCAGTCTGGGATCTAAAAGGTAAAAAGAATCTATTCCACGACAAGAAAGATGAAGTGGGCTTGTCCGCCATGGCCTATCATTTTTTAGGCGGATTAATGAAGCATGGCGAAGGAATCACCGCCATAACCAATCCAACGGTGAACTCTTACAAGCGCATCAATGCACCACCGACTCTATCCGGCGCGACCTGGTCACCTAGCTCGATTACCTACGGCGGCAACAACCGTACGCACATGGTTCGTGTGCCGGATGAAGGGCGAATCGAGTTTCGTTTAGCTGACGGCGCTGCCAACCCGTACTTACTACAAGCGATCATGTTGGCGGCCGGCCTTGCAGGCATTAATCAAGAGCTCGACCCAGGCAAGCGTTTAGATATTGATATGTACACCGAAGGCCACAAGGTTAAAGGCGCTAAGAAGTTACCGCAAAACCTATTGGATGCATTACGCACCTTTGGTAAAGACAAAGACCTACAAAGTGCTTTGGGAGACGAATGCTCTGCTGCGTTTATCAAGCTAAAAACTAAGGAGTGGAACACATTTACAACACAGCTCACTCAGTGGGAACGTGATACTACGTTGGATTGTTAGTGATGACAAACATTAAATACGCATTCGTTAAAGCAAGCTGGCACGCTGACATAGTAGACCAAGCTCTTGTTGGATTTCTTCAAGTCATCCCTAAAGAGGATGTTGACGTATTTGACGTTCCAGGTGCTTTCGAAATGCCATTAGTAGCGCGTGACTTGGCCAAAACAGGAAAATATGCGGCTGTCGCAGCCGCTGCTCTTGTGGTGGATGGCGGAATATATCGACATGATTTTGTGGCGCAAGCGGTGCTCGATGGCCTGATGCAAGCCGGGCTTGAGACGGGCGTGCCGATATTATCGGTTTCACTCACCCCGCATCATTTCCAAGAGACCGAACACCACACCAAGCTCTACCATGACCACTTTGTTCTCAAAGGGCAAGAAGCGGCGAAAGCAGCGCTTCAAATATCTAAGCTAAGAGCATCCATCGCTACATGAATTGAGCATTACACCAATTTATCCGTTGGCTCAGAACCTGCAAAAAAAGCATCAAGGTTATCCAAAGCGCGATAGCCCATGGCATCACGTGTTTCGAACGTTGCACTACCAATGTGCGGCAACATAAACACGTTATTAAAAGCTGACAAGGCCGGGTTACCACCCGGCTCCGTTTTAAAACAATCTAAACCGGCTGCCGCTAACTTGCCACTCTCTAATGCGGCTATTAGCGCATCTTCATCTATTAAATAACCACGTGCTGTGTTGACCAGTATCGCATTATCTGGAAGCAGGCTGAGAGAATCACTATTGATCAGATTGGTGGTCTCAGGGGTCGCCGGGCAATGTAAAGACACGTAACTGGCAATAGGCAGCAATGACTCCAGCGTTGAATGAAACTGAGCGCCCTGCTCAAGTTCTGGCAAAAGTCGGTTGCGATTGTAGTAATGAACGTTCATATCAAACCCGCGCGCACGCCTTGCCATTACTTGGCCTACACGCCCCATACCCACAATGCCAAGTGTTTTGCCCGTCACTTGGTGCCCAACCATAAAGCCGGGACTCCAGCTATCCCATTGATGATTACGCACCAGTTGATCACCTTCGGCTGCGCGCCGTGCAGCACCTAGCAATAACAGCATGGCTATTTCTGCAGTCGCATCGGATAGCACATCAGGCGTATTGGTAACGGTAATGCCGCGTGCTTTTAATGCTGGCAAATCACAGTGATCGACACCCACTGAATGATTGGCAATAATTTTCAATCTGTCGCCCAGCTGTTTAACAACGTCTGCGCTAAACATTTCGGAGTGACAAGGGATAATGGCATCTACCTTGTTGCTCATCTCGACAATCTTCCCAGCAGCGCTGATGGTATCGTCGCTGTTTAGTATTACGTTGTAGTTTTGCTGCGCACGGGTGATGGTGTTGTCGGATAGCTTGCGGCTAATCCAAACAGTCGGTTTATCGCTCATAACTCGTTTTTATTAGTAGGCTTCTTACTCTTGCGAACACACTCATCATAAAAATCATAAGCGGCCAAGCAAATAACGAAACCTGCAATAACCGCAAACGGCAATCCACCTTCAAAGCCAGCAAAACCAGTAGAAATACTGTGCGACAAGCCTATGATAAAAGTCGCAAATATAGCTAAGCCAATAGCGCCTGTAATGATTTGAGTTAATCGAGATGCCATGCGACGGTCCTCTTATTCTGACTGGTTTAAATGAGTAACTAACCAACGAGCAGTACGCAGCAAACGATCATCTTCACGTAAGCTACCCACAAGCTGAACACCGATAGGCAATGCTTGCTCACCCTGTAGCAGCGGCAATGACAAACATGGCAATCCGCAGAGTGTCCAAACGGTACAACAGATTGGGCTACCCGTACTCTCACCATATACGGGTGCTTCACCTAGTGCTGCAGGAGTAATCACTGCATCAAACTCTAGGAAGAACTGCGAAAACCAATCAACAGCACCTTGACGAACCTCAAGTGCTTCTTCGTATAGCTCAGTAGTCACCTCAGCAGCCCCGGCAAAAATCGCTTGTATCGTGCCACTTAACTTATCTGCATGTTGTAGCCGTGGTTCTTCCAATGCTCTATATATTTCGTACTCGTGTATCACTTTATGCGCGGCGATCAAAACCGAAAACGATTGCGGCGCAGGCAATCGATCAACTTTAACACCTGGCACTTGCAACAACTCTTCCATACCTTCCGTTACATCAACGCTGTATTGATCAGCGTAAGGCATATCAATCCAGGCAAAATTGGGTTCGACTGGCACCTCTGATAAATAACCAGCCAATATTGAAGGCTTTGTATCAATGTAGCTATTGCTATCGGCGCGGTCGTAACCAGCCAAGGAATCAGCAAGCAACGCGATGTCACCTAAATCACGGGCAAATAAGCCCACTTGATCAAGCGTTGGTGACGTCTCCAAGGCACCGCGTCTGGAAATAATACCTTCACTTGGTTTATATCCATATACACCACAAAAAGATGCTGGCCGAATGGTAGAGCCGTTTGTTTGGCTACCTATAGCAAGTGGAACATGGCCTGCTGCCACTGCCGCGGCCGACCCACTGGATGACCCGCCTGGTGAAAACTCTTTGTTTACGGGATTACGCGTTACGGATGGGTGCATAAACGCAAATTCAGTCGAGACTGTTTTACCCATCACTACAGCGCCCGCCTCATAGAGCTTTTCAACTACGGCACTTTGATGCTCAGGTTGATTGCCCATAAAGGCTTCGCTTCCGTATGTCGTAGGCATATCTGCCGTATCGAAGATATCCTTGATACCAACAGGTATCCCCAACAATGGCCCTACTGGCCTGCCAGCACGTCGGTTTTCATCGCACACCTTCGCATCTGCAACAACCTGGTCTGCGTTGATATGTTGCCACGCCTGAAGTTCAGAATCGGTCTCATCTACTAACTTGGCGCAGCCACTCACATAGGCTTCTGAGGTGCTGCTGCCGTCTTTGAAAAGTTCGACAATATCTCGAACGGTTTGCCCGTTATTCGGTTTGTCCATTGGTTCTTTATCACTCATGCGCTATGGGATGTATTCACCAAACAAACGATCAGGTAACCAAAGCGCAATACCTGGGAAGGCATACATCAATACCATGCAGAAAATCACGATACCCAAATACGGCATGATGCCTTTAAATATTTCCATCAGCTCTATCTGATCTTTGAGCACCCCCTTTAAATAATAGGCGGACATCGCCATCGGCGGGGTTAAAAAGGACGTCTGTAGGTTCAACGCTACTAACATTGCGAAGAAATACGGATTGACGTTGAATGTATCCAGCATGGGCAGGAAGATGGGTACAAAGATGATCAGAATCTCTGACCATTCCAGCGGCCAACCTAGCAGGAATATGATCAGCTGCGCCAGTACTAGAAATTGCCATGGCTGTAGGTTCATCGCTAGCACCCAGTGCTCGATAATATCGTGCCCACCAAGATAGGAGAATACTGATGCGAACGTCCACGACCCAACAAACATCCAACACACCATTGCCGTCGCTTTTGCCGTGAGAAACACAGACTGCTTGACCATCAACCAATTAAGGGATCGATACAATAGAGCGAGTATTAAGCCGCCCAGCGCGCCAATCGCCGCAGCTTCAGCAGGCGTTGCCAATCCTCCCAAAATTGAGCCCAACACGGCCATGATCAATACGGTCAATGGTAGGAATGAGGTTAACAATTGCCAGTAGATCGTCCAACGCGACAAGTTAGGATCGACTACCGGTTTAGGTGCAATAGACGGATTGATGTAAACCCGCACGATGACATACACGATATACATACCTGCCAACAAAAGCCCTGGAAACACCGCCGCTGCATACAAGCGCAAAGGCGATAGCTCTGCTATTGCTGCATAAACGATCAACATAATGGACGGTGGTATCAATATGCCTAAGGTGCCACCGGCACAAATTACGCCAGCACTAAAATCGTTACGATAATTGGCTTTTGCCATGGCTGGGAATGCTAGCAAGCCCATCAGCGTTACCACCGCACCCACGATACCACTAGCTGTTGAAAACACAGCGCAAGTGACTAACGCTGCTATCGCCATTGAGCCCGGCAGGTTTCGGGCGGCGAGTTGTAGTGATGAAAACAAACGATTAACAATATTGGCGCGTTCAACTACATAACCCATAAACAAGAACAAGGGGATCGCGACCAAGGTATCGTTTTCCATTACTGAATAAGTATTTTGATTCAGTAAATAAAATATATTGTTATCAAATACATCAGAGAAAGTTGTAATAGAGTCAGCTTGGTAATACGCAAAGTAACCAAAACCCACGCCCATCGCAAGCAGTGTAAAGGCAACCGGAAAACCAAGCATCACCAGCACGATGAACAACGAGAGCATTAAGATGGCTACTTCTGGATTAGTCACGACCGATTCACCTTAGGTGTTAAATGGAATGAGTAGAGTTACGATGAGATACCAAGAACGCAGCTACGACACATGTGCGCTTAACAAATCTTCTGTTTCTTTAACATCGTCAAGGCGTTCCATCCAAACACCCGAGCGTATCGCCTTGCCACACCTAACCAGTTCGGCCAAACCTTGCAAGATCAATAAACCACCGGCTAACGGGATTAGTGTCTTGAAAAAATAAATTTGAATACGGGCCGGACTATTCCAACTCACTTCTTTATAACGCCAAGAGTCAGACGCTATTTCAGCTCCATACCATGCCAAGGCGATCATGCCGGGCATAAAAAAGATGAGGTACAACAAAAAATCAATACTGGCTTGCACGCGCACCGGAAATAATCGATACAGAACATCACCACGCACGTGACCATCTTGTGCCAGACAATAGGCACCTGCCATTAAAAATAGCGCGCCGTACATTTGCACCATCATATCGAAGGCCCAAACTGTCGGTTTATATCCGGGCATATAACGCACAAACACTTCGTAGGAAACCGACAAGGTCAGTATCAGGATGCACCAACCAAACGCTCGGCCTACCCAAATACTCAGGCTCTCAATTGCATATACGAATTTAGTCAGCACGTGAATTCCAAATATGAAGAGTCATTTCTACTAGTAAAAACGAACAACGGGAGCATAGTGCCCCCGTCGTCCAGTCGTACGACTAATGATTAGCCAAAGTAGTGTTTGTACGCCAACTTGTAGTCAGGCTGGTTAAGGTTAAGGTAGTTCATGACCGTCTTGGCATAAGCCTTTTGCGATTCGATAACCTTCGCAAAGAACTCGTCGTTACCAGACATACGAGTAACAACCTTATCCCATGCTTCTAGCTGGCCTTGCATAACTGAATCAGGCGTGCGGTAAACGTTAACGCCTTGCTCTTCTGCAAGAGTCACTAGATCGTCTGCATAGCGACGCGTGTTGTGCCAGTAGAAATTAGAGTTTTCAGCTTCAGACGCGTACTTCAAAATAGCTTGAAGCTCTGCAGGCAGCGCGTCGTACTTCTTCTTATTGAATGTAACTTCGAAGAATTCTTGCGATTGGTGGAAACTGGCCAAGTGATAGTGCTTGGATACATCTTGCATACCGAAGTCACGATCAGAGGTTGGGTTGTTGAATTCTGCAGCATCAATCAAACCAGACTTCATTGCAGGCTGAATTTCGCCACCAGGCAATTGGACAACAGACATGCCCATTTCAAGTAGTACATCAGCCGCCAAGCCAACGGTACGATACTTCAGACCGTCCAACTGCTCTACACCTTTGATCTCTTCTTTAAACCAACCTAAAGGCTGCGCAGGCATTGGGCTGTTGAAAAAGCTCACCAGGTTCAAACCCAGGCTACCCATCAGCTCGTCAAATAATTCTTGACCGCCACCGTAATGGACCCAACCCAACACTTCTTGGCTTGACCAACCGTAACAAGGACCGGTACCAAATAGTGAGGCAACAGGCGACTTTGAATACCAGTAAGCCGGCACATAGTGAGCCGCATCAAGTACACCGCGGTGCACTGCATCTTGCATTTGGCTGGTTTTAACTACTGAGTTAACTGGCAAAAGCTCAATTTTAAGCGCATCACCCGCCATGGCATTTACGCGATCAACATATGACTTGGCGTTTTCAAGGAAGATGCCACCGCCCCAAGCAGCTTGCATCTTTAGCGTTACAGGTGCTGCCTTGGCGATCATGGGTGCTGTGATGGCGCCAGTAGCCGTTGCTGCCGCCGCCACTGCCGAACCTTTTAGAAATTTACGTCGACTTGGTGCTTTAGTCATTCTATGCTCCTCCAGAGTGCTGAAATATGGGTAAATTTTAATGTGTTAGCTCTGTAAGATTACGCCACACACTGCTACAGAGCAACAATTGCTTTACTCTACAACTCATTGCACTCCGAAGTACTACCAATAGCAGGATAACAGCGCCTGATTTGGGTCAATTAGTACTGACTGCTCCATAATGCATTAACCAAAAGAGTACCAAATTGAAGCCATGACCGCTATCGACAAAAAGACCAGCCGCCAGCGAGTAGCCATACAGCTTTTTGATGCTGCAGTCGCGTCAGCGGATCCTACCAAGCTTGTTGCTCAGTATTTAGGCAACGAGCCTAATTCGCGAATCCATGTGGTTGGAGCCGGAAAAGCATCAGCATCCATGGCCCTCGCGGTTGAACAGGCCTGGCCGAACGCTGATATATGCGGTTTGGTGATAACGCCCTACGGTACCCTCACACCAACATCAAAAATAGAACTCATAGAAGCCCGTCACCCAGTACCTGATGAGCAAGGCTTAGTGGCCTCAAGAAAAATTCTCGCTCTGGCCACGCAACTGGGCAGTGACGACACGCTACTGTGCTTGATAAGCGGCGGCGGCTCGGCTCTAATGTCGATGTCAGCTGGCTCAGTAACGCTGGCGGAGAAGCAACAGATCAATAAGGCACTATTGTCTTCCGGTGCTGCGATCGATGAGATGAATTGCGTGCGCAAACATCTATCCGCAATTAAAGGCGGCAGGTTAGCACTAGCTGCACACCCAGCCAAAGTCATAACCTTGGCAGTATCAGATGTACCCGGTGATGATTTTTCAGTCATCGCATCAGGGCCTACCGTGCAAGACAATACAACAGCCGCGCAAGCCATGGAGATTCTAAGCCGATACAAAATTGAAACGCCTGAGTCAGTTAAAACGCTACTTAATCAAGCACCAAGGAATACGCAAGGCAATGATGATGTTTGGGCCAATACAGAAGCTCATATGATTGCCACACCACAGCAATCGTTAGAGGCCGCGGCAGCGCTTGCCAAATCTTCTGGCTATCATCCACTCATATTGGGCGATGCAATCGAAGGCGAAGCTCGTGACGTTGCAAAAGTCATGGCTGCAATGACCAAACAAGTTTGCCAATACGGCCAACCCGCACCCGCACCCGTAGCGCTAATATCAGGCGGCGAAACTACCGTAACGCTACGTGGCAAGGGTGGACGCGGTGGTCGTAACGGCGAATTCCTACTTTCGTTTGCCAATGAAATCGGCGACAACCCCAGAGTAACTGCCCTAGCCTGCGATACAGATGGAATAGACGGTTCGGAAGATAATGCCGGTGCGGTTTGGGATAGCAGTGTTGCCTCTGCTGCGGCGGCTAAAAAGCTAAACAGCCGAACCTATTTAGATAACCACGATGCGTATTCGTTTTTTGAAGCCTGCGATGCACTAGTTAAAACTGGCCCAACGTTTACTAACGTGAATGATTTTCGGGTGGTGTTGATCGACTAGCTGAATGAGCAAACGACAATGAAAAACGGTCCCGCGGGAGCGCTTATCCGTAAGCGCAAAATTACCGACACATTCGCATTCGACATATCCCGCCGGCATGATTAACGCAGTTTTCTACACTCGGAACTGCAATGACTCAACTCAGCAGCACAAAATGCGGTGGATCCGAATCAGCAGAAGAGCACTTAAGCCGTCAGAGCGATAAAGAAAATCCAAACGTTGTATCGCATCGAATGGGAGGCTAAACACCTCTCAGAAGATGAGAGGTTACTGATTCGCCAATCCAGATCAGTGCCACAGTTGGAAGGATTGCGCGTTTGGCTGGATGGTCACTTGTTGCTTGTGCTGCCCAAGTGGAACCTTCGAGAGCGAACAAATAGAACAAGATATAAAACGCGTGATGAAGCCCGTGCTGACATCTTTGACTATATTGAAGTGTTCTACAACCGAAAACGACGCCACGGTTATAATGGCAATGTTAGCCCGGCGGACTTTGAAGGGGTGTCCGGCGGTGGAGTTGCCCCGGTATAGTAGACATTTTCTGGCCATCTTTTTCGTTATTCAGGCGCGCAGGACGCCTTCGATCTTCGATGCGAGATAGAGAGCATCGAAAAAATCACACAGTCTGGAAGAAGGCGAGCAATGGTTGATTCAATCCGACCAAAAGCAGGCATAGTCCATGGTCGGATTGAATCAACAATTATCTCGCAACCAAACTCCGCTTTAGTGTTTAGTAAATGGAGACCTAATCTTATGTCTGAAATTGTCATCAAGCTAGAACGTCATCGCGTGGAAGAACTGTTCGCACCATTCGAAGAGATGATTGGCGAAGACTTTCCCGGTTATCGTAACCATGTTTATCGCACCATAACTTATGCAATGCATTTTCTGGACAACTCATCCGCTCACGAAATCGTTGTAGAAACCGCATTTGTTTATCACGACATCGGTCTTTGGTCAGATCACGAATTGGCTTATCTAGAACCGTCCGAGGCTTTAGCTCTTGCTGACAACGAGAAATATGGCTGGGGTTTGGACCCCAATGTGCTTCGCGACGCAATTCATTGGCATCACAAGATTTTTCGCTACAAAGGACCGAACAAAAATGTCATAGAGGCTTGTCGCAAAGCGGACTGGATCGACGCAACAAAAGGAAAGCTAAGGAAGGGCATGAGCAAGGACGCAATCGCGAAAGTTGAAGCGGCGTTCCCCAATCTGGGATTCCATGACGCACTATCGCGTCTTGCGAGAGAATATGGAGGATCAACTCTCGTTGGTGGCTATAAGGTAGTGCGGAGCATCGTTAAATGGTAACAGTATCCAAAACCGCGGGATAACAAATCAATGCGAGAATTTGGGATTTTACTTGCCGGCACGTATCGTCCCAGGCTCTACTTTTGCTGTCAGTCAGATCGAGTTCTGACTTCGACAGATTAGCATGTTAACACCAAGCGACTTTGACGTAGCTTAACTACCAAGCGATTCTGTCGCAACTAATTACCTAGGCAATTTGACGGGCCTATTTCATTTGTGATTTTCTGTGCTTTTTGTTTAGATGGTTCATACGGACCACTTAGCTTTATCCACCATGCACGATTGACATACCCATTCGCCAGGCGTGAACAATACAAGCAGTAACGGAGGCCATACCGTAGATTTGTATTTGATCGCCTCTTCTACCCGCAACTAGGCAGCAACATGAAATTACGTTTTCGTCTTTGGATAATGCTCCATTGTTTGATTTTTTCCGCGTGCAGTGACAGCGGATCTCAGCAAGACAGGATCCGGCATCATTAACTCGGAACGTGAAGTGTTCATGCACGGTGAAATCAACGTGCGTCACTATAGTAATCAGGGCTTAGATTTTCATGCTGTTTTTCTATCGATGGATACGCCGCTTACATTCAACATGCCGGAGAAATAGTATTTTTAGACCCAATCACAACCACTTCCCTGCTCGTCAGAAGAACAACCAATGACCTACATTCGCCGCGTTAATAGATAGCAGTCAAAGTCGCCATGTTTCCACAAATTTCATTTAATTTTCGTATCATCATTGTGCTTCCTGTCTAGTAATCATCAACCAATAACAGAAAAACTCGAATCCTGATTGATCTCTCTATTACGCGAAAAGAAGCCTAAGGAAATAGTTGCATCAATATGTTCTAAGGTGAATTGCAGTGGGTCGTTGTCGTGATCATGCCCTGCTTCGCAGGCTTGCACCAGGGCTGCCATGATTTTACCGGCAACGGGTGCATTTTTGTACTGGTTACCACTCGTGCCGCAAGCCATATAAAAACCAGGTACGTCACTTTTATCATAGATGGGCATCCAGTCTTCTGAGACATCGTAAAGTGCTACTACACCAGAGGCCGTATCAGGAATACCTAAATCAGGTAGGCGTTGAGCTAAACGCATAACCAATGTTTTCCATTGTGCAGAAAACTCCAGCGAATAATTATCGGGATCATCAACCCATTCTCTGCTATCGCATTCAGGGTCTTCTGAGCCGATTAACAAGCTATCGCCTTTTTCAGGACGAGTGTATGCATGAATATCACTATCTGAGCTGATAATGCCGTTGGCAGTATTGAAGCCTGCCGGTGCCTTAACATGAGCCACTTCATGACGCAAAGCGCGTGTCGACATTTTCATACTCTCTGCCACGCCAGCCATTTCGTTTATTTTGCTTGAGTGTGGGCCTGCTACGTTGATCACCACCGAGGATATATATTGCTCACCATTGTCACAATCGACGCTAGAGATGCGACCGATCGTTTTATTGATGTTGGTAACGGCAGTATTAAACAGGAAGGTAGCGCCATGATGCTCAGCTGCACGTTGCAAGTTATGCGCGGAGAGCTTTGGATCGTTGACGTAACCACCATTAGGAAAGAACACACACCCTTCGATGGCGGCGCCGGTTGGTTTACCGAAATCATCATCATCGATTAACTTCGCTGGGTGATACGAGTTGGTATCACAGCCTGGCAAGTATTGTTTCATGTCCGATGTATCAACGTCCGTGTATTCACAACCCAGCTCATCCATGGTTGCGCATACCTTGGATAAATTATGATTGTGTTCTGTCTTCACCACGAGGCAGCCAGTGTTGTGATACTCCGCCATGCCAGCTTCATCTTTTACACCGATGAAACCTTCCCATCGACTCCAGTAATGCCATCCCTCGTAAGCTAAGGCACAGGTTTCGTATGCAGAATAATAGGTGCGGATAATCGCACAAGAACCAGAGGTGGATCCATATCCAGCTTCGGGCAACTTATCAATGCTCAGCGTTCGCCAACCTGCTCGGGCCAACTCTAAAGCGGTAGCGGCTCCAATCACCCCGGCGCCGATGATAATTGCATCGTATTGATTTTTCATGACGATTTGATCGGTTTTTTCAGAGGCGTACGTTGTCAAAATAATGCCTGTAATTGATAATTTCTGCTCACAAATTCTGTATATTAATAGAATAAATATCATGTTGTCATTTTATGACACGTTGTCTAAAATTAGAAGTATGCCAACAATCTCCCGAAAACAACGCGAAATAGCCCAACGGCATCAGTTGTTTCTCAATATCGCGCGTGACCTAATCAATGAAGAAGGCTGTGCAGCCCTAAGTATGGACCGTTTGGCAGAGCTAGGTGAATACTCCCGCGGCACTGTTTACCAACACTTTCCTTGTAAAGAAGAAGTACTGATAGAAGTATGCAATAGCTCCATGAGCTATTTGCTATCCTTATTTGAACGCGCCCGCGCAGTGCCTCACAGCAATCGTGATCGCATCCTAGCCGTTATGGTTGCCCACAATTACTTCGATATGCGGCAACCACATTGCAACAAGATCCTTCAGTACACCAGCGACAACAGCATCATGGACAAGGTGTCTGAAGCTACTCTGCAAATACACAACCAGCTCGAAAAAAGCCTTATGCAGGTGGTTGGCAGCATTGTAGGCGATGCCCTAAAAACCAAAGAGCTCATGATGCCAAAAAATTTAAGCGCCATTGAATTGGTATTTGGCTTGTGGTCGTTAAATCTTGGCAGCCAGTTGTTACAAGCAGCTGAACTACATCTTGAAGAAATTGGCATTACACAACCCGAAGAAACCATCGCACGCATTGTGGCAGCAACCTTAGATGGTTTGAACTGGCAACCACTACACGATGCAAAAAAGCACAAAGCACTGATGGCTTGGCTCAAAAACACGGTTTTTGTTGGCCCTCTACAGGCTGATATTAACAACGAAATGCAATTGGAAAAGGAATAATATGATGGTCGAAAAATACGGAAACTGGGTGGTCCGATTTAAATGGTTGGTGTTGTTAATTACCCTGATCGTTGTTGGGGCCTTAGCATCGGGTGGTCGCTTTCTAGCTTTTACAAACGATTACCGCGTATTTTTTAGCCCGGATAACCCTCAATTGCAAGCGTTCGAGCAGCTCCAGGAAACCTACACCAAGAGCGACAACATTCTGATAATGATTGAACCCAAGAGTGGCGATGTCTTTACTCCTGATGCAATGGCAGCCGTTGTGGACCTAACGGAACGTTCGTGGCAAGTGCCTTACTCAATTCGAGTCGATTCACTAAGCAACTACCAACACATGACGGCAGAAGAGGATGATTTGAGCGTTGCTGATCTTATCGAGGAGCCTGAAAATCTTTCTGAAGCAGATTTCGCCTACATAAAAAATGTTGCTCTTAATCAACCTCTTCTAGCTAAAAAGCTGGTTTCTCCATCAGGTGATGTCACAGGTGTGAATATCACCGTAGAAATGCCTGCGGAACTTACCGATGCAGAGCGTGCATTGCCGGTTGAGCAAAGAACCGGCGCAGACCCTGCCTTGGCACTAGAACAAGCAGTCACATATTCCCGAGAAATGATTGCGTCCATGGAAGAAAAATACCCGGCTATCGCGTTTAGTGCGACCGGTGTCGTCATGATGAACCAAGCGTTTCCTGAAGCCACCATAAAAGATATGAGCACCATCATTCCAATGGCTTTTCTGGTCATTATCGTTGGCATTTTCTTTTTGATTCGCAGCCCTTTAGCAATGATCGGTACCGTAGTAGTGGTGTTTTTATCGATTATGGCTGCAATGGGTACCGCTGGCTGGCTTGGCATTAAGTTAACACCGCCATCTGCTTCGGCACCAACGTTGATCTTGACTCTGGCAGTTGCCGATTGCGTGCATTTTTTGGTAACGCTTTATCATAACGTGCGTAGTGGTGAGAGCAAGCATGCCGCTATCGTAGAGAGTTTACGAATCAACTTCACGCCTATCTTCCTAACGTCAATCACTACAGCGATTGGTTTTTTGAGCATGAACTTCAGCGACGCGCCTCCATTTCGCGACCTGGGCAACATTACCGCGATCGGTGTTATTTACGCGTTCTTCCTAGCAGTTTTCTTCTTACCCGCTCTTATGGCCGTGCTGCCCGTTAAAGCAAAAGCGATTGATACGAGCAAAGCCACTGGAATGGATAAGTTCTCTGACTTTGTTGTGGGCAATCGAAAGCCGCTGCTGTGGGGGATGTCAATCATCATGATTGGTTTAGCTGTTATGGCGCCGCGTAACGAGCTTAACGATGTATTCGTCAATTACTTCGATAAGTCCGTACCTTTCCGTGCTGAAACTGATCATATAACCGAAAAGCTTTCAGGTATGTACCTGGTGGATTTCTCTATCGATTCTAAAGATGAAGGCGGTGTAAATAACCCTGAATTTTTAGCACAAGTGGAAAAGTTCGAACAATATCTGGAAGAACAACCAGAGGTAATGCATGTTAACGCTTTAACTGAGACTATAAGACGCCTTAACCGAAGCATGCATGGTGATGAGGACGAGTACTACAAACTTCCAGAAAATCGCGAGCTATCCGCTCAGTATCTATTGCTGTACGAGATGTCACTACCTTATGGCCTGGACTTAAACAATCAAATGAACTTTGATAAGTCCAAAACGCGACTGTCGGCAACACTGGAGACATTATCCACACAAGAAGCACTGGCATTTGAAGATCGCACACTCGAGTGGATGAAAACCAATACTCCCGACATTGCCACATTGGGCACTGGGCCTACAATGATGTTCTCGCACATAGGCATGCGCAATATCATTAGTATGCTCAGCGGTACAGCGATTGCGCTGGTACTGATATCAGGTATTCTTATCTTTGCCTTGCGCTCGTTCAAATTTGGCATGCTGAGCTTGATCCCTAACATTGCACCGGCACTTATGGCATTTGGTGTGTGGGGGCTAATGGTGGGCGAAGTCGGTTTAGCCGTCTCAGTGGTTGTCGCAATGACCTTGGGTATTGTTGTAGACGATACAATTCACTTTTTAAGTAAATACCTCAGAGCCAGGCGCGAACGGGGCCTTAATGCGGAAGAAGCCGTTAAGTATGCCTTCAATACGGTCGGTGTTGCATTATTGGTTACCACGATTGTATTGGTAGCAGGCTTCTTGGTAATAGCACAATCCAACTTTTTGGTTAACAGCCAAATGGGTCTACTGACCGCGATTACTATCACCATCGCATTGATAGTCGATTTTCTATTTTTACCACCGTTGCTTATTGCACTGGATAAAGACAGCAGAACTGAGCCGTCTCCTGAGGCATCAGCTGTAGCCGCCTAACAATCGCTTTAAAGGAGTTAACTTATGAAACTAACGAAACTAAGTACCGCTGCGACGCTACTGATTGCCTTTGGTGCCACGGCAACTAGCATCACAGCATTGGCAAATACCGCACGCGGCCTGGAAATCGCAACTGCAGTAGATGAGCAAAACGATGGCTTTGTTGACACCACCTCAACCATGCAGATGACGCTAGTCAACCGCTCTGGAAAAAAAAGTGAGCGTAAAATGCGGGCGCGCACACTAGAGGTGCCCGGTGATGGCGACAAGAGCATGTCGATATTTGATCAACCTGCAGATGTGCAAGGGACAGCCAGCCTAACCCATTCGCACGCTGTAAAAGCTGATGAGCAGTGGCTCTACCTACCAGCACTAAAACGGGTTAAGCGCATATCGTCCAAAAACAAATCAGGCCCATTTATGGGTAGCGAATTTGCATTTGAGGATATTAGCTCTCAAGAAGTAAACAAATATACCTATGAGTACCTCGGTGAAGATGAGTTTGACGGCAGCAAGGTATTCAAAATCGAAAGCAAACCCGCATACAAGCATTCTGGCTATACTCGATTAATCAATTGGATTGATCAAGAGCGAATGATTTCGCTAAAGGTTGAATACTTTGATCGTAAAAATGCGCCGTTAAAAATTCTAACGTTTAGCGATCACCAGCAATACCTAGATAAGTTTTGGCGTGCAGGCACTTTGGAGATGATCAACCTACAAACAAAAAAAAGCACACTAATAAAATTCTCTGACTATCAGTTCAAAACCGGACTAACTGACAAAGACTTCAATAGCAGCGCGCTAAAACGCTTACGTTAGGCAACAAAAGAAGATCACCATGACACTCAAAATGCAATTGCTGCCTTTGCTTGCGATGGCGGCTATCAGCACTGCCGCATCAGCCGAGTGGGATATACGCGGTAATGTTACTGGGCAAGCCCAGTACTTTACAGAAAATGCGAACCACACGGGTGACCACAAAAGCAATGTATCGCTTTCCAGTGAAATTGAGCTATATCAGAGTTTGACGGACTCCACCAGCATCACGGTTACACCCTTTTTTAGAATTGATCAGCAAGACGAAGAGCGTACGCATTTTGATTTTCGTGAATTTCTCTTCCATCAAGTCAGAGAAAACTGGGAATGGAAGATTGGCCTGGGCAAAGTATTTTGGGGTGTTGCTGAATCAGTCAACCTAATTGACGTAATTAACCAGCGTGATTCAGTTGAAAATGGCGATAGTTCAGAGAAATTGGGCCAAGCGATGATCAACGTGTTCACGTCCCGCGAGTGGGGTGACGTTGAATTCTATATTTTGCCCGGTTTTAGAGAACGGAGCTTTCCTGGTGAGGATGGACGCCCTCGCCCATCACTCGTTATTGACACTAATGATGCACGTTTTGAATCAGACGATAAAGAACATCATATTGACTTTGCATTTCGTGTATCAAAAACCTTAGGTGATTGGGATGTTGGTTTGCACGCATTTACGGGCACCGCGCGTACTCCTGAACTTGTTTTCAATACTAATACGGGAAAGCTCATACCGTTTTACTATCAAAAAAACCAAGTGGGTATAGATGCGCAGGCTACATTCGAAAGTTGGTTACTGAAAGCCGAGATTATTGGCATTACGGCTGATCGGATCGAAAATCATGCTGAGCTGGTTACCGGATTCGAGTATAGCTTCTACGGCATTGCTGAATCTGACATTGATTTAGGCGTCGTTGCAGAATGGTTGTACGACGATCGAAAAAACAATAATGTGCCGAGCACTAACCCATTCCAAAATGATCTGCTGATCGGGCTGCGATTCGCTCTCAATGATGAACAATCATCAGATGCTTTGTTGGGAGTGATTACTGATCTTGATGGCGACGGTGAGATATTAAGCCTTGAAGCCAATCGAAGGATCGGAAGTAAAGTTAAAGCGTCTCTGGACATGCGCTACTGGGTTAATCAACCTGAAAATTCTCAATTTGCAAACGAAGATTACCTCCAGCTTGAGCTAGCGTATTTCTTTTAGGATTCATTCTGCTCGTACTCGGCAACGGTTTTTTGCAAGCGCAGCATGTCGCTATGCATTTTGATTAATTGCTGACGAACATCCTCGAAGTAGCTTTCAAGATAGCCTTGTGCAGCGTCAACGACGGCTTCACGCTCCTCGTCAGTTAATCGCGTTAACATATCCAAATCAAGGACAGCTTGCGACGGCATAGGTGGGCCTGGGTACTTTTTTAATGAAGCTTGTGCAAGCTCGTTCCATCGTTTGGCCACATTTTGATCCGGATGGCTAGAAATCGTTTTCTCAATATGCTTTTCTAACAAACGAGCCTGAATAGTTTCACCAGTCGGTAGGTAATGTATATCGCCCATGAAATTTTTCCTTTGTTCCCGATGACATGGTAAACCTCACAAACAAATTCTCATCACCCGAGTTCTCAGATTGTGAACTTGTACTGTGAACTTGCTCAGCTAACTGCGTCAAAACGATGACATGTAGAGCCAAAGTTGAACAGCGTCAAAACGCCACAATTAATAACCCGGCACACCAGTAAAAAACACCATAATCAAGCTTAATTAAAACCACTTTATTCGCGTAGATATGACGGTGATGCCCTTAAAATTAGTTGCACCGCTAGCCAGTGTGTTGTTGTTTACTGCAGGATGTAGCTCTTCTTCCAGTACTAGTCCAGCCGAAACCGGCGGAAATGGCAGCCCAGTGAGCGATCCTGTCACCGGTGACTCCACTGGCGGTACGGCGCAAACTACAGGCAATAGCACAACCGGAAATACAACGGGTAGTTCAACCGGCGGCACCACAGGTAGTTCTAACAATACACCGGGCCAACCTATCGTGCTAACAGCGCTACCACAGCCACCGTTCACCTCTGCACCTAATGCATCGCATGAGCCTAAAATTGCTACTGGTCCAGTTTCTTCTGTAAAGAGCTTTTTTCTGCGTCAAGATCCAGCTGGTGTTATTCCAAACACCGATCCAGGGCCCACCGAGGAAGAATTCACTGCGGGCCTTTCTGCAGCCGTAATCTCAATACCTAATGGGCTTGACACAACATTGAATCATGCACCCTATTTTGAAGGCTTAAATAATGTTGAAGTATTGGCAGGATCTTACCTGGAGCTCAGATTAAAGCCTGTTGATGTTGATGGAGGTTTACCCGGTATGTTTCCCGAAGCCTTGCCCGAAGGCGCGCAATATATTGATAACTTTGACGGCACTCGAACCCTACGATGGCGTCCATTGCAACCCGACGTTGGTTTTACTAATTTCCGAATTATCGCTATTGACCCCGTTGAGCCACTATATCGCGCACAGCAAACGGTTTGGATCAAAGTGGTCATGCCATCCGATCCATCCACTATTGTTAATCTCCCACCTGGTTTGAACCGGGTTCGTCCCCATACTGTTCGCCTTGGCGATCCCGTGGTCATCGAAATTAAAGGCACCGACCCTAATGGTACTTATCCTGAGTTAGGTCTAATTAATCCTCCTCCAGGGTCTACGTTTATCCAGCACTACAATGAGCCGGCGATAAAGATTCTACGTTTTTTCCCAGAAGCGGCTGGCGAAATGAATATCGACGTAGTGGCTAGCGATGCTGTTAATGGTGCACGTAGCAAGGTACAGAGCATCAAGATTACGGTTAAGGACCCATCAGAATTTATATACCCGGGTACGCGCTTGCGGACCATGGCTAAACAACGTGATTTGTTGATTGGGTACGCGTCATTGAAAGATTTCTACTTTCGTCCAGACGGTGGTATTTACGCTGAAATAGCGCGCAATGAATTCAATTTTGTCAGTAGTGAAAACGCGCTCAAATGGGATGGGCTCAACCCATCGCCGGGCTTATATCGATGGGCTGCTGCGGACAACTTAGTAAACTATGCTGACATACACGGCCAAGCTGTGCATGGGCATACGCTGGTATGGCACCGACAGCTCCCCGGCTGGGTCAAGAGCTCACCAACGGCTGATCGAGAAATCCACATGCGAGAATTTATCGACAGGGTACTAACCCGCTACAAGCAATCAGTACCTGTTTGGGATGTTGTCAATGAAGCATTTGAAGAAGATGGCACGTATCGAAACTCGACTTGGCATCAAGCTATGGGCCCTGACTACATAGAGATCGCTTTTAGGCAAGCCCGCCAATCCGCACCTAACGCCACCTTGCTCTACAACGAATACGATGTAGCATGGGACGGCCCAAAGTTTGATGGCATGTACAAGATGCTTCAATCAATGAAAAATAAACTGGTGCCGTTGGACGGAGTTGGATTCCAGATGCACCTATTCGCAGATTTCAACAAGTTTGATGAAGTGACTAAGAACTTCCAAGCAATAGCTGATCTCGATTTAGACATCTATATCACTGAACTCGATGTATCGATACAAGGTGGTCAAACGGAACAGCAACAAGCGGATGTTTATGAAGCAGTGCTCGATATCTGCCTGAAACAGCCTCGATGCAAAGCGTTTCAGATATGGGGATTTACGGATCAGTATTCATGGCGCAGAGATCATCGCCCGTTGATATTTGACAACGACTACAAGATTAAGCCGGCTTACTTGGCATTGCAGAGGCGGTTGAGCGAAAACTAGCATACGGTTGGCCCCGGGGGGCACCTAACCAGCCTTCGCAGGGATGACGGGCCAACGTAGGGAGAGTGCCCACCCGGGTATGAAGACTATTCGTTCTCCGTTTTCAAGCTAACAAACAACTCCACGCCTTCATAGCTAGCATCAACCACTATCGGCCTGCAGCACACTTGACAGTCTTCGACGTATTGATGAGCCTCAACCGAGGCATCAATCAACAATTCAATTGGCTCACCACAATACGGGCAGCTACACGCTCTTTCGTTAATCACACAGCACTCACATAACGCTATTATTAGGACGTTTAAATAGCAGTACTAAACCCACTAACAGCATCGTGACAAAAAATATAAACGACCATTCGGCCATGCTGAATCCGAAAAATATCCAGTCAACTTCTGCGCAATTACCATCGCCTTGAAACAACAATTTGATTGTTTCAAGAAAAGGCTTGTTCTCGAGCCAATACATTAGGCCAAGTCCACATTCAGGCACCTCGTCTTTGGGCAAGTGCTGTAACCACACTTGCCTGCCTGCTGTGGCTATACCACCGATAGCGCCCAGAATATAGACAACCGAACTCAAGCTTTGCCAGCCACGATTGCTAATCATAAACAAGCCGAAAAATGCACCAACCGCCACAACGGCATAGAAAAACCGTTGGGTTAAACACAGTGAGCAAGCATCCAGATACTCGGTTTTTTCAATATAAATTGCGTAACCCAGTAGACCGACAATAAACAAAATAGTACCGAGCCACGTTAGTCGTCTTAAAGTCATTGCGTGTTGCTTTCCTGTATTCGATTTCTAAGTTTAGCCAATTGCTCAGTGTTTGTCCGCACGGGATTTTTACCCAGAATCAAGGGTGGTATTGCATCACTGTAATACGAGTTGTGGCCCCACACTATGCCTGCACCTAAACAATCTGGAAATCAGGGAATTAACATGAACTCAAAATTACTCGCAGCCACTGTACTGTCAATCGTGCTGAGCATGCAAGCCTGTAGCTCAGGTGGATCAGGCACCGACACTCGCGCAGATGATGCTACTGCTCTAGGCCCGCATTCAGATGTTAAACTGACTGTTGCTTTACCCCAGCGTATGCAGAATTTAGGCGTACCGGTAGATATAGACGTTACCGTAGCCGGCGCCACTCACACCATGTTGAAGGATAACTTCACCTACTACATGGATACCATGCTTCCCAAGGGTCGCAACTTTGCTGTTTTTTTTGCGGTACGCCGTAGCTCAGATAACTTGATTTTGGCCGCCGCTGAATCATCAATTACCACCGATGCAGACAGCATGGCCTTTTCCTTGCCACCTCAGACGTTCGACACGTCCTTTGATTCTGATAGCGATGGGTTCTCAAACATCGCTGAGCTGGAACGTGGTAGTGCACCCCTGGGCGTTAGCGAAGATTTTGATGGTGACGGTATCGCTAACGAATCAGATTCAGACGATGATAACGACGGCGTTGCAGACATCTATGATGCCTTCCCATTGGATGCGAACGAATCCGTCGATACAGATGGTGACGGTATTGGCAACAATCTTGATTATGACGACGACAACGATCTTATCGTTGATGCAGATGACAAGTTTCCCCTAGATGCCAACGAAAGCCTCGACCTTGATCTTGATGGTTTAGGTAACTCTGTCGATCTGGATGACGACGGCGATGGCACTATTGACCTGGAGGATCCACAACCTAGTAATGCCAATATTACGGGCAATGAAGATTCAGATGGCGACGGTATACGTGATCTGGAAGACGCATTCCCGTACAACCAGTCAGAGCACAATGACTTAGACGGTGACGGCATTGGTGATAACGAAGATACCGACGACAACGGTAACGGTGTAGAGGACAATCAAGAAAATGCAGTGGTGGGTATTCCCTATTCCTTAGTGCGACCCACAATTGATGGAGCGTACGGCTGGAGCGAATGGCGAGGATCTGCCCGCGCCGATAGCAAAGGTAATTATTTGAAGATTGATCATCTAATGATTGATGTGGACGGGCTTTTTGCTGACCAGCCACGACGCTACTATAACTACAGCTACTGGCGTGCAAAGCACGACGGCACGGATCTTTACATCTTAGCGGTAATCTATGACGAACCCTTTTTCGAAATATTCAATGACTCGACGAATATTTGGGAGGACGACACTGCTGAATTGTATTTTGATATTGGCAACGACAAAACTAGCAGCTACGGCAACAACGACTTTCAGCAATTGTTTAGTTATCAAAATATGGCTAGCAACAACAAACTCGTTGGTTATAACTCTGCTCAAGGTATGACCGTTAGCTACAGCAGCAGCGCTGGAATGGAAATGCCTGGCTCTACTCGCACCGTATACGAATTCAAGGTTAACTTGAACTCAATTGGCCTACACCCAGAGCAACGGTTCGGTTTTGATATTCAAGTCAACGATGACAATAATGGCGGCGATAGAGATTCAAAATGGGGTTGGTTTGCACCACCGGGTACTGATACCAGTTGGCAGGATCCTAGCGTGTTTGGTACCGCAGTACTAGCGCCGATAAGAGCGGTTACAACTGGCGACTAGTTGCCAGAAACGATCTTGAAAAACAGCTGGCGTACCATTGCAGTACGCTGGTTTTGGAGGGCTAGTAAAGCATGAATTGGTCAATAAAGTACCTGCCGCCCTTAATAGCGACGGTCGCCAACGCCATTACTTGTTCGTCGGCTTCTGAAAAGGATTGATCCCATACTAGGGTAAACGCTTTCGGTTTTCTGAAAATACAGATCAAATTGCGCTCAGTCGGGCGGCCCCATTTACCCAGCCATTGATCACAGTCAAGCTTGAATTGCTCTTCTGAAATGTAGTTTTTTAAGTGCAGCGAAAAATGCTGGCTATGCAGATTGAAGTTTCTATGTGCAAGGCCTTGCATGATGTCATTCATCATTGGGTCGGCTACAGCACACAGTGCTTGATCATCAGTTTCGCGGCAATCCATGCCACTATTTTACCGTTAGATCATCACCGAGACTACCCATCTATGGTGCTCAGCTTCAGTTTTATTGATTATTCGCGGTTTTGCTTGCCCATGCGGTAGCCGCGATACCATTCTTTTTCTAGTTCGTTACTAGCGAAATATGAGTGATGACAATTACTTGGCGTCGTTCCCTTGATTCCAGCGTCCATTCCAGCCTTTCGGGCTATTGCCGGGGTAACGTGATGCAGTGGTTTGTAAGCCTCAGAAATGACCGAATTCAGGCCAACAAAATCAAAGGTGCGCTTCATTGTAGCTCCAGAAATAAAAACAGTGACCAGCGGTGTGCTGGCCATACAGGAGCGAACGTTAGCACGGGATTTTAGAGCCTATCGATAACTGGTTCTCATAGCTGAATCTAAATTAGCCAATCAGCCAGTTACGATGCAGAGTGAGGACAATGGCACGAATCGGCTGTGCATGGCGCACACCTAATAGAGAGCGAGATCACGGTTTTCGTGTCATGACAATGAGCCACGCGCCCCTCCGGGGTGCCAAATACCCTTTGCCGTGGCGGAACGGAGGCTCATTACAACTACGGAATTAAATGCCCGCCCAATTCATTATTCGAATAGGTCACGTTATCTTGCGTAACGACAGAACCTGAGCTGATTTGGTAGAGCCCATAACCTGCACTATTGGCAATCGTGCTGTTTTGAATGGCAAGGTTCACATCACTACCTTCAACAATCAAATTACCCGATCGGGCCGGATCACCACCGCCATACTCAATGGTAACGTATGCCAAACGATTATCGGTAGAAGTTGACGATACCCACTGTATCCCATTCCAAAATCCAGCCCGTGGCGTAACACCAGTGATAACTATAGGCTGAGTCTGCGTACCAACAGCATTCAACGAACCGTTTGAACTGATGTATATCCGGGAATCTGCGCCAAAACGAAGGTCAACACCCGGTTCTAACACTAGCTTCCCATCAACAATCAAAGAACTGCTATACGAATAATGTGTCGCTTGTGGCGAAAGTGTAAGCGGGTTAGCGTCTGTAATTGTCTTTGCTACCAGCCCTATTCCACCCGGGTTATTTTCAAATACCAAGCCATCACCTAATGAGCTGAGCACATCAGTTGGGATACGCATTGCTGCTACGCTTGTGTTGCTGATTGAGTTATTAGCAAACGAGCCCAACTGCGAACCTGCGATTAAGTCCACTCCAATAGTAGCGCCTTCGATTGCCACATGATTGAATTGCTGCAATGGATTAGTGCTGATAATCGATATACCATTCCACGAGCCCGCAGCAGGTGACGCACCTTTAAAACGTACCGGATTTGCTTGAGTTCCTTCAGCATAGATAGTCGCGTTATCAACAATGGAAATACCCGCATTCGCGTTTGCAATAACGGTTACGCCTTGCTCGATAATGAGTTGAGCCTGCGCTGACATGATTACCGTGTCGGTGATGTGATAACACGGTCCAGCCCAAGTAGCGTTATTTGGCATCACATCCGACACTTGCTGGCATGCTGAATCAGCAATTTCAACACTGAGAGTATTACTACCACTGACAGTCTCTTCACCTGAAAGCCCGTACAACACTATCTCAAAAGTTTCTGAGGTTTCGGTATGGATATCAGGATACACATCAAACGTTATCGTCTTGGCTCCTGTTTCGCCATCAGCCCATGACAACACACCGTCAGATGCTTCAAAGTCGCTACCGTTTTCGGCGTTGCCTTCATCAACACGATAATTAATGCTTGTCGCACCGACTGCATCGCCGGTTCGCAATACAGAAACACCGCTTATGCCGTCAAATTCAGTAACCGACATGCTGGTCACGGCAAAAAGAAGATGATCACCATCTGGAACCGCAGCTGCAGGGTTGCCCGGAGCTTGAACGCCGCCGCCGCCACCGCCACAGCTTGCTAATGTGGCGGCAACCAATGCCACACACAAACGTGCACTACTTCCCATAACCTGCTTAGACATTCTGCTGACCTTTCGATTCTATGCAGAGAGTGTCGGCACACGAGTATTGATCTATAGAATCAGCCGCCTTAGGGGGTTAAGAGTGTGAGTTGGTCGTGTTAATGAGTTGATCAACCAGCTCCACCCAATGTATAACTGGGCGTTGTAAACCGGTAGTGAGCTGCAACTGACAGCCAATGTTGGCCGTAGCAATAAGCTCAGGCTCGCCTGCGAGGATTGCAGCTGATTTGTCATCACGCAGTTGTTTACTCAATGTGGGTTGAAATAAGGAATAGGTGCCCGCAGAACCGCAACATATATGTGAATCAGCTACAGGCGTTAATTTAAACCCTAGTTGCCTAAGCAATTGTTCGGTGATATTCGGCAATTGCTGCCCGTGCTGCAGAGTGCACGGTGGATGAAACGCAACTTTACCAAACTGTCCAGCGCGATTATGAAAGGGGCTTAAGTCCTCTGCGCTTAGTACTTCGACGATATCTTTAGACAAGGCTGATATTCGTTTAGCTTTTTCGGAATAGCTTGGATCATCATACAGAGCTGTTTTGTATTCCTTTAACATCAAGCCGCAGCCACTTGCTGTACTAATAATCGCTTCGGCGCCATCCTCAACTTCTGGCCACCATGCATCGATATTTTTACGCATCTGCACCTTAGCGCTTTCTTGTTCGTTCAAGTGGTATTCAATCGCGCCACAGCAACCCGCACGTTTTATATTGATTAGCGCAACGCCTAGATGCGCGAGGATACGCGCCGCCGCTTGATTGCTCTGTGGTGCCATTGATGGTTGAACACATCCATCCAGTACCAACATTTTGCGTGACGTTGAGGTGCTGGATTGCTTTAGTGATAGTGATAGTGATCGTCGCTCTGGTATACGACACTTCAATGATTTTGGTAACACAGGGCGCAGCCATTGCCCCAATCGCACTAAAGGGCCAATGCGCGCCGGATGAGGCAATACGGTTACTACCGCTTTTTTAATCAATTTATATTTAAGCGGGCGTGTTTGCGTTTCCTCGACTAGTGATCTTCCCTGCTCAAGTAAATGGCTGTATTCGACGCCAGATGGGCATGTGGTTTCACAACTTCGGCAGGTTAAACAACGATCAAGGTGTTTTGCAGTATCTATAGTAGCCACTCGACCTTCTACTACCTGCTTTATTAAGTAAATCCTACCTCTTGGGCTATCGAGTTCATCACCTAACAAGTTATAAGTTGGGCAGGTAGCCAAACAAAAACCGCAGTGCACGCACTTGCGTAGCACGGCTTCCGCAGCAATCGCCCTATTATCGTTTTTTAGATGATCAGCTATAGTTGTTTGCATGATCAGCTACTCGTTTTTTCTTGTTTTTGTTCTTGATCTGAATCAAATTCAGGATGAAACTGGCCCGGATTAAATAAACGATCGGCATCAAAACTATCACGTAGCCTTTTTTGTAATCGTTGGGCCGTACCTGTTAAAGGCTGAAATCGAAGGGCAGTGTCGTCGGTGCCATATCGTGTGGCATGCCCGCCCACGGCGGCAGCGGCTGCAAATATAGCTTCTGGTGCTTCGTCTGAGCAAAGCCATCGCTGCGCACCAGACCAATCGTAGAGCCAATCACCACTAAGTGGTAGTACCGGAGCGTATTCCGCCACACTAATACGCCAAAGAGTTTTACTGGTGTTGAAAAATTCTAGTGATTGATCCCTAAGCCCTGGCCAAAATGCATTGGCATCAGAATCTATATCACCTTCGAGTTGCTTAGCCGCTGATTTAACCGCGATTTCAGTGCCCGATAAGCGAATATATTGAATGTTGCCCTGCATTGCAGCTGCCGTGACAGGCAATGCACGCCTAGCTAAACCACCAATATAGGAGTAGTCGTCAGTTGATGCACGAGTGGATACCAAAGTGAGCTCATACTGCGGTACCGGTAATACCTTCATGGATGCATCAAGCAACAATCCAAGCGAACCATAAGCGCCAATTTGCAAACGTGAAACGTCATAACCTGCAACGTTTTTCATCACGTCTCCACCAAAGCGTAAATGTTGCGCTTGGCCGTTTATCATACGTACACCTAAGACGTAATCGCGTGCCGACCCAGTAAATGGGCGCGTAGGGCCAGATAAACCACAAGCCAACACACCGCCAATCGTTGCACCATCATGTTGCGGTGGTTCGAACGGTAGTAATTGGCCATTTGCGGCCAGCTCTTTTGTTAAGTCGCTCAACAACGTGCCTGCGCGAACCGACACGACGAGCTCGGTGGGCTCATAATTAACTATGCCGGTGTGGTTTAAAGTTGAGACCGTAGAAACTGCACCGCCCTTTCCTAAAAATGACTTGCTGCCTCCACCTTGGATGTTGATCGCAGATGAGGTATCACATGCCTGCTGCACGGCTTGCTGTAGCGCGGCGGTATCGTCGTTAGTGTTCATTTAAAACCGCTCGAGCTCTGGGAACGGCAATTCGCCATGATGCACATGCATCGCACCAAATTCGGCGCAGCGTTGTAGTGTTGGTACCGCTTTGCCAGGATTGAGTAAGGTTTGTGGATCAAACGCTGCCTTCACAGCATGAAACTGCAGCAGTGCATCTTGATCAAATTGCACACACATCTCATTGATCTTCTCAACACCCACGCCATGCTCACCGGTAACGGTACCACCCACTTCGACACAAAGCAGAAGAATCTTGCTGCCAAGCTCTTCGGTTCGTTGTAGTTCACCTGGTATGTTTGAATCAAACAAAATTAAGGGATGCAGGTTACCATCACCGGCATGAAATACATTGGCAATAGGAAGCTTGTATTCATCCGACCATATCGCCATTTGCTTTAGCACATGAGATAACTGGCTGCGCGGTATGGTGCCATCAATGCAGTAGTAATCCGGTGCTAAGCGCCCAACAGCTGGAAACGCAGACTTACGCCCTTTCCACAACAATAGGCGTTCGTGTTCATTCGCGGCGATATGTAACTTACTTGCATTACACCGAGTGAACACGTTTGATGCGTTTTCAATCTGTTCGGTGACTTCTTCTTCTAATCCATCAAGCTCGCATAACAATAGTGCCGCTGCATCTGTTGGGTAACCGCATTGAGCAAACGCTTCAGCCGCAACTATCGCTGGGCTATCCATTAACTCTAACCCCGCTGGAATTATGCCCGCAGCGATCACCTCACCTACGGCATTGCCGGCATCTTCGACACTTGCAAAGCTTGCCATCAACAAACGCGTGCACGGTGGTTCGGGTAACAACTTGACCAAGACTTCAACGGTAACGGCCAGCATACCTTCAGATCCATGCATCAATGCCAGCAGATCATAACCCGCGCAATCCTGACCACTACTACCTATTTTAAGAATCTCGCCATCAATAGTGACAACGGTAATCTCCAACACGTTATGAACCGTCAACCCGTATTTTAAGCAGTGAACACCACCAGAATTTTCGGCCACGTTACCACCAATCGTGCAAGCAATCTGCGATGAGGGATCAGGGGCGTAATACAAGCCATGTGGGCGTGCGGCATCTGAAATAGCCAAGTTGCGCACGCCAGGTTGAACCCGCGCATAACCATGCTCTGGGTTAAGTTCAAGTATGCGTGTAAACTTAGCCATGCCCAATAAAATACCCTGCTCATGCGGTAAGGCACCACCAGATAAACCCGTACCGGCGCCTCGAGCCACTACGGGTACTTGGTTGGTTTTGGCCCATTTGAGTATCGCTGAAACTTGTTCGATTGTCTCTGGCAATACCACCAATAACGGCGTCTTGCGGAAGGCTGTGAGACCATCGGACTCATAAGGTTTAAGCTCTTCTGCCGAGGACAGCATCAGGCCTGCGGGTAACAATGCTGATAAGCCATCGACACATCGCTGCCGCTGTTGGCTGTCGGACTCTTCACTGGCGTTATCCAGAACAACGGAAATTGGGGTATTCAAAACAGGTTCCACACAAGAGCTTGATTAGTGATCATACTACCGGCATTGAGGTCAAATAGTCTGACGAAATATTTTCAGTCGACTAAATTTATACTAACTAACAGGAACATCCAAAACCATGCGCAGGCGTCGTAATGCCAAAATTATCGCAACGCTCGGCCCATCCAGCAATGACAGAGATACCATCACCCAGTTATTCGATGCGGGAATAGATGTTTTTCGTCTGAATTTTAGCCATGGAACCCATGAGGATCACGCCAAAACACATAGCATGATCAGGGCAATTGAAGCCGAAAAAGAACGCCCTATTGCTATCTTGGCAGACCTTCAAGGCCCTAAGCTACGTGTCGGCCTTTTCGAAAATGACGCTGCAGAGCTTGAGACTGGCCAAACGTTCACATTTGATCGAAGTGAATCCCTTGGCGACAACACTCGCGTAGAACTACCACATCCCGAAATTTTTGCAGCATTAACCAACGGTGCACAGCTGCTGGTTAACGACGGTAAAATTAGACTAAAAGTGATTAGCCATACCGAAACATCCGCTGAAACTGAAGTCATGGTCGGCGGAGAGATCAGCAATAAAAAAGGCGTGAACGTTCCAGATTTGGTGCTGCCGATCTCGCCTTTGACCAAGAAGGATCGACGCGATTTAGACTACGCACTCAACATGGGTGTTGATTGGGTGGCAATATCATTTGTGCAACGCTCAGAAGACATGACCGAGCTTCGTGCGATAGTTGGCATGCGAGCTGCCATCATGGCCAAGCTTGAAAAGCCTTCCGCCATTGCAGACTTAGCTGGCATCGTGCAGCTTAGTGATGCGGTCATGGTGGCACGTGGTGACCTAGGCGTTGAGATGCCACAGGAAAAAGTACCCGTCATACAAAAACAAATACTGCGGCGTGCCAGGCAAGAAGGTAAGCCTGTTGTAGTAGCCACGCAAATGCTCGAATCTATGATCGAATCGCCCATCCCAACTCGTGCAGAATCATCAGACGTTGCTACCGCCATTTATGATGGCGCTGATGCAGTGATGTTATCAGCCGAAACCGCTGCAGGTGATTTCCCTGTAGAAGCCGCTACGGCCATGAACCGCATCATTATCGAAGTCGAGCGGGACCCCTACTACCGTAAAAGCATAGATGCATCAACGCCCGAACCTGGCGATACTGTGGCCGATGCCATCAGTTCATCATTAAATCATGTGGCAACAGTGCTACCGCTGGCCGCCACCTTTACCTACACCGAATCAGGTTTCAGTAGTTTCAGAGCCGCACGAGAAAGGCCCGAAGCACCCGTAATAGGTTGTACGCCTAATCGCGAGACTGCGCGACGACTCGCACTGGTATGGGGCGTGCACGCCGTTTGCTCGGAGTCGATGAACAATGTTGATGAAATGGTTCGCAACGCCATTACTGTGACTATTCAGGAAGGTTTTGGTGAAATTGGCGAAATCATCGCAATTACGGCCGGGATGCCCTTCGGCCGCACTGGAACCACCAATATGCTGCGCCTGACACGCTTAAAAAAACTTGAATAGCGATTTGTCAACGTAGTTTGCAATTCACGGGCACTGATCGCTGGCGTATGTACCCGCTCTAAGGTAGAGTTATGCCGATGAAAAATATGGCAATTAACGGATTACTGCACGCGCTTGCTCCGCTACTCCTCGCTACGACTATGGGCGCAGTATCGATAGTAGCGGCGACATCAGTAGCAGCAGCTGGTGAGGCGTCAACCACTGAAATACGGATAACTCAACGAGACTACTCGGTTAAGGATGGAGATACCTTCAAAAGTATCGCTCAAACCGAGCTAGGAAAAATCGGGTTAGCGCCGCATCTGGCTGAATACAACGGCCGGACGGTCGACACTGTTTTGAAGGTCGCCGAGGTCATACAAATACCACTTTATGGTGAAATGGTAAAAGAATTTGCAACCATCGTTTTCTTAAAAGGCGAAGTGAAACGTGGCGGTGAATCTATCGAACGTGATGCTGAAGTTTATATCAACGAAACGCTAACCACTGGCGACGATGGCTTTGTTAGCATGTTATTTAAATCAGGTTCTGTAATCAATCTACAGCCCAATACCAACGTAAAACTAGTCAAATTGAATTGTCTCGATGACGACGAAAGCTGTGTGATCGAAATCGAAGCGGACCAGGGCGAGCTCACCTCTGATGTAAAAAATTCTGTTAAGCAACCTGCCGATTTTCGTATTACAACACCTTACGCATCTGCCGCGGTTAGAGGCACCATGTTCGACGTCGCTGTTGATAAATCCGGCCTTGGTGTTGGCGTGACGGAAGGTGGCGTTGGCCTTGCGGCATCGGGTAAAGCCGTTGAACTTGATACAGGCTTTGGCTCAGTAAGCAAAAAAGGTCAGGGGCTTGGCGAACCAATAGCCTTACTGCCTCCACCGGTTTATCGTTATGTTCCCACACGTGCAGCCAAAGGTGATCGTATACTGTGGTGGAATCTCTCCGATGCTGACAACTACATCGCCACCCTCACCACCGACAAAGAAGGTCGTGCTGTATTCACCAGTGGTGGAGGTGAAAAAACTGACTTTGTTGTAGATGATGAAAGTGCTGGTGGTTATTATCTAAACGTTAGGGGCGTTGATAGTAATGGCCTTAAAGGCTTTAAGTCATCAACCAAAATTACTGTTGCACAAATAGATGACCAGCTAGAGCCGGTTGAAACAGAGATTTCCTACGACGGCAATGAATTTCTGGTGAGCGTTATCGACCCAGCAGATGATGCACCTGGATACGAAATACAGGTATCACCTGATCCAAATTTTGATGACCCACTCAGCGTTGATATCAATCGTCGAAGCGCGGCGGTATTCCGTTTGGAAGCTGATAAGCTTTACGCTCGTGCAAGAGTACTAATTAATCCTAAAACAGTATCCGCATTTGGCGCTATTGCTGAATCACCTTAAGCGGTTAAACAAACTTAAAATCGATAGCTCGCCGCGCCCTGGCGAGCTGCTGCAACATCTCCTCGCCACCCTTAACGGCGATACCCACCGCAAGAATATCCAGCACAATCATCTGAGCAAGCCTGGATTTGACCGGTGAGAATATATCGCTATCTTCGTCCACGTCCACACTAAAATTTACATCGCTTATTTCAGCCAGAGGCGATTTAGTGGCAGTAACAGAGATCACTTTTGCTCTAGATTGTTTGGCAATCTTTACCGTCTCAAGGATGTCTTTGCTGCGCCCAGAATGTGATATCGCTACGATCATTGACTTGTTATCCAGTAACGCTGCGGACGCGTGTTGTATATGCGGATCAGCGTAGGCAATAGCAGGCTTTCCTAAGCGAAAGAACTTCAGTTGCGCATCTTCAGCAACAATAGCCGACCCGCCAGACCCGTAAAATTCAATTCGGTCGCAGCCTTCAAATAACTCGATTGCCTGCTCTAATGATTCGTAATTGAGCTGGTTGCGCACTTGCACCATCGATGCTATCGCGCCATCTATGATTTTAGTTGCAAGCTCTTTACTGGTGTCATCGGTAGTAACGTCGCGATAAAAGAAGGTACCGCGGCTTGCAAGATCTTGAGCCAAGCGTAATTTGAATTGCTGAAAACCTACGCAATCCAAGGCCCTGCAAAAACGAATAACAGTGGGTTCACTAACGGAAGCCTTAGTCGCAATCGACTGTATCGAGGATTGCACACTGCCGTCTGGATCGGCCAGTACGACGTCCGCTACTTTTTGCTCTGATTTACGTAGAGCATCACGAGCGGATTTGATCTTTGCCAGCATTAAGCGTGTAACCCCTGGTGACTCAAGGGCTCCAGTATACAGCGATTTGCGTAGTCCCCAGAAACCCAGCAATCGGCAGTGATTTACCCGTTGGCGTATCAATACTATCGATCAAGGCTTTTTTTGCGCTACCAGTAATATGCAGAAATCGATTGCTTGATTCGAGTAAGGCACGACGCGTAAGGGTTATTCTTGCATGCGGACTTGCCTCAGGATGCATGATTTGAACGATAGCCGGATTGTCCAATGCCATGGCTTGCTCAAGTCCACTAGTATTGGGAAATAGCGATGCAGTATGACCATCAGTGCCCATGCCCAGAATAAGCACGGTTATTGGCATCGGTAATTGGTTTTCTAGCCGCTTGGATACTACGAGCGAACCCGCCTCGGGTGTATCTGATGTTGCATCATAGAGGCTGCAAAACCGGGCCGCTGCAGCACGGTTTTGTAAAAGATATTTGCACACTAGGCGCTCGTTGCTATCGTCATGTTCATAGGGCACCCAACGCTCATCTGCTAGAGTAACCACCACTTTTTGCCAGTCGAGCTGCAGCTGCGACAAGTGCTTGAAAAAAGGCACAGGCGTACTGCCACCTGACACCACCAATGATGCCTTACCGTGTTCATCAATCGCTGATCGAAGTGCTTGCGCAACAGCCTCAGAAAGCAACTGCGATAGATCGGCTGCGTTATCAGCCGTAACTACATCCATGATCATACCCCTGGTTAATCCTCATACCATTTAAAGCCATCGCGACTAATTAAGGAATTAGCTGCAGCAGGCCCCCAACTTCCAGCGGTATAGGGTTTGACGGTATCGCTGGATTTATCCCAGGCTTCGCGAATGGGGTCAATAAACGCCCATGCTGTATCCACTTCATCGCGTCGCAAAAATAAGGTTGGATTGCCTCTAATTAAATCTACGCATAAGCGCTCGTACGCTATCATTCTACGCTTTTGAAAGACATCATTAAAATCAAGATTGAGATGCACCGGCTGCAACTGAATATCATCACCCCAGGCTTTAACGTACACCCGCAAACGAATGCTTTCTTCTGGTTGCAATCGGATCACTAGCTGATTCGGTGTAGAAAAACCATCAGTAGTTTCAAAAATGGAATGCGGTACCTTTTTAAAGTTAATCACTATTTCGGTTGTTTTACTTTCCATTCGTTTTCCAGTACGCAAGTAAAACGGCACGCCCGCCCAACGCCAGGATTCAATTTCAGCGCGAATGGCCACGAATGTTTCTGTGTCACTGCCAATTGGGATGTCTTTTTCATCCAGGTAAGCTGGGACAGTGCCATCAGCGTAAGCGCCAGCACGGTATTGCCCACGCACTGTGTTCTCGATCGCGTCCTGACCTATGAGTGGTTTAAGAGCCCGCAGTACTTTTATCTTTTCATCTCTTACTGCATCTGGGTCAACACTGGCTGGTGGCTCCATCGCGATGATAACCAGCAGCTGCAACAAGTGGTTTTGCATCATGTCCCGCAGCGCGCCTGTTTTGTCATAAAAGCCACCTCGCCCGCCTACGCCAAGGCTCTCTGCGATGGTAATCTGAACATCGCTAATGCGTTCGCTACGCCATAGAGGTTCGAATAAGGCATTACCAAACCTCAAGGCCAACAGGTTTTGTACGGTTTCTTTGCCTAAGTAATGATCAATGCGAAAAATCTGTTCTTCATTAAACGAATCAGCTAACTGATCATTGATTTCATTAGCTGATTGTTGGTCTCGGCCTAATGGCTTTTCCAGCGCCACCCGGCTATCGGGTGTAATCAAGCCAGCCTCATCAACCCCCTTGCAAATGGTGGCAAACAAAAAAGGTGCAACCGATAGATAAAAAACTCGCACTTTATGTTCGCGCCCTTTGAGCGCCTCAACCAGCGATTGGTAGTCCTCACTCTTCATCACATCCATAGGGACGTATTGAATGCGCTTTAAAAAGCTCTTCCACTGATCTTCAACAAAGTGCTCAGGCTCGATTTGGATACGCGCCTCTTTCTCCATTTGCTCGATAAAGCCTGCCGTATCGGTGTTGGTTCGCCCGCTGGCGATAATTTGTCCATCGTTGGTAAGCTGCCCTTCACAATGTCTGTAATACAGCGATGGCAGTAACTTGCGCATGGATAAATCACCCGTACCACCAAACAAGATGAAATCAAATGGCTGTAGAACTTCGTTAGAGCTTAGGTTCATTAGTATTCAGTATTTGTAATTTTATTACCAAAAATTAGGCTACGTAGAGTACGTTTTTTGCTCATTATCGCTCAAGACAGGCCCGCCATGCCATATAGAAAATAGCGTATCCTTAAAGTATAATACAGACAAACCGACAAAATTCTTCTGTTCTATGATTTCAGTAACCATTGATGAAAGCATCCTACAATTTACGTAACATTATTACTTTTCATTATCACTTACAACATTACTCATGACTTCAAAACACGCGACTTTGCTAGAGATCACTCGGCGCATCACAGAGCGCAGCCACCCGGGTCGCGAGCGCTACTTACAAAAAATGGCGCACCTGGCATCTAAAGGGCCGCAGCGCGGGCGGCTCTCCTGCACCAACATTGCACACGCGGTAGCAGCATCACCTGCGAACGACAAACTTGTGCTGCACGCAGAGCGTCAACCAAACCTGGGCATTGTCACTTCATACAACGACATGTTGTCTGCTCATCAACCGTTTGCAGCATTCCCAGAGCTCATAAAAAACGCCGCGCGCTCAGTAAACGCGACTGCGCAAGTCGCCGGCGCTACACCCGCGATGTGCGATGGCGTGACTCAAGGGCAGCCCGGCATGGAGCTATCGCTCTTTAGCCGTGACGTTATCGCGCTTTCAACCGCAATTGCTTTATCGCACGATATGTTTGATGCATCAGTGTGTTTAGGTATCTGCGACAAAATCGTCCCTGGACTCCTGATGGGTGCGCTTAGCTACGGCCACCTGCCAAGCATATTTGTTCCAGCTGGCCCGATGACCACCGGCATGGCTAATAGCGACAAAGCGAAAAACAGACAACTCTACGCACAAGGCAAGATCGATCGCCATGCCTTACTTGAATCAGAAAGCGCCTCGTATCACAGTGCTGGCACCTGCACCTTTTATGGAACGGCCAACAGCAACCAGATGTTAATGGAAGTCATGGGCTTGCATCTACCCGGTTCAGCGTTTGTTAACCCCGGCACACCATTGCGAGATGCATTAACACAAGCTGCGTCAATCAAGGCGCTGGAGCTAGCCGCCACAGGAAAACACTACACACCGCTTAGCCAAATAGTAGATGTAAAATGCATCGTCAATGGACTGGTCGGTTTGTTGGCTACCGGTGGCTCTAGCAATCATACGATTCACATGAATGCGATTGCACGATGCGCCGGAATTACCATTGACTGGGATGACCTCAACGAACTAAACGATATCGTGCCATTGATATGTCATATATATCCCAGTGGCAAGGCGGACGTTAATCAATTTCATGCAGCTGGTGGCATGGCCCTGGTCATCAAAGAATTATTGAAAAACGGCTTACTACACGAAGATGTCAACACCGTTGTAGGTGGTAACGGCTTGCACGAATACACCAAGGAGCCGTGGCTCGATGGTGATCAACTCGCCTGGCGAGAAGGCGCGGATTCTGCCATAGACAAGACCATTATCTCAACGGTTAAAAATCCGTTCGCCAACACCGGTGGTACAAAGCTCGTTGATGGCAATATGGGCCGTGCAATTGTAAAAACGGCCGCTATCGCCGATGAGCATTTCATCATTGAAGCGCCGGCAGTGGTATTCCATACACAATCTGCCGTAAAAAAAGCATTTGATAACGACGAACTCAATCGCGACTTTGTCGCTGTAATCAAACAACAAGGGCCTTCAGCCAATGGCATGCCTGAGCTGCATAAACTTACGCCTGTACTAGGTATATTGCTCGATCAGGGCTTTAAGGTTGCGTTGGTAACCGATGGCAGAATGTCAGGCGCATCAGGCAAAGTACCTGCAGCTATTCATGTTAGCCCTGAATGCTTAAACGGTGGCCCGCTTGGCAAAGTCAGGGATGGCGACATTATTGAGATCGACGTCAATGCCGGCACACTTCAGGCAAAAGTTAGCGCTGCAGAATGGACAGCACGCGAGCAATCAGCCCCACAAAACCAATCACACGAAAACCCGCTATTCGAGGTTTTTAGAAGCCAAGTTACGAGCGCCGAAACCGGCGCAATCAGCCTTTTCAAAACCCTATGAACATCAAAGAGATCATGTCGGCCGCATCGGTTATACCCGTGCTTGAAGTAAACAGTATCGATCACGCGATACCCTTAGCAGAAGCACTCATTGCTGGCGGTTTACCTGTTTTGGAGGTCACGTTGCGTACCCCCGAAGCACTTGAAGTCATTAAAGCCATGAGCACTGTGCCCGGCGCGATTGTAGGCGTAGGTACCGCCACCACTGCTGTCCATTTACAGCAAGCACAACTTTGTGGAGCGCAGTTTGCCGTCAGCCCTGGCTTAACGCCACAATTGGCCGCGAGCGCAAATGAATTGGGCTTACCACTACTTCCCGGCATTCAAACCGCAGGTGAAATCATGCAAGCTGCGGAACTTGGCTTAACCGAGCTGAAGTTTTTTCCGGCCAAGGCTGCTGGCGGTATACCCATGCTCAAAGCATTGGGCGGCCCATTTAAACAAACCGTATTTTGCCCCACCGGCGGTATTAGTTCGGAAACTGCTGGAGAGTATCTTTCGTTATCGAATGTACTGTGCGTAGGTGGCTCTTGGGTTGCCCCTAAAGAGCTGGTAACCGTAAAAAACTGGGCGGCTATTGAAGAACTAGCAAGTGCTGCCAGCAAGCTGTAGTACTCAATTACTTAGGTTTAAAAACAACACAAGCAACAATAGTAGTGTCACTACAAATACCATGCTATTAACGCCCCAACCTTTCGCCAACAAGCCACCTGGGGCAGCAAGCCTGCGAATAGAAAATAGCCAATCCGATGTTTGAGCTTGTAAACTGCTGCGCGTTTTATTGACAAACGACGTTGCGCTCGCAGCCCAAGCCAGAATAGTGGCTGGCAAGGCTTTACGATAAACCCAATCAGAATCCAAATTAACACCCCTAACCTCTGGGGGGTGTATGCCCTTCCGCATCAAAAATACAAATGCGAGTAAAGCGAAACACAGCAATTGCATTTGAGCTAATACATGGCTGGTGGTGTAAGGTTTGTATTCAACATCATAAGGCAGCAGTTGATACAGTAAACTCGGGAATACACCAATAATCACACACAGTGCTGCGGTGATGATCATAGCGATACGCATATGGATTGGGGCTTCAGCCGGACGCCTTCCAGAATCATGAGCAAAAAACGTAAAATAGGGGATTTTGATACCGGAATGGCTAAGTACACCAGCAGATGCAACTACCAATGCAAACCACACTAGGTAGTAACCATTTTTAGCCGATGCATCCAGTATTAAGGATTTAGAGATAAATCCGCTGAACAGCGGGAAGGCCGATATGGATGCTGCACCCACCAGACAACACACCATGGTTATGGGCATGGTTTTATACAAGCCACCTAGCTCCGATGCCTTGGATGTACCGGTGCGATAAAGCACGGCACCTACACTCATAAACAGCAAGGATTTGTACAGTATGTGGCAAAAGGCATGCGCGGCAGTACCGTTAAGTGCTAGTTCGGTACCGATGCCAACCCCTACCACCATGAAGCCCAGCTGATTATTAAGGCTGTACGCCAACACTTTACGCAAATCGTTTTCGATCTCAGCAAAAAATATCGGGAATAGCGTCATGATAGCGCCGATGTAGATCAGTATCTCTTCACCTGCATAACTTCGGGCTAGAGCATAGACGGCCATCTTAGTGGTAAAGGAAGACAAAACAACCGTGCCGGTTACAGTGGCTGCAGGATAAGCGTCTTGCAACCAGTTGTGCATTAGCGGAAACGCGCATTTGATGCCAAAGGCTAAAAATATCAGCAGGGTACCGGTGCTAACCAAACCCAAGTGTTCAAATAAAATAGAGCCCGTGTCGTTGTAGTGCACCAACAAACCTGCCAGAAGCAGCACGCCCGAGCCAACCTGTATCAGTAAATAGCGCATGCCAGTGGCGTAAGCTGCCGGGGTACGCCGCGCCCATATTAAAAATACTGACGCAACGGCAGTTATTTCCCAATAGAGAAACAAGGTAATTAAATCGCCTGCCAATACACCACCAAGCGCTGCCCCTGCATATAACAACGTCGACACTTGTTGAACCTTGTCATTAACATGCCAGGCATAGATGGCAGCTAAAAACGCCGCGATGATGAATATCAGGCTAAATACAAATGCCAGTTTATCTAAGCGTACAAAGATAAGCTCAAAACCTAAAAACTGTACCTGAGCCATATTGCCCATGGGCAGTAGTAATAAGCTAACTAAGGCCACCGTTGGCACTAACAATGTGATCAATGTGCGTTGCGTTCGGCCAACAATTAAGCACAAAAATGCGCCGTAGAAAAATAATAATGGAGGGATTAGCCAAGTCATTGGGCCTTCTCTTGCTCATGGCTTGGATCATTTTGAATGTCTAGTTGGGATACTGGATACTCTTCGCTATCAACGCTCTGCGCGCCATAGTAGCTTTCGTCTCGCAATATCCACGAGCGCAACTGCTTTGCACCTAATACAATTAGTGCGAATGCGATGAAACCTGTAAACGCATAAAACCCCCACATGCCCTCACCCGGCGCATAAGCGTGACGGTGAATAATAAAATCGAGTAGGAACAACAAGCCGCATAGGCCCACCAAGATACGGATCGCCATATTTACAGCCGTTGGCGATTCAACCCACGCAAATGCTGCCGCTATTTTTTTTCCATTCATCTCTAAACTAACGCCACTGGATCGAGCCAATCAGGCTCATAAGCGGTTGCGGAAATAGAAATAACAAAATGCAAACGCTGCTGGTTACTACAATAGCCCACAAGGACGCAAACGGCGCTTCGTTCCATTCGTTTGCTGCTGGGGCGCCTGCTAGGGTTTGTTCATGCCCGTTAGTTCGGACTTTTGGCCCAACACCTGGCTCAAAAAATGCGTTGATCGCGATCGGCATTAGATAGGCGATATTGAGTACGGTGCTGAGCATCAGCACGCCAATCCAGATCAAATTATCAGATTCTAACGAACCACCTGCAATAAATAGCTTACTCCACATGCCGGCAGCTGGTGGTAAACCGATGATACTCAATGCACCAATGAAAAATGCTCCCATGGTTATCGGCATGGTTCGCCCTAAGCCTTTCATTTGAGAGATTTCAGTTTTGTGGGAGGCAACCATAATGGCACCGGCACAAAAGAACAGAGTAATTTTGCCAAACGCATGCGTCACGATATGAAACACACCACCGGTGACCGACATCGTGGTTGCCAGCAAGGCCGCCATAATGATGTAGGACAATTGGCTGATCGTTGAATAAGCTAATCGGGCTTTAAGATTATCTTTAGTAAAGGCAATAATGGACGAGGCCACAATAGTAAATGCCGCCACCGGCAGTAAGAACTGCGCAGCAGCCGTGGTGGATAACATGTCGATGCCAAACGTGTAAGTAACGACCTTTAGCAGCACAAATACTCCCGTCTTAACCACTGCCACTGCGTGCAATAACGCACTGACTGGAGTGGGTGCAACCATAGCAGCAGGTAGCCAACGGTGCATCGGCATGATCGCTGCCTTACCGGTACCAAAAACAAACAAGGCTAACAACACAGCGGTCGCGGATTGGCTAAGCCCTACATCCGACAACACACCACCTGGAATAAAATCCAAGGTTTTTGCAGCAGTAGCCACCCATATCATTGCGGGTAGTAATAACGCTATCGAACCACCCATCAGCAACATCAAATACAGACGGCCAGCGTTTTGCGCTTTTTGCGTACCTGCATGGGTAACCAGTGGAAACGTTACAATAGTAATCGCTTCGTATGCAACAAACAGCGTGAGCAAGTTATCTGCGTACGCAGCGCCCATCACACCGGCAATGGCGAGTGAGAAACAGACATAAAAACGGGTTTGGTTTTTCTCGTCGTGGCCACGCATATAACCAATGCTATAGACCGTTGTAACAACCCATAAAAAACTTGCCAATAGTCCAAACACTAAGCCCATTGGTTCAAGCGATAGTTTGAGAGAGTAGTGCGCTAGCAATGGCAATTCACCGCTAGTGATGGCTTTACCCGCAATGAATTGGTTGTACAACTGATTGTTCAGGAATAACAACCATATTCCCGCGATGATAATCGACGCCTCGCGAAGATTCTTAAACCGCTCTCCAAAGCCAATGATAAAGGGGATAACTAGCAATGGTGGTAGTAATGTCCAGATCGGGCTCATCTAAAGCCACCCAGCAACTGCGTTGCAGCTTCGCTGGCAACACCTAGTGTTTTGCTGCCAAACACCCCCAGATACAATGACAAACCGATCAATACATACATCGGCACTAGCATCGACAGCGGCGCTTCGTTGCGGCCTTGCGGAATAGGATTGGGCAGGCGTTGTTTTCTAAACAACATGACATCCACTACCCGACCAATGTAAATAATGGCCAACACCGAACTAACCAGCACCAAGCCACCCATAATCCACCAACCCTTCTCCATCGATGCACTGATCAACGTAAATTTACTAACAAAACCTCCTGTTAACGGCACACCAATCAAGCTCAAACCAGAAATGATAAAGGCGGCGCAAGTTAACGGCATCGTTTTTATTAAGTTATCCAGGCTTGGCCTATGCGCATGGCCTAGCCGATAAATGATGCAGCCCACTGACATAAACAAGGCTGATTTGATTAGTGCATGATTAATAATGTGTGCATAACCTGCGGTAATTCCCGCCTGTGTCGCCAAACTGATACCTGCCACGATATAACCAATTTGCGCAACACTTGAGTAAGCCAACATGCGTCGAAGATCAGTTTGGAACACAGCAACTACAGACATTATCAAAAAGCCAAAAATTGCTGCAGGCAGTAAGATTACATTGAACAACAGATATTCAAAATTATATTGAGTGCCGAATACACTAAACAGAAAACGCAATAACACGTACAGAGACACTTTTGTGGCTGTACCTGCCAAAAATGCAGTGACACTAATTGGCGCAAAATGATAGGCATTGGCTAGCCAAGCATGTAATGGGAAAATCGCAGACTTGATCATTAAGCCAATCGAGATAAAACTAAAAGCTACTAATACTGCGCGTTCGGATGCGGCGTTGGGTATGCGTTGCGAAAGGTCGAGCATATTCAACGAGCCAGTGGCAGCATACAAGAAACCTATGCCGATTAAAATAAACGAGGCACCGATGCTGCCTAACACCAGGTAGCGAAAGCTAGCCGTTAGTGCACGCCTGTCATTACCAAATGCGATAAGCATATAAGTTGATAACGACGAGATTTCTAGAAATACAAATACATTGAACGCATCACCAGTGATTAACATCCCTAACAAACCAGACAGGCACAACATCCAGGCGGCATAAAACAAATAGTGTTTAGTCGAATCTACCGATTTTTTGACACTGTGATAAGCGTAAACAACGACTATCGCGCTGACTGAGGAAATCAGCAACAGCAGAGGCGCATTAATGGTGTCAACAAAGTATTCGATACCCGTGGGCGCAGCCCAACCACCCAATGAGTAACGAATAATGCCTTGCTCACTCACCAAACCGAACAGTTGCCATGCAACAAGCACACACAGTATATTGGCTATAACCGCAATGACCCACGCCATCTCACTGCGTCGCGCCAGCACAATCAAAGGTGCGGCCAATAGCGGAATAACAATTTGTAGCGCCGGAAGCTGCGTGGCAATCACGAACCTTCCTCCTGCATCTCAATCGCTTTTATTTCGTCCTCTTCGATCGTATCGTAACGCTCATAGATACGAACAATTAAGGCAAGCGCCACTGCAGTGGTGGCCACACCCACAACGATGGCGGTAAGAATCAGTACATGAGGCACTGGATTGGAGTAGCTAGCAGGATCGTCTAGTAATATAGGCGCTGTGCCACCTTCCACCTTGCCCATGGTGATATATAAATAAAAAATCGATGTTTGAAATACGCTCAAACCAATAATTTTTTTTATCAAATTGTAGCGAGCAATCAATATGTATAAACCCGCCATCATCAAAATGATGACTATCCAATAGTTATAAAGCCCGAGTATTGAATTCATCGTTTTGATGCAAAACTGTAAAACAAGCTGACAATAACAGCACAAACGGTAATACCCACACCAAGCTCTACCGCAAAAATTCCCAAATGCTGCCCATGAATAGGATCGTGAAGCAAAACAGAATAGTTAAGAAATTCAGCACCGAAAAACATAGAGGCTATACCTGTAAACAAATAAAGCAGTACGCCCAGCGCCATCAACACTCGTAATATAGTGGGCGTAAGCACGGTACGCGTACGCTGCAAACCAAATATCAACCCATGTAGGATAAACGCAGAGGCGAATATAACGCCTGCCTGAAACCCACCACCTGGGCCATAGTCACCATGAAATTGCACGTACAAGGCAAATAACATGACGAACGGAATAATCAGCTTAGTGACAACCTGCAATACACGATGTCGTTGTCTGGGGTATAACTTCACAGCATATGCTCCGCTTCATCATCTGGAACTGTAGGCAGATCACCAGGGGCATCTTCTGGCGCTTCCTCCTCAGGCCGCCGGCGACGCAAACCCAACAGACTAAGCACCGCGACACCAGCCGTAAACACGACAACTGTTTCACCAAGCGTGTCATAACCTCGATAGCTTGCCAGTACTGAGGTCACAACGTTAGGTATGCCAATCTCGGAATCGGATTTGTGTAAATAATGTTGAGCAAGATCTGGGTGAACCTGGGCTGGCGCCAGATCTGATCCGTAATGTGGCATATCGAGCGTGCCATAGATCAACAAGGCACCAGTCACTACAACAAAAAACAACGCCGTCAAACTGTCATGACTGCGTGGCTTTTGCTCATGTTTAGTAAACGACAACGCCCCTAAAAATAGAATCGTTGAAATACCGGAGCCCACAGCTGCTTCGGTGAACGCAACATCAACCGCGTCCATCACCACAAATGCACCAGCCGCTACAAGACTATAAAGACCCAGTAGAACCACCCCAGCAAGCAGGTCGCGTAACACGATAATGCCTATGGCGATGATTGCTAAAAATGCTAACAACACCATGATAGTAAATGCTTCCATAATTAACGCATTCCTATTAACTTATCTCGGGTCGTGAGCGCGCTAAGCGCTGAGCGGTTTCAGGAGAATCTAGTATCGGCTTACCATCGGCATCAGTGGGAATTAACCCAGAAAGTAAAGCCGTTTTGGCTAATGCATGAGAAGCCGTAGGTGATGTTATCAATGTAAAAAACAATACAATAAACACTTTTACGGCAATTAACCAACTGCCGTAAACAAACAGCGCCTGTAGAAATAAACCTAACATGATAAAAATTGCGCCACCGGTATCAGTCACGCTAGCAGCATGCAAACGCGTGTACAAATCGGGCATGCGAATAAGCCCTATCCCGCCTGCCACAATAAACACACATCCCGTAAGAATGAGCAACCAGCTAATTATCCAGATGAACCACATCATCTTAGAAATCGTCCTCCTGGTACGCACCACTGCCTAGATCGTCATACTCAAAAAATTTGAGCACAGCAATTGTGCCGATGTAATTAATCAAGGCATACACCAGCGCGATATCCAGAAACTCGGGTCGTTTAGTGAGAAACCCATATACAGCAATTAACAATACGATTTTCGTCCCAAATGAATTAACTGCTAACAAACGATCGAAAATAGTTGGGCCAAGCAATGCTCGGAACAAGGTCATTATCATTGTTACGAGTAACGCTAAGGTTGCTGCAGTAAACATTAGCTTGGGCCCTCTTTGTTATGCGGTACCTCAGGCGGCATCTGCGGAGGCAAGGGCTCTGCTTCAAAGTGCGGTTCTACATCGCGGATATGTGCTGCCATCTCACCAGTTTCAAGTTCGTGGAGGCTATCTTCGTGCAACGCATGCACCAGGATCTCATCCTCGGGCGTAAAATTAATTGCAGTGGTACCGGGTGTGAGCGTTATTGAATTTGCATAGATGACACGACCAAGCTCGGTGTCCGGCGTAGCGGTGACCCGGCGCAGAGTGGGTTTAATCGGCATGTCCGGCGTAAGAATTCGTTTGGTTACATCGATATTAGACAATAGAATTTGCCAGCCCAACCAAGCCCAATATTCAAAAATATGCAAAAAACGGAAGTAAATAGGCTGGCCGCGATGCCGAAGCACACGCATCTTGACAGCCAACCAGCCAACCAGCAACACCGAGACGCCACCCAGCAGCAGCAGTTGAGTTTTGAACAGGCCAGACAACAATAACCAAAGAATGGCCATCGTTACCATCAGGCGAATTGTTAACATATTGGTTTTGCTCTTATTTAGTTTGTGACCAATTTGGTAATTTTACCATGCCAGCAAGTTCTCAGAACGACTAGATCGTCGACAACAAACGGTTAAAATGCAGTTAGTTATCGGGGTTAACTCACAGCAAAAGGTAGCCCGTCTGATAAACTCCGACGACTTATTTACGCAAGGGCTCAAAATTCGTGTCACGCACTGCACTAACCGCCATACTCCTTGTTCTGGCACTGTCTCTGGCTGCTTGTAGCGACTCACCCAAGTCGGTGGCTCCCCCTCCTGACAGCAATGGTGTCTTTACGCTTAGCCTGGGCACAAGTGCCGTGTCTGTATCCGAAGGCGCAGGTGCCGCGTCTATATCGTTAAGTATTGCTCGAGATTCGGGCCACACGCTGCCCATCAATCTGGAGGCGGAAACCCTCAACGGGGCCGATGCGAAAAACCTGCGCTGGGAGTTCCAAGACGAGCAATTAACAAGCAACGAAAATAGCACTGCCATGCTGTTAATGTTGGATATTGGCGTAGCGCCGCTTCCTCCTGTGCCCAATCAACGCCAAATTCGTATAGTCGCCTCCGATGGTACAAACGCACCGGTGCAATCCACAGTAACACTGGACATCACACCGACAGACCGGCCTGACATCTATTTGCTCGCCGGACAAAGCAATATGGTGGGGTTTAGTGAAGATGGCTCCAAAAAAAGTGCAGCTGGTCAACTGGATGCCGTTAACAGCCGCATCTTTCAGCTTAACGTGACCGGCAACGATCAAGAACATTTCAAAACCGCTGGCGACTTTACTGATCCTGCTCAAATTGCCGTGCCGGACCCGCGGTACACGCCCGCCGTCGACCCATTGCATGAAGGGTTCGATACGCTTATTCAAGACAAAATGGGCAGCAAAATTGGCCTCGGCTTGAAGTTTGCGAAAGAGAGCTTGCCCAACACAACAGCCGATATCTACCTGGTACCCGCCGCCTGGTCTGACACTGGGTTCTGCCGACGAGAAACCAATTTAGTCGAGGGCTTGGGCTGGCTGCCAGTAGCACCACCCACCAGCTCAGCCTTCACTGGCACATTGCTTCACGACAGAGCTCTGGCACGCCTAAATCTAGTGTTAAGCGAAACCGATGGAATACTCCGCGGTATTCTGTGGCACCAAGGTGAAGGCGATTCTGACGATGCCGCCTGCGCTGCAGCCTACACAAGCAATCTGCAAGCGTTTGTCGCATCAATTAGAACTAACGCAACTGTTGATGCCAGAGGCCCATCCGGCCGTGGCCCTACCGTCAATATCCCACTAGTTGTTGGCACTATGAGCGCAGCAGTTGGCGCTTTCCCTGATTTGAAACAGCAGGTGGACGATGCTCTACGCACAGTTGGCAGCAATATTCCTTTCTCGGACGTAGTACTCACAGACGACTTGATCCCGCCAGCTTACGATTGCGGTGATGGCTGCGTTCACTATGGGGCAGAATCCTATAGAGAAATGGGTACACGATATGCTGAGAAGCTACGAGCTATACAGCAACGATAAGCTATCCTTTAGCGATCTGTGAACCCTGTCTCAGTCGATTCGTTGAGTGTGTCCCGATATCTAGGTACAAGGCGAGACTGGCCAAATCATATCGATTATTTGGTCGATAAACTACTCTGTTCCCCACGGCAATTGCCCGGTAAACCATGAAACGTTTAAACCGCAACTCGATCTTGTTGCTTCTTACCTTGCCCGCCTTGCTGCTAGGAGGCTGCAGCGGTAATAAATCGACAAACAACGGACAGTTTTTGATTGCAGCTACGGCGCCAACTGATGCCGTGCAAGAAGGCGACCCTACAGGTATTACTTTGCCTGTGACTATCACCAGAATGAATGATCACTCAGCGCCGCTCACTTTAAGGGTAGAGACAAGCGATCAGCTGCTATTGGCCAGCTTCGATACTAACGAGCTCACACCAGATAACGACAATACTACGTTAAATGTCAGCCTCGCTATTGCTGACTTACCCATACAGGCACACACTAAATCAATCGACGTAATTGCTACTGACGGTACAGTCAGTACTAAAATAACTATCGCAATTCCGACTGAGCCCACTAATGCACCAGATATATACCTATTAGCAGGGCAAAGCAATATGATCGGTTTTAGTGGCGATGGCACCAAGCAATCATTTGCAGGTGGCGAGGATGAGCCTAACCCCAGAATCAAACAGCTGAATACATCCAAGAACGATCAATTTACTATCTTTACAACGCGCGAGGATTTCACATCAGAATCCAAGAACGCCATTGCACCCGTTATTGTTCAAGCTGAAGACCCACTGCATATACCACTTGATGCATCCAACACTAGCAGTAAAAACTTAAGTTACATCGGGCTAGGGCTAAGCTTTGCAAAAGCAGCTCTTCCTAACACCACAGCCGATATTGTACTTGTACCCGCTGCGTGGTCAGGTAGCGCATTTTGTGATAATACAGATGGCCCGATCGGACAGTGGAACGCACAATCAACCGCCGACAGTAACTTGGGTAATGACTGGATGTTCGAGCGCGCTGTCACTCGCACCAATATGACGATTAACGAAACCGGAGGTGTGCTGCGTGGCATCTTATGGCACCAGGGCGAGTCGGACGCTAACGAACGTTGTGCGGATTCTTATGCGGCCAATATGGTAAGTTTAGCGCAAGAATTCAGGCTTCGCATCACGCCAGATGCACGTGGCGCTGATTTGCGCCGTTCAGATGCCAATATCCCTTTTATTGTTGGCAGCATGTCAAAAGGCGTTGACGAGCGCAATGATCTTTCTGTATTTAGCGAAGAAAAACTAATCATTGATTCGGTTCATCGCAACATCGCTCTGCAAGTATCGCACGCGGCGTTCTCAAACCACGATGATCTAGTACCTGCAAATGGATACCCCTGTGGCAACACGACGTGCATACATTTTGGTCCTCAAGCGCTTAGGGAAATGGGCTCGCGATACTATCAAGCCCTATTAAGCGCCGTTAGCAACTGAGGCGCCTGACGACCATGAGATTGCATGCACTACAATACTTGCGAGCTGTAGCGGCTCTAGCGGTTGTGTACAGCCATTCTGTTATCCAGGTGGATGCATATCGCCCACACCTGGCTGAATGGGGAAGCTTTGGCGTTGATATATTTTTCATCATCTCTGGCTTCATCATGGTTTACATATCCAAGCCTTCCGATACGCCAAAAGACTTTTTTAATAATCGAATTAAACGTGTTGTTCCACTGTATTGGTTTTTTACACTGCTTATGGCTGCAATCCTTTTGGCCGCACCATCCGTATTTAAAACATCCGTGTTTAACTGGCAAGCGTTTGCCACCAGCTTATTTTTTATCCCCGGTTACAGCATTGCGAACTCGGCGGTGATATGGCCCATCGTTGCACCTGGCTGGTCATTAAATTATGAGATGTATTTTTACTTACTGTTTGCCATCTCATTATCTATATCGCAGGCTTACCGCATATTATTTATTGCAACAGCAATAACCGTTGTATTTACACTGTCTCATCTAATCGACAGCTCATCAGCCATTGGTGAGTTCTATAAAAATGGCATTGTGTTCGAGTTTGTTCTCGGAATGTTATTGGCACAAATGTGGAAAAATGGCTATAGCATTCCTCAATGGGCGGCAGCGCTTTGTATTGTTGGTGGTTTCGTCGTCATATTTATGCAACTAAACTTGCCGCGTTTTTTTGAATTCGGAGTGCCTGCATTTTTTGTTGTCACTGGCTGCACTTACTTAAAAACAGGCGCGAACCGCTTTTTTCTAATGCTAGGTGATTCTTCCTACGCCTTGTATTTAAGCCACATATTCAGCTTTGGTGTTATGCGTAAAACCTTACCGCCAATGTTAGAAGACAACAGCCACGCATCGTTGCTATTTGTCCTAATTTCGATTGTATTTTGTGTGGCGGTAAGCATTGTTGTGCACTATGCGGTTGATAACTGGCTACTACGCAAGGAGCGCCTCAGCATGTTTGGCTTTGCCAAACCCAAAGAGATCTAATTCAGTGAATCAACACACTACAGTTTGTTGCTTATTTGTGATCAAGCTCAAACCATACACGCGCTCGGCGAGCTTAAACTAATGTTAGTTTCTGCAACGGCCGGCACTATGCGTGAACCAAAAGAAATCATTCAACGTTTCGACCTGAAAACAGGCCATACGCTCAAGCTGCAAAGCCACGACAAAATTGGCAAAGGTGGCACTATGTACGAAACCATATGGTATGACGAGCGTGATTGCGACCAAAAGCTGGTGTCTCGATTCCGTGCATGGATTAATCAGGACGACAATCCACCCTACCGCCGTCAGATTGGTTGGGAACAGTACGCGTTATCAGGTGAACTGCTTGATCGCGAAGTGCGTTACTCCAAACGCGATAACCTGGAATACCTGCACTAATTTACGAATAACGAGTTGCACCAGCTCTCTATTCAGTTACGGCGGCAAAATGTTTCATCACATCAAGAAACGCATCACCATAATGATCTAACTTGTGTTGCCCAACACCCGATACCTTTGACATCTCTAATTCGTTAAGTGGGCGTTTGTCTACCATCTCAGACAGAGTTTTATCGCTAAACACCACGTAGGCTGGGACACCCGCTGTTTCCGCTAACTCTTTACGTAACGCTCTGAGCTCATCCCATAATGGCTGATCAGCTGATTGTATGGTTGGCGCTGATTGTTTTACTCTGCTGCGCGAACTCGAAGCTGGCTGGCTTGAGCTAACACGTACCTTCAATATTTGCTCGCCGCGCAGTAATGGCCGTGCAGAATCGGTCAGGCTAATCGAACCATGCCCGCCTACATCAACCGTTAAAAAACCTTTCGCGATTAGCTGTCGGAATAAACTACGCCATTGCGTGCTGTTTAGATCCTTGCCAATGCCAAATGTCGATTGTGATTGATGATCATTACTCAGGATTCGATCATTGGCTTTGCCCAACAAAACATCCACTAAGTAATTAACACCAAAGCGTTGCCCGGTACGATAGGTACAGGACAACGCCTTTCGGGCAGCTTCAGTTGCATCCCAGGTTTCTGGTGGGATTAAGCAGTTATCGCAATTACCGCACACCACTTCATTGGGGTCGTCAAAATATTCTAGTAACGCTTTTCGGCGACAAACGTCTTGCTCCGCCAAGCTCAGCATGTACTCAAGTTTGTGATGCTCAACTCGTTTGTGTTGTTCGTCCGCGTTGGACTCAGCCATCATGTTGCGCAGGTTTATCACATCTTGCAGACCGTAAACCAACCACGCGTCCGAAGGCTGACCATCGCGCCCAGCTCTACCCGTTTCTTGATAATAGGCCTCAACGCTTTTAGGTAAATTAAGGTGAGCGACAAAGCGAACATCGGGTTTGTCTATACCCATACCAAACGCGATGGTGGCCACCACTATCACGCTGTCGTTGCGTAAAAAATGCGTCTGATTGCGCTGGCGATCCTGAGCTGGCATACCGGCGTGATAAGGAACAGCATCACGGCCTTGTTCACACAACCATTTAGCGACGTCTTCAACTTTTTTACGTGATTGGCAATACACTATGCCCGCGCTCTCAGTGTGTTGGGAATTTAAAAATTCCCAAAGTTGATCTTTTACGTTTCTGGCTTCTGCTAATGCGTAACAGATATTAGGACGATCAAAACCTGCAATAAATTTCTTCGCACCTTGTAAGCCCAGATTGTTTACAATCTCATCTCGAGTACGTTGGTCAGCGGTCGCGGTTAGTGCGATTCGAGGGATATCGGGAAAGCGCTCCTGCAATGCTGACAAACCCATATACTCTGGCCGGAAATCATGCCCCCATTGAGATACGCAGTGAGCCTCGTCTATGGCAAATAAGGCAATCTCGGCCCTATCAAGCAACGTCAGCATTGAAGGCATCAACAAGCGCTCAGGCGCTACGTAGAGTAGATCGATATCACCAGCGAGTAAGGCCGTTTCAGTATCTGCAATGGCTTCGCGGCTAAGTGTGGAGTTAATAAAAGCAGCGTTTAGATTTAATGCCCGCAAAGCATCAACCTGATCTTGCATTAGGGCGATTAGTGGGGACACAACAATGCCCGTGCCGCGCCTAACTAAGGAGGGGATCTGATAACAAATTGATTTACCACCGCCCGTTGGCATGAGTGCCAAGGCATCACCCCCGTCTATTATCGTATCGATAATATCGGCTTGAGCGCCTCGAAAGTTGGGGTAACCGTAAATGGTTTGTAGGATATCTAACGCGTCCGTGTGTTTCATAGTTGAGCCTTGAAGTTAGAGTGTTACGCACATCCTGTGCTGTGAATAGACTACCAGTTATTGCTTAAGAGAGGTTATTTCGGGCCCATGCGTATCGCACCATCAAGGCGGATAACCTCACCATTAAGCATACGATTTTCCGCTATGTGCTGAACCAGTGACGCGTACTCATCTGGTGCGCCTAAGCGCTTAGGGAACGGCACTTGAGCGGCCAAGGCGTCCTGAACTTCTTCAGGCATGGATGTCACCATCGGGGTTGCGAATATCCCTGGCGCTATCGCGCATGCCCTTATACCTAGCGAAGCAAGATCGCGAGCCATTGGCAACGTCATGCCCGCGATACCGGCTTTGGATGCAGCATAGGCACATTGCCCAATTTGCCCGTCATAGGCGGCCACTGAAGCAGTGTTGATAATCACGCCTCGTTCGTTATCTTCTAGCGGATCGAGCGCGGTCATAGCGTTGGCAATATTGGAGGCCATAAGATACGAGCCGATCAAATTAACCGAAATTGTTTTTTCAAATACAGCAGCATCATGGGGACCTTCTCGGGTAACTGTTCTGCTGGCAGGTGCGATGCCCGCACAATTTACCAATACGCGTGGAATACATTTTACCTTAACCAGCGTGGCAACCAAATCCTGAACTTGATCACTTTGGCTAACATCGGTTGGTAAAAACTCTGCGCCCATTGTTGCAACGCGTTCCGCTGCGTCCTCTGATGGCAAGTCGGTTACGATAACCATGCAGCCAAGCTCACAAAAGTGCGAGGCTGTGGCTGCACCCAATCCAGATGCACCCCCGGTAACCAAAACAGTTGTATCGTGATTACAAATCAAGCGCCTACTCCACGGTACTCTTGTTGCCATTGTTGGTACTGCTCAACAATGCTGCCCATTGTCTCTTCGTCAAATTCACGTAAGCTACCAAGCACCATGTTTTTTTCTCCTCGGCCGACAAGTTCGCCATTGTCGTGAAGATCAAATCGCAATGTTGCCTTGCCTTTTTTACCCTCCACAATTAACGATGTATCTGCAAGCTTCAGCTTTGGTGCAAGCAATTCTGTAGTGCTCAATTCCAAGGCCATATCGGTATAGATCACCAATGGCCTGGTGGGGTTGATCATTACGCCTTCTTTGCGCATTAGCTCAACAAGAATGTCCGGAAATGTTTTGCCAGAGAATTGGACATATTCTTGCGTAAGTGTTGCGATAGCTTGTGGATCAGTCACACGATCGCCACTGGATGTGACCTCAAGATACGCTTTGCCGGTCGCATCTTTTAACGTCAAATTTGTTTCGATGGTTTCAGGCAATAGCACTGGCACATCGGCAGACAACATTCCTTCAAACTTCATTTGCATCGAGCTAAACACACCGTATCGATTTAACAATACCGAAAACAGCAGATCTCCTGGGACACAAAATCGCTTGCCGCCAACATCATGCAGTGGGTTGAAATCACCCGCAATTGATTTAGCAAACTGGCTCGCCTGTGTCTCAGTAAACTGCAGCTGCTCACCGTCCAATTGGTAGTAATCTTGTATTTTCATGGCTAAATTATACCGCCAAAGTGGCGCGTCAGCGGTATTGCTTTATAAGCAGTTCAAACCGAACGAGTTGCTCACGTGACAAGGAAACGGCGCGAGGATAATGTGGCTTGATTCGATCATTTAGCGTGTCGCCACTCCAGCCAACGGTGGTGCGCATAAATTCATGCAGCCCGGCCTCATCAAATAACTGCTCATACCCCGCCATCACACAGTCAATATAAGATTGCAAAATAGGGAAATTCTCATTCGCTGGAGCCAAGTTTTCTGGCAGTGATCGATAAATGGCCACCTCTTTAACGGGTAGTGCTGTTTCAATTTCAAAAGCACAGATTGGCACGGATTGCCGAAAGTAGCCTGATTCGCGTTGATCCAAGGTAGGCAGTTCGCTCTGCTCCATCAGCACTACTACCCCATCAATGGACGTTGCGGCATCAGCGGCTGGCCGAGCGCTTAAAGAGGTGCAGTGGCGATCAGTGGCATCATCTGCGACGCGATGAGCCCAGTGCCGCTCCCATCCTGATAAGCGTGCCTTGAAAGCGTCTTCGAGCGGTGGGCGTGTGTTTCGGTTCACCAGTGAACCGTAGCCAAAATATGCGATCATTTCGGGCAATATTCCGTTTGTTGACAAACTTGCGAAACCCCTAACGGTTAAAATGTCACACTATCGATATAGTGTCACAGATCACCTTCTAGGCAGTCAAATGCGAGCGCCACAGTATAACCGAGCAGCATATTTGTTTTCAGGGATGATCCTGCTTTGTCAGCTACCATTGCTGGCCATCTCCGGCGAGCTATCGCAAACTGAACATGCCATTGCTGCAAGCCTTGCAGATGCGACACCGTGGCCTCCCACATTGCGCTCATCATTAGCGGCTAAAGTTGTAACTCAAGTCGCAACTAAAGGCTCGGCCCATCCACTTGGTTTACAAACTCTGTCAATCGAAGCCGATTGGAAAAAACATGCTGACGCAACACGGCTTGCCAGAATCTATCAGTACGACCACACACAATTAAAAAGCCGTTTACTCGTGGTTGATGTGAACAGCAAGCAAGTGATACGCGAACAGCTCATTAACTCTGTCCATTTACCGCTAAGCACTGATGAAATACTTTACGCCACTGCCCAGCTCAATGCTAGTGCGTCATTGTTGCTTGATATCAATCAAGAACGCACACAACAATTGCTAACACCCATCACTGATCTTTCTAGCTTTGATGTTAAAGCCAGCATCTACGAACCCACTTTAACTCATCACCCGTGTAGCACGCAGCGTTGTGTGCTGTTTGCACTAGTGGATGCCACCTTAACCGTCTCCAGTGTCGAACCACTCGTGTTGCTAAGCAGCGGTGATGTGCAGCGATTACAGGACACCTTACGGTGATCAGAATCAGCAACATGTTGTTGGCGTGCTACCTGATGAGCTCCAGCGCGGCGGCGCAAGACTGTGTGGAGATTAACCATACATTTGCCTCTGGTGCCAATTGGCGTATCTGCGCTGATGTGAATAACGAACATGGTCTGTCACTGACCGACATGCATTATTTCGCACCGGGTGATTCCTCACGCCAAGTGTTGCAAGCATTACATCTGGCACAAATTTTAATGATGCACCACGACCGATCAGATGTTGACTTGCTGCTTGGTCAATCCAGCCAGCATAGTCTGGTGCCGCTGAATAGCAAAACCTGTGACGGCACCTTGCATATACAAAGCGATACACAAACACTATGTTCAATTATTCGGCCACTGCCGGTGTTAGCCAAATACGGTACGCGCCGAGCGCTGCAAGGCGGAGCGATTGACGTATTTGCAGTATCAGCGCATGAATCATTAATCTGGCGTAGCAATGTACGATTAACTGAAGATGGGCGAATTATACCGTCCGTCAGCATGTCGGGCTTACGCCGCAATAGCAAAACATCCACTGATGGCTCAGCCACATTACAAACCAGCTGGCGCATGGCATTTGCGTTAAATGGTGATGGCACTGACGACCGGGTTGAACAGCTGGATTTTCCGCTTAATAGAAACGCAGGCAATCGCCGAGCTATGCAGATCAAACCCATAACAACCGAATCGTTCGCATTAGTGGCACGAGATGATTTTCGTGGCTGGCGGGTATTAGATGAAACCGGATCCGGTTACTATCTCGACCCACAAAATAGCGGTTATCAGATGGCAAGCAGCACGTTTAACTGGGCCAAATTTGATTTGGCGATCACGGCATTCAAAAATTGTGAGCAACTGGCTGCCGATAATCAGGCTGCCTCTTGCGAAGGTACTCTGGATGCGTACTTAAGTGGTGAAACGCTCAGTGGTAGGGCACCGGTGTTATGGTACAGCCAGTCGCGGATCTATCGCCCACGCACTGAAGACAATCCTGTGATCACAAGCTTACATACCAATTTTGAGTTGCTGCCATTTGACTGGACATCCAGCTCTCCGTTTGAAGCATTGGATTAATCGCTGCTGTCACTATGCTAAAACAACTGACACTATTTTTATTTCTGCTGTTGAACCTTGCGTTTAACGTTGCAGCTGAGCAACTGGATTGCGATAGCGGTGAGCTCATCACCCAAGAATTTGAAAACGGTGCCCAGTGGGATCTCTGCTGGGAGTCTCGGATACGAGAAAATCTCGTACTCAGCGACATCTACTACACACCACCTGAAGGTGAAGCCAGCCTAGTGCTTAGCGAAGCTCGGCTAAGTCAACTGCATGTTGCTTACGATGATAGTGACGTTACTTATAACGACATCACACAGTACGGCCTTGGCGGCGGTTATTTAGTTGACCTAACACCTGAGGACTGTCCGATAGGTGAGCTACTTATTTCGCAAACCCGTCCCGCCGCGTGTGCGTGGCTCGCTACGGGTGATGATAATTTCCGCATGCGCAATCGCGCTAGTAGTGCGCACAGCTTAAATCTATTTTCAGTATCGCAGGTGGGCTCCTACGCGTACATCATCAGTTGGTTGTTCTATGACGACGGCGCTATCGAACCTCAGATTGGTGCATCCGGTGCATTACAGCGCAGTTCTAGCTCACTAACCCTACCCTTTGGTCGAGTGCTTCAAGGCGATCCTGACACGCTATGGCTATCGCATACGCATAACTACTATTGGCATCTGGATTTTGATTTAGGCGAGCACGCTACTGATGACGTTGTTGCCCAGAGCCAATTCCAATTTGACAAAGATGGTATTCGACGGCAGCAATCAGCGCTATTCACTATCGAGGCTGCACTACAGATCGACCCTCAATCAGCCACGGCTTGGCACATCTTGGATAACCCGGCTGCTGGAGAACCCGTTAATAAAAGCCGCGGCTACATAATCGAGCCCACTCGATTTGGCCATCGACTGGTGCGTGAGGAAACCGAGCCCTATACCGAGTTTGATTTCTTTATCACAGTAGCAAAAGACTGCGAACGATACGCAAGCCAGAATGCACGCTTTAATCCTGACTGTAAAAACCATGTATTGGAATACGTCGATAATGAATCGTTAGTGAATCAAGATTTAGTTGTTTGGCACCGAGTCAGTTTTCATCATGTACCTCGCAGCGAGGATCAACGCCATATGCATTCCCATTGGGATGGCTTCTTAATTGAGCCTACCAATATTCACACATCATCACCTGGGCTTAACGGACAAGCTAATCAGGCACCGCAATTAGACCCTATCGATGCCCAAAACCATCGTCGCGGCAAGCCAGTTGATTGGCATGCTCATGCAAGCGATGCTGATAATGACGCACTGACGTTTACCGCAACTGGGCTGCCCTCAGGTATTGTTTTATCTACGGACGGAACATTCACAGGCAAAGCCACTGAAGATGGTGACTTTACTGTAGTAGTGAATGTGAGCGATGGAATTGATAGTAGTGAACGAACTTTTGATTGGACAATCGCTAAAACTAAAAAAGGCTCTGGCGCGATAGGTTATTGGCTACTGTTGTTAGTTTCTGTTGTGCTTATGCGTCATTCACCCCCAAGGGCATCCTGGCCCACGTACCCAATGGGTACGTGGTTCTCGAGGACGACTACAAACTAAGTACGTAACGCGGGTAGCCCAATCCCCGTACTCTCAAAGCCGCCATCCGCAGCGATTACTTGACCAGTTATATAGCTAGCTTTTCTTGAGCACAGAAACACAATAGCCTCGGCAATTTCATTCTCAGACCCATATCGATTAAGCGGAATTGCATCGTGATAAGCATCAATGATGTCCTGCGTGTGTACCGCCATTGCTAGCTTTGTTCTCACAGGCCCAGGTGCTACGCAATTGGCTCTTATACCAAATTCACCAAGCTCTGCCGCCTGTTGCTGGGTGAGATGGATAACCGCGGCTTTTGATGTGCCATAAGCTGTGCGCAAGGTTGATGCACGAAGACCAGAGATACTAGCAATGTTAACTATGCATCCCTTGTTACGTTTTAATGCAGGAGTAGCTGCTTGGGAACAAAGAAATACCCCGTCTAAATTAGTGGCCATGACCCGTCGCCACGCCTCAAATGTTGTTTGCTCAATAGGGCCGAAATCAGCAACGCCTGCGTTATTAACCAAACAGTCAATTCCATCAAATTTTGACTGAGCTTTGGTCATCATGCTTGCAACTGCATCAGGGTCAGAGACATCACAGTGTATGGCCTGCACGCCCTTTAAACCACTTGTTGCCTTGATCAGCTCTTCCTTGTCGATGTCCACCATTACAACGAACGCACCTTCGGCCAGAAACAATTTGCTTGTGGCTAAGCCAATACCGCGTGCAGCACCTGTCACAAGGGTAACTCGCTTATTTATCCCCATCAATTCGATTCCATTTGCTCAACACCATTCTCGTTAATCATAAGCCAACTCTATGTTACATGGTTGTGATGAACAGGCAATAACAACACTAACTATCAAGCCAGTCTGTAGGCATGGTCGGCAGAGCTACAGCCGAGAACTGAATGAGAGGCTCATTTAACTTCGCATTGCGGCCCAATCCCAATGGCAAATCAAGGATTCCACCGATTCCTTACGCAGATTTACCCTTATAAACACTGGAAACAACCGGCTTTTCCGCGTTAAAATTAATCTTGATTCAACCAAGTGTATGGCCAACTATGATTACGCAGCAACAAATTGATCAATTTGAAAAAGACGGCGTCATTTGTTTGCGTGGCGTATTCGATACATATTGGCTTGAGAGCTTGGCCAAAGGCGTTGAAAAAAACTTTAACTATCCTGGCCCATACAACACCGTGTATACCGACGAAAACAGCCCGGGTGGTTTTTACGATGATTACTGTAACTGGCAACGCATTGAGGAATATCGCGATTTTGTACGGCAGTCACCGGCAGCTGAGTTAGCAGCGCGCATTACTCAATCGCGTTCGGCGAGAATCTATCATGAGCATGTCTTGGTTAAAGAGCCAGGCACCCGCGAGTCAACGCCGTGGCATCATGACTTACCCTACTATGGCGTAGACGGTCATCAACTGTGCTCAATCTGGTTGCCACTTGATGTTGTTCCAAAAAGTGTGTGTCCTGAGTTTGTGACGGGTTCGCACAACACCGGCACTCTCTATTATCCCAAATTCTTTCTCACCAGCGAAAACTATGCTGACGGCATAGAGGGTTTTGAGACAATCCCCGATATTGAAAACAACCGTGCAGAACACACTATCAATTCATGGGATTTAGAATTAGGCGACTGCATTGTGTTTCACATGCGCACCCTACACGGAGCGCCACCTACGGCCGGATTAAAAAGCCGACGCCGAGCGTTTTCAACTCGATGGCTCGGAGACGATGCGCGATTTGCTAAACGCGCATGGAAAACATCTCCTCCGTATCCTGAAGTAGAGTTGCAACACGGTGATGAGATGCATCATGATTCGTTTCCGCAAATGTGGAGTGCCTAATACAGGCCGAGCTTTTCATCGCCAAGTTCAATGCCCACACCATTAATAACGCGAACAAAATTTGAGGAAAATCAGGGATAGCTAATCCCAATCACACAGTACGTCATACGCTTACCCGCGACCTCAATTGTGACTTCATCGTCAATCGTCTTTTTCATCAGCGCTAGTGCTAAGGGAGAATCAATACTGACCCTGTTAAGGGACGCATCTATTTCATCGGCCCCAACAATATTGATGATCAACTCCTCACCACCGTCCTTCTCAAGCTCTACGCACGCACCAAAAAACACTTGTTTGTTATCCGCTCGACGATCGACCACCTTCAAATCAGGCAACCGCTTCTGCAAATACCGAATTCGCCGATCCAATCCAGCCAGCTCCTTTTTGCGATAGATGTACTCGGCATTCTCGGAACGATCCCCCTCAGCAGCTGCTGCGGCCAAATGCTCAGTCACCACAGCTCGCCGCACCCATATATCCTTCAGCTCCGCCGATAGACGCTCAAAGCCTGCGCGAGTGATATACTTTGATGATCGGGGTAAAGGCGCTCTATAACGTCCCATAAGCTGTCAAAAATTAATTGCAATTCTAGCTCGCGGGCTACGAGCCAAACCATTATACTGTACCTGTAGATTATAGCGCCCGTAGCTCAGTTGGGCGTTATTGCACTTTGGGTACCTGGCTTCGAACCAGGTGGTCGGTGGTTCGAAAAGTTGCGAAAGCAACTTTCTACAAGCGGCTTTAGCCGTGCAGCCCTGAAAGGGTCGGAATCGCCCAAGCGATTTCGATTAGTCCTTCCGGGTACGTCGCGCAGCGACGTTAGTTGGAAACTGTGACAATCTTGACTGTCACCAGGATGCGCCCGTAGCTCAGTTGGGCGCTATTGCACTTTGGGTACCTGGCTTCGAACCAGGTGGTCGGTGGTTCGAAAAGTTGCGAAAGCAACTTTCTACAAGCGGCTTTAGCCGTGCAACCCTGAAAGGGTCGGAATCGCCCAAGCGATTTCGATTAGTCCTTCCGGGTACGTCGCGCAGCGACGTTAGTTGGAAACCGTGACAAGCTTGACTGTCACCAGGATGCGCCCGTAGCTCAGTTGGATAGAGTACCTGGCTTCGAACCAGGTGGTCGGAGGTTCGAGTCCTTCCGGGCGCGCCATTTATACCCTTCAGGCTTTAAAGTCCCCCTCAGGCTTATCGCAAAGCCTAAACCGATGCCGCCATACTGACGCGTAGTTGACGAATCTGCCTGGAAAAAATCCTCAAACAAATGTTTCCGTCTATCGCTTGAATAAAAATCGATACGATACTTCTAGTCACACCAAAACAAACTGTTCGTCACTTTTAGGGTACCTTTATATTGGGCGTCAAATGGCGCATTCGGTGGAAATACGTTATGCGCCATAATCTCGTTTTCCAATATTATGTTAAATGGATATCAATCCCGGAATTTTTGAGTGGTATGGAGTACCGATGAGTCAATCTAACCGAACGCCAATCCGCTATAACGACGCTGCGGTGATCCTTCATTGGCTGATCGCACTACTGCTCATCGGCCTGCTCATGTTGGGCAAGTATATGCACATGCTTGAGGACGATGATCCACAAAAGTTCGTCCTTGTGCAATTGCATAAGTCATTTGGCGTGATTGCACTACTGTTGATTTTTGTCAGGCTCATTTGGCGTATGACTTACACGCCCCCGGCGCACCCAGCCAACGCACCCAAGTGGGAGAAGCTCGCTGCTAAAAGTACACACATACTGCTGTACACATTGATGTTAACAATGCCTTTGTCTGGTTGGTTAATGGTGTCAGCATCGCCATTAAATATCGACACAATTCTATTCGGCGCGATTAAGTGGCCACATGTGCCAGGCGCGCAGCAGCTGCAAGAAAAGGAATTAAGCCAGCTGTTTCATACAATCCACGCATACGCCAGTGGCGCGATGATATTACTCATAATTATGCACGTAGGTGCCGCGCTTAAGCATCACATCATTAACAAGGATGATGTACTACGCCGTATGGCACCCGATTGGCAATCGCGTTCATTTAAGCCTAAGTTTGTGGCGGTACTTGCAGCTATCTCGATGACAGCAGGCGGCTTTGCATTAATCGCTAATTCAAAACAAGCGCCTGCTGTGGTTGTTACCGCCAACAATAGCAATATAAGTTTTAATACCATAGTCACTGGTGAAGCAACACCGGGCCAATTTAACGAGTCAACCATTACGCTCACGCTGGACGACAACAATCCAGATGGTAGCAGCCTCATCGCCGAAGTTAACACCGCCAGTGTATTTACTGATAACTACCAAGTAAATGGCTCTCTGCCCGATGCTGATTGGCTTGATGATGCGCAACACCCAATAGCGACCTTTGTGTCGGAGTCTATAACTAAAACGGCTGATGGCTACCTTGTAAAAGGTGCCATGGCAATCAAAAACATATCATACAATATCGAATTCCCCATGAGCATTACCGAGCTGGATGGCAAAAATGTGGCCAGCGGGCAATTCATTATTAACCGGTTTGACTACAAACTCGGCGTGAGTGCTCAGCCCGATGAAGCATACGTAGGCGCTGACATCACCATTGAATTCAGTTTCGAACTTTAGGTTATCATTCAGGCAATTAAACAAGACGCTACTCACCCATGTCACATCTGGATTCCATACTTGATGCCGTCGATCAGGCTATACCTGAGGCACTTAATCGATTGCTAGAATTTTTAAAGATCGAAAGTATTTCCACTGACCCAAGCTATAAGGCTAACTGCATAGAGGCTGCCAACTGGTTGCAAGCCGAGCTAAAGGACATTGGGTTTGATGCCGAGGTAATGACCACACCCGGTCATCCCATGGTGGTCGGTCATTTGCACTCCGATGCTAAGGCTCCACATGTGCTGTTTTACGGGCACTACGATGTGCAACCAGTTGATCCACTCGATCTATGGGACAAACCTCCATTCGGACCTTCAATTGAATCCACCGCGGCAGGTGATGTCATTCGTGGCCGGGGGGCAGCAGACGATAAAGGCCAGCTGATGACCTTCGTTGAAGCCTGTAGAGCAATCATGAATGCTGATGGCCAATTGCCGATTAATGTAACGGTGTTTTTTGAAGGCGAGGAGGAAAGCGGTTCGCCCTCACTAATCCCATTTATGAAAGACAATATTGACAAGCTTAAAGCCGATATTGCCTTGGTGTGCGATACCGGCATGTGGGATAACGACACCCCTGCCATATCGACAAGGCTGCGAGGTATGGTTGCTGAGCAAATAACCATAACTGGCCCAAACAAAGATCTGCATTCCGGTATGTACGGTGGCCCGTCAATGAATCCCATCCGCGTGCTTTGCAAGATATTGGCTGACTTACACGACGATACTGGCAGAGTAACGCTTGAAGGGTTCTACGAAGGCGTTGAAGAACTACCCGAACCAATTAAACAACAGTGGTTGGCTCTACAGCACGACGAAAAAGCATTCCTTGGTGAGGTGGGCTTATCAGTACCGGCCGGAGAGCAAGGTTACTCCGTGCTTGAGCAAATCTGGTCGCGCCCAACTTGTGACGTAAACGGAATCACCGGCGGTTATTCGGGTGAAGGCTTTAAGACAGTACTACCATCCCAAGCAATGGCGAAAGTTAGCTTTCGATTAGTAGGCGAGCAAGACCCACAAAAGATACGCAAAGCCTTATTCAAATTCATAAATGAGCGATTGCCCGCCGATTGCACTGTTGAATATCAATCCAAAGATGCTTCCGGCGCCACTGTCATGCCAGTGGATGCACCTGCATTTGAGCGTGCACATCAGGCCTTATCTAGCGAATGGCCTAAGCCTGCCGTCTACGCAGGCTGTGGAGGCTCTATTCCAGTCGTTGGACATATAAAAGATATTTTGGATATGGATAGTATGCTGATTGGTTTTGGGCAAGATGATGATGCAATACATTCCCCTAATGAAAAATACAATGTACGTAGCTTTCATAAGGGCACCAGGAGTTGGGTGCGAGTTTTGTACGGGCTGGTTTAATTGCTTAGCGCAGATTATTAAGTTTTCTTTAGCAGCATCAAGCCACTGGCAACAATAATCGCAGCCCCAATCCATACATGCAATTCGGGCACTTCCTTGAAGAACACATAGCCAATTGCTGCAGCGCTTAATAATTCAAGATACACCAGTGGAGCCAGTGTTGATGCCTGCGCATATCTAAATGCTGCAATCGATAGGAAATGACTTAGCACTGACAATGCACCCATCGCTAGGAAAAACGGTGCATCCTCGATCTGCGGAACAGACCAGGCAAACACCGCCTGTGGCAATAGCAGCAAAGCACCTAGCAAACATTGAAACACCAATGTCTTTACCGGTGACGTATTTTTTGATGCACTACGTGTACTGACGATGTAACAAGCAAAGCTAACACCCGCTCCCAATGCCAACAATATACCGGGCTCCATTGAGCCACCAGGGCGCATAACGACAATGGCTCCAATAAAACCTAATGACAAAGCGATCAGCTTTGTCATGGTCATACTCTCACCCAGAAATCGCACAGCAAGCAAACTGGCAATAATAGGCCCGACGAAATAAGCACTCATCGCGGTGGCCAACGGTGTGACAGAAACCGATACAAAAAACAAAGTCATCGCTGTGACAAGAAACACTGTACGCAGCACGTGTGAGCCTAGGTTCTCACTTGGAAACACGCTTTTACCAAATAGTTTAAGGCCTAAAGGCAGTATCAACAGGCTAGCCACAGCATATCGAACCCAACTAATGTATAGAGGCGAATAACTCCCGCTCAAATGCTTTGCTATGCCATCGACCAACGGAATCGACAACATAGCAACGCACATCAGCGCGATGCCTTTAACTTCGGGATAAGATTGTTTGGCTATCGCCATATGTGAATGTACTCAGTTATGGCGATATGCATGGTGGCTACGCAGCTGGTACACCGCCCGCTAACACTTGCGCGAACATATCAGTGTCAATATTGCCACCACTTAAGACAAAAGCGGATCGTTTGCCAAAGCGATTCTCATCCTGTAATAGTGCAGCAAGCCCCATCGCCCCCGCACCTTCGGCGATATTGTGGGTGTCATGAAATATCATGCGCATGGCCTCCGCAATTTGCGCTTCAGATACTTCAACGATGGAGTCAGCGCCTTTAGAGTAAATCTCAAATGCCCCTTCAACGGGTACTCTCACCGCGGCACCATCAGCAAACGTACTAGCAGATACAGAGCTGACCCTATACCCTGCTTCAAAGGAATGCTTAGCAGCTGGTGCCTCTGTTGCTACAACGCCCACTATGCGAGTACTTAATCCCATAGCATCGCGTGCGGTAATCAAACTACAGATTCCAGAACCACAACCAATGGGCACATAAACCACGTCAAGCTCTTTTACCGCAGAAAAAAGCTCAAGCGCGTAGGTCGCCACACCTCTAATAAGCTCTGGGTGAAATGCCGGCACCATAAATAGATTTTCAGCATCGGCTAAACGCAATGCTTCCTCCACCGCATCATTAAAATCTTTACCATGCTCTATCACCTCAGCACCAAAGGCACGCATGGCAGTATTCTTTTCTTTAGAGTTGCCATTAGGCACTAATATCTTGGATCCAAGCCCAGCTGCCGTTGCCGAGCGAGCCTGACTTTGGCCGTGATTGCCACGAGTTGCTGTGATAATGCCAGCAACATCAGGATACGCTTGTTGTAGCCAATGCAGAAACGTGACACCTCCGCGCACTTTAAACGCACCTGTCGGCGTATGGTTTTCATGCTTGACCCATACTTCGCAGCCAGCACGTTTGTTAATCGTTGGCCATGAATACTGCGGTGTTGCAGGCACTTGTTGATGCACTAACTTTGCTGCATCAGCAAGCTCTGCATGAGTGAATAGAGGCATAGTAATATTTTGTGCGCGTTATGGAGCGACGGGTATATAGATTTCAGTGATGAGATCGTTTTCATCCGTATCAACTGGACTGTTACGATAAATCTCAAATGCAGGTGCTTTGCTCACTAACTTATATTTTCCATGGCGTTGTTCAGTTATCGCCATATACCAAGCATTAGCCAAATGCCGATAAGGGCCAACATGCGTAACCTTAATAGCCTTGCAGGCAGCGCGTTTGCCTCTAATCAAGGGTGATTCCAGTTTTGTCACGGTACCCACTTGCACAGCACCCACTCCCACAGCGGCTGTATAATCCATACTGTCCGCTTTCACGTCTAAGCGATTACATACTGTGAACATCTCGGTAGGTTTCATGCTCGCGGTCGCCTGTGTTAGTAACGAAAATTGTTCTTTCATCGTATCAGCTATATCGTCCATAGCGCATATACCATGTAAACCAACGTAGGGCATTTCATTAACACTGCTTAGCTCATGAAAGGTCGCAGTTGAGGGGATTTTACCCAGCTCGATATGATCTTTAAGTAGTAGTAAACCACGACGATAATCGGATTTAATCATCGCGACCATACTATTCTTCATCCAAAACATAAAAAACGGCAAGCTACTATTCATGCCCCAGTTAATGTGTGTTTTATGTTCATTTATGGCTGTTAAGTCGAAATACACATCGGCGTGTGATTTAAAGGGTTTGATAAAATCTAGATCAAGCTCGAGGCGCTCGGGCTCATTTTTAACCAGTGTAATACGGCCCTCACCTGTCTTATCTCCCATCCAGCTATTACCTGCGCCCACGTTCCCGGTGCTACCATGAAATGCTACTTTGGAATCAGGCTCTACGTAGAGCCACGGTGACCAGATTGGCCAAGACTTGAAATCCGTCAGTTCAGCACGAACGGTTTCTATATTGGCTTCGATATCAATGGAAGCTTCAGTTTGAAAGGCAAGCATAGCGGCTCTCCATGAATACTGTAAGCCATTATTGCTGTTTCGCAGCGTTATTTCAATCTACAGCAAACTCACGACGAATGGACTCAGAATGTGCCCCAATTGTGGGTACATTTGCGCATTGATCAACGCTATGGCCTGTTTGCACAGGATGCGCCGGCAGGGTCAGTAGATCACCCCGATTGTTACTGATTTGCCTGGAGCGCAAGGCCACGTGCTCGATCAACTCATCAACAGAATTAACAGCGCCGTAGGCAATTGATGCCGTGCCTAATGCTGCACGAAATTGCTCGGCAGACATCTGCGTGATTGCCGCTGACATGCTGGCCTCTAGGGAATCACGATGTTGCACTCGTGCAGAATTTGACGAATATCGATCATCATCGAGCAAACCGGGTAACGATAAAACGGAAGCGGCCAAGCGTGCCCATTCCTGTTCATTTTGGATCGATATCAATGTAAGCAAGCCGTCGTTAGTTTCAAACGCACCATATGGCGCGATACTGGGATGGCTTAAACCCGTGTGCGGTGGTGCACCAGCTCCATATTTGGCGTGAACATAAGGGACGCTCATCCATTCGGCCGCCACATCAAATAGCGACACCTTTAAGGTTGATCCCTTGCCTGTATTGCTGCGTGCGATGATTGCTTCGAGTATGCCCGTGTACGCTGTGATGCCGGCGCCAATATCACATAAGGAAATACCGATTCGCCCACCACCAGATACTGCCACTAGGCCAGATTCTGCTTGCACTAGTAAATCATAGGCTTTGAGATCACTCGCTGCAGGCGATTCACCATAGCCGCTAATTTCACAACAGATTAACTGTGGATTGAGTTGTTGTAGTTTTTCGGCATCGAAGCCTGCGCGAGCTAAGGCACCTGGTGACAAGTTCTGTACTAAAACGTCAGCCTTGTTAAGAATGCGATGCAACAGAGCTGCATCATCGGCTTGTTTGAAATTCAGTACGAGCGATTCTTTAGAATGGTTGGCCCAAACAAAATAGCTGCTATCACCGCTAGCTGCCGAATCATAAGCACGCGCAAAATCGCCAGCGGCGCGTTCAATTTTAATCACACGCGCACCTGCATCAGCCATACGTGCTGTGCATAAAGGCGCAGCAACAGCTTGCTCGATGCTTACAACCAGTGTACCGTCTAATGCACCCATTGCCGTTAATGCGCTACCTGCAAACCATATTCGCGGCTGGCAGTTTGTAACCACAGCCAAATATAGTCAGCAAAACTACGACGTACCACTAGCTCGTAGTGTGACTCAGCCAAGCATCGTAGTGTTACCTGTGATTTTGCAAATGGGGTATTAACGACCTTGCCTACCGATAGATTTCGCGGATGACAATCATAGTGTGTGCTCTTTTTAAGCACGTTTAAAACTTGCCCACCTGAAAGCTCTAGCAATGTATATCCACCACTAACATTTACTAACGCAACTGGTGTAGTGAGGGATTTGCGTAGTTTGTTTTCAATCTCAAATAGCTCGCCGATCGGCGCTGACAACAACCATTCATCGGGCGACATCCAGCGCAAGCAGTAATCATCATTGCTGCAGCTTTGCAACGTACCAGGTACATCTAAGGAGAGTACTAATTTAAAAGCGGGCGCTAGGCTTGCATTATCAGCCTTAGCGCGAATAGTGAGTAAACCCGTTACTGGTAGCTCTTTGAGCAATACACCGGCATTCGCCACTTGATACGCGGCAAGCGCTGGAAGTTCAGCATGATACAAAGGTGTTTCGATACCTGGCGCACCAATACCTCGAGCTTGATCAGGGCGCTCACTGGTTTCAACAACAGCATCGTTAGCCCATTGCTGCGTAACTACTACATTGTGTTTTTTGGCCATAAACTTATCTACGCCTTCTGCCGTTGGCCATCTGGATCAAACCAGATGGTGCTACAAATTTCAGCCTCTATCACCTGCCCATTTGCCATTGGGAAGTAAACCTTCTCACCCATGCGATTAATTCCGTCCCTAATCACACCCATAGCAATACTCCTCCCTAAGATTGGGCTGAAGTAACTTGATGTGACGTGTCCAACCATGGTCATTGGGATTTCTTGCCGTGGGTCTCTGACTGCTTGCGCGCCTTCTTGTAATATAACGGCTGGGTCGAACGTACGTAAACCCACTAACTGTTTACGATTTGGCCGTAAGCAATCTTCGCGATTCATACCGCGTTTTCCAATAAAGCTGTAAGGCTTTTTGTTGGCCACTGCCCAGCCGTGATTGATATCAGCAGGTGTCACTGAGCCATCGGTATCTTGCCCAACAATGACAAAACCTTTCTCCGCACGAAGCACGTGCATGGTTTCAGTACCATAAGGCGTTAAATTGTGCTTCTTGCCTCTATTGAACAGGGCTTCCCAAACATGCATACCAAAGTGCGCGGGTACGTTTATTTCAAACGATAAATCGCCAGTAAATGAAATCCTAAAGACACGGGCTGGTACACCAGCAACCTTGCCTTCGCGCCATTCCATAAAACCAAAATCATCAGGAACTAAGTTGATATCGGTAAGTTCAGCTAACAACGCTCTGGCTTTAGGCCCTGCAATAGCCATCGTCGCCCAATGATCAGTGACACTATTAAAGTACACCTCCATTTCTGGCCATTCCGTTTGATGGTAGATTTCAAGCCATTCCAATACACTAGCAGCACCACCGGTTGTGGTGGTCATGATGAAGTGGTCGTCGGACAAACAACTAGTGACACCATCATCCATAATCATGCCGTCCTCACCGCACATCAAACCATATCGACATTTACCCGGCGCAAGTTTTTCCCATGCATTGGTGTAAACACGGCCTAAAAATTCGCGCGCGTCTTTACCTTGAATATCTATTTTTCCCAACGTTGATGCATCCAATATACCCACATGCTTGCGCATAGCCAAGCACTCGCGATGTACAGCTTCTTCCATGGTTTCGCTACCACGAGGGAAATACCACGCTCGTTTCCATTGACCAACATTTTCGAATGCAGCGCCGTGCTCCAGATGCCAGGCATGCATAGGCGTAAAACGCTTTGGATCAAATAAATGCCCGACATGGCTGCCACTAACAGCACCAAAAGTTACTGGTGTGTAGTTGGGTCTAAACATCGTAGTTCCTGTTTCAGGTATCGTTTGTTGCAGCGTGCTCGCAACAATGGCCATACCATTAATATTGCCAGTTTTACCTTGATCAGTACCAAAACCCATTGCTGTGTAGCGTTTAACGTGCTCGATAGATTCAAAGCCTTCGCGTGTTGCCATTTGCAACCCGGCTGCAGTGACATCATTTTGCATATCGACAAACTGCTTAGGCGCACGACTGGGTGCATTGGTATGAGGCACCAGATAAATCGCCATCGGTTCACCTGACGGTGCTTGTTCAGCAACCGGCACCGAAGGCGCTGCGGCCAGCGGTGGAACTTGCACATCAGCAAGCGCAACCTCCACAGCGTGTTGCCCAGCTTGCAAGCCGTCACTGAGGCATTCTGTTAATGAGTGATTACCTGCAACGCTTCCGGCGTACCAACGGTTTTCATAGGACTCACCCGGTACAAATCCGTGGATGTCATCTCGCCATACAGGCTTTGCACCGGTATGACACGATAGATGCACAACCGGGCTCCAACCACCCGAACTTGCGATCGTGTCGCATTCAAGCTCCGAGGTTTCGCCAGTAACGAATGTACCGTCTGCATTTATAGCGCTAGTGACAGCCGCCCTTACTCGTTTGCTGCCGGATACTTCAATTACAGCACTGCCTACGATAACCTTAATGCCACGTTTTTTGGCTTCATCCAGCCAATGTGAATGTGCTGTTTGACGGGTATCTATAATAGCGACAACCAGCCGCCCTGCGTCATGCCAATCAAAGGCGCATTGATAACCACCGTCATTACTCGTCATCAATACGAGTGTGTCGCCTGGTACAACACCATAGCGGTGAATGTAATGAGACACCGCCGAAGCCAACATGCATCCAGGCACATCGTTATTAGCAAACACCAATGGCCGTTCTTGTGCACCAGTGGCCATAATCACACTATGTGCACGCACATGATGCATGCGTTCACGCGTTTGATCTTGAGCGATTGCCTCACCTAAGTGATGACAACGCCGTTCATTGATCGTTAGAAAATTATGATCATGCAAACCATTGACGATTGCATTGTTCATCATCTGCACATCGGGGTATTCGCGCAGTTCGTTAACAACATCTAGCACCCATTCAAGTGCTGGTTTACCATCGATAGTTTCAGTGCCAAACAATATGCCACCGCCTAGTTCACTTTGCTCGTCAGCGAGTATGACTCGAGCACCTGCACGAGCGGCTGTTAGTGCCGCCATCAAACCAGCCGGGCCACCGCCAACAACACAAATATCAACATGATGATGCATGTGATCGTACTTATCAGGATCAGGCAACGTTGGCGCACGGCCTAAGCCTGCTGCTTTTCGGATAATTTTTTCGTAGGTTTCCCACATGGATGCTGGGTACATAAAGGTTTTGTAGTAAAAGCCTGGCCCCATAGCATCGCCACCGAGCTTGCCAAGCACTGACATCGCATCAATTTTTGCACTTGGCCAACCATTAACAGATGAACTAATTAAGCCATCATACAAAGGTTGTTCAGTTGCGCGTACATTGGGTACTTGATTGGCCTCGTCAGAACCCACTTGCAATATCGCATTAGGCTCTGAAACATCAGCAGCCAAAATACCGCGCGGGCGTGAATACTTAAAACTACGGCCAACGATATCAACACCGTTTGCCAATAATGCAGACGCCAGTGTATCGCCTTGATACCCTTTATAGTATTTACCGTTAAACCGAAATGTGAGTTCGCGACTACGATTAATTCGACCACTGAACTGACCTTCGATTGGTAAGCGATTTCTTTGACTAAATTTAGCGTTACTCATGTCGAGCTCACCTCGTCGTTGTCTTGTTCGGCCTCCAACCATTCACCTACTTTGTAACTACCGTGTATTTGATAAGTTTGAGTATCGCGCAGAATATTGAAAAACTTACGACAACCAGCAGCGTGCACCCATAGTTCGCGGTGTAAGCCGCGTGGGTTGTTACGAAAGTAGAGGTACTCGCCCCACTGCTTGTCAGTGCAGTCCTCTGGATCTTCCGGGCGGGCCAAGTGTGCTTCACCACTGGCGTGAAACTCAGGCTCTTCTCGGTGCTCTTCGCAATAAGGGCAATAAATTAAAAACATTGATTAACCCTTTAGTGTGCCACGCCAGCAGCGCCATGCTCATCAATCAGCGCGCCATCGTGAAAACGAAACATGGAAAACGGCTTAGCCATTTTGTTGGCTTTGCCCTTTGCCAGCATGTCAGCAAAAACATGACCTGACCCAGGCGTGGCTTTAAAACCACCGGTGCCCCATGCACAATTGAAAAATAGATTTTCCACTGGTGTGGCAGAAATAATCGGGCATGCATCAGGAGCGGTGTCCACAATGCCACCCCATTGCCTGTTCATATGTACTCGGCTAACCACCGGGAACAACTCCATGATGGCTTGAGCGGTATGTTCAATAGTCGGATAGGAGCCGCGTTGACCGTAACCAACATAACCATCGATACCAGCACCAATGACCAAATCACCTTTGTCAGATTGGGACATGTAACCGTGCACCGCATTGGACATCACCACCGTATCCAGAATAGGTTTAATTGGCTCAGATACAAATGCTTGTAGTGGATGCGACTCGAGCGGCAATTTAAACCCTGCCATGCCGGCAGTCACGCCAGAGTTGCCAGCAGTAACACAACCAATGCGATCAGCCTTAATCACACCGTGTTGACGAGTAGACACTCCCAGTGCGGTGCCATCTTCAACCAGGATGTCATCCACCTCGCACTGCTGGATGATGTCAACACCTAAAGCATCAGCGGCGCGCGCGTAGCCCCACGCTACGGCGTCGTGTCGCGCAACGCCTGCACGAGGCTGCCACGACGCACCCAACACTGGGTAACGCGTGCTGCCACCGCAGTTCATGATGGGTACGATTTCTTGACATTGCTTGGCATCAAGTACCTCACCATCAATTCCATTTAGGCGGTTAGCATTAACGCGACGCTGAATGTCGCGCATATCTTGCAGGTTATGGCCCATGTTCATAACGCCACGCTGCGAGAACATCACATTGTAGTTGAGGTCTTGCGACAAACCTTCCCATAATTTCATTGCGTGCTCGTAAAGATGTGCTGATTCGTCCCACAAATAGTTTGAACGCACAATGGTGGTATTGCGGCCAGTGTTGCCGCCGCCCAACCAACCTTTCTCGATGACGGCAATGTTAGTTTTATTGTGCAGCTTGGCTAAGTAATAAGCCGTTGCCAAGCCATGGCCACCACCGCCCACCACGATGATATCGTAGTGGCTTTTGGGCTTGGGATTGCGCCACATCCGCTGCCAGTTTTCCTGGTGGTGTAACGCATGTTTGACAAGCTGAAAACCAGAGTAACGTTTCATTATTTAATATGCCTAAACCTACTGTGCGTATTGTGCTTGTTTGGTGCTCATATGTGGCAAAAACACGTGAATTTTTAATGTCTGAGGGCGACAGCAGCAGCCCCAAACTTGCCGCTGCTGGAATACGGCATAGTCACTGCGTATTTCATCGATCCAAATGGTTGGCGTACAATGTAGTGGATAACAAAGATACGTACAAATATGCTCAACCCAGCCACCATAATGCTCGCACCAAGCGGTGCTCGTCTGACTCAAAAAGACCATCCGGCACTGCCAATGAGCATAGCTGAAACGCTGGCTACGGCCAGCGCTGCTAGAGATGTAGGGGCCCACGCACTGCATGCCCATGTTAGGGATAACAATGGCGGGCATTTACTCGATAAAAACCTCTATCGCGAGCTCTTGAGCACGGCTGGCAGTAAGCTCGGTGCAGACTACCCAATCCAAATCACCACTGAGGCGGTCGGCATGTATACGCCCGCCCAACAAATTGCTTTAATTGAACAGATCCAGCCACGTTTTTGTAGCGTTGCATTACGGGAATTATTGCCCAACGGACATACACCAATTGAAGAAGCCAAAACAAGAGATTTCTATCATTGGGCCTTTAATCACCATATTGGGGTGCAGCATATATTGTACGGCGCGGATGATATCCATTTCTATCTTGCACAAGTCAAAGCAGGCGTGATCCCTGTCGAACAGCGTTCGGTTTTGATCGTACTGGGGCGTTATGGCACAGTACAGCTGGCCAAAATCAATGACGTTGCACCCGCAGCCGAATTAGCCAACGAGCGCGGCCTACTATGGATGCTATGCGCGTTTGGACAAACAGAAACCCACTGCTTGACGCAAGCCGCTGCACTAGGTGGTGGCGTACGAGTCGGATTTGAGAATAGTCGTGAGAATAATGATGGGTCAATTGCCGCCGATAATACTGAGCGGGTACTCGAACTCACAGCAGAATTACGAAAGCAACAGATCCAATTAGCAGCACCTGATCAGGTACTACGGCAACTGGGTGCTCGAGATTAAAGTCACTAAATCGGTCTATTCCGCGGATGACAATGGATTGTGCTTAAGTGATCGCAGGAAGAAACCTAAACCACCAAACGATAGCACCAGTATCACGATCAAGTCGAATGCGCTCATCGCACTAAATCTAAATTGCGCCCCTGCTAGTACACCTGCCATTAACGCAACCAATGAACCTATGGCCAAAACCCACCCAAACGGATTTTTACTGTTATAGAAAATCATGATTACGCCAATAATAAATGGGATCATAATCATGCCGCTGGTAATGCCCATACCACCGATACCGTATAACCTCATACCAAACCCAAAATGGGTCGAAACAACGATTGAATTGAGCAGTAAATAAAACCCAGCGATCATCATCATAAGACCAATCAGGAATTGAAATTCGCCGCCATTCGTCCCACCAGCCCCACGTCGCATTAAAGTTCCTCAATCCGTATTAATTCAATCAGGCCCTAGTTGCCTACTCCCAAGATTATAGACAAGCTTTGTTAGCTGAGTGCAGATGTTTTTGTGAGATCAGAGCCACTGTAGTACAAAACAAGCAATGAAGATCATCGATAGACTTCTTAAAAGCCTGGGCCTAGAGCCAGAAATAGCATGCGGCCTTGAGTCACCCGTCGCTAAGTTAGCTGACTCAACCAACACGCTTTGGGCAACGCGATTCCTTGAGGAACGCCATCCTATCGATATTTGAAGTTCTGACAATCGATACCGCAATTAATGTAGACACCTATGCCGCGAAAGCACTCACACTCAGATCCCCACCTACTCGGGGGTGGCAGCAGCATGGATGCTGTTGCAAAGCCCTTACAAATCGAGAAATAGTTAATCAAAGACTCTAAAGTAGGCATCACTCTCGCGAAAGCACCTGCATTCAGATCTAAACGGCATGGATGCCGTTTCGAAGCCCCCACGGATGGGTTAATGGCGTTCTGAGTGCAGGTGCTTTCGCGGGAGTGATGCCGGATGCGTTTAAGCCGTGATGAGAATACTTGAGCACAAAAAACGATCACCAACTGTCACGCATGCTGGTTTTTTCTGCTAATGATCAAAGGCATAAAAATTAGCAAAATCATCCAGCCAAAACTACCGGCACCTGAAGCTTGAGTTGCCACAGAGTCAGCTTGAATAACTGTATTTTCAGCTACTGAGCCGTTTGCATTGTTTGATACATGTGCCCTCGCATCCAACGAAATTTCAAGATCAAAATCATACAAACCCTGGAGCAAAACTACCACATCAGAGCTTGCACTACCCGGGAGTGTATCAAGCGCACACCTAACGGCCGCATCACCAACAGCACACTGCCATTGGTTATTGGATTGAGCGAGGACAGCACGGCCTTCGGTAGGAATGGTTACAACAATTTCACTTTCAGTCTGAACACTCAAGTTACTAACCGTGATGCTTAGTGCAGTATTGCCATCAATGACATTTTGAGTGGAAGCCAACGTTAATTCACTACCGTACATAGCTTGTACTGCAGCGATATCACCTTCACTAAGTGCTACACGCTGGCCCATGTTAGTGGTTTCGTCACTTATAGCAACGATAGTTGGCGAGCCATTAGTAGAGAAGAACATTTCCCCATAGTGCATGATCGAATTGTAGTCATAAGCGCCACGAGTCTTAACGGCATGATCAGGCACATCAAAATTATGCTGCTTTTCTGGTGCGATGTTGCCCCAAGCAATCGTGATGTATTGATCACGGTCAGGACGTGTATGTTCATGCACAAAACCAACCGCATGGCCGATCTCATGTATCATGCTACCAACGCTACAATCTGCACCAATCCAAATTTCTTGCTCGCCACCTTGCCGGCCAACCCAAGATGCACACCCTTTAGCTTGTGTAAACATTAAGTAGTCTTGTTGTAGCTCAGCCGGTGCGTCGTTTAAAGGAACCAATGAGATAGCAGTACGATCATTCCAGTGTTGAGCAGCTTCAAGCACACGAGTTTTTTCAATCGCTGTTAGATCCTCGTGCAGTACGTAGGGGATTACGCCAGTAGGCCAAACGCGGTCAACTCGCGCATGCATCGCAGCGCGCAATTGAGTTGCAGTTTGGGATAGGATGTCACCTTCTAAAAGATGAGGGGCATTTGCTGCAAGCGCGCCACTGCTAAATGCTAGGCTTACAAGCAAAGCGAGCTTTGCACATGTTTTACTGTTTGTTCCGTCCAGCATTGCCATCCTCTTAATGGGAAGTTATTGCAATTTAGTGGTTTATCCCGCCTCGCTTGTCCGAGTTTCTAAGAACCCTTTTGGACTAGAGACGTTAAACAATGGATCTCCACTACACAGACCTGTTAACGGAAACTTCAGTAAATACCTTAGTCGTTTACAACTTTAAATCTGGTTTAATCGTGTGTAACAATTAATAGCGCACAAAGCGCAACGTTTCTGTCGATCAGTTGCCCCGGAAATGCCGAGTAGTTAACTCGACGATGCCGATTATGCCAAACAGCCTCGTGTGAACTAGATCAACCTATACCTGCAAAACACGACTACGTAAGCCCGTACGATGCAAGATCATCGCGCCGATTTCTTCAATCGACATTTTGGTAGTATTCAAATAAGGCACGTGGCCGCCACGAAACATGCTCTCAGCTTGCGCTACCTCACGCTGACAGGTTTCAGACGAACTATAAGTTGAACCTGCATAACGCTCCTGTCTGATCTGCAGTAAACGAAATGGATCAATGGTTAAGCCAAAGAGCTTATGCCGATTGTTTAGTAAGACCGCGGGCAGCTGCTTCGACTGCAGGTCCTCTTCAGTTAATGGGTAGTTGGATACATATAGGCCCAGCTGTAATGACAGATACAGTGATGTCGGGGTTTTTCCACAGCGTGAGACTCCCACAATAATAAGGTCAGAATTGCCGTAATGATCGGTATCCATGCCATCATCGGTTTGCAGCGAGAAATGAACTGCCGCCATCCGAGAGGTATAGGCCTTGGTGTCTGTAACCCCGTGTGAGCGCCCGACCTTATGCGATGACTCCATCTCCAACGCTTTCTCCATTGGGCCAATAAAAGTGTCAAAAAGATCAAAGACAGGAAATTGAGAGTCCGTGAAAATAACGCGGATTTCCTCGTCAACAATGGTGATGAACAACAATGGAGCATGCCCCTCCTGCTGCTCAATCAGCTGACAGCCCTCGATCACCGCGTTTGCCTTCTCGATAGTATCGATAAATGCCAGCGTTTCTGATTCAAATCCAATAGAGGGGAACTGGCTCACCAAGCTGTGCGCCAGAGCCTGCCCAGTAAGACCGGTGCGATCAGAGACCACGATGGCCTTTCGGTTAGTTGATTTCATCATTATTGGCCCCTGCCCTACATTTTGCTAAGCACGGGCATTTTACTGCCGCTAAACCCCTGACGGCGTTGTAAAATCAATTTTTTTTCAGGAGAATGTCCGTGGCCAGCACAATTAAGTGGTTTCGCGAACTAGGCATGCAGGATGTCCCTACTGTTGGCGGTAAGAATGCCTCCTTGGGCGAAATGATCCAAAACCTGACAGCCGCCGGCATCCATGTGCCAGATGGCTTTGCTACCACAGCCGCCGCTTTCCAAGACCACCTCGCAAGCAATCAACTTGACCAGCGCATTATTGATGCACTGAATGGGCTTGATACTAACGACACGATCAAATTAGCTGCCGTTGGCGAACAAATTCGTCAATGGATTATGGATACGCCGTTACCTAGTGCGTTGGTAACCGATGTCACCCAAGCGTGGCAAACACTTTGCGAAGGGTCCCCTGATGGCAGTATCGCTGTGGCGGTCCGCTCTTCGGCAACTGCAGAAGACCTCCCTGAAGCCTCCTTTGCTGGACAACAAGAAACCTTCCTAAATGTGACATCGCTTGATGATGTGTTCAAACGCATTAGTGAAGTATTTGCATCCCTATATAACGATCGCGCGATTTCCTATCGCGTACATCAAGGCTTTGAACACGCCGATGTGGCATTGTCTGCTGGTATACAGCGGATGGTGCGCAGTGACATCGGTGCCAGCGGCGTTATGTTTTCCATCGATACCGAATCAGGTTTCGATGATGCTGTGTTTATTACCTCTTCTTGGGGTTTGGGCGAATGTGTCGTGCAAGGCTCCGTCAACCCAGATGAATTTTATATTCATAAGCCTGGCTTAAAGAAAAACCGACCTGCGCTGTTACGCAAAACACGCGGCAGTAAAAAAATCAAAATGGTTTATGGCGCTACCAGTGCTGTAGAAACAATCAATGTTAATGAAGCTGATCAACTGCGTTTTTCATTGACAAATGACGATGTTCACGAACTAGCGCGTATGGCCGTCACTATCGAAGATCACTACGGCCGCCCGATGGATATCGAATGGGGCAGAGATGGTAATGATGGCAAGCTGTATATCCTGCAAGCGCGCCCTGAAACCGTTACCTCACGCGCTAACCCTAATGTGCTCAAGCGATACCAGCTTGGCACTCATAACTCTACTGTACTAGTCTCTGGGCGTAGCATTGGCCAGCGTATTGGTGCAGGCAAAGTCAGAATTGTAGACGACATCAGCCAGATGCATACCGTTGAAGATGGCGATGTGCTGGTTACCGACATGACCGATCCCGACTGGGAACCTGTCATGAAGCGCGCCTCGGCTATTGTCACTAACCGCGGTGGTCGCACTTGCCACGCAGCGATTATCGCCAGAGAATTGGGTGTACCGGCCGTTGTTGGTTGTAACACTGCTACTGATATTTTAAAGGACGGCCAACACGTTACCGTCTCTTGCGCCGAAGGTGATACAGGTAATATTTATGATTCGCAGATTGGCTTTGAAGTCACTGAGACTCAGCTTGATAAATTGCCTGAGCTCCCATTCAAACTCACAATGAACGTGGGTAACCCAGAACGTGCTTTTGGGTTCAGCCGTTTGCCGCACAGCGGCATTGGCTTGGCAAGGCTTGAGTTTATTATTAGTAACACCATTGGCATACACCCAAAAGCGCTCCTCAATTACGACTCGATGCCTGACGAGGTGCGCGCACAAATAGAGGTACGCATTGCAGGTTACGACAACCCCGTGCAGTTTTATATCGATAAGATAGTTGAAGGTGTATCGACACTTGGCGCAGCATTCAGTCCGCACCCGGTTATTGTTCGGCTCTCCGATTTTAAGTCAAATGAATACGCCAATATGGTTGGTGGCCAAATATTCGAACCCAATGAAGAAAACCCCATGATCGGATTCAGAGGAGCTTCACGCTATATCTCCTCCTCGTTTCAAGAATGTTTCGAGCTCGAATGTAAAGCACTAAAGAAAGTCCGCGATGAAATGGGCTTAACAAATATCGAGCTGATGGTACCGTTCGTTAGAACGCTCGAAGAGGCGGACCAAGTTGTGGCACTGTTGGCTGAAAACGGGCTTAAACGGGGCGAAAATGGCCTACGTATTGTCATGATGTGCGAAGTTCCTAGTAACGCCATACTAGCTGAGGAGTTTCTAGAGCGTTTTGACGGATTCTCAATTGGATCAAACGACCTTACCCAGCTCACCCTCGGATTGGACCGGGATTCGGGTCTGGTAGCCCATCTTTTCGACGAACGCGACCCAGCGGTCAAGAAATTGCTAAAACAAGCCATATCAACAGCTGTGGCACAGGGCAAATACGTCGGAATTTGTGGGCAGGGCCCTTCCGATCACCCCGACCTTGCATTATGGTTAATGGAGCAGGGTATATCGAGCCTGTCACTTAATCCTGATACGATTGTTGAGACATGGTTATTTCTCGCTGAACAAAGGAAGTAGACAACATTCGCACGCCCACCGACCATGCTCTAAAAATTGAACGGCGCGCCAACAAACGGCGTACCAAGCTAGACGAGGCTGAATTTTGGGATGCATTAGGGGGTGATCGGCGCTCCAACGACCAGAAACGGGATAACGAAGAACAAGAACGTAAGGCTGACCCAGCAACACAACTTGAAACCGATGTAAGAGATATTACTGGCAGCAGCAGTGCCAAGGAAAAAAACGAGCAACGTAGGGCATCCTTGCTCTCGATGCTACATGCCTCAGAAGAGCGCCACAGACGCGCCACATCGCGTCGCCCCACGGTGTTGGCAAAAGGCGTTGAAGTGTTGGTTTCACGTGGTGAGTCAGCTGGCGAGACTGCACGGATACTCGATGCGGATTACATCAAAAATCGGATCCTACTTTTGTTGTCCAACCAACCGACTCCACAATGGTTGCCCTTTAATCATGTCGCCACATCTAGCAAATCGGAACCATCACTGAACTAGTTAAGCTACACTTTAGCCATGGGCGGTTTAAAAAAAGTTTTCAGTATCGATCTGCGCTCTCTAGCGCTGTTAAGAGTTTGTCTGGCGTCATTAATTTTGCTGGATCTATTTTTGCGCACGTTCGATATGGCCACGTTTTACACAGACGATGGTATTTTGCCTCGATCCAGATGGATCGAATTCACCAACAAGTTTCATTTTTCTATCCATGCCGCGAGCGGCGACCTATTTTGGCAAATCCTGCTTTTTACATTGGCAGCAATTTTTGCATTGGGTTTACTAGTAGGTTATCGCAGCAAATTAATGACTTTGTTGTCATTCATCATGTTGGCATCGCTGATTAACCGAAACCAACTGATTACTCAAGCCGGCGATCAACTGTTGGTAGTAATGACATTTTGGGCGTTGTTCTTGCCCATCGGAGCGCGCTACTCCGTCGATGCAGCCCTAGACCCTCGTTACCAACAAGATCCCAACAATCACCTTCACTCGCCTGTACAACCACAGCCGTATTTTTCGATGGCCTCCATAGCGGTTATCTTTCAAGTGTTGTACCTGTACTTCTTTACCGCTATTTTAAAGACCGGTGCCGCTTGGCGAGTCCGTTTTGATGCAGCATTTTATGCCGTCAGCCTCGAGCACTTTGCTACCCCTATTGGCGCGTGGATCAGGCAGTTCCCCGGCTTACTAAAATTGGGCACCCTCTTTGTTTTGTTTGTTGAGTTTATCGGCCCGTTGCTGGTACTACTACCTAAGCCCTGGCCGGTAGCACGCATCATTGGCCTCTTAATGCTGGCATCACTGCATTTAGCGTTTATGTTTATGTTGCATATCGGCTTGTTTCCGTTAATCGACTTTATGTCGCTAACCGTACTAATACCGTCTGCTATTTGGATTTGGCTCGCCGCTCGTCGCAAACCCGCCGCCATGGATAACATCATTCTCTACTACGACCAAGATTGCGGTTTTTGTTTGAAAATGGTGTTGGTACTTCGCGAGCTACTGTTGTCTCAGCATGTCAAAATTTATCCCGCACAAAATACACCCGAAATTTACGCCATCATGGAAGGAGAGAACTCCTGGGTGGTGCAAGGTGCAAACGGAAAACACTACTTACACTGGAACGCGATGCGGCACCTCTTTGCGCAACGCTGGGCGTTCAAGCCGATAGCGTTGATCATGTCAATTCCGCCATTGATGATGCTTGGCAATTGGGTATACCGGTGGGTAGCGAATAACCGCAACACCATGTCAAACATCACAGCCAGTTCACTACCTTGGCACACGGTAAAAATTAAACCAACAATGGTGGGCCAACTGATCGCACTGTACTTTTTTGTTGGTATTACCGTATACAACATTACAGGCTTACCTGGCCTGAGCAAGCATCGCCCCGACCTGATTAACCGCTCGTTGCAAGCTGTTCGACTGGACCAGAGATGGAGTATGTTTGCACCTTTCCCGATGACAATTTCTATCTACCCACAAATACAAGCAACGTTGCGTAACGGCGACAAAATGAACCTCTACCCGCTTACCGATTCGTCTCCGAATTGGGAGCCACCTACGCAGCTGTACTCAGTATACAAGAGCTATCGTTGGCGCAAGTTTCTTGGCAAAATACGATCAACAAGCGACAACAGAGTTCGCGCAGCTTACGGCGATTACCTATGCCGCACTCGTAATAAAATGTCACTACAACGCCCAAAACACATTGGGATTTTTGATATCCATTTTGTTAGTCGCCATACCAACACCAATGAACAACCCAAAAGAATAGAGCGAAAAATGGCTTGGCGCCACTGGTGTTATGCCGATTTCGACCCTGCTAACAAAATGTGAAGCAGTTCACAGGGCGCACAGTATTAAACAGTGAACTCGTTAATAGTTCGTTCCCGGCAAACCATGCAGGCTGGTTTGTAGGTTAAGCCTCAGCCGATATCGGTCGATTACCTATCTAGTCTCGGGGATCGATTCATGCGCAAAGTACTCTTAACGGCAGCAACTATACTACTAGCTACCGTGCAAACTACATTACCCACGCAAGCGGATGCGGCTATATACAAGTGCCAAGACGATAGTGGCGGCATCACATATACCAGCTCACCTTGCCCGGTAAGTGAAACCACTAGCAAGGTATTGAAAAGCTCGGGCAAATCGACAAACTCCGCAGACTGCAGAATTGCCAACAATTTTGCCCTAGACGTTGCGACAAAAATGCGTAACGGCAGAAGCGTAGACGCTGCTTTTATGGAGTACGGTGGCATTAATGGCTTGCAACCCACTACGATATCGATTATCAACTACGTGTATTCACACAAGCACAATATCTCAACAGTACCTGCAAGAGTGGCTCAGTTATCAGCAGCACGCTGCGATTCTTCCGCTTACGGCAATCCAAGCTGCGATCAGTTTCCAATTGGTTTTATAAGCGAAGCTGGTGGTTGCGATGCAGCTAGTGGCGGCGAAGGCTCAGTTAGTGCGACCGCAGAGCAGATGCAATTAGATGCGCGTAATTCAGATTATGACAGTTCCACGCCTGCAGCTGCTGCCAACAATCTAACGGCTTTGCGAGCGGCTCCGGCCGTCAGATCAAGCCTAACAGGCATGACTCAGCACGAATGCCGTAAGAGCTTTGAGGCAAAGATGAGCGATGTACGCGAAAGCATGAGAGCGCGGCTTTCTGCCGATCAGCAAAATCAACTGCGTGCAGAATACAAAGAATTACGAATCCGAAAAGGGGATTGCTAAACCATTTTAGCTCACCCCATTAACATGAGGCCGGCGTAATTTACGCCGGCCTCATGTTTCGGTGGCCTGGTTTACACCACCAATTTAGACAACCCCATCAATTCGCCGCGCGCATGCGCCTAACAGCATTTGACAAAAGGCTTTTTAAATCTTCCAAAATCAGATAATTTACTGGTATCAATAACAATGTCACCACTGTGGCAAACAAAATACCAAAACCGAGTGATACCGCCATCGGTATTAAAAACTGTGCCTGGGTGCTAGTCTCGTAAATCAGTGGCAGCAAACCGAAGAAGGTAGTCAAAGACGTTAAAATTACTGCTCTAAAACGAGCAACACCCGCTTTCTTAACTGCATCAAAATGTTCTACACCTTCACGACGACGTCGATTGACATAGTCGACCAGCACTAGAGAATCGTTTACCACCACACCACACAAGGCTAACATTCCCATGTAGCTCATAATGCTTAGATTCATGCCCATCACCATATGCCCTAGGATGCCTCCAACCACTCCAAACGGAATAACGCACATCACCATAAATGGCTGCAGATAACTACGAAACGGGATCGCAAGCAGTGCATAAATCACTAATGTAACAAACAGCAAGCCCGACTTTAAACTGGCAAATGATTCGCGTTGCTCGCGCGCTTCACCTTCGAGACTAAATCGTAGTGCAGGAAACTGACTTTGCAGGCCAGTAGAATGGCGCGCTAAATCAGCTTTAATGGCTTCGATATCAGCAATCTGTTTATCAATATCCGCTGTAATGTTAATGGTTCGCCTGCGATCAACACGGGTGATGGTGGCATAGCTTCTTCCCAACTCAACTTCCGCAACCGCATCAAGCGGTACAGAGCTACCATTGGGTGCAACGATACCTAGCCTTAGCAGGTTATCAACTGATTTACGTTCTTCAGCCGGGTAGCGCACGATGACTTTCACATCATCTCTGTTTCGTTGCAGGCTTTGCACCTCACTCCCCATAAACGCCGGGCGAACTTGCCTGGAGATTACCGCCGGGGTTATTCCTAACAAAGCAGCCTGCGGTTTTAACTTAAGCTTAAGCTCTTGTTTGCCGCCTTCAAATGAATCACTAATTTCGCTAGTACCAGTATAGCTAGCAAGCTCAATTTTTATGAGCGCAGCAGCTTTTTTTAGTTGTGCAAAGTCACTACCGGAAATCTGCACATCTATTGGCGCTCCGCCTCGGCCAATCTCTGCACGGTACGAAATATTTTTAGCACCCGCTATCGCTCCAATACTCTTGCGCAGCTCGCCAATCAGTTCACGGCTAGACACGTCAATTGTGCGTTCCTCCGGAGGCACAATTTCAAACATGATTCGGCCACGATTAGAAGCAAACGTACTGCCACCACTGCTACCCGTAGTTGTCATCACTGATTCAATTGCGCTTTCTCCAGACACTGGATCGACATACTTCTTTTGTAGCGCTTGCACTTGCCCAGCAATTCTATCGATGTGCCCTTGGGTAATTTCAAACGGCGTACCGTCAACCATCTCTAAATTGACTCTAGCAATTTCAGACGCCACTCTTGGGAAAAAGATAAACCTGACATGCCCTGCACTCACTAAGCTAAATACCAAAATAGCTGAACCGACAAACAGAGACAACACAAAATAGCGATTGCGCAATGAGCTTGCGAGTACCGGTTGATAGGCGTTCTCAATAAACCATTCAAATCCATCAGCAATGCGCTGCTGTAAACGCACAAAAGCATTTGGCCGCTTATTACTATGAAAATTGAGATGGCTCATGTGCGCTGGCAACACAAATTTGGATTCAATAATAGAAAACAGCAGTACCGGAATAACGATTAATGGTATCTGCATAAATATTTTGCCTCTAACCCCTTCAATCATTAACAAGGGAACAAACGCTGCCACTGTCGTTAGCACGCCGAAGGTAACGGGCACGGCAACCTCACGCGCACCCTCAATTGCAGCATTTATCCTATCTGGATTTTTACGCATATGGGTGTAGATGTTTTCACCAGTGACGATGGCATCGTCGACAACAATACCTAACACGAGAATAAACGCGAACAAACTCAATAAATTTATACTGACCCCAAATACAGGCATCAATGCGATACCACCTAGAATCGATACCGGCACACCCACAAACACCCATACGGCCACCCAAAAACGCAAAAACAGAGTGAGCAGGATCAAGATAAGCAAACCACCTTGGACAGCACTCTTTAGCAAGGTATTAAGCCGCGCCTTTACGGTTCGAGATGAATCACGCCAATAACCCATAGTGACGCCATGTGGCAATGTCATTTGAATCTCGTCAATGTAATGCTTAACCACATCAGCCACAGTGATTGCACTTTGCAGACCAGTACGAAACACATCGATCTCAATAGTGCGTACGCCGTTATAGGTTTGCTCAAATTTGTCTTCGGCAAAACCGTCTTTAACCGTGGCGATATCACCCAAATTAACGCGTGTACCATCGGGTCGCGACACGATCGCAATTTGCCTAAAATCCTCTGCAGTTTCTGCTTGAGCATTAGTACGCAGCAATAACTTGCCGCCATCGGATTGAATGGATCCAGCCGCAGCATCAAGCGAGCTACCATTAATCGCATTAACAATATCCGGCAGGCTCAGATTGTATTGTTTTAATGTATCGCCTGACACCTCGATCGACATCTCATAGCGCCGAGCGCCCGATAAGGCAACGCTAGATACATCCGGCAACGCTTCCAGATCGTCTCGCACTGAAGAGGCAAGCAAGCGTAGCTCTTTCTCAGGCATGTCAGCAGACACTATTACGCTAATGACTTCGCGATTTCTGATGGGTATATATATTTCAGGTGCATCAACGTCTTCAGGAAAGTCGTTTATCTGATCAACTTGTTGCTTGGCATCATCCAGCACCTTTTGTGGATCTGCACCTGATTCAAGTTCGAGGCTGACACTGCCCAAACCTTCAATCGCCGAAGATGTAATGCGTTTTACGCCCTGCACATCTTGAATGGCTTCTTCTATTTTGATTGTTACGCCCTTTTCGACCTCACTGGGCGAGGCACCGGCAAATGGCGCCCTGATGCTTATGCGATCAAGTTCGAAGCTTGGAAATACTTCTAACGGTAAACGGTTTGATAAGGTGAATAGGCCCATCGCAATGATGAACACCATTAACAAGTTGGCGGCAACTGAGTTTCTGGCAAACCAACCAATTAAGCTATTCATGAGAATATCCTATCAAGGTACTAGGAATCATTGCCTGAAGCGGCCTTAGCTTGTTTTTTACCTTTGTTAGCTTTTTTATCACTAGGTTTTTTTGGTCGCTCGGGTTTAACACCATCGATTGTGGCGAGCACTGGTGTTCCGTTGGCCACAATAGGCAATGATGTTAGAACGAGAATCTGCCCTTGATTTAATCCTGCATCGATAACGCTATTGGTTTCATCGCGCCACACAACATTTACCGGTCGGCGTTGAATTTTTTTGCGTTCTTCGAGCAACAGCACTTCGGAACCCTCGCGCACCGCGGTACGGGGTACAACGTAAACATCATCAAGCGTCTCGCCGTTAATGCGCGCTTGCACAAACTGACCCGCTCGCAAGGTTGCCAAATCGTTTGACGATGGGATCTTTACTCGTGCAATAACATTGTATTGCTGAGTATCTGTATCGACGCCTTCTATACGAACCAACTTGGCAGGCCAAGTTGCGCCAGACACTTGTAGCGTCACATTGGATGACGCATCTTCATTGGTATCAATCCGCCCTAACAACAATTGCTGACGACTCGTTAATGGCAAACGTACGTCCATACTCTTCACCGAATAGATTTCACCGACCATACTGCCGCGGCTAACAAATTGGCCAAGGTTGGTTTGCGCTTCTGAAACCAAGCCATCATAGGGCGCGACAATTTGTGTGCGCAGCAAATCTAGTTTAGCCCGCTCAACTTGGGCTGCCGCGGCATCACGGTTGGCCGCAGAGGCTGCAAGTTGCGGTTTGCGTAAATTCAAGGCCGTGGGTTTGCGATTACGGTTTAAGCTCTCCCACTCAACTTTGGCTTGCTTGCCACGAGCCGCTTCTTCTTGAAATTGCGCTTCCGCCTGGGCTAACTGCGCGCTGGCCTGGGTTAATGCGATCTGGTAGTCGCGTTGATCCAATTGAATCAGTAATTCACCTTGTTTAAACGAGCCGCCGGATACGAACGTTGGCGACACTGATGCGATCGTGCCTGCTACTTCAGCAACCAGCGTATTCGAGACGCTGGGCTCGATAGTCCCTTGGGTAGTTAATATGACCTGGTAGCTTTGCGGCTGCAATGACGCAGCCTCCACAGCCTGAGGCTGTGAAAACGATGGTCGGCTGTTAACTTCAGGTGGGTTACTGCGGATCTGCTTGCCAAGCAAGATCGCTAATCCAAAAATCACTACCGGGAGTATTATTTTTAGTAGTTTCATGAGCCTGTTATACGTAATCCGGCCTTTAGTCGATGCCGGGAATGTTATCCTTCACAAATGATAGACACCAAACCGCGCCAACTGTTCGATTACCCAACTTATTGGGCGGAATGCTATGGCCGCACACCATTCTTGCCAATGAGTAGGCAAGAAATGGACACATTAGGCTGGGACAGCTGCGATATTATTATTGTAACCGGCGATGCCTACGTGGATAGCCCTAGTTTCGGCATGGCCATTCTGGGCCGTTTGCTCGAATCACAGGGCTTTCGGGTCGGAATTATTGCTCAGCCAGATTGGCAAAGTGCTGAGCCCTTTGCAGCCCTAGGCGCGCCAAACCTGTTTTTTGGCGTCACTGCTGGCAATATGGACTCGATGATCAACCGTTACACGGCTGATCGCAAGGTCCGCTCTGACGACGCCTACTCGCCTGGCAACAAAGGTGGCAAGCGACCTGATAGGTGTTCCATCGTCTATTCACAACGCTGCAGAGAGGCCTGTCCTGGCGTACCTATCGTGTTAGGCGGAATCGAAGCCTCCCTACGTCGCATCTCACACTACGATTACTGGCAAGACTGTGTCAGACACTCACTACTAACAGATGCACAGGCAGACATCCTGCTTTATGGCAACGCCGAGCGAGCCATTATCGAAATTGCCCATAAGTTAGCGGCTGGCAAGCTCATCACCGATATTACCGACGTACGCGGTACTGCCTACATGGTGCAGGACATACCCTCCGATTTTCAAGTGCTGGATTCAACTAATCTGGACAAGCCAGGCCGGCTTGAAAAACACAGCAACCCGTATGAATACACAGAAGAAAAATCGGGCAGCGAGCCAAAACCAAAGGGTGATGCACCCACTGAAATGACGGTCCAGTTTGTTAGCAAGGCTGATCGTCAGGCAAAACAAAAAGAGGCTCGCAAGAAAACGGTAATTCGCCTGCCTTCACACGATGTGGTTAGCAGCAATGCAGCCCTATACGCACATGCCAACCGCGTACTGCATCTGGAAACCAATCCTGGCAATGCACGCGCGTTAGTACAAAACCAAGGTGGCAAAAAACTTTGGCTTAATCCACCACCACACCCACTTAGCACAGAAGAAATGGATTACGTGTTTGATCAGCCATTTGCTCGAGTTCCGCACCCGGCCTACAAAGGCGCGCGTATTCCAGCCTATGAGATGATCCGATTTTCAGTTAATATCATGCGTGGCTGTTTTGGTGGTTGTACCTTTTGCTCTATCACTGAACATGAAGGTAGAGTTATTCAAAATCGATCAGAAGATTCTATTGTTAAAGAGATTGAATCAATCAGAGATACCGTACCCGGATTTACTGGCGTGATATCGGACCTTGGCGGCCCTACGGCCAATATGTATCGCCTTGCCTGCAAATCCAAAGAAATCGAATCCAATTGCCGCTTGCCATCGTGTGTTTATCCAGGCATCTGCTCCAATCTGAACACTGATCACTCTTCATTAATTTCGTTATATAGGCGCAGCCGAAATTTACCAGGTATCAAAAAAGTGTTGATAGCGTCAGGTTTGCGTTACGACCTTGCGGTTGAATCACCCGAGTATGTTGAAGAGCTCGTCACTCATCATGTGGGCGGCTATTTAAAGATCGCACCTGAGCATACCGAAAGCGGCTCTTTATCCAAGATGATGAAGCCCGGCATTGGATCGTACAACCGCTTTAAAGAGTTGTTTGAAAAATTCAGCAAAAAAGCAGGCAAAGAGCAGTATTTAATCCCCTACTTTATCGCAGCCCACCCCGGCACCACCGACGAAGATATGATGAACCTTGCGCTATGGCTAAAGAAAAACGGCTTTAAAGCGGATCAAGTACAGAATTTTTACCCATCGCCGATGGCAACAGCCACCACGATGTATCACACCGGCAAGAACCCACTTAAACGGGTGCGTAAAGATAGCGAAACGGTAGTGGTTGCGAAGACGGCCAAACAGCGTTCATTGCATAAAGCCTTTTTACGCTATCACGACCCCGCCAATTGGGCGATGCTTCGTGATGCGCTACGAGATATGGGCAGAACGGATCTTATTGGTAATGGTAAGCAACATTTAACACCGTCGTATCAACCTAGGTCAGGTGCAATACATAAGTCGGCACGAAGCAAAAACAGTACTAAGCAAACTGGGTCAAAGCCAGACAAGGGTCAGATACGCACTCAGCATACTGGGCTGCCACCGCGTACTCATACTGAGAAGAGTTAGTGTCGTTCCCGCACAGGCGGCGTTCCGGAACCTATGCACGCACAACATGGGTCCACCCCGGAGGGCGCTTAGCCCGCCTACGCGGGGATGACTGCTAAATACCAGGCTCGCTCGGCACCGCCACGAACATACTCCCAATAGCCGTGCCAAGCGTAGAGCTCGCCGCGAGCATTCCATTAGCAATTCCGCTATTGCTGGCATCGATAAATTGCCGCGCTGCCTGCTGGTGCATGCTATCAGCGTATCGCGAAAGTTCCCCATCGCTTAATCCCTGATAGATAAATAAAATCGTCTCAATTGAATCTGCGCGATAGCTTTCGACAATATAGGCTCTATTAGCTTTAATACTTTGTGCGTAGTCTTCGACATTAATCGGCGAACCGGCAGCTGACATAATACTCAAGGTAAAACCTATCTGTACATTGATGACCGTGTCTGCTGCGGATTCTGATATACGTAAACTATCGTCTAAACGTTCGGCCAATCTTTTTCTGTTATCACTGACAGGATCATCCAAAAGCGCTTCTCTAAACCCGACAAAACGATCTTGATTGCTCAACAGAGAATTTTCAAGCTCAGCGCGTTTTACCTTAGCGCCTAACTCGCTATCAAACCACTGCACCATGCGTTGCAAATGTGGTTCATTAACGGATTCCAGGGCTTTAATCATTTCGGATTGCAACCGCGCTTCACTGAACGACTGCGGCACAGCATCTCTCATTGCTTTGCGATCAAGAGATTCAAATTCAAGTGGCATGGTTTCGCTGAGTGCAATAATGTCGAAAGAGCGTTCTGTTTGAGCGGGGATCATTGCTATTTGTTGCCGCAAGCCCGAAGCATCATAGAGCTCCATTGCCAAAGCGGACACACCTGCTAAAGCCGTTGAAGCCATCAGACTGGAAGCCATGGCGACAAATGTGAGTAGAACTGCGCTTGCTTTATTTTTATTATGTTGCACTGCGAATACCCATAGTGACCTATCAGCTATCGGCTTAAGCACTAAGCTTTGAGTAAGGTTTCCACGGGATGAGCAGCAGGCCAACCACGGCTTATAAGAATGCGCTACGGCTCACAAAAAAAGGGGGACAAAAAAAAGGGGGACAGACCCCAATTAAATAGTGCCAGCTCGCCCGGAAGGCGAACTGGCACTATTTAATTGGGGTCTGTCCCCCTTTTTTTATCAGTTATGTACGGGCGCGGGCACATCCTTTACGGCCGCTTTTTGCTCTTTTAGCAATGCCAGTAACTTTGGATCAGTGGGGGTTTCACTCTCAACAAGCGGGCTGGCTGCTTGCATGCTATCTCCGCCATAGTGGCACCCGGCAGCAGAGGCTGTGCCTGCAAATGCAAATAACGAGCAACCCAGTAAGGCGATGATTTTCTTCATAGTATTCTCGATAAATTAGGTGAATCACTCCGTTTATCGCACACAAACCAATGACTTGCAAGCTGATGTACTGAAATCGAGCCGAATATTCCCATTTGGCACGCTTATCAAGCATAATATGCGGCAAATTGTCTTAAGCAGCCCGCATGATTCGCGTAGAAAACTTGGTGAAGCGCTTTGGCGGGATAGTGGCCGTTAATGACGTGAGCGTCACCATCGAAACAGGCTCTATTACCGGGCTCATCGGCCCCAACGGTGCTGGCAAAACCACGCTATTTAATTGCATCGCTGGCGCTTTCCCTCCCACAGCGGGTTCAGTCTTTCTAGACGGTGAAAACATTACCGGCTTACCCCCTCACGAGCTATTTCATAAAGGCCTGTTACGCACTTTTCAAATTGCACACGAATTTGGCAGCCTCACCGTACGCGACAACCTAATGTTAGTACCCGGCGAGCAACCCGGTGAAAATCTATGGACGGCCTGCTTTAAACCACGCAATTTTATCGAACGGGAGAAACAGTTAGTTGAGCGCGCAGACGACATCATCGATTTTTTAAACCTTGCACACGTGGCTGATGAACTCGCCGGCAATCTTTCAGGTGGTCAGAAAAAACTGCTAGAGCTTGGCCGCACCATGATGGTTGATGCGAAGATCGTATTTTTAGATGAAGTAGGCGCCGGTGTTAATCGCACATTGCTTAACACTATCGGCGATGCCATTGCTAGGCTAAATAAAGAGCGAGGTTACACCTTCTGCATGATCGAACACGACATGGCATTTATCAGCAGGTTATGTGATCCGGTGATTGTGATGGCCGAAGGCGCTGTGCTTGCGCAAGGCAGCGCGGCCACAGTCCAACAAAATGAAAAAGTGATCGAAGCCTATTTAGGCGCCGGTCGCAAAAACCAAAGAACAAAAACATGAGCCTGTTAAAAGCCGATGCAATGATTGCAGGTTACGGAAAAACCCGCATCCTTAACGAATGCAGCATTGCAGTTGATCGCGGCGAAATTGCGGTAATTGTTGGCCCCAATGGCGCTGGCAAATCAACCGCGATGAAAGCCATCTTCGGCATGCTGCCGCTAGAGGCTGGCAGTATCACACTCGATGGCAAAAACATCGAAAAACTTAGCCCACAAGATCGAGTGGCGCAAGGTATGGCATTTGTACCGCAAACGAGCAATGTATTTGTTAGTTTAAGCGTTGAAGAGAATCTAGAGATGGGCGGCTTTTTACGAGAAGACGACATCAACAAAACGCGCGATCAGATCTATTCCTTATTCCCTATCTTGTTCGAAAAACGCAAACAAGCCGCAGGCGAACTCTCCGGCGGTCAGCGCCAGCAAGTGGCAGTAGGCAGAGCGTTGATGACTGAGCCCACCTTGTTAATGCTGGACGAGCCCACGGCCGGAGTATCTCCACTGGTAATGGATGAGTTATTTGATCGCATCATCGAAGTGCGCAATACCGGCATTGCTGTACTAATGGTTGAGCAAAATGCCAAGCAAGCGCTCGAAATAGCGGACACGGGTTATGTATTGGTGAGTGGCGAAAATCGCTTTACCGATACGGGCGAGGCTCTATTGGCTGACGCTGAAGTTCGCCAAACCTTTCTAGGAGGCTAAGCGCGTGTCTAACGATATTCTTAATGCCTTGGTGATAGTCAGTAATTACATACTGGTACCCGGCCTTGCTTACGGCTCGCAGCTAGCACTCGGTGCTTTGGGTATAACGCTGGTGTACGCCGTGTTGCGGTTTTCTAATTTTGCACATGGCGATTCAATGGCTTTCGGCACCACGTTTACAATACTGGGCACCACCTGGCTGCAATCTAAAGGTATTAGCCTAGGCCCACTACCTACGGCTCTATTAGCCATGCCCTTCGGCATTATCGCCGCCATTCTGCTTTGTCTGATAATGGATAAGCTCGTTTATCAGCACTACCGACAGCAAAAAAGTACACCAGTAATGTTTGTAATTGCATCAGTGGGCGTGATGTTTATTACTAACGGCTTGGTGCGGTTTATTATTGGCCCTGGTGATAGAGTTTTCTCAGATGGGCAACGCTTTATTATCAAGGCACGCGAATTCAAACGCATGTATGGCCTAAGCGAAGGATTATCTATCAAGATGACGCAAGGCTTAACACTTGTTATCGCGATAGTTGCAATGGCTCTTTTGTTCTGGTTTTTGCAGCGTACCAAAACAGGCAAATCGATGCGCGCCTACTCCGACAATGAAGATTTGGCCCTGCTCTCCGGCATCAACCCACAACGCGTGGTGTTTATTACCTGGTTGATTGTTGGCGCATTGATCGCAATCGCCGGTGTGTTATATGGCTTAGACAAAAGCTTTAAGCCCTTTACCTACTTTCAACTGTTGTTACCGATGTTTGCGGCAGCCATTGTTGGAGGGATTGGTAACCCGGTAGGCGCGGTACTAGGTGGTTTTATAATCGCATTTTCTGAAATCGCAGTGACTTACGCTTATCGAAAATTTTTGATCTACCTACTGCCCGAACAGTACGAACCCAATGGGCTTATGCAATTGCTCTCAACTGATTATAAATTTGCTGTGTCGTTTATGATACTAGTGGCCGTACTCATCTGGCGCCCAACTGGCTTACTGCGCGGGAAGTCAATCTAATGGGAGCAAAGTTAAAAACCGTACTTACATTTGCCATCATGGCCCTGATGCTTTCCGCCGTTGGCGTAATGCAATCATGGTCTTTAGCGCTGGCTATCACCAACATGTGCTTGATATCGGCCGTCATGGCCTTAGGCGTAAATATCCAGTGGGGTTACGCAGGGTTGTTCAACGTGGGCATCATGGGCTTTACCGCACTTGGCGGTGTAGCGGCTGTTCTGGTATCAGTTAGTCCTGTAGCGGGTGCCTGGCAAGCGGGTGGTTTAGGCATGTTGGGCTCGCTGGCTTTAACGCTGGCAACAATAGCGGCATTCGTATCTGTCCGAAAAAAACTACCCAAGAGCCGCAGCCGTTCGTGGTTATTGTTTTTCGTACTTATAGTGGGGATCGCAATAATCCGCTGGCAGTACGCACCCTCAGTTCTGGCTATTGAAAAATATCAACCTGCTCAAACCGGATTTTTAGGTGGGCTGGGTTTGCCGATCATGTTTTCATGGCTTGTTGGTGGTGTGTTTGCCGCAGGTGCTGCTTGGCTAATTGGTAAAATCGCATTGGGCCTACGCTCAGATTATCTGGCTATAGCAACCCTCGGTATTTCAGAAATCATCATTGCGGTGATTAAAAATGAAGACTGGCTAACGCGTGGAGTAAAAAATGTTTCTGGCCTTAGCCGCCCAGTACCCTATGAAGTGGATTTACAAAGCAGCCCATGGTTTCAAGATTTAGTTGAAAAATTTGCCGGTAGCTCGCTACCGCAGGATGCACTAGTAAGACAATCCGCGTTGCAGCAAACGATAATTGAAAGTTCCAGCTTGTTCGTCAAGCTATGCTACACAGGCTTGTTTGCCGTAGTACTTTGCTTGTTGTTGTGGCTAGCCCATCGTGCGCAAAAAGCGCCGTGGGGCCGTATGATGCGCGGAATAAGAGATAACGAAGACGCAGCAAATGCAATGGGTAAAGATGTCACCAGGCGTCACTTACAAGTGTTTGTTTTGGGCTCTGCAGTAGTGGGCATTGCTGGAGCAATGATGACTACGCTTGACGGTCAATTCACACCCGGTACCTACCAACCACTTCGCTACACATTTTTAGTTTGGGTCATGGTTATCGTGGGTGGTTCTGGCAACAACTTAGGCTCGGTGCTCGGAGCGTTTATCATTTGGTTTTTCTGGATTGAAGCGGAACCATTAGGGCAATGGTTTATTGGCTTTATCACCTCTGGAATGGCTGATGACAATGCACTAAAACTACACCTGATTGAAAGTGCCGCACACATGCGATTAATATTTATGGGGATGATCCTGCTACTGGTACTACGCTTTAGCCCGCATGGGCTCTTACCTGAGCAAATCAGACGATAGTGCTACACGCGCATCAATCAAAATATCGATAACGTCTAGGCTCCAAGGGCCCGCGCAAACCGTTTTATTGCTGGGGATGCCAATTCTTTTAGGATTAAATCCGCCCTTGCCAATGACAGGGTGTTTTGTCACGTGCTGAGCACGCGAGTAACTACCTTGCTCATATGGAGCTTCGATTACTGCATCAGGCCACAGATGTATCAACGTCTCTAACGACAGCGTGCCGTAGGAATCATAAGCAAGCTCTTCTGCAACGTTGGCCCAACCCGCCAATAAGAGGGCTTCTCCTCGCATCGTTTTTGCACCGACAGTGTAACCATTCGCATCATACACAGCGGCGCGAGGCGGCTTAGGCACAATCTGCGGCATAGCGGCCAGCCTAGCTTTCATCTTGGCGATAATCTCATCCCCACGCGCCTGTTGTTCCAGTAATTCTGCCACTAACTCAACGTTGTTCATTGCGTCTTGAATCGAATTTGCCAACGGCAACGTTTCCACAGACATACCTAAGTTTTGCAATAACCGAGGCGTGTAACTAACGGTAAACGCACCAGCAATAACCAAATCGGGTGATTCAACAAGAACATCCTCAGCAGTGGCATTGTTTTGCGGATACCTTGCAGCGGCTAAGGCGTAAAGCGACCCCGCCTCCTCAGTGGACAACTTTGATAGAGAAGCAATCTGTTCTGGATCAGCCAGTAGCATGATCAGTTGATCGGCACAGAGATTTAATGAAGCAACGCGAGGTTTGCTCGTAGCAGCCACGCTAATTTGCGTACATACAACAAATAACAAAGTAGTACGTAGAGTGATTGAGGATAGCAAATTCATAAAAAGCGCCTGCGTGTACACAAATTGTACACGCAAGCAGTGGCTCGCTTTTAATTGTATGTAGTAACTGGTTATGGCTTATCGAAATTGACTAATGCGGCCGTCTAACATTGGCTTATAGGGTTCGCCACCAGCTAAGTAATCCGCCAATACGTCTTCAAGGTTAGGGCCGAAGTCGTATACGTTCGTGGTATCAGTCGTAAACATTTTATAACCATCACCTCCGCCACGCACATAATTGTTAGTCACTACCCCGTAGGTTGCGGCTGGGTCCAGCGGTTTCCAGTCGTCGCCGTCTTTAAGCAAAACTTCAGTAATACGGCCTTCACCTGGGGCAACAGACGCATCCCATTTAAACGTTATACCAGCCACTTGAGGGAATCGGCCTTTGACGTCCTCTACCTGGCTTACGCCGTTTTCCAGCGCATCTAGCACGCCTGCACCACTGATTTGAAAAGTGGCCAAGGTATTTTGAAACGGTAGTACCGAAAGCACCTCACCCATGGTCACATCTCCTGCATCAATAGAGGCGCGAATTCCACCTGAATTCATGATGGCCAAGTCGATACCCTGATCAGCAACGCGTGCAAGCATTGCATCGGCTACAAGATTACCCATTTGGCATTCTTGTACACGGCAAACTTCTCGATTACCTTCAATCACTGCCGCTGTCTTGGCAACGACTTTGTTGCGTATCTCATCAAGCGGTTGAGCAAGCTCCGATACTCGCGCAACGGTGGCAGCATCTTCTGCAACTTGGCCATCAATAAGTAACGGCTCTCCTGTAGCGCTGATAACCTTGCCGTCATCGTCGAACGTCACTGACAGCTCACCTAAGTACTTTCCATAGGCATAGGCTTGCACAACTGCGGTGTCGCCTACCATAGTTGGGTAAGGTCCTTTTGCTTTTTCGTTAGTGTTAGATAACAAGGTATTAGTGTGCCCGCCTACAATGACGTCAACGCCTTTGACCTTAGCTGCGACTTCTAAGTCAACGCCGTAGCCCGAGTGGGATAGTACAATGATCTTGTTAACGCCTGCCGCTGCTAGTAGGTCTACTTCTGCTTGCACAGCAGCCACAGGATCACTGAACGTGACGTTCTTGCCTGGGCTGGCAAGCTCATCAGTATCTTCAGGCGTTAAACCAATTAAGCCAATTTTTTGTCCGTCTTTTTCTATGACGGTTGATTTTTTAAGCACGCCTTGCAGCGTTGGCTCATTGCTAACATCAGCATTGGACATCAAGACGGGGAAAGTAACGCTGTCCATAAAGCCACGCAACACAGCTGGCCCATCATCGAACTCGTGATTACCAACAGTCATGCCATCGTATTTAAGCGTGTTCATAATTTCGGCGGCAGTCTTACCCTTGTAATAAGTGTAAAAGAGTGAGCCTTGAAATTGATCGCCACCATCAACAAGGATGGCGTTGGGGTTGCGCTTACGTGCGTCTGCAACGGCTGTGACTAACCTGGCATAACCGCCAAAGCACTTACCTTCTGTGTTGTCCTCAGCCGAACAGCCACTGTCGTACTTACTAACAGGTTCGACACGCGAGTGAAAATCATTGGTATGTAGAACGGTAATCGTGGATTCAGCTTGAACCAGTGGTGCGGCGAGGATGCCAGCCACTAGATAAGGCAAAGTAATCAATTTCATGGGAGTCTCTCGTTTATTGCGCTAAGCAAAGAGTACCAGAGACTCCTATTTTTTGGTTATTAACGTTGAGGGCATTATTGGCGGTTAAGCTACTAATTTGGGCATGATTATGGAGTGGTACAGTCAACCAAGACTAGTAATTCGTCACTATCTGCTTGATCTGCAACCGGATCAATGAACACATCTGAGCCACCGCTGGTGGATTCGAAGCATTGACCAGCTGAGGCTGCAAAACTACTAGTGGCAAGCCCGTCAACCGTGCTTGAGTCTAAATTATACGAGAATACACCCGCAGATAGTTTGGCAACGCCCGAGGAATTCTCCTCCAGCACCGTACCGGTAGCCATAGAGACATCAAATTAAACACTATTAAACCCGTCAGAGAATTCGCCTAACACACTGGATAGCGTGGCACCCAACGTTAAACCTTGATCAATAGTGAGGCTATCAGGTTTTAGTGTTGCCGCGTAGTTACTAACCGAAACTCGTACGGCTTCACCAGAATTAACTGCAAGTGAAAGAACAAAACCCGTATTAGTCAGGGTAGCGATATCATTGGTTTCATTGATGTTGAGTTGATTGGTGAATCCGCTCATCATCAACGCCACTACATCCATTTCTGTAGGATCAGTATCGTCCAACTGCGCAGAAAAGCCTGCACTCAGCGCACCATAGGTCGATTCAATCTTTGTATTACCTTGCGCATTGGATGACACCTTAAACAATTCAGAAGCACCAAGGCTAAAGTTAGCCTCGCCATCAGTATCCACAATGTCAATAGGCTGAGTAACGGCCAAGCTTATGCTGCCCGCTGCAGTGACGCCAGAATCGTCACTAACCATTGCCGTGACTCGCATTGCACCAGAGAAAGTGTCTGGTAAATCGACAGTGGTGTCAGGATCATGTGCGGCAGCAGCTTCAAGCAAAGTTTTTAGGCCGCCCATATTAATTTAGTAGCTACCACCATTGGGTGAATAGCCGATTAGCAGCACAGGCTGCTGTCGGATTTTGTATGTCACTACACCGGTGTCTTCACTCCTAGCATCTAGCGCGACTAAAAGATCCTTATAAGCGGCAACATATGCAGCATCATCTTTGTCGATATTGCCGGCCATATCGCAAACACTTCTTCTTTGCACAGCTCGTTCTCGTCAGGGTTTATCGTGATGACATTGCCTTCTCGAGTAACAGTGGCCACCGTGCTATCCAGTGCTAGTGATGTGTTCATCAACGATTCAACATCGTCGTCCAGCATGTCGCCATTATTAACGTTGTCACCCACCATGGTTATAGTCATGCCATTTGGGTCGATGGGGGTAGATTGCTCATCTGAACTTGAGTTTGCAAACCCAATGCCCAACAGCTCGTTTATATTCAAACCTAGACAGTTGGATGACAGCGTTGCTGCATTACGTCGAAGCTCGATGGTATCAATATCATCCGCCGCGTTACGAGTGCCACTTTCGCCCACTATCATGTCGCTGGTTACGAATGCCGAGGGGCAGTCGTCACTGCTACTGCAACCTACAAGCACCAACGCTGCTGCTATCCCTACATACTTGCTATATACTTGCCCTTCATCGTTATTCTCCGTGCGCGCGAATTATCGTCCTACAACATCATGGCTAGTGCACAAAATGATCGGTATAAAAACCATGATAAGTATTAGAATCGGGACCTCCAGACCAAGTGATAGATAGCTTGCCCGATTCGATCCTACAAGCCACAGAGTTTAGCTCAGGTGAAATGATTTTCGCACTTGTTTGTTGCTTTGTAGCAGGAGCGGTTCGGGGATTTGCAGGCTTCGCCTTGTCGGCTTTAATCATGTCCAGCCTTGTTGTTATTTTACCACCCATACAACTTTTACCCATCTGCTTTGCCATGGAAACGCTTGCAGGTTTGATGATGTTGCGTTCTGGCTTTAAGAGTGCAAATTTCGGTACAGTCGCTTGGCTGGTGCTGGGTTCGATGATTGGCGTGCCGATAGGCGCCTACGCAACTGTTCATTTACCAGTTGATGTATCAAAAATGATTGTACTAGCGCTGATTATTTTGTTAGCCGTAGGTCAGCTTTTTATCAGCGTACCAAAACTCGGCGCATCCAGAGCAATCACGATTGCAACAGGCTTAGCCGCCGGAGTCGCCACCGGATTGGCCCATGTGGGCGGCATGATCATCGCGCTATACGTATTAGCGCAAAACTTAACACCCACCGCTTCTCGTGCAACACTCGTGCTGTTTTTGCTTGGAGGCACACTCACTACCGGCATTAGCCTATTTGCCTTTGATTTTTTTAACGCGCAAGCACTTTGGCGATCGCTGTTGTTGGCACCAGCCGTAGCGATAGGCGTAATAATGGGTAGTTTGCTTTTCAACCCAACACTACAACGACACTACCGTAGATTTTGTTTGACCTTACTGATCGGGATTGCCTTAACTAGCTTGGTGGGATCATTATTGTTTCGCGCTTGAATCTAATCGCTTGAACCCAACTTCAAGGCATCGGCAGGCAGATGTTCGCTCAAATCAAACGTCGGGTACTGCTTTTTAAATAACGCCAGCTCGTCTAAGAATGTCTGATGCTCATCGGCTTTGAACAATCGGCTTAGCTCATCTAACCAGCCCTCGCGGCTCATCCGAAAACCATCCTCACTGCCGGCTTCGATGGCGAGCCCACTACGTTCGATTGAAAGGCTCTCCGAAACCACAGAATTGGGTGCCGTATGAGTCGATACCGCGCTAGGTGTTCTAACAGCGGCCGCCGCACTAGCAAACTCGCTCGGTGCTGTTTTTGCTGCCTGTTTAGCAGAAATTTGTAAAGCACCGGCATTGCCATCATCGTCCTCTTCAAGAGCACCTGCAGAACCGCCCTTGGTAGCGGTCACAATCACTTCTCTATCAGACTCTGATTCTGCTCTAACGGTTACAGGTGCTTCAATAGAGGTTGCAGCCGACTTTTTGCTCTTTGCTTCTAACAATCGCGAATTTACATCTGCATCTACGACCATCATTTCTTGTTCCTGCGTTTCAAATGCCGCCACGTCAGCCCGCTCTTCAGCAGAAAGGCCGCCAGATTCGCTAGACAACATATCAGAAGAACTCACTGATTCTTCTGGCGCTGCAACCATTGGTTCAATTGCAGATGATGGCGATGGCGCGTGCCATGTCGCGGGAACATCTGATTGATTAATCAACATGGGCACTAACGCAACAGCCAGTACCATTACTGCAGCGGTAGCAAAAACGGGTGCATAAAGAGATGTCAATGACGGGCGGCTATTTAGCAAAACCGACTCTTGTTCTAGTTCAGCTCTTGCCATACTACGGATTTGATCATCCAGGATTGCTGGCACTTCAAGATTTTGTGCATCAAAGAGTTCAGCAATATCATCATCGTATGTCTGACTGGGGTTGTTAGGTTTATTCATGGCTATCGGTGTCTCTAAGCGTTTGACGTAGCCGTGCAAAGGCATATCTCAAACGACTTTTAACTGTCTCGGGTTTTTCTGTTTGCAGTTTGGCTATCTCCTTAATAGAAAAACCAGCCACATGCTTTAACAACACAGTTTCTCGTTGTTCTGGCGTTAACAGTTGCAACGCTTCCATCAACAACTGCTTGGATTGCATTATTCGGGTAATCTCATCTGGCTCCAATGGTTGATTGGCCGTTGTGCCGGCGCTTGGCGTTGGATCGTCGAAGCCCAGGTTGGTAGTAGCTCGCCGCTTGTTAGCTCGAAATAAATCGATAATCCTATTGCGCGCAATCGTAAATAACCAAGGTTTAAATGGAGCTGATGAATCATACTGATCACGTTGCTTTATGACCTTCATCCACACATCCTGGAATAGCTCTTGGGCATCAGCCTGGCTGCCACAGCTATTGGTGATATATTGCAAAAGGGGTTGGCTGTGCCGGGAGTACAGCTGGTCAAATGCAGTGGCGTCGCCATTTGCATAAGCCAGCATCAACGCACTCCCGTTATCGTCGTTGGCGATACTATCCACTCTTGTTGTCGTATCCTTCAATGCCTGCATATAGCGTTTCGGCTAAACGCAGTAGTTGAATAAACTCCGCCCGGTAACCAAATCGATCCTCGCCTTTGGCGCTATTTGCCAGAGCGCGAGTATCGGCAAACGAGTAGTTGCCAAGGTACTTGCTATTGCGCAACTGCTGACCAAACGCGGCCACAGCTGCAGAGAAGTGAAATTGCTCACTATGCTCGGATGTTTGCGTATCCCTAGTGATAATCTGGCTGATCAATTGGCTGATAGCTGAACCTGGTTGCTTGTAGCGTAGGCGTAATTCAGCAATTTCGCCATTCACCTCGGTGCCTACTTCGGTATTGACACCGACTTTTTCATCCTTACCGTAGCGTAGTGGCGTATTTAATTCACCGCCATCGCCTTTTAGCGCGACTTCATACAAGGCCGTCACGGAATGTCCAGCACCAATTTCGCCAGCGTCAATTTTATCGTTGTTGAAATCCTCGTTGGCAAGCTTTCTATTAACATAGCCAATCAAACGATACTCACTGACCACTGCCGGGTTAAATTCTACCTGGATCTTCACGTCTTTAGCGATGGTCATAAGGGTTGAGCCCAGTTCATCCACTAATACCTTCTGCGCTTCACTCAGCGTGTCGATATAAGCATAGGCACCATTTCCGACATCAGCCAATTGTTCCATTAAATGATCATTGTAATTACCAGAACCAAAACCAAGCGTTGTTAAGGCGATGCCGGCCTCACGCTTGTGCTCTATCAATGCTTTTAGCTTGTCGATATCCGAGATGCCAACATTGAAATCACCATCTGTTGCTAAAAGTACTCGGTTAATGCCCTCTTTCTTAAAGTTTTTAGCCGCCAATTGATAAGCGAGCTCTATACCAGCACTACCATGAGTCGACCCACCTGCCGCAAGAGAATCAAGCGCTGCATTGATTGCGCGTGTGTCGTTACCAGGCGTGGGCTCAAGTACCACACCTGAGGCACCTGCATATACCACCATACTGACGCTATCTTCGGCTGATAAGCCATTTGCCATCATTTTTATCGATGATTTAAGCAAGCCCAATTTATTTGGGCTCGCCATAGAACCTGACACATCCACTAGAAATACCAAGTTGGCTGCGGGTCTCTCTTCTTTTTCCAGTGCATACCCTTGTATGCCGATATGAAGCAAGCGTGTTTTTTCATTCCAGGGCGTGACACCGAGTTCACTCATCACCGAAAAAGGTTGCTCTGTTGATTCAGGACCGGCATAGTGGTAGTCAAAGTAGTTTAATAGCTCTTCAATACGTACAGCATCTACTGGCGGTAAACTACCTGATTGCAAAAAACGCCTGACGTTAGAGTAGGCAGCTGTGTCTACATCAATACTAAAAGTTGATACGGGTTGAGAAGATGCCAACACTAATTTATTGTTGACTAGCTGCTGGTATTTTTCTTGTTGTTCAATCAACGCGAGTTCATTCGGCATCTGCTCAATTGGCATTGGCGGAACCTGCAATGACTGCAACATACTTTGATCGTGGCTTGGCGCCATTGAATATAACTCGGAATTAGACCTGGCCCATTTATTTGCTGACGTATGTTGCCCCATCGACATATCCTCAGATTCTGCAATTTCCTCACGTAATTCCGGAACAGTGGCCGGTGATGTTTTGGGTGTGTGCGCCGCGCTGTCGATCTCAGACACACAGGCTGTCAGCGTTACAACCGCAGAGCAAGCGAGCAGTACCAAGCTTGATTTATTATTCATTATTATTCCAAATTTAATTAACGTACCTCTATAACGTTGCCAATCAAAAAACGGGGTTAACGCTTATTATCAATTTGTTCAAATTGATAATTACGACGAAGCCGCCACGATACGGAACAGATTACAAATCCCCTTGCAAACCGTTGAGAGTAGTAATCCGCATCAGGATAAACATTGTAAAATCGTTGTAAAAAAACAACACAAAATTGTCATAATTTGTTTCGTTCAACGGGAACTCGAGATACTTGGTTTATGCTGAAAGCTCGTTAAAACACAGGTATTACTTTATGTCCATGAACAAACAACGTCGCCATATGATCAAAGCTACCGCTGCAATTGCGGCATCTTCGGTCATGCTACTCGCGGCGCCGTCTATGGTCGCCGCGGCGTGCTCAAGCTCTGAACACGCTGCGCTCAACAATTCAAACCTGCCAGGTGGCTTACGCGTCGAACTGACTCGTAAAGGCAGACAGGCCTATGTCACTGTTACCAACACACTAACTACACCGGTCACGCTAACTCACGTTTATCCAGGCATCGTATCTGATCAGAGTGGCAGCTTCGATCTCAACAGCTTGTTAGTGACGGGCCCCAAAACAGTGATTCCGGGTAAGCCGTGGATCAGCAAAATCGGCAAAGCACACATTGCCAGCCTGAGTGCTCCCACATCCCCAAAAATCACCCAAGGTGTAAAGATAACAGTGGCCACTCACAACGCCACAGCAGACGGCTACAAGCTAGTCGAAACTACACGGACATTACTGGTAAGCTAAAATTGTAGATTGTTGGCTTAGGAGAGGGCTTCGGCCCTCGCCTTCGTGTCCCAGCGTATATTCCCTGGCTTACATTCCCTCGCGTACAGCTAGCAAAGCGTGTATTGTTTTAAACACCGCTAGCCCTATACTACGGTAATGATAAGAGACGCAAAATTTCGCATTGGACAAATAGTCAAACACCGCATATTCGAATTTCGCGGTGTGATATACGATGTTGATCCTGAATTCAACAATACTGAACAATGGTATGAATCCATACCAGAACACGCCCGACCTGCTAAAGACCAACCGTTTTATCACTTATTTGCCGAAAACGAAAAAACGGTGTACGAAGCCTACGTGTCCGAACAAAATTTATTAGCGGATAATTCGGACGAGCCGCTTAGGCATCCAGAAGTGAAGATACAGTTTGAACCAGATAACCAGGGCGGTTTCCGGCATAGGCAATCATTACACCACTAGCAGTTTCACTAGTGATGTATCCGTGGGCACGGCAATTTAACCTGAGCCAGAATTACTTGCGCTTATGAGTTACTACGACACCACGGCGAGGCATCATTTCATCAAAGTGTACATTGGCCCAGCAGGCTTCGTGCAGCACCAATTCAGCCTGAATGCCAGCCAGAATGAATTCATCTTTTACCCGATTAGCTCTGCCGTTTGCCAATTTTTGGTTGCCATTATCAAGCGCAGTTTTACCATGCGAGCAACCAATAATAGAAACTACATCGGACTCTGCCCGAAAATTAGCCGCTATCTCAGTTGCCATTTGCTTGTTACCTGAACCCATCACCAACGAATCATTTGGGAAAACCATAATTTCGCGACGCACAGTGTTGAATTGTTCAAGCAGCTCTTCGAAGTTAGATTTACGGGTTTTGTACATATTGGCTTTTGTTGCAGGCTTAAGATCTGATTTCAACGCGACATTAACAATGGGTTCTTGAGTGGTAATGGGCCCTTGTTCAACCACGGGTTCTTGCACCAAGGACTCTTTAACAATTTCTTTTTGAGGCGGTACCGGTGTGGCCAACGCCAATTGTGTATCATTAGTTTGTAGCGAGCGTGGCTGCTGATTGGCAAATATGGAATCGTTTAACTCGATGTTTTCGACGCTAGCGCCCAACACAAATATCGACGATGCCGGTTGCACCATTTTCTGAGCTTCATTGACGGCATAACGACGTTTTACTTTCACCAAACCAGCAGTGACAATCACCGTGTAGCTGGTTTCGCCAAGATCTTGCTCGATGTCATAGCTTAAGCGCGGCTCTTGCTCGGCTTGAGCTAGCCGTAATCGATATCCAGCATCCTGAAGTGCAATTACCATTCTCTCGCTAAATTGATTTTCTGGTCGACTGGCATACAGAACAGTTCGCGCAGGCGAGATTACATCGATCTGACTCATTACACCCACTAAATCCTTAGCCACTAATCCTGCCACACTTTGATCACTGGAAATCAGGGATCCTGCGTTCACCGACGCTGGTTGCGTGACTGATTTTTTAGCTAAAGCACCACACGCACTCAGCGCAAGCACCAAAACGGCATACATACTGATTCGGATCACATCAACTTCCTCTCTATAACTCTTGACAAGCCTAATCGATGCGGCCCCCCTCCCGCCATCACGGTTTTCAGCATTTGCTGAGTAGGTCGCATCAAATGCATGGGAATGTGCCATGACGCAATATTGACGCGAATAAACCCACTTCACAACGACAATAATTGCGCAATTTTGGCGATTTACTTGTACACGGGAATCATCACAGCCTAAAATCCCTCATCGACAAATTACTAGTCAATGCCATGATCGACGAAACACTCTACAAGCTCGCCACCGATGAACTCAATAGTGATCAGCGCAAACCTGATATATGGGCCCGCGCTTGTGCTCTAGCAAGCAATGACCATGATGAAGCCAGATATCTGTATGCCAATCTGCGCGTTGAGCAAATGTTGGCAGTGCAAGCCAAAAGAAACATGGACCTAGCGCGCAGTGGCGGCGTGCCCTCGGATGACATTACACCAGAGCGGCATGATGAGACTCAATTGGATAAAACTGCGCCGATCGAATCCACACGCAGCGGCCAAACATCCGATTTAAATCTACTAGCCGAAGGTTTGGAATTGGAGGGCGAGTCACTGCATTCCAGTGTCAGTGGTAACCAAGACGGCCTAGAACTATCTTTGGACGATTTCGACCTTGACCCTGAGGAAGTCGCCAACATGAATGCCGCTGAGCCTGGTACTACCTCATCTATCCATGGAAATGTGACCAAGGCCAACACACCGCCCGGTCAGAAAAATGCTATCTCCATTGAAGATGATCCGTTGGCCTATTGGGCACAGCAACATCAAGCGCAGCGGCAGATTAGCGGAGATAATGATAAGCAGCGACCGCCTGACAATGACACCGAGCGTAACAAAGAACTTGAACGGCAGGCGGATGAGCTTCCCGGACAACAATCAAAAATCGTTTCTGTCGAATCAAGCGCGGCAGTGTTCCAGCCAAAACCAAAGGATACAGCCAGGATCAAACCCGGTCACAGCATGCCTGACCCTATAGAGCCCGTTGAGCCACAGACTGAAACGCAAGTTGAGCAAGCGCTTGAGCCCCAACGTGAATCAGCACCAGCTGAATCCCCAGTGCATTTTGACTACGCTGATGACGATAACAGTAGTGCCGATGACATCATTAATGCACCTACCCTCCGCCCTGGCAGCGGCAAACGTTATTATGTGTACAGTCGGCACGGCAAAACTCACGCAGTAAAGGACGGGGTTTCCTGGCCCGCTATGCTGCTGACCTTACCCTGGCTTCTGGCAAAAGGCATGCTCGGCACTGGGATCGTATATGTCATGCTTTGGCTAATCGTAGTAGCAGGATTACTCACGTCGGGGTTTGCCTGGATGGATGCAGCGCCAAATACCAACAACGTGATCAAGGTATGGACCCTGTTATTTGCACTTTTGGCTGTAATCGGATTGTTTTATTTACCATTCAGACACGGAAATAAATGGTTCCAGAAAAAATTGATAGACCGCGGTTACGAGCTTGATGCATTAGTTCACGCAAAAAATCGCAAAGAAGCGATTAATGCATCATTCGACTCTGCTGCATTTTGACCGGAACTAATACGCCTTTTTAGACCAGTTTTGCAACTACCACGCACTTTACTAACTGCAATCTAGCCTGGCTACACATAAAGCAATCTGCGCAATACAGCTTGCTGAAGATTATCCGTTAGATGATCAAGCCATCAACAAGAGTGGTTGCTGTGAGTTAAGGAATGAATCACTGCATCACCGACGGCCCCAGCCACGGTACTTAAGATTCCGGGATTAAAAACCCGGCATCTTCTTATCGAACGACTTTGGTCCCACCTAGGCTCTCCAATATACCGTTTGACGCAATAACTTGCCGGTAGCGCGCATAGGCCTCGTGGTTGGCTTCCACTTTGTCCAGGTTATAGAGATAACTCACCATAACGCCAGCTGACTGCTTACGCCCACGCTCATATTTATCGGCGTCTGGCAATATCTGGTCAAGGCTTGCGCCATTACCCAAATGAAACCGCGCAACCGAATCCAGAGGCTGCGTATCGTCACTTTTTGCGTTAACCAAGTAATGTGCGGCTAATTTGGATAGCTGCGATGCCTCATTCGCACCAAGAGTGTCGACTGACTCAACGTTCGATTGCACCTTTGCAAGTGAAACTGCGTCTTTAAGCTCTTTGCTCAATTTATCGCTATGCGTATTCACCCATGGCATTAATCCTGGCACTGGCGATAGTGTGCGGAAGGTGTTTAAGTTAGGTAGTAGCGTGCTTAGCTCAGTGGCCACTTGCTTAATTAAAAAGTTGCCAAACGATACACCGGCAAGCCCACGCTGGCAGTTGGATATGGAATAGAACACGGCCGTACTGGCATCATCTGCACTAAGCAACGTACGCTCTTCACTCAGAATTGAGCGAATGTCTTGTGGGTTGGTCTGGGTTAATGCAACCTCAACAAAGATCAACGGCTCATCGGGCATCGCTGGATGAAAAAAAGCGAAGCATTTGCGATCACTGGGTAGTAAACGGCTACGCAGAGCCTGCCAGCTGTTAATGGCATGTACAGCTTCATAGGCAATGATCTTTTCCAGTACGTTTGCTGGAGTCTGCCAGTTAATCTCCTGCAAAATCAGAAACCCACGATTAAACCATGCAGCAAAAAGACGTTGAAAATCGACATCTATTCGACTGAGTTCTGGGTCGTCTTGAATATGATCGAGCAAACAGGCACGCATTTGTACTAAATCACCGGTAGCGCCTGGCACATGATTTAAGCGCCTTAGTAGCTCCATACGCCTTGGCTCAACGCTATTGCGTAGTATCGCAAGATTCGCGGCGTCAGGCGTTTCTGAGTAGTGCTGAGCGGCTCGCAGTGCATTATCCGCAGTGATATCGAAACGCTCTTGTAGCAACTTGAAAAAAGCCAACTGCCCTGCTGCGTTCTCAGCGGAGAATCGCTGCAATATAGTCGCTGCGATGCGCATACCTGATACTTCGCCGCGTTCTGACAACAGGGCGTCACATAGCTCGGTAATTGATCGGGTGTCTTCTCCAATTGAAGGCGTAACCGGACGCGCGAACAACGACGACAGTACATTCTGCAGCAAGCCAATCCGGCTCACGGCTTTCTCTCTTCCTTGATTTATTGTCGATAGCAACTGCGTCATCTTCTGCACGTCTCGGTGCACAGGCTAGCCCGTGCGTGTTAACTTAGGGTTTCGCGTAACTATTGCCCGATTAACCGGAGGCTAACCAAGCACATGTTTCAATCACTGCCCGAAGCCAAAGCTGACGCGATACTTCAGCTCTTGGCCTTATTCCGCGAAGATAAGCGCGAAAACAAAATCGATCTAGGCGTTGGCGTTTATAAGAACGAAGCCGGTGCCACACCAGTCATGACGGCTATCAAAAAGGCCGAAAAGCAGCTTTTGAAAACCCAAGACACCAAATCCTATGTTGGGCCCATTGGAAGCCGACCCTTCTGTAGTGCCATGGTGTCACAGGTTTTTGGCCAAGACGCTGACACGGATCGCATTCGCTGCGCTCAATCGGCTGGTGGTTCGGGTGCGCTTCGCATTTTATCAGATATGTTGCGCAAAATTCGACCAAACGCCAGGGTTTGGGTATCTGACCCCACCTGGCCCAATCACGTGCCACTGCTTACAGCCGCAGGTTTTGACCTAGAACGCTACCAGTATTACAACAGAAGCACTAATAGCATCACATTTGATCAAATGATCGAAACGCTGAGCGCAGCGCCAGAAAACGATATCGTTCTGCTTCACGGTTGCTGCCATAACCCCACAGGCGCTGATCTCAATATGGATCAATGGAAGGCTGTTGCAGATGTGTGCGAAAAGCGATCATTGTTTCCGTTCGTCGATTTTGCCTATCAAGGTTTTGGCGATGGCTTGGAAGAAGATGCGCAGGCAATACGATATCTGGCTAGCCGTGTGCCTGAAATGGTGGTCGCTGCCAGTTGCTCTAAAAACCTAGGCTTATATCGAGAGCGTGCTGGGGCGGCAATGGTATTGGCAGAATCATCTGCCAATGCTGATCGGGCCTTGGGCATGCTGGGCGGAGTGATACGCTCCAACTATTCAATGCCGCCTGATCACGGCGCTAATATTAGTAACATCGTTCTCAGTGATCCTGCACTCAACGCGGAATGGCAAGGCGAGCTCAACGCAATGCGAAATCGCATGATCAGTTTGCGAGTCGCCTTTGCTGCGGCTATGCGCAAACGCTCTAACTCTGCAGATTTTGATTTCATTACAGAGCAAAAGGGCATGTTCAGTAGACTCCCACTAAATACGGAGCAAATTGAAACACTACGAAATGAACACGGTATTTATATTGTAGGAGATGGTCGTATCAACATCGCCGGTTTGCCCGGCGACGCGCTGGATGAGTTAGCCGAAACGATTGTTTCTGTACTGTAGGTCGCGCTTGTCGTCCGCACCGCGCAATTATCTACAACGTGATTGTTTACAACATGAATTGCCCGTCAGGTAAATCGTACCTGGCGGCAATAGCAGCGGTTGCAATAACGGTGACTGTTTTGTTATCGGAGTCTGCAACGTTCAGCCCACCCAATTCGGCATTAACAATAACGCTGCCATAAGGTATCTGCATTGCTACTTCATCTTTATTTATCTGTTCAGGTTGTTGCACACCAATAGTGATTTCAACCTGCATGGCGTCACGATCAAGGCCCAGGGTTCGAAATAACGTTAATGAACTGTGATGCAGAGCATCTTGTACCGCTCGTATTGCAGCCTTGGTGTAATCCTCGCCGTACAAATCATTCCCGGTGCCCATCTCCAAAATTATGCGCTTTAGCGCCATCAGGATTGCGCCTCAGCGGTTTCAATTTCAAGATAGACAACCGCTGCAGCATTAGCCACTACCGTAATCCCGCTACCGTCATCTTTGGGGATATCCAAACCACCTTTCACCACGTTAACCGTGCCCGTGCCATAAGGCAGCACATCCGCTACGGCTTGTTTGTTCACTTCGTTTGGATGTGCAACGCCAATTTGGATATCAACCTGCATTGCATCGATTGGGTATCCGAGCGCCTTTACAACCGTTAACGAGTTATGCCAAAGAGCATCTCTGAGTGCGCGTATTGCAGCTTTGGTGTAATCCTGGCCATGTAGGTCAGTCCCCATGCCCATTTCAATTGCTAAGCGTTTGCGTGCCACGAATTATTTGCTCTTGATTGTGTGGCAGAAGGCTATCACAAATCCCCGCCGTTAACCGGCAGAGAGTAGTTTTGACTACCTCTTAGCGAGTCAGCCTGGATGAGATAGTTTGCTCACCAGGCGAGTCACCAATAAGTATAAGATTGTCATTACCATCAAAGTAAATCACACCGCCAAGAGAGCGTGTTCCCCAAGTATAAGATGTCGTTAAAACGGAAGCGAATCACTGATCGTACCGCTTATATCTACCGGGAAGGTACTCTCGCCACTAGGCAATGCAGCTACCCCTGTAGCACCCGTAAAAGAACTATCGTTAAACGTTAACTGAATAGTAAATTCACTGCAACTTGTTGCGGATTCACAAAAAGAATGAACGCCATTCCAAGTACCAGCCACAGACGCAACTGTCGCGGCGGGCTGCAAACCATTGCTAGCGAAAGTCAGAGTAAAATATTGTTGGTGTCCAGGCTTTCAATTGTTTGGCCATTAACAATATTCAAGTTGTAAGTCGGTGCTGTTCCAAGATCTTCACCTTGAGGGGCAAACGATATGCCTTTAACTGCGTTACTCGCCGGATGAAAGTGAGCATCCAGAGAGCCATTATACGTATTGCCCGATCCCAGATTTCCAAATAGCGAATGGTAGGCAGCACCATCTGTCGACGCCAGGCAGTAAATATTATTGTTATTGTCGATGATATAAACACCATCACCAAAACCAAGGTTACCTTGCCATACACCGGCTTTGGAATCAGTTGCGGGAGGCTCGCCGTCACCACCGGTGGTGGCCATCGGTAGTCGTACCGCCGTTTGAACAAGCACTAAGCGCGAAAACCATAGAGGCCACTGATAATTTTAACATCATGCTAACCACCCTGAAATTTTATCTGTTACCCATTTTATCGTTTCAGAATTTATCTATGTAATCAATTGGGCCGCGTTTCACTCCAACAGTGAGGGTATTGAATAGTTTTGCGAGGTAGATCACAAATTATCGCCATATAGCAAAGGTTGAGGTTGCAGTACAGCTTCATGCTTAATCACTCTAGCCGATATTTAGGCAAGGACGAACACAACAGTTCCAGCACTATGCCGGCATCATTAAATTTGGCTTGTATGATTCTGTACTGCCTATTAGCAGCATCGAACCCTGCCTCGGCTGCAATATATGCGTGCAAAACTCCCAACGGCACAACCTTTCAAGATAACCCTTGCAAGCTTGTTACCGCCTCTGCCAATGGAACAGTCAAGAAAAAACTGTTCATCAAATCGCCCGTTGATATAGAAAAAAGCTGGCTTGAGAAGCCTCCAGGTGCAAGTTACACAGCATGGTGCGACAGAAATGGCTGTGAATGCGGCCCTTATGACAGAGTGTTTGATGCCGGCATGGTGCTAGCCGTTGCCGATGCCCTTTACCTAGATGGCTCATGGCACCGCTTTGAAAACTACGCTTTGCAATTGGCACAGGAGCAACATAATGGGTCCAAAAAAATAGAAATCGAAGCAGCATTGACTGAAGCTGCATGCAATATCCGTATGTCGCAAACCATTATACGTAAGTTCACCGGCCGAGCATTGAAGAAGCTTCGTACATCAAAACGTGAAGCAGAAGATCGTGGCTATGACACACCAGAAGCCTGCGCACTTGAAGATATGGACGCGTGCGAGATTTACAGTAAATTCGAGCTCTACCAACGCATGATGCAAGACATCAAGGCCTTAAAACTCCCTCGAGATGCATCTTATACTGCATTGCTCGATTAAGTTAACGCTTTAAGCTACCAGTCGATTACCGACCATCGCCCGTTTACCCGTTTGGATCTAATTGTTCTATTACGGTACGCATCAGACGGCGTTGCGCGATCACCATTAGAACGCACCATCGATAGAATTGTTAGCTGCGCACTAATAGATTTCTCTGCGTTGCGTACTTTAATACCCGATATTTCTATTTCGAGTTTTTCAAATCGCTTTATCAAGGCTCCAAACAGTTGCACCTGATCAGACTGCTTGCTTAAACGTTCGACTGCAGAAATATCCTTATTTTCAATTGCTCTTTTTAATGCATCAAACATGCGCATAACAATATCAAAATCGTTATCACTCACTGGCTTGTAGTACTCCTCTAACGCCGTTTGCAGGTCCGTTTCGAGCTTAGCAATGCGCCTGTCGCTTCTGCCAATGCCTTTTGCTGTATCTAACTGACGCTGTGCATCATTCAAGTCGCCGCGAGTCAACGATACTCTAGCGTCGGTCAAGGCTCTATTGAGTTTGCGTATTAGCCGCGTTTCTTGCCGTCGTCGTTCAAGCTCCGCATCTTCCTCTGCTTGGCGAGCGGCGAGCTCAGATCGCTCAACCTCGGCCTGTTGTTCAGCCAAGCTTGCTGCCGCTGCATCCTCTTCAGCTTGCATCAGCCTCGCAGCCTCTGCACGTACAGCTTCCTCTTGCCGCTCAGCCGCTCTGAGTGCTACAGCCTTTGCCACCCGTGCAGCTTCTTCGTCCGCAAGCTGTTGTGCGGCTAGTTTTGCTGCTGCTTCAGCCGCCTTACCACCATCACCGCGATACAGGCTCGTAACAACACCATCGACTATATCTGGTCTCTGCTGCACCAGCCAAATGCTCGATGCGCCAATTAGCAAAACCAGGCTTAACCAAGCTAAGGCTCTAACTGAGATGCTGCGAGGCTGTTGTGAATCAGGAACGGAGCGTTGCAATGCTCCGCGAACCGAAGGCGTGCGATCCCGAGAGAGCACAGTCGCATCTGACATCTCGCGTAAGGTCTCACTATCGAGTTGGATAACCTGCTCAGATCTGAATCCACGATTTTCGATCCACGTAGCATTCGATTGCCGTGCATCCAAAACTGTTTTGTCGCCTAGCAATGCCGGCATCCAATCAGCCAAAGTTTGTGGCCGATCAGCAATTTTAAAACGAAGCGCCCAGTCAATTGCCGATAGAAATGCCTCGGAATATCGACCCTTACCAAGCTTGATTGCAGCAACTAGTGGGTCTTGGGCGTCATTAAGCATGGCAGCGCCACGCCGGGTACTGTCGGCTGGATCGCTACCGCTAATCGCATAGTAAAGCACACCACCTAATGCATAGATATCTGTCCAAGGGCCTTGTTGCTCGTCACTCTCACCGTTGTATTGCTCCAGCGGTGCATAACCTGCCGATACCAGCGCTGTCATGCTCTGCTGCTGTGTGTATCGGCTCGCATGACGCGCCGACCCAAAATCTAACAACACAGGGGATCCATTCTTACGCACCAAAATATTGGCGGGCTTGATATCTCGATGTACGAACCCGTGGCGATGAACTTCTGTAAGCCCTTGCGATATCGGCAGTATCAGAGCCTTTAAATCGTGTTCGCTATTAGCGTCAGGTCGTTTGAGGTAGCTGCGAAGCTCTTCACCCTCCTCAAACTCCATCACCATATAGGCGGTATTGTTTTGCTGAAAAACTGACATGACCCGAACAATGTTCGGATGCTTGAACTTGACAAGATTTCTGGCTTCCTTGATGAAGCGATCCATACCCCAGCGAAATAGCTTGTTGTGATCTTCAGTAATCGGATGCACGTGGCTATCTTCGCTACGAGTAGCGACATCACTGGGAATATATTCTTTAATGGCAACCAAGTGATCCAGATTGGTATCCGTCGCCAAATAGATGACACCAAACCCGCCACGCCCAAGTATCCGCTCTATGCGATACCAGTTGAGCATTTCCCCCGGTTGTAGCGTTTTGTAGGGTGTACTGGATTCCATACCGGGGCGGCGAGGCTGTGGGGCTAAAGTTACGATATGTTATCAAAATCAGCCCTTGGCATTGTTGCAATAGCGGTATTTCGCCAATACCGGATTCAGAACGAGCGTTAGTCGTGTCACATATCGAAAAGACAACAGGCAGTATTCAGCCTTTTTGCTCCATTGACGATAAAATGTAGAACCCTGGTTACAGCCTCACGGCTTAAAACAGCTACCCCTAGACACCTATAGGTAAAATCGTGGCAATAGAAAACCCATACCTCAACAGTTACATCGAAGAACAAGGCTACGCCGAGCACATGATTCCGGCTGTTGGAGCACTCTACCGAGAGCGTGGTGTCATCATCACCGTTTTTGGTCGTAAGCTAATGAACGCCTCTGCAATTGAAATCATCAAGGCTCATCGCCTATCGTTACAGGTGGTTGGTGAATCGATTTCGGTAGCCGAAACCGCTCGAGTCCTTAACGCTCTTACGCAAATTAAGCCTGGTTCATCCAGAATCGATATTGGCAAGCTGGCTTTTGATGCGCGTCAGGCAGGCCAGCTTAGTGGCAAATCAGACGCCGATGTCATCGCTTATGTCACGACCGCAACCAAACACCTACCCGATCAATCAACCGTTCTCGACGAGCCACGCGATATCGTGCTTTACGGTTTTGGCCGTATTGGACGAATTCTCGCTCGTTTGCTAATCGAACGTACTACGTCAAACAACCCATTACGACTACGCGCGATTGTGGTGAGGGGCGGCCGCGAAGGTGATCTGCAAAAACGTGCCAGCCTACTTCGTCGTGATTCTATTCATGGTCCGTTCAACGGGCACATAACGGTAGATGAAGAACAAAGCGCAATTATCGCCAATGGCAACTTTATCAAAATCATTTACGCCAATCAGCCCGAAGATATTGATTACACCGAGTACGGTATTAACGATGCTTTGATTGTTGATAACACGGGTGTGTTTAAAGATGAAGCAGCGTTATCACGTCACTTGGTACCAAAGGGTGCTGAAAAAGTGCTGCTAACAGCGCCTGCTAGCGGCACAATCAAAAACATCGTATACGGTGTGAACCACGGCGATTTGTTGGATGAAGATAATATAGTGTGTGCTGCAAGCTGCACCACCAACGCAATTACACCAGTACTAAAAGTCATCCACGATAAGTTTGGCATTATCAATGGCCACGTCGAAACAGTGCATTCGTATACCAACGATCAAAACTTGATAGATAACTATCACAAAGCGGATCGGCGCGGACGCAGCGCACCACTCAACATGGTACTTACCTCAACAGGTGCAGCTAAAGCGGTTGCCAAAGCACTGCCAGAACTCGCCGGTTTGCTTACTGGTAACGCAATCAGAGTCCCTACTCCAAATGTTTCCATGGCGGTATGTAATCTGAATTTGAAAATAGCCACCGATAGAGCAGCGCTAAACGCACACGTTAGACACATGGCATTTCATTCTTCGCTTAGCCAGCAGATCGCCTACGCCTACTCTACTGAAGTGGTATCAAGTGATTTTGTTGGTACGCCTGAGCCTGCAATTTTTGATTCAGTTGCTACGATAGTTGAAGAAGATCGCTGCGTACTTTATGTTTGGTACGACAACGAATTTGGTTACAGCACACAAGTGCTACGAGTGATGCAACAGATGGTTGGTTTGCACATTACTAACGTGCCTGCCTAATTCGAATACTGACGGAGTGACGCCTAGTGCGTCATTCCATAAAGTACATAGTTCACACCCAGCCGGTATGCGGTAGCCGTATACAAAGCGCTGTACTCTTCCATGTCAGCGTGCTCCCATGCATCACCTAAATCCATATTCCAATTAATCATCACCATGACGCGTCCGTCATCATCTAGGATGCCGCGCCATCGAGGCGTTTGCCGCGATGAATTACTTTCGACCACATTAAACGATTTTGAAATGGGAAGTTCCCATGTTTCCCCTGGGTTCAAACACAGCGCACGTAAACCCGGTATCTGGATAAATTCATCAATCGAAAAGTGGACGTTAAATATTTCATGGTCCTGAGGTAAATCAACGATTGGCCGATCAGGAAATACTTTGGCTATCCAGCCTTCAAATTGCTCCCACTGATGACTGCCATGAAAATCATCCACAAGCAAGAACCCGCCACGCATTAAATACTCGTTTAAGTTCTCAGCCTCGGGGTCGGAGATCGATGCAAAGCCAGCTTCAACGATGTACAGCATGGGATAGTCAAACAAGCGATCATCCACCAAGGAAATGGATTGGCTGTCGTCATTGGTATCAACCCGCGTCAGACGTTTCATCGCAGCAATAAAATGCGGTTCTGATTCAGAACAGTCCGCCTGCCAATGCGGATAACCAATTCGATCGCCAAGGTCTTCTATCGCCTGTTGATTGTCAGAAAAAATTAATCGAGAAAAGGTAAATTCACCATTAGCAACACCCGATAGTGCCTTGGGGCAGTCTGGCCGTTGCGGCGTGGTACAAATGGCAAGTTCAGCGCCTGCCGGCGCAGCAGCTAATATCGCCAAAGAGGCAGCTAACAGGCTACTAAATATTAGAGTTGCAGAGGTTTTCACAGGTTCACTATTCTCGACTTTGCGCAGCCATACTACTAGCTATAGCAGTTGGTCATCAAGTTCGCAGAGGAGTTCCGATAAAAAGCCCGGTGCGTGTACCCCGGGCATACTACGGCCATCCGTTTTCGTATTCCAGAGCAAGACTAACAGCCACGGCCTAACTCATAGATTACTTTTGCTTACGGTATGAGCACCGCAGCGGGCACCTGGGTAATGCTATTTAAAGGCTCGGATATCTGTTGCTATAATCTGGCTATTGTCAATCACCAAATCGTTACCTACCCCAGTAAATGAGATAGCTGTAACGAATCACTGCCTCTCTAACTGCGCATGCCGTTAAAACGCGAAATCATCTAAATTAGGCTACTATTGCTGGCACAAAACGGCCTTATTAAGCTTATCGGGTTTCCCACTTGAGAATGATTATCTCGTTACACTGGATTGCACATGATCATAGACAGGATGGATTGTGAAATCTCCTCGAACTGATGCAAACGAGCAGAGAAAAGTTGGCGCCATCATTCTTGCCGCGGGGTCTTCTCGGCGAGCGGGGTCCATTAACAAGTTACTGGCCCCTTATTCCGGCACTACCATGGTGGCACACATAGCACAATCGGTTTGCGAAAGTCAGGCTGACCAGGTTGTTGTCGTGACAGGGTACGAACAAAACCGCATCGAAGATGCACTCTCACCAATCAAAGTTGCATGTCATCACAACAGCGCACATACGTCTGGCATGGCAAGCTCTGTGGTCACTGGTGTATCGCAACTAATAGAGACAGACGCCGTTCTGATCTGCTTAGCAGACATGCCACATGTATCAACGTGTGTGATAAATCAGCTGATAATCGCGTTCAAGGGAAACACTAACAAATCAATCTTTCTACCAGTAAGCAATACTACACGTGGAAATCCAGTGCTATTTAGTAGAGTATTTTTTGAAAACTTATTAAAACTAGAAGGTGACGTCGGCGCTAAAATGCTGGTACAGCAACATCCCGATGAAGTATATGAAGTGGTGTTAGACGATGATAGGATATTGGTGGACTACGACACCCCCGCTGAGCTTAATAAATTGGCTCTACAATCAACGTAAGCGGTGCCCGGCGGAGCGAGGGATTATTCGGCCCATCGTGGGCCTCACCCCTACGGGGCTGCGCACCGACGGTGCTGGTGAAAAATTGCTCCAGGCAATTTTTTCGAACCCTTTAGCTTCTCATCCCGTGAAGGATTAGCCTTAAATGTGATCGATTAGCGGTTTGAGTTTAACGCTTGATATGGCGGAGAGCGAGGGATTCGAACCCCCGGACGGTTTAACCCGTCAACAGTTTTCAAGACTGCCGCATTCGACCACTCTGCCAGCTCTCCGAGCCGCGTATTCTATCGCAATCAGGACGCTAGGTGGGCTTAGGATGAAATTCACAATTTGTGGGAAAAATGGGCAATTGTTATTGCAGCTTGATAATTGGGCAACTTTCCCCCATATACACCCTCATAACAGGTGATAGAATATTGAAAAGGTTGTGGAATTCACATCCCCGGCCGCTTTATTGCCTAATATTAAGACTACTTAAGGAATCTTGGAGAAACACATGGCTGATTCAACCCCAATTTCACGATCGAGTGAAAGTATTCTCGCGACCAATACGGTACTGAGAAACACCTACGCACTACTAGCGATGACACTATTATTCAGTGCCGTTATGGCAGTCGTGTCAATGTCCGTTGGCATTCCACGTGGCGCTGCGATGATTTGCACCTTGGCAGGCATCGGCATCATGATGTTTGTTTTGCCAAAATTCCAAAATTCTACAGCTGGTATTGGCTTGGTATTTTTATGCACAGGTTTGCTGGGTTTAGGTATTGGCCCAATGATCGCAGCGTACCTGTCTTACCCTAACGGCCCGGCCACTGTTGCAACCGCGATGGCTGGCACAGGTGGTATCTTCCTCGCGTTGAGTGGCTACGTGCTAACCACAAAAAAAGACTTCTCGTTTATGGGTGGTTTTTTAATGGTCGGCTTAATCGTTTTGTTTGGCGCAATCATTGTTAGCTTGTTCACCGCAATGCCTGCGCTCAACATGGCAATCTCCGCTGGTATGATTTTATTGATGAGTGGCTTTTTACTATTTGATACTAGCCGTATCATTAACGGTGGCGAAACTAACTACATCAATGCGACTGTTTCGCTGTTTATCAATATCTTCAACATTTTCACAAGCCTTCTACACCTTCTTGGTGTGATGGGCGACGACTAGCATTTAACTGCTAGTTATCAGTGATTAAAGCCCTATGTGGGCTGGTTGAACAAACCAGCCCATCGGAGATACAGATGGATCCTTGGATGAAATTCGTTTGGGCTGGGCTGCTTGGTGTTTTCATCTGGCGCATGATTCCAACCGCTCGCCATTGGCTTAAAAACGGCCCGCGTGGTAGCAGTAAAGAATGGATGACAACGGCGATGCTATTAGGTGGCGTTGTTTTATTTGTTTTGATATTAATGAAATCAGTTTAAGCCGGTTAGTTAAACAACATTAACACCCGGCATAACGCACAGCATTTCATACAGCAGGTTCGCACCAATCAATGCGGTACCTCCCGCCTGATCGTAGGGCGGCGATACCTCAACTAAATCCGCTCCAACCAAATTAACACCGGCGAGTCCACGGATAATTTCCAACCCTTGTATGGTGGTTAGCCCACCGATTTCTAGTGTGCCCGTACCAGGTGCGTATGCCGGATCAAGGCTATCGATATCAAAACTCAAATACACTGGACCTGTGCCCACCTGCTCTCTCACTTCTTGCATCAGTGGGGTTAGCGATTTGTGCCAGCATTCTTCTGCAGTGACTACACGAAAGCCCTGTTCCCTTGGCCAATCAAAATCATCGTCAGCGTAACCCGTACCACGCAAACCAATTTGCGCAACACGTTTGGAATCAAGTAAGCCCTCTTCCACTGCTCGCCTAAACGGCGTGCCGTGAGCAATGGCTTCCCCGAACATGTGTTCATTGATATCCGCATGAGCATCAACATGCACTAAGCCAACCGGGCCGTGCTTTTTAGCCATGGCTCGAAGTATTGGAAGCGTTAATGTGTGATCACCACCTAAGGCCAATGGGATGCTATCGTGTGACAGGATATGATCAAAATGCTGTTCTATAATTTCAACCGATTTAATTAAATTGAATGTGTTGACTGCTACGTCGCCGATATCAGCAACCTGCAAATGATCAAACGGCGATACGCGAGTGGCCATATTATAGGGCCGCAGCATGGCAGATTCTGCTCTGATTTGACGAGGCCCAAAACGTGTTCCACTTCGGTGGGATGTACCGATATCCATGGGTACACCAACAAAGCAAGCGTCAAGACCTTCTGCGGTATCCTGCGCTGGTAACCGCATCATAGTAGTGGGGCCTGCAAAGCGAGGCATTTCATTACCACCTAATGGCTGATTAAATTCCATCACCGATTCTCCTGTTCGAATGTTGCCGTTATTGGCGCGTGATCAGATAGTTTGACATGATCTAAGGAATCAACACTGCGTAGTATCAGACCACGATAGAAAACATGATCCAAATGTTTATTCATATGTGCCCACTTGCGCCTACGCTGCATCTGCGCTTCAATCAAACCAGCGCGCGCCGCTACTTCACTAAAACAGCCATAGCGTTGTAGGCTCCAAGTATTAAAGTCACCTGCTAGGATAACAGGCCCAGTGTGCGAACCCAACGCCCCAGCAAGTTGATCCAAGTGCGACACATACTTTTTATTTGAGACAAAATTGATGGCATGCATGTTCAACACCATGAGATCTCCACCATTGCTCAGTGGATAAATCGTTTGTAACAGCATTTTTCGAGTATTGGCGAAGGGTTCTGCATGTGGAGACGCGTAGACACGTGATGATCGACTAGCCACAATACAACCAGTTTTTACACCCGTTTCAATTGCTGTGCGGGCGTGTCGATAGCTGCGCGCCATCATCCATTCAATGTTATCGTTGTTTGCAAAATAGGCATCGCTGGGTGCGTTACTCACCGCTTCCTGCAATACTACCAAATCCGTGTCACGACATAACCTAGCAAACTCTTCGAACCAACCGCGTCGCTTGGCTTTCCAAATATTCCATACTAGGCAACGTATTTCAGTATCAAGCGCTGATTGCTTCGCTTTACCCATACGTAGCGGAACATTTTCAGCGGCTAATGAATGAGGTAGCAATTTTCGCTTGATCATGGTGAATTGATCATTGGTGTATTAAAACAGTGGCTTCGACGTGGTGTTGCGAAAATGACGCTACAGATAAGGTGAAAACAATCGGAAAAAATTATTACGTAAGTTAGCCAAAAAGAATGGCTCGCTTTCCTTCGTTACCGCTTCCGCATTTTCTCTTTTTTTAGAAAAACAATCTAGAGCATTTTTTGCAAATATTTCACAGTAGCATTCCATGTTTATCTCAAAGTTGAATTCTAAACTGCGTGCATCCCAATTGCTCGACCCTACTAACACCCATTCACCATCAACAATAAACAACTTACTATGATCGAATGGTTTGGGTGATCGAAACAACATAACACCAATGCTCAGCAATTTATTCTCGTTAGCAGCCATGGCCCATCCGACAAAGCGCAGGTTGCTTTTTTTAGGCACTATCACTTCAACGACTACACCCCTCAACACAGCCAGCTGCAGCGCGGCTAAAATTTTGTCATTGGGTAAAAAATAAGGTGTGGCTATCAGGATACTCTTGATGGCACTGTTAATCGCTGCTAACAAGGATAGTTCAAGTTTTTGGTAGTTATCATCAGGCCCATCTATGATCACACGGCATGTGGTCGAAGGCTCCACTGCCAATGGTCCGGCCCATGCTGGCAGCGAAAGCACCTCATTAGATGCAAATTGCCAATCTTGCGTAAATACCTGGCTTATCTGGTCAATTATCGGGCCACGCACCTCGAAGTGAATATCTCGCGTTTTGCGCCTGCCATTTGCATCAAGCAGATTTTCATCACGAATATTCATTCCACCGATAAATGCTACAGCCCCATCTACGGACAATATTTTTCGATGGTTTCGCAAATTAATAAATCGCGTGTCGGTGGTGAATAAAGTCGACAGAAAACGAGCTGTTTCTACACCCCGCTTTTTTAACATTCGATCAGGCTTGGCCATACCAACGGCATAGTCCACGCCAAACCCATCTATTAACACTCTTACCGTCACTCCACGATCATGCGCATTGGCTAATGCCTCCACAAACTGTCTACCAATGTCGTCGTAATCAAATATGTAGCTAGATAACACAACGCTGTCTGTTGAGCGATTAATCGCATCCAACATACGTGGATAAGATTCATCACCATTAATCAAAAAGGACACATCGTTACCAACAAGGTATGGAGCCTGATGGATTTTACTGCCCACGCGCATTCGCTCATTTAGTGGGTCAGACAAACTGTACGGACTTGGAGCTAAAGAGCTGCCATGACCCACGCTTGGATTCAGCTTTTGAGCTTGAGCACGGATACGAATACGATTTACGCCGAATAGCCAGTACAAGAGCGCACCAAAAAAGGGCGAGAGAATGATAATGCCCAGCCAACTGACCGCGGCGCCTTCATTCTTCTTGTTCAGCACAACGTGGGTAATGGCTAGAGCAGCTAAAACGAAATAGACCAAACCAGCCAAGGACACGATAATGCCCGCATCCAATAGTTGATCTGTTTGTTCAGACATAACATTCGTTGCGCATGATGATGATCTTAACTGTGTGAATACGTTCACATTCTATCGTGTAGGCCGAGCCCCTAACAGAGCAATTAAAACACACTGAGGCAATCAACCATTCCATCAGCCATATACCCACATAAGTACTTGTTTTACTTATTTATAATTCGAACAGCGCTTGTCCAGAAACGCACCGAGTAGTCACGGCGCCCAGCCGCTAATGCATGAGACAACTGGCTCTGCTTTGCAGTCAAGTTATGTGTGAATCAGCCGACATTACTGAATATATTGACTACCAGACCAGGCCCCGATATGGCACGTTCTTCCGATTCATTTTTTCTATTAGGCATTTTTAAGGACAAGACATTCCAGGCGAGAGAGATTCGTCGTGTTATGGCTTTATCAGCGATCTATCTGATTATCACCAGCGTGTTGCTTGGTGTGTTCTACCATCAGATTCTAAATAACTTGGTCGCTGGGCAAGCGCCATTATTGTTTGCCTCTGAAGATATGCGCTTGATTGCAGAATCAGTGCCTGGCGTAACCACCTTGATGGCTAAATGGATTTTGGCAATGTTATTGGTGAACGTACTGTTAACCGCTACACTTGCGATTTACATCACTCGTAAGCTGGGGCATCCCTTGCTTGCTATCAAACGTACCCTTCGCGAAATCGGTGAAGGTAATCTAGATGTTCGACTACGCGGCTCTGATGATAATGAATTTGGTGAGATCGCAGACGAACTCACCAACGCGGTAAGCTCCATACGCGAGCAGATACGGGCAGCTAAGTCTGAGATTGCACAAGTCGATGTCGACAAAGCCGAGCCAGCTAACAACGCCTTACGTAACGCCAAGATGGCACTTGACTACTTTCACGTTGATAGCGATGGCTCAAGCGAGTCAAAAGCCGCTTAATTGCCTTGCACCAGGATGGCTAATCACATGAATTGCACACTACAGACTCTACGCCGTATTGGTCTCGCAACATTAATCTCCACTACGCTCATCTCTTGCAGCGGTGGCGGCGGTGGCGGTGCTCCGGCAGGAACCGGAGTAGCTGGATCGTATTTGTATGTGTCCGTGCCTACGTTCTATTTTGGCACACAGGACGTGGGTACCCGCTCTACGCAGGAAATCCAAATCACTAATCGTGGTGGCGATATCTATCCGATTAATTCACTCAAGATAATTGGCGATAACTCGGATGAGTTTGAAACTGACCATGTCGATGAAATAGTACTGAATCCCTCCGAGGCGATAAAGATTCGGCTAACATTTGCACCGGTAACCGATGGTAGAAAGTTTGCTGATCTTGATATTGATTTCGATACTATCGTACAAGTTAGTGACGCTGCCAATCAAAACGAGCAGGTATTTTACGCCGCTCAGGCACTTGAAGACGACGGCCACTATGTAGAATCTCGAGCAAAGTATAAAGAATATCTGGCAGCCGACCCTGTTACTGTTAACAAGCAACGCGCAGCGATTAAGGAACCCGTACTAAACGAATCAACACTGTACGGCGAAGCTGACGGCATTGGCTTTGATTTATATCTATCTGCACTTAATGCCCGGCAGACTGGCGATACACAAAACGCGATGCGGGATATTGACGCCTTGCTCGCCACCTCTCCTGAGAGTTACTTTGCCGATGATGCGCTCTATCTAAAAGGTTATAGCCAGTTAATGGATACAGACGAATATCCCCAAAGTGTCGCAACCATGAAGCGTTTGCGTAAGCAGTATCCAGACACCACCTACTACGATACTGCCTTATATGCAGAAGCCATGGCTCATCAAGAAATGGGTAACCGTCAGCTAGCTGTCTCAATCTATGAAGACTTACGCTACAAACATACGGGTGTAGACATACTAGGCATCACCATGGCAAAAGATAATATTTTGTCACGCGCCTGGTTCGAGCGCGCCAGCAATGCACTAGCTAGCATGGACGCAGGCTAGGCGAGCTGCCACTGATGCTTCTGTGATAACGTGTGCGCCACACTGATGCGCATACCCCCATGACCCAACGTTCAATTCTGATCACCGGCTGCTCCTCCGGCATTGGTTACGATGCCGCTACAACCTTGCACGCTCAGGGTTGGCAGGTGTTTGCCACCTGTCGCCAAGAAGCCGATTGCTTACGCTTACAAGGCGAAGGCCTACGTAGCTTTGTGCTCGACTATGCCAGCTCAGAATCCGTACTAGAAGGCGCACGCCGGGCTCTTAACGAAACCAACGGTAGGCTCGACGCCTTATTTAATAATGGCGCTTATGGTATTCCCGGCTTGGTTGAAGATTTGCCTCGGAATGCCTTGCGAGCTATTTTTGAAACTAATCTGTTTGGTCAGTTCGAGCTTATTAATGCACTAATACCATCCATGCGAGAAAACCGGCAAGGCCATATTATCAATTGTTCTTCGGTATTAGGATTTTGTGCTTTGCCTAATAGAGGCGCGTATAACTCCACCAAATTCGCAATGGAAGGCTTAAGTGACACCCTTCGCTTGGAGCTGCACAATACTAATATCCATACCGTACTCATCGAGCCAGGGCCGATCGGTACAAAGATTCGCGTTAATTCACAACCGCATTTCGAAAAATGGATCGACGTTGAAAACTCTGTAAACAAGGCGCACTATCAAACAAAAGTAATACCACGGTTGTACGAAACGGATGGTAAAAAAGACAAGTTTGAATTGCCATCCTCTGCTGTTACCGATGTGCTGCTAAAAGCGCTTAATAGCAGTAAACCAAAGCCTCGGTATTACGTCACTACTCCAACCCGCTTTGCAGGCGTATTAAAACGAATGTTATCGACAAGCCTGTTCGATCAATTTTTTGTCGAGCGATAAACGGCGTACCAACCCCAGTTGGTCAGCTTATTTGGTGCTTGTACTGGCATTGCAAGGCCATCGCCGCGGCATAACAACGCGAATCGGTTACAGGTATTTTTTTAAGGCCGCAAGTGTTGCACCGCGATAAGAGCCACCAAACTTAATGGCATGCACGGTTAACGGCGCCAGTTGATGTAATGATATGCGCGATTGCCACTCAGCTTGTAGTGGGTATTCCTCGTTATACGCTTTGAGGCAGGATTCATCATAACCGCCAAATAGCATCATCATTGCAATGTCAAACTCCCTGCTACCACCATGCGCTGCAGGGTCAATTAGCCAGCTTTTACCCTTCGCATCGCAAACCCGATTACCCGCCCACAAATCGCCATGCAGTAACGATACGGGCTCATCCAGTTGCCACTGTTTAAGCAAGGACGATATGAGCCTTAAGCCTCTTATGCCGTTATCAGGTAGTGCACCGCGGCTCTCTGCTATATCCGCCAATGGGAGTAGTCGCTGAGTAGCATAAAATGTTGCCCAATCTTGGCTTGGCTTATTAGGCATGGCCAAGCTGCCAGTAGTGCAACCATCGGGTCGCCCAAAGCATTTAAACGGTTGTTTATGAAGCAGCGCTAACGATCTACCTAGCTCGCCATCATCCATGCTTGGACGCTGCCCAATGTCTATCCACTCTAGCGCAAGAAACGGCGGGTCATCAGACACTGTCAACACTTCGGGTATTGCCACGGTGCCACTTGATCGCAGCCACGATAATCCCTTGGCTTCAGTTGTGAAGAAACCCAGTGGCGGCGCTCGATGCGTTTTAATAAAAACTGATTTCCCAGAGGCTAACTCGGCACGATACGCTTCAGCAAAATCGCCACCACCTACCGACGCTAACACACGAATAGAATCGCCCAATGCCTGCTCCGCTGCTGTCTGCCAATGAATATCTGCACCACTCATAGCTGGGTTATCCAGCCTCTACCGTTTTACCACCACAACATGGTGCGTTAACACCAGTGGTTCCTGGAAACGTATAGGGCAGTTGAAACTGATGCCGCGCAGCCAAGTACGCCATCAATTCGGCTTCCGTATAATCTCCATCCATTCCCACTGCATTAACTGTTTTAAGATCACACGGTAGTTTCAATCCAAGGTTGTTCATCAGTACTACATTGTGTTGCCCACCACCTGCGACAATCATACTCACCGGTTGAGTTGGCAGCTGTTTTACCGATCGCGCTATGGATTCAACTGTGAAGGCATTTAGTGTGGCCATCGTATCGTTAGCGTTAAGCGATTTAAGTTGATCCCTCATGGTAGAAAAATACTGACGATCAAGTGATTTTGGCGGCACACGATCAAAATAAGGGTCGCTCATTAAACCACTAAGCCGTGTTTGATCAACGCACCCTAAAGCGGCAACCGCGCCGGCTTCATCGTAACAGCGATCGAATTGCTGACGCATATAATCGTCCATCAAACAATTACCTGGGCCGCAATCAAACCCCAACAAATCATTACCATCCCAAAGAGTGACATTGCTGATACCACCGATATTAAGAAACGCTGCTGGCGACTTCGCTCCACACTCATTCAAAAGGTACTGATGATAGATAGGAGCTAGAGGCGCGCCTTGCCCACCATGCAACATATCGTTTTGCCGAAAATCAAACACCGTGCTGATACCAGTTAGGCAAGCTAATGCACTAGCATCTCCCAATTGAATCGTTAAGGCCGCATCTGGATTGTGATAAACCGTTTGGCCATGAAACCCAAGCAGATCGATGTTTACTGCCGCCCGCTGCTTTAATTCATTTACGACAACTGCATGATCTTCTGCAATTAATAGCTCTAGCTCTTTCGCGGTTGCTCGGTGTATGAGTAGGGTTTCTGGGTGGTTAACCAGATGCATTATCGCCTGCTTTGTCGCCTCGCGATATTCACCTGTTAATACATATGGCGTTCGACTCAGTGTTTTGCCATCTGTATTCACTAACGCCGCATCAATGCCGTCAACACTAGTACCTGACATTAAACCGATTACTGACAACATAGGTATTGGAGTGTTCACACACACCCCAAGATTGCCAAGCGCTTCATGGCAGTTATCGACCCCTCTTTTTGCTTTATGCGCGCTGTAGCGCTTAGCAAGGGCTCACTAGCCACTTGCATATGGTGAGCATTAGCGTGTAATAACTGAGTGCCGGATTGCATAACACCGACGTGGCATTTCCAAAATACCAGATCGCCACGCTGTAGTTGCTCTACGCTTTCAACAGCAGTACCGTGCGCTTGCTGTTGCGAAGAGTTTCTCGGCATACTAAGCTGTGCGCTCTGTGCTGAGAGCTGCACTAATGCCGAACAATCAAGACCGCTGTGCGTACGGCCACCCCAACGATACGGCACGCCTAAAAACGATTCTGCAACACTCACCCAATCGCGCTGCAGCTCATTGCTAGATACCATATGTGATTCTGGAATGTACCCATGCGTATTCAAAGGTAATGCTACTTGGTTGATATTATCTTCTTGACCTTTAACCGTTATCAATGACCCCATACTCAATAACATTAAGGATTGGCTTTTGATGTTTTCGTTTTCTCTGACCCAACTTGCAAGAACCGACAAACGATGGGTTGCGGCAGGCAGATCTCCTAGTGCAGCGCTCGGTACCCACCCCTCGTAGCCATCGCTCGTTAGTCGACCAAACACGAACCTTGATTCGCTCTTGCTGATTTCAGCGTTAACCTCAAACTGCTCACCAAATAAACATTCGGTTTCTAACTCCGCTGTAGCATCAGCTACCGCATAAAGCGGCGCACTACGCAATACGATGGTCTTAGTGCTCATACGTTTAATGGCTCAACATTAATACCTCTGGATTGGCACCAATCGGCTACGTCAAAGTTAGGGCAAGTTTTTTGCGTATATGAAAAATCACAATGGCCGCAAATTGTGGCCCCAGGATAAAACGCTCGCCATTCACGTAAGGTTGCCTCTAACGTTTCAAATTGCTTATCGGTAAACTCGTGACATCCGATCAGGCAAACGCCCACGCTCTGATCATTAAACCCAAATACATGTGCACCAGCCCAATACTCAGGACGCCCCATTTCGAGTTGCCCCGAACGTCGTATCACCCGATGATACCCAATACCGTGCCAACCAAAACCAAGATGCATTTCATGAACATCACTTGATGACATGTCGACCGCATCTTCGGATGCTGAGCAGTGCACCACTAGGTAGTTGACATTTTCTTGTTTTAAAATTTGGCTCATGAGCTAAATAACGTTGGCATCGTATTACAAAGTGCTGAAAATCGTTTCCAATCTTTATTGTGCTTTTTTGTCCAAGCCGTTTCTGCCATGGCTGACAATCGTGGAAACACCAGATAGTCAAACACTGTGGTATTAGTCATTTGTTCTGACCAGATACAGGCTTGTACACCCATACATTGTTGTTTTAAGTGTTCGCCCCACCCTGCAGTCGGATCAAACGCATAAGTTTGCTCCAGACAAACAGAACCCGCCCAAGCTAAACCCGGCTCAGACCATTCATCCGCCATCGCCATATCAAGATAATAGGCTTGCCCAGCGCTTACGACAACCTTGTATCCGCGGCTTGCAAGCTGTTTTGCAACATCTGTATCAAGCCAAGCCACCAAGTACGAGCTATCAGTGCCAATGCCACCTTCTATGGCGGCCTCCTGCCACGCACCGGTGGTGATACCACGCTCTTTAAGCAGGGCGTGTATTCTTTTTAGAAATACGGCTTGTAGAGTGCGCGCAGTTTCACTGTTTTCAGCGCCATTGATCGAAGGCGCTACATGCCATGCCGCCTCTGGCACTTCATCGGCACCCACATACCAATAGTTGCTCGGAAATAGTGGCAGGAGCTCATCGAAAACGTGCTCGATAAACGTATAGGTTTCATCACGAACAGGGTTTAGGCAATTATTAGGGAACCCCTGTAATGATCGATAAGAGTCCGGCTCTAACGGATCGGCTAGTTCCGTAATGGATTGCAGCGCAGCATAACTATGGCCAGGCATATCAAACTCTGGGACAACGATCACGCCCAAGCGACTGGCTGTTTTCACCACTCTACTGATATGTTGCTGTGTATAGAAGCCACCAATAGTTTGACTGCCTGTACCCAACACCGGCGGCACAGGCTTACCATGTCCGCGCCAGGCACCCACATTCGTTAGCTCTGGATACGCATCAATCTCAACACGCCATGCTTCATCGTCGCTTAAATGCCAATGAAAGCGGTTGAGCTTGTTCCATGCCATTACGCAAAGAAACCGCTCTATGGTGTCAACTGAATAAAACTGTCGCGCAACATCCAAGTGACAACCTCGCCATTCATGTGCAGGGTGATCGTTAATGTCGCCTGCAGTTGGAAACGCTGTAGAAGTGTTATTGATTGATGCGCGCAACAATTGACCTAAGCTAATTAAGCCATACAAAAATCCCGTTGTGTTTGAAGCCACTACCATTACATGGTCTGAATCAAACCTTAAGCTGTATTGCTCATCAGCGTATTGATTATTTTGGCTAAACCACACAGCCAGTGGAGTTGCAGTTTGAGGCTTATACCATTGCTCTTCTGGAAAGAGCCGTTCAGCCATACCAATAAAGCTTTCCACCACTGCTTGCGGCTGTGCAACTGGGCTACCAAAATCTAAACCGGTCGGCCCGTTTCTGGCACCTTGCAATCCGACTTCATTGGGATACGGTGTAATGCTCCAACTATCGTCATTCAGGATTTCACCCACAGCAGGCTCAAAGTTCAAGTCTTTCGGCGTATACAACACTGAACCTTGTTGCGCAGTTGTTTGCGTTATCGGCACGTCCAATAATTTACCGTCCTGCAAGCAAAGATAAGCACTGACAATCCCTTCAGTGTAGTGCCGCATTGGATAGTCCGGCTCTCCAACTTCAATGCACCAAATGCTATCGGGTGTTGGCGGGTTATTTTGGTCGGGAGTAAATACCGCATAATTGGAAATGTACTCAAACAATGTGGCACCAGATACAACAGTGTTATCGTTGAATCTCACCATTCCTGACAAGCAAAGCTTGGCGTGCTCAAGCACATACTCACTGTGATTGTGCAAGGATATTTTGCCAGAATCGATATAACCGTTAGGGCCAAACTGCCAATTAACATGAAGTTGAATTAACACAGTTTGATCAGGCATTATCATATGCTCTTAAGCGATCGCGCAAACGCATACCTAATAGCAATGAGGATACCGATAAACCTATCACTAAGCCCATCCACAAGCCAGTTGCCCCCATGCCCCAGTGGTTAGCAGCAAAATAACCCAATAAAAACGCCACACCCCAATAGGAAAACGCATTGATCAGCATCGGTATTCGTGTGTCTTGTAAACCTCGTAGCATGCCCATTAAAACAGCTTGTGCGCCGTCAGATAGCTGAAAGAGTGCTGCAAAAATTAGCAAAGTTGCGGCCAATGATTTAACTGACTCATCTGTTGTGTACAGTGTGGGTAGGGCGTGTCGCGTCGCCAGCAGAATAAGTGCGGTAGTACCCGCCAACATCACCATCAACAGCAAACCACTGGTTACTCGTAAACGTATTGATGAGGCTAATCCACGGCCATACACATGGCCAATCCTGGCGGTGATTGCAAATGACATCCCCAGCGGAAGCATATAGGTAAGCGCCGAAATACTGATCGATATATTATGCGCAGCGGATTCCTCTGAGCCAAGCAAACCCATTTGGATTGCAGTGGCAGCAAACAGTCCGGCTTCAAACAACAGTGCAAAAAATATTGGCACCGACAGGACCAACATTATTTTTTGTGCGTTGATATCAATACGTTCAAACTGTGCGAACAATTGGTATCGCAAAAAACGCGGGCCCCGCATAAACCAAAACAACACAAAGGCCATTGCCAAGAAGACAAACGTGGTTGATAAGCCAATACCCACCAAACCCAACTTAGGTAGACCGAACCAACCCAAGCCAAAGCCAAGATTGCCCAACAAGTTAACCAACACACCCACCATCTGGACAATCAACACTGGCCTGGTGATCCCGGTTGCTTCAAACACGTTGCGGCAAACCATTACCATCGCAAACGCGGGCATACTCCAGCACGCTGCAAACATATACTGCTGTATAAGCGGAGCTAGGTCATCAGCCAGTTTCCAATAAGGCACGCTAAACGCAATGGCAAGACAAAGTATTAGTGATGCCAAGCCGCAAAACACACCCAGCCATATGCCTTGTCTAAAGCACGCGCCCACTGCATTGCGGCGGCGTTCCCCAATCAGCTTAGATAAAGTGGGAGACAAGCCAGCGATTAAACCAATACAAATCAATGAAGAAAAAAACCACATGCCCGCACCGATGCCACCGGCGGCTAATTCATCTCGACCCAGACGACCAGCTACAAGCGCATCCACTATTCCATTGGACGATTGTAATACTTGTGCCGCCATCAAAGGCAAGGCCATACGCAGAGTACGACGGCAATCAGCGAAAATTGCTCGCCTACTGAAACGCGAAACGTTGGAAGCGGTAGGCATGGGAACTATCTAAACGTCAATTCAGCAAGCTTCACCATTTCGTTATTGATGTTGCTCTCTAATCTCTGTCGCGCTAAAACGGGATAATATACCTAATGCCCACAACACTCTAAATACGCGAGTGGCTGGAGAGCCGGTTAGTTGGTGCATGAGGATGCCTAAATTGGTGGGATTTGGAGATTCTACACACTTTGCGGCTGCCTGCTCGTATTGCTACAAGCAGGCATTTACCTAGTTACGGCATTGTGTAGTAACTCAGCTTCACTACTAAGTCGCCCCCGTGTAGCAGGAGTGACGAGGACTTATGCGCGAAGCTTATGGTTTTCCGGATCGTAAATTGGCTCAGAAACAATCTCGGCGTTTCGCATTTTACCCAGCACATTAATCTGCACTTTAGTGCCGATTGTCGCCAAATCAGTACGGATATAGCCCAGCGCTATGCTCTTTTCGATGCAGTGGCCATAACCACCAGATGTGGTGTAACCCACCACTTCACCGTTAACCGATACAGGACAACCATAAACTGCATCACAATCGTCGTCGTCCAATACAAAAGGCACAAACAAATCAGGCAAGCCTTTTTCCAGCTCTTGAACCATTGCTTGCTTACCAATAAAGTCGGGCTTATCAAGATTAACAAAACGATCAAGGCCAGAACGCAGTGGAGAGTACTCATGATCAAGCTCAAGTTTCCATGCGCGGTAGCATTTCTCCAAGCGCATTGATTCCATAGCGTAGATACCAAAATCACGAATCTCGTACTCCTCACCGGCTTTCAATATGGCGTTATACAAGTCCAATTGCTTCGCAACAGGAACGTGAAGCTCCCAACCTAGCTCACCCACGTAGTTAACACGCAAGGCAATAACATCAGCCCCTTCAAGCGTCACGCGTTGGGCCGTTAGCCATTTAAACGCTTCTTTACTGAAGTTGCCGTTGCTCATTTTTTGCATCAAATCGCGAGAACTCGGCCCAGCAACAACCAAGGTACCGTAATCGTCAGTGATGTCATTAAGCTCCATGCTGTGTTCCACAGGCATATGTTCAAGCAACCACTGCATGTCGTGCCACTTCGCTGCAGCAGCGGTAACCAATATAAAGTGCTCATCACTCATACGAGTGATAGTCATCTCACTCCATACTCCACCGCTAGGCGTACAGAAATAGGACAAGCTCAAACGACCGACTGTCGGTAGATTGCCTGCTATCATCGTGTCGAGCCAAGCAGCAGAGCCTGCACCCTTAAGCTCATACTTGGTGAAACCACAAAGATCCAACACGCCTACCTTTTCACGTACATGCTTGCATTCAGCCGCCACTGTTGAGTGGTATGACTTGTGGTGGAAGCTAGGTTCGATTTCGGTCGCCGCCCCTTCTTCTGGAAAGTATGTTGCACGTTCCCAACCGCCACGCGCACCCATGAGAGCGCCTTTGTCTTTAATGGCCTCGTAGCTTGGGGATGTTAGTGCCGGGCGGCCTGCCGGCCATTCATCTTCAGGAAAGCCAATGGCGTATTCTTTTTGATACAACTCTGTAGCACGATCAACCACGTACTTTTGATTAGCGTACTCTGTGTAACGTCGAGGATCGAGCGCCCATAAATCCCACTCAGGCCGACCATCAATAACCCATTCTGCAATCGATTTCCCTGCACCTCCTCCTTGGCAAATTCCAAAGCTAAAACCGCAAGCATGAAAAAAGTTTTTCATACCAAACGCAGGGCCTACGTACGGGTTACCATCAGGTGAGTACGGGATTGGGCCGTTAATGACTTTTTGCACACCAACAGTGCCCAGGATGGGCATACGTTTGCAAGCAGCTTCGATGTACCACTCCAAACGCTCGAGATCATCAGCGTATAACTCATACGCAAAGGTCTCAGGCAACTTGCCATCCGCCCAATGCGGAGTTGCCTGCATCTCATAGGGGCCGAGTATCAAGCCTTGTTTTTCTTGGCGTAAGTAATAGGAATCATCCGGATCGCGCACTAATGGCATCAGCCCCTTAGCCGCTTCTAGCTCAGGCACCGCTTCAGTCACTAAATACTGATGCTCCATCGAAACCATTGGTAAAAAGCTACCCGCCATCTCGGTGATTTCAGCACCACGGTAACCACCTGCGTTGATTACGTATTCACACTGAATGTCGCCCTTGTCAGTTTTCACTTTCCATTCGTTGTTAGCCAACGCTTCGACAGCCGTTACTTTTGTAAATCGATTGATCTCACCGCCCATCTTGCGTGATGCACTGGCTAACGCTTGTGTTAGCTGGCTTGGATCGATATCACCATCATACGGATCCCATAGCGCGCCTTCTAAATCGTGATCTTCAAGAAACGGGTTACGTTTTTTCATTTCAGCCAGATCAAGCATCTCATATTCAGAACCCATAGCGTTTGCCATGCCTGTCACGTGACGAAACTCTTCCATACGAGATTTATTTTGCGCTAAGCGAATAGAACCCGTTTGGTGGTAGTTAATTGGGTACTCAGGATCGGCGGCCAATTTTGCGTACAACTCTGTGCTGTAGTGCTGCAACTTGATCATGTTGCGAATGCCAGAGAATGTTGGGATATTGCCTGCTGCGTGCCAAGTAGAGCCGGAAGTTAGCTCATCCATCTCAACGAGAACCACATCTGTCCACCCGCGCTTGGCAAGGTGATACATGGCGCTACAACCGACAACACCACCCCCTATGATTACTACTCGTGCCTGCGTTTTCATTATGATTCCCGACTGGGGCTCATTGCTTCTTTTGGCAACAAGACATTAAATTTTTCTCGAATTTGATCATCCAGCTCTGTGCTGATGTGGCTCGGGAAGTGAGTCGCTAATACGTCATCAACTTTAGCGCGTGCGTTTTTGATCAGGTTGGGCTTACCGGCTTCAGCCCATTCTTTAGGGCTGGTGCGATCACCGATATCAGGATAAATATAATCCTTTTGCATCAAACCAAATGTTTGATCATGGCCAAGGTAATGATTTGGACCATCAATACAAACATCACGCATAGCATCCAGCGACAGCGATTCGTCGTTTACTTCGATACCTCTAACAGTACGATTAATTGCACCAAGCATATCGTTATCAATTACAAAACTTTCATAACAACAGCCCAACAATGAAGCATGCATACCGGCTGATTCATAAATTAGGTTAGCGCCCGAATGCGCAGCCAATGTATTAGTGTAGGCTTTTTCAAAACCCGATTGTGCATCAGGAAACTTTGCATCCGCCATACCCGCAGCGACGCCTGTCGGGACATTATAAAATCGGCCCATCTGCCCGCAGGCTGCCATCAACACCGCTTGCTCACCACTGCCGCCACTCATGGCGCCGGTACGTAAATCGGATACAAACGGCCATGTGCCAAAAATAGCCGGGTGTTTAGGCACCATTAGGTTAACCCAAACTAAACCCGCCAACACTTCAGCAACTTCTTGTACAACCGCTCCTGCAAGGGATGCTGGGCTGGTTGCACCTGCCTGCCCCGCCGCTAGTAGCAATATCGGCATGCCTGCATAAACAGCGGACTCAAGGCAATAGCAAGAATCTTCTGCAAAACGCATTGGCGGTACAACAAAACAATTAGTCATACTCACGAAGGGTCGCTCGCGCCATTTCTTTTCGCCGCCAGCAATCATGTGCAGCATTTGAAGCGATTGTTTAAAGTTCTCTGGTTCAACCCAACTTGAGCCAACATGCTTCGTTGTTCCACTAACTGCGGCATAACATGTATTGAAATCCATATCTAATGGATCAGACACATCTCGAGGCACAAGGCAACGTTGGAAATAATGGATGTTGTCAAGCTTGTCAACCAAGCGCGAGATGTTGTATAGATCAGCTAACTCTGATTCTCGATATTCGTTACCTTCGATATCAGCAATATGTACGGCAGCACCAGCAGTGCCAAAATACACACGGTTATCTGACACCTCTATATCGTGTTTTGGGTCTTGACCATAGAGCACCAACTCTTTAGCGCAGTTGGCGATGGTGTCCTCTACCAGCGCGCGAGGGAAGTGCAAACGGCCGTTTTCGTATTTACCGCCAGCTTTGGTCACAGCATCGATACAAGAAGGAATTGCTTGAGACAAACCAATGGTTTCAAGCGCTGTCATCACCGCTTCATTGATTTTCAGTACGTCGTTATCGGTAAGCGGTTGGTATTTACCACCGGCCATTCCTGGCCTTACGGCACGGTCTTCATCAGCGAGTGGTCCACCTCGTAGCGCACGCTTTGCAGCCCGCGCACCGCGTCGGGATTGTCCTTTTGATAGATTAGCCATTCTGTTGCGATCTCAGCTTAGTTGCACCAGCGATTATCGCTGGCTGAGCAAGATATAAGCCGACCAGGTGCGACAGAAAAACTTAGTTTAGCGGCACTGCCAAAAATCTATCTGATATTGCGTGGCGGTACACCAAAAAGCAGTTTGAAACGACGTGAAAAGTGGTCAGTTGAGCTGAATCCACAAGCGCTCGCCACCTCGGTGACGCTCATACTGGTTTGTTCGAGCAGCTTGCGAGCAGCTTTAAGTCGGATTTGCTGATAGTAGTGCAGCGGGGATTGTTCCAAATGTGCCCGAAACAGGCGTTCTAATTGGCGCCTCGAGATGCCAATCATGTTGGCAAGCTCGGTCGATGTCAGTGGTTGTTCCTTATTGGCCTCCATCAATTCGATGCAATCAAGCAATCCTGGATGCGACACGCCAGTGCGATCGCGCGTGGAGACTCGCTGAGATTCCCCCGCGCGTCTTATGGCTGTGTGTATAAAAAGATCCGCGACTTGCGCAGACAACTGCTTGCCATGCTCTGATTCGATAATACTTAGCATCATATCAAGGGCGGCATCACCGCCAGCACAGGTAAAGAGATTCCGGTCAATCTCAAATAGTTCGTTTGATACGTTGAGTTCGGGATAGGCCTCAACAAAGCCAGGTAAATTCTCCCAATGTACAGTGCAACGCCGGTTACCAATTAATTTAGCTTGCGCCAACAAAAACGTGCCCGTATCTAGTGCACCTAGCACAACTCCATTTTTGGATAATTGTTTTAACGCCCTGATGACAACATCATTTTGATAATGATTGGGCTCATGGGGGCCACAAATGATCAGACGATCAATTTTAGCTGTGGGTAACAACCTCCCGCCTACTTTTTGCTCAATAGCGTTATTGGCAATAGCTGGCGAATCATTTTCACCATAAAGATGCCAGCTATAAAGTGATTGACCACTAAATCGATTGGCCGCTCTTAGTGCTTCTAAGGCGGATATAAAAGGCAGCATACCAAAGGTATCAATCAAGAAAAAGCCAACTCGGCTCTGGGCAGGTTCGTTGGGGACACCATAACGACTAAAATCAATGTTCATGAGTCTATCCGAACTGCTAGTCAGTGAATGATTAGTAGATTGCTATGTACCAATAGAGCTTTACACTAAACACGCCCAAACCGTCAAGTAATGGCCATTAATCGGTTAATATCATCACTAGCCATTCAGGTAAGGAGCTGATGAATGTCAGATGGCAAACCGCAGGATAAGTTGCACGACAAGATGCCTGACGTATTGCATAGTAAATGGCAATACGACGTCCTTAGCTTCTGGTTTGAAGAACTCACACCCAAGCAATGGTATCAGTCTACCAATGCGGTAGATGACACGATACGTAATCAATTCGAAAGGCTTATAGCCTTGATTGCCAGCAGTTCATCCGACTTTCTAGGCCTTGATGCCCGCAAACTACTCGCCGCCATTATTGTGCTGGACCAATTTCCAAGAAACATCTATCGCGGCTCACCTGCAGCATTTGAGTATGACCAGATCGCGCTGGACCTGGCTGAATACGCTGTCACACACGGCTTTGATAGCCGCATGAGCCAAAGTGAGCGGCAGTTTTGCTATACGCCATTCATGCATTCTGAAAATATAGAGACGCAAAACCAATCCTTGGAATTATTTAATTCGCTAGGCAATAAAGGCGCAATAAGCGCGGCCATTGAACATCGCGACATCATCGAACAATTTGGACGCTTCCCGCACCGCAATAAAGTACTAAATCGGCAGTCCACCCAAGAGGAAATCCAATATTTAACCCATGCTAAACGGTTTGGGCAATGAGCCAGCCGATAACCCATGAATACTAAAACTATTCCTATAGCGCGAGGCTTAGCTCTCCAGGCTGATCAAATGTGATTTTCATCGCACTTCACCGCTAGATCGCTACGAATTCACCCTTCAAACCCCAATAAGCGTGCAGAACGCACATTTTTAGCCGCTAGTTCGTGACGAGCCACAACTTTTTCCGGAAGCCACAATGCAGGAAATCTCTGCGCTGCACACCCCATAAGCGGCATGAAAAAGAAACTGACAATCACTTCAGATCGATTAATAGCCGAGCGATTAGAACCACGGGTGCTGTTTTCTGCAGACCCCTTGGGATTGGCTGTGGGTGCTTTGTTGCTGGATGATCAAACTACGTATGACACACCTGAGCCATACGAACCCTTCTCTGAAATCAATATAGCCGCACCAGAGTCAGATCACGCGAGTGCTCCTGTGGAGCTAATATTCATTGACATCCGCTCCGACACCAGTCGTGCTGATATTCAAGCATTGATCGCGCAAGATAATAGCAATGCTTTTGTGCATGTTATCGATTCGCAAACCGGCGGCATTAATTCTATTTCCAATTTTATCGCACAACATGAATCGGTTAGCAGCATACACTTTTTAACCCACGGCGATAATCAGGGTTTGCGCTTAGGTACTGATTGGCTGGATGTCGATTCGATCGGTAGTTATAAAGAGCAGCTATCTACATGGCAACATTATTTAACCGCCGATGCAGATGTACTGCTTTACGGTTGCGATCTGACGGCGGGTACTGACGGTCTAAATCTGATCGAAAAACTTGCTGTGATAACAGGAGCAGATGTTGCAGCAAGCAATGATACTACGGGCCACGAAAGCCTGGAGGGCAATTGGGAGCTAGAGAGTACGACCGGTTCAATCGAGGCAGTGTCTCTGGGCACTGATCGAGTTCAACTCGGTTGGACAAGTTCGCTTGCACTGATACAAGTGGATACTTTTTCAGATACGGTTGATGCCGGTGACGGATTGACTTCATTGCGCGAGGCGATCATCGCTGCCAACAGTACACCCGGAGAAGCAGACCTTATTCAACTGCAAGCAGGGACATATAACCTAACTATCACAGGAACTGATGACGTCTCAGCAGTGGGTGATCTTGATATAACGGACGACTTGGATATTTATGGTGCATCTGGCGGCGGAACCATTATAAATGCAGCACACAGCGACCGCGTGCTGGACATATTTGATGCTGATGTTTCGCTGGAAAACTTAGAAATATCCGGAGGCCAAGCGTTAATCGAAGGTGGTGGAATCAGGATACAGGGTGGAGATACAACATTACACAATGTTGTTCTCGTTGACAACGAATCAACAGGTTCAAATGGCGGTGGCATTTTTGTAAACGACGGCAACCTGGCCATAAGCGACTCTACCTTCAGCCGTAACAATGCGAGTATTGGAGATGGCGGCGCTATATATATGCAGGGCACCGGCACATTGGATGTCTCCGATTCAGAATTATATGATAACCATGCCGTTGGAACTGGCGGCACAGGTGGTGGAAACGGAGGCGCTATCGCTTTGTATGGTGGGGTTAGCGCTAGCCTGACCAGCAATTACATCCACGACAATACAACTTGGCGAGATGGTGGTGGCCTGCTTAGTAATACTACCGGTTCACTGAGTATTACATCCACAACTTTCGAATCTAATAATGCATCAAGTTATGGCGGCGGTGCGTATATCGTAGGTGACGTTACCATCACTGGTTCAACGTTCAGTGCAAACTCAGCCAAATTCGGTGGTGGTGGTCTAACCCTATTAAGCGGCGAGACGACGGTCAACCATAGTACTTTTACGCTTAGCGTAGTGACAGCAGGTGGCAGCGCCGTTGGTAACGCAGGTGAGGCGATACATGTTGCAGACGCCGCTGCTGAACTCACCATAAGCAGCACTATTCTCGCAAATAACGCTAACATCCTTCGCCCTGATGTTGGCGGTGACGGCGCTGTTACGTCAAACGGTTTCAATCTATTAGACGAATTACTACCTGCATCGCTCACAAATCCAATAACACCAGGCACGATAGTGTTGTTTAATACCCCTACCGATATCGTAGGCGGCAGTGCCAACTTAGGAGCGCTAATCCGTGTCGATGGCAATCCGCCAACGCATACACCGCAAGCAGGCAGCGACGCGATTGATTCAGGTGGTGCACGGAGCGGAAGCGATGCTAACGGTTCTATGGCTAATACGTTCAGCGATATCGGTGCCGTGGAAGCCAATCCAGCAGCAACTGGAAAAAAACTATTTTGGGCGGATTCCAATGGGTGGATCTATCGCGCTAATGAAGATGGCAGTGCCATGCAGCAGATATTTCAAACCGATAATCCACCGGGTGATATTGAATATGACTCTGGTACAGGACGAATTTTTTGGTCAGAAACGGACGGGCAATGGGGCAGCCTTCGCTCAACCGACATAAACGGTGGCGATCTTCAAGAAATTACTTCGACTGTTATTGGAGATCGATTAATGTCACCCACCGGCATCGCTATCGATGCCGTAGGCAGGTTTTTATATGTGCACGCCGACGTCAATATCGACCAGCCTAATGCTACCTGGGGCGCTGTAAACAAAATAGACAGATACATCATTAATAATGACGGTATTCTCACTTGGGATAGTGAAATATATGCCGGTAGCCCATTCTCAAATCCGGAACCGCAAATAAGCCAACCGATTGACCTTGAATATACGCCCAATCTAGACGGTCGCGAAGCCTTGATTTGGAATGAGGCTGGCAAGCCTGCAGGCTTACTACCTGAAGTCGTACCGCAGATAAATGTTTGGGATCTGACGCCAGGTCCGAACACCAACCCAAACAAAACGATTGTACCAATTCCAGAAGGTACTTTTGACGCAAGAGCGTTAGCTGTAGACCCGGTAAGCGGCACTGTTTACTTTACAGTTGTCGACGACAACATCACAGCGATGACGCTCGATTTAGACGCACAGGTTGCTACTTACACTGATGCAGCCGATGACGAATTTTTATTTGGACTGCAATTTGACGAAAGCACCGACACCCTTTGGTGGACTGAAGTTGATGGTACAAACGGCTCCATTGGCACCTTTTTAACAAACTTGAGCACATATGATTATAGGCTCACGTATAGCGGATCTCCGGTTGCACTTGCGTTGGCTGACATAACACCCGGCAATGCATTTCCTACCGTCGATGTAAACACCGGGGTCGCAGCTAATGACATCCCAGAAGCTGGAATTGTAACGATAGATGACACTATGCTTCACGCAGTTGATGATCAAAGCAGCGCAGATGACATAATATTTACTGTAGAAGCAGAACCGACCATTGGAAGCCTTTTACTAAATGGACTGCCCATAGGAGTTGGTGATAATTTCACACAAGCGATGCTTGATGGCACTAGTGCCGGGGGGCCATTGCAATACCAGCACGATGGGACTGAAGTTTTTACAGACCAGTTTATCGTTTCTGTTACCGACGATGTTAACGGACCCAACCCAATACTGACCACCATTTCCATTGCGGTTTCACCGGTAAGTAATTATGATCCGGTAGCTAATAGTGATGCGATAACCGTTACCGAAGGCAACGCTGTCAGTGTATTAACTGATGGCTCGACTACATCAGTACTGGTTAACGATACTGACGCTGATGCCGGTGACACCATGACTGCGGCGGTGAAAAGCGGCTTTGATGTACAGCACGGAACTTTAGTGCTGGCCACTAATGGTACGTTTACCTACGCTCACGATGACAGTGAAAACCTCGTCGATCAATTTACCTACATTGTGACTGATGCTGATGGCCGCAGCAGTGAAACGATAGTTGCTATTACGGTGACACCTGTTAGCGATTTTGATCCCGTCGCCAACACTGATGCGATCACCGTTACCGAAGGTAACGTTATCAGCGTATTAACTGATGGCTCGACTACATCAGTACTGGTCAACGATACTGACGCTGATGCTGGCGACACCATGAGTGCTGCTGTTAAGGCCGGTTTTGATGTGCAATTCGGCACACTCACGCTCGCTACTGATGGCACTTTCACCTATACCCATGACGGCAGTGAAAACCTAATTGATCAATTCACTTATATCGTCACCGATGCCGGCGGTCGTATTAGTGAGAGCACAGTAGCGATTACCATCGCTCCTATAAGCGACTTTGACCCCATTGCCAATAGTGATGCAATCATCGTAACCGAAGGTGCTGCCACCAGCTTATTGGCAGATGGCATTGCCACATCGGTTCTTGCCAACGATACCGACGCTGATGCTGAGGACACTATGAGTGCCGCCGTTAAACCAGGGTTTGGTGTGCAACACGGCACCTTGACGCTTGGCACAGACGGTACCTTTACGTACACTCACAATGACAGCGAAAATCATACTGATCAGTTCACCTATATTCTCACTGACGCAGGTGGTCGCAGCAGTGAGACAACCGTCGTGATTACTGTCACGCCCGTTAACGACAATACACCCTCCGCTGTAGCGGATAGTTACTTCGTTTTTGAAGGTGGCGTACTAGCAGACAGTATCGCATCGGTGCTCGATAATGATACCGATGCAGATATCCCTGACTCAATGACAGCAGCACTAGTTACTAGCCCAAGCAACGGTACGCTTACGCTTAACACCAATGGCACTTTCACTTACATCCATAATGGCAGTGAAACCACTACCGATCAATTTACCTATACCGCCAACGATGCTGGGATCGGTGTAAGCTCGGTAACCACTGTTTCTATTAGTATCACACTAACTAACGATAACGACCCTATCGCTGTAGACGACGTAGATAGTGTTGATGAGGGTGGGCTTAGCACGTTTCTTCCTTCCGGTTTCAACACCGTATTGCACAATGATAGCGATGTCGACGTAGGTGATTTACTGACACCTACTGTAACCGTGCAGCCGAACAATGGAACGATCACGTTAAACGCAGACGGAACCTTTTTATATACTCATGATGGTTCCGAAACCCTAACTGATAGTTACGTGTATACCCTCACAGATACGGCCGGTCGCGCTGACACCGCAACAGTACAAATCAGCATCATCCCTGTCAACGACAATGTCCCGGTAACAAAAGACGATGCCATTATGGTCGCAGAAGGAAGCACCATCAACGTACTAGCGGACAATACAACCGCGACTGTGTTGGCCAATGACAGCGACCTAGATTTAAATGACGCCATCACAGCATCCATCAAACCCGGAGCTGACATTACACACGGCATGCTACAGCTAAACACTGATGGCAGCTTTAGCTACGCGCACGACGGCAGCGAAAACTTCAATGACCAATTTACCTATATCGCCACAGATAGCAGTGGCAACAGCAGTGAAGCGTTAGTTTCAATAACTATCAACCCAATCAACGACAACACACCTGTGTTGCCAGAAGATCAGATTACGCTAACAGAAGGCGCAACCGCGACTGAATTCGACTCAGGCGGAAACACTATGCTGAGCGGTTTGATAGACGCAGATGTTGGCGACACCGCTACCATCACGATCGACAAACAACCTGACAATGGAATTCTTTCGATAAACCCAGACTACACGTTCAGCTATACCCACAACGGCGGAGAACAGCATCAAGACAATTTTAGCTATTTTGTTACTGATGCCGATAACAATCAATCAGCTTCAAAGATAGTTAATATTATTGTCGGCAATGCGAATGATGCGCCTGTGATCAGCTTACCGGTTAGCGACTTCAATGCGACCGAACGGGAACTATTTACAGAAACTCTTCCAAGCAATTTATTTGTTGATAGTGATGATGATCAATGGAACATACTGCTCAGTACACCCACCGGCCCACTACCCGCCTGGTTAACGTTTGATCCTCAAACGCAAATACTCACTGGCACACCAAGCGCTGTAGACCTGGGTACGCTTACGGTTCACATGCAAGCCAAAGACACCCACGGTGCATTATCTGAGCAGCATAGCTTTATGATAACGGTGGGTGAATCAGCAATTCCTGATCAAATTGCCGTCGCTAACACGCATATTATTGAAAACAGCGCCGGTACTGTGTTGGGGCCACTAACGCTAAATGGGCAGATCGTCGACAGCGATGCCACAGTAACGATCAGTGATGAACGCTTTGAGTTTACGCAGGATGGACAGCTGGCATTAAAACCAGACAGCGTTCTTGATTTTGAAGCTGAAGCTAGCCTTGAATCTGGCCCTGAAACTGGGGCCACTATCGAACTAACCATTACTGCAAGCGACGAAATAAATCGAGAAGCCATTGGTGTCATCATCCTCAATGTTGTCGATGCCAACGATAAACCTGAACCCAACCCATTAGCCGCTATAGACACAACTGCACCCGTCGCGGTGCCCGCAGCAGGGCTAACACTACCAAGCGATTTATTCATTGATCCGGATAAAGATGACCTGCTTCATATAACTGCTCAACTTGAAGGCGGTGGCGATCTACCAAGCTGGCTGAGCTTTGACGTAACAGACCAGAGCTTTTCCGTAATCGGTACAGCAAAAGCAAGCTTGCTACCTGTTGAAATAATTGCGGTCGATCTCAACGGTGCAGAAACACGAACACTGCTAACGCTGCAGTTTGACTTACCCGCTGCTGAAGCAGCTTTACCAGAATCGGTTATTGATCTCGAGCCCGTAACGAGCATAACGGACGTTCCTAAAAATGAAATACCGGCTGTCGAAGAAGCCGCTCCAGAAGTAGCTGCGGTGGCTAACGAGCCTGACACTATTAACCTTACTGTGGATCGCCTTTTTGATGTAATCGAATTTGAACATATCGATATCGCATCACTGATTAAACCTCTGCCACGGATCACGGCAGCCGCCGCCGCTAGCTCAGCCGACTTTCTCAGTGAGTTCGTCACGAACTTCTCCGACAATACAATCAAAGCCGAGTTAATCGACGAGTTTGCATTTGAGCTACTGTCTAACCAATCTTTGGACAAAGGACTAGCAGCACTCGCTGATTCGTTCGACCAACAAAAAGAACTACTAGAGGATGCTTATAACCAGTCGCGCAGCGCAATTGGTCGGTCAATCACACTGACCTCCGGCCTATCAGTGGGTTATCTAATTTGGTTGATTCGTGGTGGTACGTTGATGGGTAGTGTGTTGTCATCCATGCCAGCATGGCGGTTAGTTGATCCACTGCCAATACTGGGCTCTTTGGGTGATGATTTTGAAGACTCGGACGACTCGCTAGAATCAATGATCGAAAATAGTTAATGAGGATTACGTCGTAAAAACGTTACAAGTAGCGTTTGTACACGTCGTTAATGTTCATTTAGTGCCCACGCATGAGACTTCGTCCACATAAACTGCTTCTTTCGACGGTTACACTTACGTCATCATTTACCTGCTGGGTATTTGACACGCGCTAAGGCGCATGGAGCGTAAATGCCGGTGAATGGATTTACACAAGTTAAATGGACTCATATTTTACACCGGGCTGCGCTACCCTAATTGCGTCCTTTAGGGCACTCTAGGCATCGAGCTCCAAATGACGAGCGACCTGATGCAACCACTCACTAATCTAGATTTACTCGTCGTTGACGATCATGAACTTGTACGCTCAGGATTTTGTCGCCTTTTGGCTGACAATCCACTAATTAGCAACATAGTTGAAGCTAGTAGCGGTGAAGATGCTGTTGAAATTGCCAGCACACAACGATTCGATCTCGTGTTGATGGACATCACCCTGCCAGGTATCGGTGGCCTAGAAGCATCACAACGCATCCTACGCCTAAACCCCAACACTCGAATTATCGCACTGTCTGGCAAGCTCGAAGGCCCGCATGTACGAAAATTACTCAATTGCGGCGTGAAAGCCTATGTTACCAAGGGCAGCAGCACAGCCGAAATGGAAAGAGCCATCAAAGCCGTAGCCAATGGCGAGCAATACCTATCACCCGATATCGCGCAAACTGTAGCAATGGATACACTTAACGGTGATTCAGGTAACCCTTTTGATAAACTAACCAAGAGGGAGCTGGAAGTATCTACACTACTACTCGATGGTGAGCGTAATCGAGAGATTGGCAAGAAGTTATTCATTAGCGAAAAAACAGTCAGCACTCATCGGACCCGTGCATTCGAGAAGCTTGGTATTAGCTCGACAGCGGGACTCGTGTTACTGGCATACCGTTTTGGTATGTGGAGTGACGAATGATTTAAGCAATGACCCCACTACAGCGAATACATGAGCGAACAAAAAGACACCTCATTTGATGTAGACGCCTTTATGCACACCGTCACTGAACGGCCGGGTGTGTATCGAATGCATAACAAACACGACGATGTCATTTACGTTGGCAAAGCCAGTAATTTAAAAAATCGTCTTTCCAGTTATTTCCAAAAAAACGTCGATAGCCCAAAAACCCGCGCGCTGGTGTCGCAAATTTGTACTATCCAAACAACCGTCACGGCAAACCCTGCTGAAGCACTACTACTAGAACACAACCTAATCAAAGAGTATCGCCCGCGTTATAATGTGGTGCTACGGGATGATAAAAGCTATCCGTATTTGTTTATATCCACCCGCGACCACTACCCGCGCATCAGCTACCGACGCGGAGCACAACAACAAAAGGGCAAATACATTGGGCCATACCCAAGCGTAAAGACGATTAAGCAATCACTGAATTTAGCGCAAAAAATGTTTAAAGTGCGTCAATGCGAAGACAGCTATTTTAAAAACCGTTCGCGCCCTTGCCTGCAATATCAAATCAATCGATGCTCGGCCCCATGCGTTAACAGAATCAGTATTGATGAGTACGGCAAGGATGTCGATCTGACCATCAAACTACTAGAAGGCAAATCTGTCGAAGTCATTAACGAATTGGTTGAACGTATGGATATTGCATCAACTGCCCTGGATTTTGAACTAGCGGCTTCACTGCGCGATCAAATCAGTAACCTTAAATCCGTTGGTGATATGAGTAACAAGATGCGCACTAGTGAAGATGCCGATTATGTAGCAGCCGTTTCTCAAGGTGGGCAAAGTTGCGTGCAAATATTCTTTATCCGCAATGGCACTAACTTAGGCAACCGAGCATTTTACCCAGTTAGCCCAGAAGGCTACAGCAGCGCAGAGATTCTTAACGACTTCATCACCCAGTTCTATATCGATCACGAACTGCCTCGCGAGATCATCATTGCAGAAGACATCGCAGATCGCAGCCTACTCAGTGATTTTTTTAGTGAACGAGCAAAACGCGAAGTGACTATCGTGCCGCGTGTATATGGCGAACGAGCAAAACTACAACAACTAGCCATTACCAACGCAAAAGTTGCGCTGGCCACACGCCTCGCATCACGCACTGGGATGGCTGCACGTATTGATAGCCTGCGTGAGTTATTGGGCATAGATGATCTACCCTCACATATGGAGTGTTTTGATATCAGCCACACCATGGGCGAAGCAACGGTGGCCTCCTGCGTAGTGTTCAATGCGGAAGGGCCATTGAAAAGTGCTTATCGCCGATTCAACATCAGCGATATAACCCCAGGAGATGATTACGCTGCAATGCGACAAGCGATTACCAGACGCTACACTCGTTTAATAAAAGAGCAACGAGACTTGCCAGAAGTGCTTTTTATTGACGGCGGTAAAGGGCAAATCGGTGTAGCGCTAGAAGTGATGGAAGATCTACAACTCTCATCTATCGAGGTGGTTGGTGTTGCCAAAGGCCCAGAGCGCCGGCCTGGAGAAGAAACCTTGATTTTGTGCAGTCAAAATACCGAGCGCCGATTAAGCCACGATAACCCGGCCCAGTTATTAATTCAGCAGATCCGCGACGAGGCGCATCGTTTTGCGATTGCAGGTCATCGGGCACAACGAGGTAAGAAGCGACAACGATCCATGCTAGAAAGCATCCCCGGCTTAGGGCCAAAACGTCGTAAGCAATTGTTAACTCAATTTGGTGGTTTGCAACAATTACAGGCGGCAGGCGTTGACGATATCGCTAAAGTTAATGGTATCAGTCAAACTTTGGCACAACGAGTTTATGATGAACTCCACCCCGGTACTAAGTTAAAGGGCTAGAATCAATTATGCATTTCAATTTACCCATATTGTTAACCCTTCTGCGTATCGCGCTGTTGCCGGTCATCGTCGTGATTTTTTACCTGCCCTACGATTGGGCAAGGCCGGCTTCCAGCCTGATATTTATCGTGGCGGGTTTCACCGACTGGCTGGATGGCTATCTGGCACGGCTGTGGAAACAAGAGAGCCACTTCGGTGCGTTCCTCGATCCAGTAGCCGATAAGCTCATGGTCGCCACCATTTTAATTTTGATGGTTGAATTTGATAATAGCCCTTGGCTAACCATTCCAGCGATAGTGATTATCGGTCGTGAAATTACAATCAGCGCATTACGCGAATGGATGGCCGAAATGGGTAATCGCGGAAAGGTTGCAGTGGGCTGGATTGGCAAGGTAAAAACTACCGCGCAAATAGTTGCGCTGGCAGCTCTACTCTACCTTCATGATATTGGTTCTTTTCCAACTTACCAATTCGGATTGGGGGTTTTATTCATAGCGGTCGCACTCACCATTTGGTCCATGGTTGGTTACATGCGCGCCGCCTTCTCAACACCAAAAAAATAACGCTGGCAATAACAACACCAGTAAAATAAACTCTTGCCAAAACTACTTCACTAAATATGAGGACCCTATGAAGCAGCATGCTCAGGCAGTAGTGATCGGCGGTGGCTTAGTCGGTTGTTCCATCCTCTACCACCTGGCAAAGCTTGGTTGGACCGACGTCATTCTACTCGAGCGTGACGAGCTCACCAGTGGATCAACTTGGCACGCAGCGGCCAATATCCACGGCTTACACGACAACAGCAACATCAGCCGTATTCAGCATTACACCATGAACCTCTACAAAGAGCTGGAAGGCGAAACCGGCCAAAGCTGTGGCGTGTTTCAGCCCGGCTCTTTATACCTTGCGCAAACGGAAGAACGAGAGCATCAATTACGTTTGCAGAAAGCCAAAGCTAAGCTCTACGGCCTTAACTTTCATGAAGTCTCCCGAGCCGAAGCTGAAGCCTTACATCCGCTGGCAAACTACGACGGCATCCGTTGCATCATGTTTGAACCAGATGGTGGCAACGTTGACCCATCAGGCGTCACCATGGCGTATGCAGCGGGCGCTCGCCAAATGGGTGCAACCCTCGAACGCTTTTGCCCGGTAGAAGGATTAACTGCGAAGCCTGGTGGTGGCTGGATAGTGCATTCCAAAAACGGTGATATCAACACTGACTGGGTTGTTAACGCAGCAGGTTTGTGGGGGCGAGAAGTAGCCAAAATGGCAGGCATCGAGCTACCCCTTCAACCCACTGAGCATCAGTACTTTGTAACCGAAACTATTCCAGAAATTGAAGCAATGGAAAAACGCCTACCTTCGATCGCTGATCGTGATGGCGAATACTACTTGCGCCAAGAAGGCCAGGGCTTATTAATTGGTGCATACGAGATGGATATGCGCTTTTGGGCAGAAGACGGCACACCACCTGACTTCGGTCACGAGCTATTTCCTGATGATCTTGAACGCATAATGGACAACACCATGCGGGCAATGGATCGCGTGCCGCTTGCTGCAGAGGCGGGCGTGAAGCGCGTAATAAACGGCCCGATGATTTGGAGCCCAGATGCCAATGCCCTATACGGCACAGTGCCTGAACTGAATAACTACTTTACCTGCGGTGGCATCATTCCAGGCTTTAGCCAATCAGGCGGCCTGGGTTTAATGTCAGCTCAGTGGATTATCAACGGCGAAGCCGAATACGATATGTTTGCCTGGGATCTCGCCCGCTTTGATACCTGGGCAGACAAAGCCTTCACCAAAGCACGCGTACAAGATCAATACCAACGCCGTTTTAGTATCCACTTCCCTAATGAGGAACGCAGCGCTGGCAGGCCTGCACGCGCACGCCCTGCATACAACATGCAAAAAGAGATGGGCGGCGTGTTCGGCATTAACTGTGGTTGGGAACACCCACTGTGGTTTGCAGACAAACCCGGGGTTGAAGAAACCGTTGGCTTCAAACGGCAAAACTGGTTTGAGCCGGTTGGCCGCGAGGTGCGAATGCTGCGCGATAGCGTTGGTGTTATCGATATCTCTAACTTTGCTAACTACGTTATCAAAGGCCCTGGTGCTCAAGCTTGGCTGGATTCACTATTGGCCAACAACATGCCAAGCGAGATAGGTCGTTCGTGCTTAACGCCGTTGATTGGTGCGTACGGCGGTGTCGCTGGTGACTTCACCGTCACTAAAACGGCAGACGACGAATACTTTATGGTTGGCTCAGGTATGGCCGAGCGTTTTCACCAACGCTATTTTAATGCGATCCCAATGCCTGAAGGCACCACGATGGATATCGCTACTAACCGCATAGCTGGTTTTAATATCGCTGGCCCCGATTCACGAGCTTTACTACAACGGATGACAAATGTTGACCTATCGAACGAATCGTTCCGATTTATGCGTTCACAAAACATCGATATTGCTGGCATAAAATGCTTAGCCATACGCGTTAGTTTTACAGGCGACCTAGGTTGGGAGCTACATTGCGATGAGGCTAATCAAGTTGAACTTTACACCAAATTATTAGAAGAAGCCAAAACTTTCAATGGTGGCCCAGTTGGTAGCCGCGCCTTGGGCTCACTACGAATCGAAAAGGGATATGGCTCCTGGAGCCGTGAATACAGCACTGAATATTGGCCGCATGAAGTGTCATTGGATTTCTTGATTAAGCTTGATAAAAATTTCCATAACAAAGCGGCCTATCTTGCAATTAAAGACAAAACCCCACGAGAGCGCTTATCGGTATTTGAAATTGAAGCCGACAATGATGCGGATGCATCCGGTGGTGAGCCGATATTCTTGCCAGATGGCACGCCGATTGGCCGTGTGACATCAGGTGCTTACGGCTACTCTGTTGATAAGTCATTAGCGTTAGGCTTCGTTAAGGCAGACCTTGCTCAAGCTGGGGACGCGGTTGATGTTTATATCCTCGGTAAAAAACACAGCGCGAAGATACTTAAAGAAGCACCGTTTGACGCAGCAGGCGCAAAGCTACGCGCCTAGGGGTCATTCACGCGAAAAGGATGCTGATTACCATGATTCGATCATTGATAAAACGCTTAGCATTAACATTCATCTCTTAATCCCATCGTTTGAAGCCAAGCCAGTGCTGAGGGGTTTTGTCTGGCATCACATCCCTACGTGTTACTGCCATCCGCGCGAAAGTGGGCTAAGTGCCCTTCTGGGACAGGTGTTAGTCATCCCTGCGTACTAGCTGCGTCCTACGGGCAAGTGGCGGTGGCGGTCCCGGATCCATGCATGCTAAATCCTCTCCCCACCATCAACTACAATTACTCCATAACTTTGGAGAGAACAATGGAAGATTCAAACGGCCCGGTTAACATTAGCAACACAGACACCCCCAAGCCCCCACAGCTGCTTGAAATAGAACTACGGGTACTCGGCGTGCTAATGGAAAAACAGCTGACCACGCCCGATCTCTACCCATTGACACTCAACAGTATCATAACCGCCTGCAATCAAAAATCCAGCCGCGACCCAGTAACCAACTATCACCAAGGCGAAGTGCTACGAGCGTTAAACGAACTAGAAGAGAAACGCTTCGTACGCAAAGAACACGGCTCGCGTGCTGATAAGTACAGCCAGCACTTCATTGCCAGCCTGGAGCTTGGTAAAAAACAGCAAGCTCTACTTTGTATTATGATTCTGCGCGGCCCACAAACGCTCAGTGAGCTAAATACCCGTACGCAGAGGATGGATCAGTTTAGCGACAAGGAAGAGCTGAATCACTGCATCGATCGCTTGTGTGAGCGAGAGATACCCTACGCTATCCATCTGGGCGAACCAGGACATCGAGGTGAACGGATTGCGCATTTATTTAGTGGTACGCCAAGGTTTACAGCCAGCGCACCACGCGAATCAGCCAGCGCAAGCCCTGCAGCACCATCAGCTGAAGACTCAGCCGCACTATCGGTATTGGAACTAGATGTCGCATCGTTAAGAGATACCGTGCGCCAGCTAGAGCTTGAGAACCTAAGGCTCAAACATCAAATGGAAACGCTTTATCAACTAACGGACAATGAGTTGCCGCAAGAATCAGCAGATAATGGTGGCGGGGTACACTAGAGAATAAGCCCCTACCGCTACTGGTTTTCAACTTCACACGCAACATCGCCGTATGCCATTGATGCATGCAGTAATGTTGATCTACTGATTGACATGAGCAATTGCATCTATATAGGTCTCCTTATCTGATTTCGCAAATCCGAGCGTTCACCAGAACCACACTAGCGCATATGTCATTGATTTATCTAACCTACGTGTAGTACATAATGTTTGTCATCGGAATTATCTATGCATAAACCAACAATCAAAGCCCTACTTTTCGATTTGGGTGGTGTTGTACTCGAGGTCAATTTTCATCACGTGTTTAAGTCTTGGGCTGCAATGAGTGTTCTAGATGAACACGAAATTAAAGCTCGTTTTAAAATGGACCAACACTATCAGCAACATGAAAAAGGACAAATCGAGGCGCCCGTTTTTTTTGAGCACTTGCGCCACTCCTTACAGATCACCGCAAGCGATGATGAGATGGCTAAGGCATGGAACGATATATTCGGAAATGAAATGACAGCAAGCCTTGACGCTATCGACACTGTCAGAAATAAGTTCCCCACTTATGGATTTTCGAACACCAATCGGACACACCAGATCTACTGGGAACATCACTATCCTCGCATTCCAAAGACGTTTGATAAACTCTTTGTATCATCGGAGATTGGGCTCAGGAAGCCCGATCCCGACGCATTCAATTTTATTCTCAAAGAGATTGCAATCAAACCAGAAGAACTGCTCTTCTTCGAAGATTCTTTAGAGAATATAGAAGGTGCGGAACGACTCGGGATTCAAACGGTGCTGGTCTCGAATGCAGATTCGGTAGTCAAAGCGTTAAATAACTTATGACGATATCACGCTAGCCAAACACAATGCCCCAGAGTCGGTGAACGACGCAATGACTCACTAACGCCAACAAGGAGCATCCAGTTTTGCCCAACTCTCAACTATTTTTACTTTTCAAGCTCTCCCGCATCGGCTAAGTCCTCTAATTCTTCACGCAAGCCTTTTGTATCCGCGCCTAATTCAGCAACAACCAAACAAAATACGCTGATTAACACGCCAGCCAACCCAGCTGCAAGATAGAAATAAGATTGCAATGATTTAGCCTGAATCATTTCGTACACACCGTAGGCCGCGGCAGCGAGCGATAGGATTAGGAAGAATCCTGCTAGCATTTCCAGCACTGATTGCCAGAACGATGGTGATGATTCGACTTTGATAGTTGCTTGTGACATGAACTTCATACCTCTCCGGTATCAATTGAATTCTTGAGCAGTTTAATTACTTTCTAGAATTGAAACGCTCGCTTATTGACCTTTAGTGTAGACAACAGCAAAAAATTAGCAGTACAACAAGTCCATCTAGACCCAATAGGGTTGATGATCAGAGCCTTGGGCCCTGCTGTAGAGCCAGACATTGGAGACCGAGGTGAGCTCACAAAACAGTAGTCGAGCCTTTGGTGACCATTGCCTGGGTAGCAGGCGGTCTTATCCACGTTGCTTCACCGGCTTAGTCATTGTGTACTACCGGCCATGTGTCGACGAAACAAACTAATGGCTGGAAACTTTGATTACGACGGTTATAAGGCGGCTGGACGCTGGTGATTCGCTTAGTGCAATTTTGATAAACAAAGGCGATGAGCATCAGCCCATTGCCATTTTGCATCGAACATTGACCTCATTTGGCTTAATCTGCGTTGGACGAACATAAATGAGCTTGTTTTAATTAGACCAAAAGTATTTCAACTGATAGCATAACTAACTGACGAATTTGATAGGGCAATTCAAACCTGTATGGGATGCTAATAACAATGTACACATCGAAACAACGATACAAGCTAATTGCAGCAATCATATTTTTGAGCCTAGCGTTAAGTGGCTGCGATTCGCTCACGGATTGCATAGATAATGATGGGCCTGAATTAAGCCCCGGCACTCTCCCCAACCCAATCCTCAATCAAGAGTATGACCAGGTGGTTCATGTTGGCATTCGTAATGAGCCTAATGATGATAGATTTAACTACGAGTTTACTCTAAGCGGAGGTTTACCTGAGGGCATGCAAACATCAGCCGCTGGCCGTGATATGAGAATATTTGGCACACCAATCGAATTAGGTGACTTCAATTTAAATGTCACGGTTGAAGTTGTTGAACGCTCACTTTCAGGTACTCAAACCGAAGGGCTATGCTCCACTATCGATAGGATTAACTACCAATGGGCTGTTCAAGTTATGTAGGTAACAAAGGTAAGCTTGCACTAGTATTACGTCGTTAGGCGGGAATGGTAGTGTTAGGGTCGCCTATGACAATTACAGGGAAAGCACGCTGACTGCCAGCGCGTGACGGCCAAGCATTTTAATAGTGAGCAAACCGAATGTCAACCAAGCGAAATTTTTTCGAGAATTTCGAATGTTCTACGGCCTAAATATGTACTAAATTACTACTGAGTATCAACGAATCGACTCAGGGTTTCCCTCATGGTAATTCCAAAGTGCGTCTTCGCGACTATTCTATCATTCATAATTTATGGTTGTGATAGCGAGTCTAATGAGCGAAATGATAATGCCGTGCCTGTGTCACAGATGCAGACTAGTAGCATCGCTGCGGGTGTTTACTTCAGTACAAACCGCAGTGGCAACTATGAGATAGTAAGGCTGCATGACGGCAATTTGGAATTTTTAACTACCGACGCGACCTACGATTCATGGTGGCCACGGCAATCACCCTCTGGTGAGACGATGTTGTTTTATCGCAGTCGGGTCAGCGACAGGCCAGAATCTGGTGGGACGAACAATAATTACGATAAAGCATCTCTATGGTCGCTTGATTTAAAAACGGGTACTGCCGCTGAATTGATTCCCAATAACAGCAACGGCTGGGTTGCTCAAGGTGTGGCAGATTGGTCACCCGATGGGTCAACACTGATAATGGCAGCAAGGCTCAACAGCACCGGCCGATGGCACTTGTTCACCACTAATTCTGATGGCAGTAACCAGACTCAGATATCCAATCGCACTTCTTTGTTTCTTGATCCAAGCTGGTCACCTGATGGCTCCAAGATCGTCTACGTAGCGTTTCCCCCAGATTACCCGGGCATTGATTTGGCAAGGTTGGAGGTTTACATTGCTGATGCTAATGGGCTGAACTCACAACGTCTAACCAACGATAATTTAAGGGACCATGACCCGTACTGGTCGCCCGATGGCAACACGATAGCGTTCGAAACTGCCGTCGACCCACTATTTAATGCCGTAGGGCGATGGGCTATTCGCACGGCGAGCCCGACTGGAGGTAACCCATCCATACTGTTTGATGACGCAAATATTAGTACGCTTCCGCGGTGGAATCACGACGGTAGCAGAATACTATTCCATCGATTTATCTTTGGTTCTGGCCATGGCTTTATTGTCGCGTCAATGTTGGCCGATGGCAGCGATTATCAAGCGGTGACCCTCGGTGGTGACTACGACGACACCGACCTGGATTGGTTTCGTCGTGTACCTGAGTAGTGAAAACTGACTGTGCAATGCGATTCCTTATTATTTCAGAATTGCTGCAAAAAGAAACTTCTGGCCTGAACTAAGACATAGCCAATAAAAAGGGTCAGAGCTCCCAGTGCCCTGACCCTGGCATCGCACGCTATTGCACAACAACGGCGCCGAGAACTAATCAGCGTAGATATTTTCTGGCAAAGTCATCCACTGATTGAGTCGATTTATCACCAATCAAATACAGCAGCTCAACGGTATCGCTGAAATCCAAACGTCTATTCGGGCTCAGATAGTTAAATGCTGCATTCCATTCATTTGAGAACTCACTTTGCCTTGCTGTGCTTACAAAGAAAGACGATAGCTTTTTAAAATTTGCAGAGCCGTTTCCTCCAACATTGCCATTAGGTATAGCCACATAGTCCGCTTCGCGCTTGATAAACGCTATGTTGCTAGGGATGGATTGCGCTTCATTGAATTGAGTACCAGCAGCATGTTGCACCACATGGACTTTCTTTAGGTTCAGTGTTGGAAACTGGCTAGCGATCCTTCGCAACACTCTTGCAGTGAAGTCAGAAGGGCCACCTTCAGCAACCCAAACATTTCCACCGTTTGCCAACACACCTGCCCACCGTTGGGCAGAAGTCTGGATTGAAGCATTCAGATCGTTAAACGAATCCAACCACTGATTACCCCACACCGCACGAACCACGTTTTCACTACCGCGTTGATACGAGTTACGTATGCTGTCACCACAGGTACCGTTTACTACCAATACCTTTTGCAAACCTGATCGGACCACTACCGCTTTACCCGCGGCCAACGCATGACCATCGTCACGATCAGGGCAGTTGTCATAGTGCAGAGCAACCAAATCATTGGCTCCTACTTTGCCAATGCTGCCAGCCGACGTTGGATTCGACACTGCCACGGCTGGCTTTGGAGTTTCTGGCTTTGCCACTGTTGAGGTTGAGGTTGGTACCGGAGTCGCGGTTCCGCCACTAGCAGGTTTGCCAGGTGCAGCGTTACCTATAACAGCCGAGCTACAAGTCCATTGCTTATTACCAGACGGGTCACAATCTATTCGTGGAATGCTTGGGCAACTCGTTGCGTACGCCAAACGAGCCGCACCCAAGTTTGGACCCCGTGCTTTGCAAACACGACCTGTTGGTACAGAAGATTGTACTGGCTTAAATGCTATTGGCTTCAATGGTACCGGCTTTGCTGCTACGGGCTTCAGCGGTACTGGCTTCGCCGGTTTACTATTTGGCTGAGGAGACGTAGGTTTCACCACAGAATTGGAGGTGATATTGTCAGTTGAGCACATCCAACGGCTGCCACTTACCGGATCACAATCCCGTCTTCGTAATCCAGGACAGGCCGCTACAAATTGCTGCTTGGCCTCAATAAGAGACATGCCCCGCTGCGTCACTATTGCACAGCTTCCACTACTGGCAGATTGAACAGACGCCTGCGGAGGCTTTGGTGCTGGCTTGACTACCGACTTTAGAGCTGGCTTTTGTGCAACACCATAAACCGCCTGTAGATCCCAGCGAGGGCCTTTTACATCGCACCCTTTTGAACCGATATCGACTCGCCCTGGACAACCCTTTTCATCGGCGGCATCGTTCGCAGGGCCATGGCCACATTGAATATCGTTATATGGGATACGCCCTTTAGTTGATCCTGTGCCTAGTTTTCTTCGAATATCGTTACATATCTGAACAACATTCTTTGGACCTATAGGTGTATCGGCACTTTTGCTACTGAGATTATGATCGTAGTTAGTGCTATCGCAGTAACACACACCGCCCACCGCGTAGCTATCTTTCCATCCTGGCCGTGGATTCCAATCAGCTAATGCAATCGTACTTATTGTGAACAGTAAAACGCCTACAACACTTCTCAATTTTACTCTTTTGAGTTTCATATGAGAGCTCGACCTCTTAAAATTGGTTAAAAAACAAACACATACATACATACCCATCAATTCGCACTTATATTTTTTAACTGATTGCGCTATTAAATTGGCGTCATAAAAATAGCATTCTTTTATGAATCACAAATTAATTGCTGAGATTGGTAACGTTCGACACGCCACAATAACTGGACTGAGGTGCTACGTTTCTAGTCACTATTGGTACAAAACAACAATGATTTGGTCGAGCAATTGATGCCCAGAAAACTGGTTTTAATACTCTTAAGCGTTGATTTAGATACAGTTAATCCAAATCAATAAAACATGACGATTAGTCATGCTCAATTTGCATTCACAGGAATAAAACGAATTCAATATGAAAGAAAAAATATGATTAACTAATGCACAGCACGATATTTGGCTAAATCAGTCAGCAAGTAATCGAAAAGCACTCTCGGACGGAATCATCGACGAACATGAGGCTGAAAATCTGGTGAAAATTTTATTTTTTATCGGGTATGAGGCTCAATAATAATCATTGTTTGCCTTGTTGAATCTCGAGCCAACACGTCCTTCTAAAGATTAGATGGATTGGCGTCAGGCGACTCTTTCGATCAGCGAGTCGCCTGGAGCGAAGTCGAAAAATAACTTCTCGAATTCACCGGTGGCTATGGGTTTCGCATACCGGAACCCCTGCAGGTAGTGACAATCTATACCAAGCAGCAATTTCTCCTGTTCTAATGTCTCGACACCTTCAGCAACAACATCGAAACCCATATTTTGAGCAATTGAAAGAATAGCCTGACACACTACCAAGTCACCGCTTTCAACCGCCAGGCTCTTGATGAACGAGCGGTCAATTTTTAGATAATCTATCTCGAGCACCTTTAGGTAGGACAAAGACGAATAACCTGTACCGAAATCATCGAGCGCGATCTGGATACCCACCGCTCGAAGTTCTGACAATAGTTCGATGTTGTTCTGGTCGTTCTCTAAAAGTAAACCTTCGGTGATCTCAAGCAGAATGCTGCCCGGATCCAAGTCGATGGCTTTTACGGTATCGATCCATCGATGGATTTGACCATCTGAATTGAACTGCATGGGTGATACGTTAACACTGACCTGGAAGCGACTGTTATACGACTGGCGCCAGTTTCGAACTTGACCAATTGCCTCATTGAGTACCCAGTCACCGAGTTCATGTATCAATCCAAACTCTTCGGCCAAAGGGATAAAAACGGACGGACAGATGGTGCCTCGAGTCGGGTGATGCCAGCGAAGCAATGCCTCAGCCTTTTCCACTCCTCCTGTACTAGCTGAAACGATCGGTTGGTAGAGCACAACTGCAGTTCACCCGCCTGGGCCGCCTGGCGTAAGTCGCTTGCAAGGCTTGAGCGAAGTGCGATCTGTTGTTGGATGGTTTCCGAGTAGTGCCTAAATCCACTGCGCCCCGATCGTTCTACTTCGTACATGGCCTGGTCTGCGCACTTGAACAATTCAGAGGGGTCCGTGTTGAATTTCGATGCGCTGGCGATACCAATACTCGCCGACACATAAGCCACGTTTCCTAGTAAATTGAACGGCTTTCCAATGGCTTCTATGATGTCTCGGGAAATTTGTTCAGCAACGGCAGCAAAGTCTGGTGCAACTACAACCACCGTAAATTCGTCTCCACCAAGACGAGCAAGCGTGGCCTCGTCAGGAAGTATATTCGACAGTCTATCGGCGACGTCGCGCAACAGTATGTCGCCATAATCATGGCCCAGCGTATCGTTGACCTCCTTAAAATGATCAAGGTCCATCAGCAGCAAAGCGAGTCCATTTTCGCAATTAGCACTCCGCTCCAAACCAGAACGCAGCACCTCGGTAAAGTGGTGCCGATTCGGCAAACCTGTTAATGAATCAAAGAAGGCAAGCTTGTGTAGATCTTGAGTTTGTGCTGCGACTTTCTGCCGCAACGTTTCCGGTTCGTCGGCAATTCGACGTGTGAGCACCGCCAACAACAGGGCGATCATAAACACGCCCAATTGCCCCAGGCGAAGCGATAGTTCATTGCGTTGTTCAAACAAGCCTATTCGTAGTGTCCAACTTCCGTTTGGTACTAAAATTTCAACTGATGACGCCGCCGGGCGCGAGCTGCAGATTTGAAATCCCGTCCATACGTTGCAATAGGGTGGCTGCATATTTATCGAAGCGTTTAAATCTGCCTTGCGAACGCGCTACCTCCTGGGCGAGGAAATAAGTTGAAGAGAGCATATGAGACAGGCGCCGCGACAATTCCGATTCCTGGGTCGCCAAAATCTGCTGTACGACCAGCTGCTCATCGTTATCGCGAATTTTGCGATTTTGCTCCAGAAGGTAGAACCCGCAACCCAACATTAGCGTGAAGACGGTGAGCGGCAGCACGTTTCGCGGTGCGAGAAGCACGCGCAATAGAGGGCGCACACCGGTACGTACGTTAGTACTAAACTCCCGTATAAAATGAATAATTCGCACTAGCTCCACGAATCCCAGGTTTTGTAATTAGCAATATCCTAATGAGCTAGCGTCGTTCCAGCTAAATAATTGAATTCGGGGGGTAACTTCGCTACTCGGGGAACGGGTATCTAACGCTACCTTGAAACAGCGGCTCGATTCCATCATCAAGTGGTTCAAATTCATCCTTTCACTAACGGCAATGGGAGACACGCAAGAATTGCAGCTGACGCACTCTTAAAAGAGTATTTTGACCACTCACCAATTGACTGGTCCTAGGGCGGCGATCTGGAAAACACCAGCATACGCAGTGATAAGTACATATCAGCATCGCGCGCAGCAGACGCACATGATTTCAATCAAATTTTAAAATTCGTCGGTGCGACATAGAAATTTGTAATGGTGCCCGGGGCCGGACTTGAACCGGCACGGTGTTTCCACCGAGGGATTTTAAGTCCCTTGCGTCTACCAATTTCGCCACCCGGGCATTGGGGGACTTGCAGCGGCATATCGTACTCATATCGTACTTAATAGCTGCTCCGTCGTAGCGACGGGAAATGCATCCTGGCAGGGCCAGAAAATTTGGAGGCTGAACCCGGAGTCGAACCGAGGTAAACGGATTTGCAATCCGGTGCATAGCCACTCTGCCATTCAGCCAAACCTTCAACAACGTTGGGCCATGCAAGCCACGCTGCTAACTCGTACTTATTACAAACAAACTACCTGGATAACGAGAATAGCGGATTTGAAGCCACTACGCCAAAACTATCCAGCGGCACAACGTAAAAACCCCGCACTAACGGGGCTTTTGGACATCTGGTTATCGGTGGAGCGGGAAACGAGATTCGAACTCGCGACCTCAACCTTGGCAAGGTTGCGCTCTACCAGCTGAGCTATTCCCGCACCGAAGCCCCTATTGTGGGATGCCTTAAGCCCGCTGTCAAGCATGCCCAGAGGATAAATGGTTATGCCGCCGTTTCAGCTGTGGATAACTGTGAAGCGATCATCGTCGGTACATCTGAACCGCTCTCCAACAAGCCAATTTCAATGGCATTGGCAAAAGCAAAAGCATCTGCGCTGCCATGGCTTTTGATCACTACACCTTGCAAACCAAGCAAACTTGCGCCGTTGTAGCGACGCGGATCAATCCGCTTACGAAATGCCTTTAATATTGGCATTGCAAACAGACCGATCAATTTATTAAGCGGATTTCGCTTAAATTCTTCTTTAAGATAATGCGAAACCATACGCGCAACGCCTTCGCTAGTTTTAAGCGATATGTTACCTACAAAACCATCACACACCACTACATCGACTCTATCGGTGTAGATCTCATTGCCTTCCACAAAGCCAATGTAGTTAAGGTCGCTGTTGCCAATTAGCTCAGCGGCATCTTTTACCTGCTCATTACCTTTCATATCTTCGGAGCCAATATTGAGTAAGCCAACTCGAGGCGCTTTAACGCCATCAACAGCCTCTGCCAATATCGAACCCATACAGGCAAACTGATACAGATGCTCCGCAGTGCAATCGATATTAGCGCCCAGGTCAAGCATATGTGTGTGGCCATCAATGGCCGGGATAGTTGTGCAGATAGCTGGGCGATCAATACCAGGAGCCGTTTTTAAAACAAACCGACTAATTGCCATTAGTGCGCCAGTATTGCCTGCACTAACCGCTGAAGCGGCGCGCCCTTCTTTCACCATATTAATAGCGACGCGCATGGATGATGTTTTTTTATTGCGTAACGCTACGGCGGCGGTGTCTTCCATTGTCACTACTTGATCTGCGGGCACAATGCTGTATCGGCCTTCAGGCAGTGGCTCAGTACCGATGTGTTTTTTAATGATGTCGGGGTCACCGACTAGCAGCAGGTGTACATCACTACGACTCTGAAATACTTGTCGTACAGCATCAACAATGACTACAGTGCCACGATCGCCACTCATGGCGTCAACCGCAACTGTCGTTAATGGGGATTGCATTTAGATGGGGGGAGTACGAAATTGTGAGGTGGATTTCTATCACCTCACAAATTCGCTGAATTGACTAGAGCCTAGTCTTCGTCGTCTTCGACTTCGGCCGCATCGGCTACCACTTGCTGACCGCGATAAAAACCATCAGCGGTAATGTGGTGACGACGGTGAGTTTCACCCGTTGTTGGATCAGTTGACAGAGTTGCGCCTTTCAAACTGTCATGTGAACGTCGCATACCACGTCGCGATGGGGTTTTGCGAGATTTCTGTACTGCCATTGTCTTAGCTTCCGTAATTTATTGTTTAAGAACTACTTCTTCAATTTTAAATCTTTCTTTAACGCTTCCAGCGCTTCAAACGGTTTGCGTATTTCCGACTTAATGTTGTCAGGCAACTTACCGAATTCCATCTTGCCAACCTTGCAATTATCATCGCCTTCTTCGTGGCGAGAAACAACTGGCAATTGCAAGATGATTTCATCTTCAAATAGATCCACCATGCGGATCTTTCGGTCTTCATCCAGTAAAACCGGATCTAACTCATCGCCTAGCTCTTCGGCCTTTTCTTCTGATTCAACACAAATCAGTTGAAACGCCGCATCGGCTTTAAAAGTCATTGCTTGCAAGCAACGCTGGCAAAGTAAGCCAAGTTCGGCCTGCATTTGCCCGTACACTTTGGTGTGGGAGTGCCAAGCTGTGAACTGACATTCAGCTGTGAAATCGCCCTGAGTATCGTGAAGCAGCTTAGCTAATCGCTTGAACTGGGCCAACGGCACACGCACCGAGTAGACTGTATCTTCGCGGGCCAGCAGCTCCGGCTGTATTTGGCTGGTAATTGGCTTGCCCATAACCCGCTGATTCTATCATAAATGAGCTAACTGGCAAGTGTTGATCCTAGCGTCTACCTCTCGATATCGTGCTGATCTGCTCAATCGGCTAGGCCTGCCCTTTGATACCCGCGACCCTCAGACAGACGAGCCCGAGCTACCCTTAGAGCCGCCCGCAGCGCGGGCCTGTCGATTGGCACTGGAGAAGGCGGAAGCTGTGGTAACCAGCTCAGCCCAAGGCGTCATTATTGGTTCTGATCAGGTGGCGGCCGTTGCGGGGCAATTGCTGCACAAGCCTGGCACGATGAGCAATGCCATTGAGCAACTTAGGCAAATGAGCGGCCAGCAAGTGGTATTCCACACGGCTGTGGCCGTGGTGGATACTCGCGATGGCTCGCGCCAACAGGCAATGGATATCACCACCGCGACTCTGCGGGAACTCAATGATGCGGAGATTGAACGATATCTACAAGCTGACCAACCCTTGGATTGTGCCGGTAGTTTTAAGGTGGAATTGCTGGGTATCAGCTTATTTGAGTCGGTCAGTACTGATGACCCAACTGCCTTGGTCGGCTTGCCTCTAATAAAACTATGTCAGATGCTTCGACAATGTGGATTGTCGTTGCCCTAGCCTATAGCTGGAACGTCAAACTACTCAGATCAAATGCCAGTAGCAACAAATGCATCACGATGGCAGCCATGATGCCAGCGAGCACATCGTCGATCATAATGCCCAAACCGCCACTGATTTTTTTATCGGCTAAACCAATCGGCCACGGTTTTAAAATATCAAAAAAACGAAACAGCGCAAAGCCTAGTATTACAGTCACAATGCTCAGTGGCACCAAGAACATAGTGATCAGCAAGCCAACCCATTCATCCCAAACGATAGCCGGATGATCGTGGGTTTGCATGTAGTCCGCACAATTGCCACATAGGTACACACCCACCACAAACATCACCATCGTGATAGCGCCGTACAACCATGGGTTGCTGGGCAAAATAAATAACAGTGGGATGGCAGCAACTGTGCCAAAGGTTCCAGGTGCAACTGGTGCTAAACCCGAGCCTGCCCCAAGTGCAAGAAAATTTTGCGGGTTGGCGAATAGAGCTTGCTTTAAGCTAGTGGCCATTATTTTTTGGCTTTCATTTCCGGGCCGCGCAATACCAGCGCAAGCTTATCGAGAACACCGTTAACGTACTTATGGCCTTTATCAGCACCGTAGCGTTTGGTAATTTCTACACCTTCGTTAATCACCACGCGAGCAGGTGTGGAGAGTTGCTCGGATAACTCGTAACAACATAAACGCAATACGCTGCGCTCTATGGGGTCAAGCTCCGGTAGAGGCCGATCGAGGACTTTTTCGAGTAGAACATCAACGCTCTCAACATCGTGACTAACCCCTTTAAACAACTCAGTAAAATAATCAACGTCGGTACGTTCCATATCTTGACGATCAAGAATCTCTGCATGCACAGCAGATGCATCATCGGACGTAATATCCCATTGGTACAACGCTTGTAGTGCGCGTTCACGCGCCATGCGTCTGGCTTGTCTTTTACTTGTTTTATCCACGTCGCCAGCTCGTCTTACCATCTTTGTCTTCAAGTATGACACCGTCGGCCGTGAGCTCGTCCCTTATCTCATCACTTCGCTCCCAATCTTTATTAGTGCGTGCTTCTACTCGTTCTTGTATGAGTGCTTCTATCTTCGCTGCATCCAGGCCACTTTCATCCACTGAGCCTTGCAATACAGAATCTGGATCGGCTTGTAATATCCCCAGGCGCGCGCCGAGTTGAAGCAGTGTGTTAGCTAATTTTAAACCGCGTTTGGATTCTGCTCCGCCTTCTCGATTAACCTCGGTGGCTAGTTCAAACAATACTGACAAGGCAACTGGCGTGTTGAGATCATCATCCATGGCCGTTTGAAATCGCTCCACATGCTCAGCAGATACTGAGCGGGTAGCATCAGCACCCACACCTCGCAAGGCAGTATACAAACGCCTTAATGATGCGCGCGCATTATCCAATTGTGAGGCAGAGTAATTAAGTGGGCTGCGATAATGCCCAGACATTAAAAAGTAACGCAGCTCTTCGCCTGAATAGGCCTTAAGCGCTTCGCGTACGGTGAAAAAATTATGTAAGGATTTGGACATCTTCTCATCGTCCACTTGCACCAAGCCATTGTGCAGCCAGTAGCGCGCAAACTGCTTACCGGTGGCTGCTTCACTTTGGGCTATTTCGTTTTCATGATGCGGAAACTGCAGATCAGCACCACCGCCATGGATATCGATTTCTTCACCCAGTAGCTCTATGGCCATAGCAGAACATTCGATATGCCAGCCCGGCCTGCCAGGCCCCCAATCAGAATCCCAAGCAGGCTCGTCAGCTTTGGATGATTTCCACAGAACAAAATCCAGTGGATCGCGTTTGTTGTTATCCACGGCCACACGTTCGCCAGCCCGAAGATCTTCTAGCTTGCGGCCGGATAATTTGCCGTACTCAGGAAAGCTGGACACGGCGTAATACACATCGCCATTATCTGCCGGGTACGCCATGCCCTTATCAATGAGGGTTTTTATTAGAGAATGCATGCGGGCGATGGTGTTAGTGGCGCGCGGCTCGTGGGTGGGGCTAAGCAGCAGCAAACTGGCTTCATCTTGGTGCATGGCATCAATATAACGCTCGGTGAGATCATTGATTGATTCGCCATTCTCGGCGGCTCGATTAATGATCTTGTCATCGATATCGGTGATGTTGCGTACGTAGGTAACGTCGTAATCACTGGCCTGCAGATGCCGAAACAACACATCAAACGCAACCAAGAGACGCGCGTGGCCGACATGGCAGAGGTCATAAATTGTGATGCCACACACGTACATTGATACCTTTCCGGCCACTAACGGCTTGAAGGCTTCTTTCTTTCGACTTAAGGTGTTGTGGAGGTGCAACATTAACGACTCGGGTAGCTGATTAATTTTGAACCAAGATAAGGCTCAATGAGTGGAACTGTAGCAGATTACCCGATGGTTACTGGGGTCGGCGTTTGGCATAATACCCGCTAGAATTAACCTCGTATCCTTGGCAATACTAAAAACGGACGCCGTCATGCGCTTCAACCCTATTCTGTTCGCCCTCGCAGCACTGCTTCAATCCAGCCTACTTTTGGCTGATCCGCCTGTGGTCGAATTCAAAACAAGCCAAGGGATGCTGGTACTTGAACTCGAGCCTGAGCTAGCACCCACCACGGTGGCAAACTTCCTCGACTACGTTGAAGACGGTTTTTACAACGGCACTATCTTCCATCGAGTAATTGATGGCTTCATGATCCAAGGCGGAGGGTTTACTGCTGACTATCAACGCAAGCAAACACGCCGACCCATTATTAACGAGGCTAACAACGGTTTACGCAATCAGCGATACACCATCGCCATGGCGCGTACCAATGCACCCCATTCAGCCACGGCACAGTTTTTTATCAACAGCGAAGACAATAATAACCTTGATCACACCGGCACCACCGCTCGCGGTTGGGGATACACAGTATTTGGTCGAGTCATTGATGGCCACGATGTTGTTGATCAAATCGGCCAAACGCCAACTGGTCCAGGCGGCCCTTTCAGCCGTGATGCGCCACGTTCCAAAGTCATCATCGAAAGCGCAGTTTGGTTAAAGCCAGTGGTTGAAGAAGCAATCGAGACAGCCCCTGTCGACCCAACGGTGGCTGACCCTGATGAACCAGCCCCTGCCGCCAAATTGCTAGAACAATCAGGTGCCCTAGCCATCCAATAAGGCTATTGCTGGTAAACTGGCGTTTTTACTAATAGCGTCGATACCCGCAATGAAAGCCACACTAAAAACTAACAAAGGCACAATCGTGCTCGAGCTAGACGACACAGCCGCACCACTGACTTGTGCCAACTTCAAGCAGTACGCTGATGAGGGCCACTTTGATAACACCATTTTTCACCGCGTTATCCCCAATTTCATGATTCAGGGCGGTGGCTTTGACGCTGATATGAATCAAAAGCCTACCCGCGAAAACATCCAAAATGAAGCAGCCAATGGCTTGGTAAACGCGGTTGGCACGATTGCCATGGCGCGTACGCCTGATCCACATTCAGCCAGCTCACAGTTTTTCATCAACCTGAACGACAACGAATTCCTTAATTTTAAGGATGATTCGCAAGCAGGATTTGGCTACTGCGTGTTTGGTAAAACCGTTGACGGTATGGATGCAGTTAACGCTATTGCAGCGGTTACTACGGGCTCAAGCGGTGGTCATCAAGATGTACCAACAGAAGCTGTTGTTATAGAATCCATGACTGTCGAATAACAAATGCCGTCTAGCGAACCCTCGCAATGACAAACGCCTGCATTGCAGCATCCGTTGATCAGCCCATTTTGCTGATCAGTGATCTGCATCTGGCGCCTCAACGACCAGCCACTATTGAGCTGGCCCATCAATATCTTCAGCAAGCACACGGTGCGAGTGCGCTGTTTATCATCGGTGATTTATTTGAGTACTGGTTAGGCGATGATGCTATCGACCCAGCCATGCAGCCCACCATTGATGCACTTCGCGCTGTAAGCCAATCAGGTACACAACTTTACTTAATGCATGGCAATCGCGACTTCTTGTTAGGAGAGCAATTCGCAAAGCAAATAGGCGCTGCGTTAATTCGCGATGATGAAATTGTATTCCACATGAACGATCAAGCCGTTACTCTTCTGCACGGCGATACGCTCTGCACTGATGATCACGGATATCAACAACTACGCACTATGTTAAGAGCCCCGGCATGGCAGCAAGAATTTTTATCAAAAACTGTACCCGAACGAGTCGAAATAGCTGCGCAACTACGCGACAAAAGTCGTGAAGCAGTAGCCGATAAATCGCTAGAAATTATGGACGTTAACGCGCAAACCGTTAACGCAGCTTTTGAACAACATGGACCACCTTTGATGATTCATGGTCATACTCATCGCCCGCAGGATCATCTGGGTGCACAACGCCGACTGGTATTGGGTGACTGGCATGATGACCATGCGATGGTGGGGCGGTTTGATGGCGAGACGTTTGTATTAGAACGGTTTGCACGAAAGAAAATGGGGACAGACCACGATTAATTATCGAGTGAAATAAGGGTGCAGAGCTTACATGCTAATTAATCGTGGTCTGTCCCCATATTCTTTGTCGTCCCCATATTCTTACCCATATTCTTCCTGCGACGTTGGCTCGCTTTAAACTCTTTCTCCATCGTACGGATGATCGCCATCTCTTCAGTGGTAAACCCTGCCTGTAACCTTGCCTCATCGTTATAAGGGCTATGCAGATAGGCGCTGGTATCGCCTTTTAATAGATCTTGGAAAACAGCTAAGCCATCAAGTTTGCGTTGATCAACTAAATATCGAAACCAGGTATTACCGACTTCCACGTGAGTAATTTCGTCGGTATAGATACGTTGCAGAATTGCAGCGCTGATGTCGTCTTTTTGGTGAGCTAACTTTTTGATCATTGGCGGTGACACATCTAAGCCCCGTGCTTCGAGTAAACGTGGCACTAATGCCATCCGAACTAACACGTCATGATCAGTGCGCCGTGCCATTTGCCATAGGCCTGCATGGGCTGCAAAATCACCATAGTCAGCGCCGAGTGACTGCAGACGTTCACGCACTAAGTTGAAATGAATCGCCTCATCGTTAGCCACCATCAACCAATCGCTCACGTATTGCAGTGGCATATCTCTAAAGCGATACACCGCATCCAGTGCAAGGTTGATCGCGTTGAATTCGATATGCGCAAGAGAATGCAGCAAGGCGATTCGCCCTTCGAGTGTACCGACGCCCCGCCTGGCTACTTTTCGTGCTTCGAGTAATTCGGGTTTATCCGGCTGCCCAGCGACATCCAGCACACGCACAACAGACTGACTGTTATTGGTGAGTTGCTGCTGTTGATCGTCAACATTGGTGTTCAGCCAAAGCGCATACAGCGTTTGCGTCAATTCGGCTTTAAGTGCAGGATCGCGCTCCATCAATGCTTGTTCGCTTAGATAAAACCAGTCGTGGTTCATATGGGCAAGCTTAACTGTCGCTGGATACCGGTAGTTGCATCGACTCAAACATCGCGCGGCTGTTTAATGGGCGTGACCCTAATTGTTGCCCGATTAGTGCGCGCATCACGTGCTTGGCTTCTTTGAGTATGCCTGAGTTGGATACATCCTGTGCTGCTAGCGCTAACAAGGTGCGCCCACTAACTGGTATGCCGTGATCAGCGGTAATGCCATCGGGATGCAATTGCGTTGCCGCGGCAAGATCCTTTTCTTTGGGTCTGGCTAAAATTGAAAGATCTTCAGCTTTACTTTGCAGTACAGCTTTTGCATTTGCCGGGTAAAAAAGATACCTCTCGTTTACATCAAGTGCAGCACCTGTTGATTCGCAGGCAGCAAGGTTGGGCATCAAACCTATGTCTTCGAGTAGTTGCAACTCAAATGCACGTAGAGTGGGCTCGGCGGGTTCGCTAGCCGAAAGCTGCGCCAGTGCTAATGCATAGTGTGCAAACACACTGGCTTGCGGCTGCGCGCGAGGCAACAACCGTACTAATAATTCGTTGAGATAATAAGCACACGCCAGTTGATTATGCCCAAGCACATTCTCAGCTCCGCTTTCCTCAATGCCTGTAAGAATCCGCGGATCATCTTTACTGATCCATGAAATCAATAAAGGCCTGAACGGTTGATACAAAGCACGAGCATTAGGTTTCGCTTTACGCGCACCTTTGGCCAGCAGGTTTATCTTGCCTTGTTCTAGGGTAAAAAAATCAACTTGAAAACTGGTGTCGCGATGCACTTGGTAGTGCAATAGATACGCAGGCGTCGCCGTGACGGCCTGATCACTCATGCGGGTTGTAGCCTAAGCTGCGCAGTGCACGTTCGTCATCAGCCCAGCCGTCTTTAACACGCACCCATAATTGCAAAAAAACCTTGCAATCAAATAGCGTTTCCAAGGAGACGCGCGCGCGAGTGCCCACCTCTTTTAACTTCTCGCCACCTTTACCTATCACGATACCTTTTTGGCTGTTTTTCTCTACAAAGATCACTGCGCCAATACGGATAAGATCAGCCGACTGTTCGTACTGCTCAATATCTACTGATAAGGAATACGGCAATTCAGCGGAGAGTAAACGGGTTAGTTGCTCACGCACCGACTCGGCAGCCAAGAAGCGTGACGAACGATCAGTGAGCTCATCAGCTTCATAATGCCAATCCCCTTCCGGGATATGGTTAGCCACAGCTTCCTCGAGGCCATCCACACCACTGCCATTTTTGGCTGACACCATCAGCACATCTTGGAGTTTTTCATGCGTGGGGAGTTTTTCGATAAACGGTAGCAGCTCATCCTTTTGCTTGACCAGATCAACTTTGTTAATGACCAGATAAAAAGGTACACCGGTTTGCGTAACCAGATCATAGGCTCGCTGATCGTCAGCGTTCCATACACCCGCCTGCACCAATAGCAATATTAGATCGACATCGTAGAGGGCAGTTGATGCGGTGCGGTTAAGCACTTGATTAAGGGCTCGTTTGCCTTGCGTGTGAATACCCGGCGTATCAACATACACTACCTGCAGATTGCCCTCGGTTTTAATGCCATGAATGCGATGACGGGTGGTTTGCGGCTTGTGCGCCGTGATACTGAGTTTTTGACCAACCAAGTGGTTAAGCAAGGTCGATTTACCGACATTAGGCCGCCCAGCTATGGATACGGTACCGCAGTGCGTGCTCATGAAGGATGTTGGCCGGTAAAACGAGTAGTCTACTCAAACTTCGCCTTACCGTGTTTCGAATTTTCGCGAACTAGGTGCTGAGCGACTCGAGCATTGCCTGAGCGGCGGCTTGTTCGGCTTTACGACGGCTGCTGGCAATGGCTGTGGTACGCAGCTTTTGAGCCTCTGATACGCACTCTACGGTAAAGCTCAGATTATGATCCTGGCCCGTTTTCTCGATCACCTTATAGACTGGTAGAGCATGCCCATCACCTTGCAGGTATTCCTGCAACCGGGTTTTGGAGTCTTTGAGGGTTTCGGCTGAAGGTAGGTTTACCAAGCGATTACTGTAAAGATGTAGCACCAAAGCGCGAGCAGCTTCGAAGCCTGCATCACGCAGGGTTGCACCAATAATGGATTCCACGACATCAGCCAGGATCGAATCACGATCAAAGCCACCACTTTTGAGCTCCCCTGACCCCATTAACAAATAATCGCCTAACTGATATTCACGCGCTATCTCAGCAAGCGTACTGCCGCGCACTAAGGATGCCCGTAACCGACTCAAATCGCCTTCATCAAGCTCGCTGTGTGCTCGGTGGAGTTCATCGGCAATAACAAAGTTGAGTAGGCTGTCGCCTAGGTACTCAAGACGTTCGTAGTTTGGCGTGCCGTAGGAGCGATGGGATAGTGCTTCACGCAAAAGGGCCTGATCAGTGAAGCTCAGGCCCATTTGTGCGCATAGTCGCTGCAGCGCGTTCATAGCGCCACACAATTAATGTTAGTTAATGTAACTATATTAGTACATAGCCGCAGATTTACTCGCGTAATTACTCCGAGTTGACCGATTTGTTGAACACAGTGACTACATCGATATTGTAAATAAGATTGATGCGTTTTTCGTAGTTGACTGTCACCACAAAGCCCTTGTTCGAATCTTTTTGTAAATCGATTGTGTCTTTGGCTTTGAGATCCCATAAATTATTTGTGTTGTAGGCCTGGTTGATGTGTTTTACAACCTTACTCTTAGTCCCTTTCATTAGCTCGTCATTATGGGATAGATCTGTTGCGATATTTTTAACCGTCATGTATTCCATGTAGTGTGGCCCAACCTTAAACGCAGCCAGAGCCAGAAAGAATACAACTGACATTATAGCGAACACTGCCATGAACGACACGCCTCGCTGCTTGTTCGCCAGCTTTAATCCAGCTCCTAATTGACGGCCACTTCTGTAACTCTTGGTCATCTTATTTTATCCCCTAGACGGTCCCATAGGACTCCGTCACTCCAATGCATCCAAACATATTTGGCCTTGCCGACCAGATTCGCCTCAGGGACGAAACCCCAGAACCGACTGTCGTTGCTATTGTCTCGATTATCACCAACCATAAAATAATGCCCTTCAGGCACTTCCCACGTCATTGGCCGAGGTTTAGAGATTTCGTCCTGCAAAATCTCGTGCAACACAGATCCAAGCTGCTCCTCTCGAAGCACGACCCCTGACCTTATTGCGTCCGTTCCGGGGATTACATAAGGACCTTCTGGAAAAAGGTTGATTACTTCACCATTTATCGTGAATACTTTGTTCTCATATGCGATTGAGTCACCTGGCAGCCCCACAACGCGTTTGATGTAATCCTGCTTGGGATTACGCGGATATCGAAAAACAGCCACGTCACCACGCTCTGGAGCACCCGTATCAAGAATTTTGGTGTGAATGACCGGCAGGCGTACGCCATAGCTGAATTTACTCACCAATATGAAATCACCCACTAACAAGGTAGGAATCATTGAGCCACTGGGGATTTTGAACGGTTCAAAGAAGAACGAGCGCAATATCAATACGATCAACAGCACGGGAAAAAACGAACGGGCGTAATCAACCAGCATTGGGGGGCTCACACCAACACCGTACTTACGGCCAAGTAGCACTGAATCGATAAACCAAACCAAACCACTGATAGCGGTGCCAATCACTAACACTAGTGGGAAATTCAGAGTAGACATAAAATCAGACATGCTTAGTTTCTCTCCACCTTAAGCACAGCAAGAAAAGCTTCTTGAGGAATCTCAACACTGCCGACCTGCTTCATTCGGCGCTTACCTGCCTTTTGTTTTTCGAGTAGCTTACGTTTACGCGACACATCGCCGCCATAACATTTGGCGGTTACGTTTTTGCGTAAGGCTTTTATTGAGCTACGCGAAATAATATGCGAACCAATCGCTGCTTGCACAGCAATTTCAAATTGCTGCCTTGGGATGATTTCTTTCATACGATCAACCAAGTCACGGCCGCGCGCCAAAGACCGGTCTTTATGAATGATGCTGGCCAAGGCATCGACCTTTTCACCGTTGATCAGAATATCCACTTTGACAAGATTAGCCTGTTGGAAACGAAGAAATTCGTAGTCAAATGATGCATAGCCACGACTACACGATTTAAGCCGGTCAAAAAAGTCGAGCACGACTTCACTCAATGGCAGCTCGTAGGTCATCGACACTTGTCGACCTAGGTACTGCATATTGGTTTGCACACCGCGCTTTTCGATACACAATTTAATGACTTCGCCAACGTAGTCTTGTGGCAGCAATAAATTAGCTCTAATAATAGGTTCGCGGATTTCAGCAATGTTATTAATTACTGGCAACCCGGATGGATTGTGTATGTAAGTGATTTCGTCTTTGGTGCTGAGGATCTCGTAAACAACCGTTGGAGCTGTTGAAATTAGATCGAGATCGTATTCTCGTTCAAGCCTCTCTTGAACAATCTCCATATGGAGCATGCCCAAAAAGCCGCAACGAAACCCAAAGCCCAGTGCCGTGGATGTTTCAGGTTCGAAATGCAAAGCAGCATCATTCAAGCGCAGCTTTTGCAGCGCTTCACGAAAATTTTCGTAGTCATCACTATTAATTGGATACATGCCCGCAAATACACGTGGCTGTACCGTTTTGAAATCAGGTAAGGCTTCCGCTGCTGGTTTGTTTGCCAGCGTTATGGTGTCGCCAACTCGTGCGGCTTCAATTTCTTTAATACCCGCGATGATAAAACCAACCTCACCTGCACGCAGCTGCGGCAACGGTGTGCGCTTAGGGGTAAACACTCCCACGGTGTCAGCTTGGAAGTCGCGCCCAGTTGACATGATGCGAATTTTTTCACGCGTTTTGATGGTGCCCTGCATCACACGAACAAGCGTAATAACCCCCACAAAATTATCAAACCATGAGTCAATAATTAACGCTTGAACTGGTGCATCTGGATCGCCTTCAGGTGCTGGGATTTTCTCTACGATCTGCTCTAGCACATCTTCAATACCGACGCCGGTTTTTGCACTGATGTGCACAGCTTCATGGGCATCGACTCCGATAACCTCTTCTATCTCATCTACGACACGATCCGGGTCAGCATTGGGAAGATCGATTTTGTTTAACACCGTCAGCACTTCTAGATCTTGCTCAATCGCTGTGTAGCAATTCGCCACACTCTGCGCCTCGACACCCTGCGATGCATCAACCACTAACAGCGCACCTTCACAGGCAGAAAGTGAGCGCGAAACTTCGTAAGAGAAATCAACGTGGCCCGGCGTGTCGATGAAATTCAGATGGTAGATTTCGCCATTGCGAGCTTTGTAATCCAGTGATACCGCCTGCGCCTTGATAGTAATACCGCGCTCTTGCTCGATATCCATTGAATCGAGCACTTGCGCTGACATCTCACGATCAGACAAGCCACCGCATACCTGGATGAACCGGTCGGCCAAAGTAGATTTACCGTGATCGATATGCGCGATAATAGAAAAGTTACGAATGTTCTGCTGCATGTAAGGATTCTGGGCCACTGGGCCGCACGATGAACAAATGACTGGAAAGGGTTAGGGTTCGACTACGCTATTGTAGCCTGCCAATGCCTGTTGCACCGCTTTGAGGTCAATAAAGTATCGACAGAGCTCCGCCTCGCCCAGTTTCAGCACCGGGACCAACTCGTTATATTCCCGCACTAGCGCAGCTTCTGCATCGATATCCACCAGCTTCAGACTATAACTAGTTGGGTCGAGTAGCTCGCCCAGCAGCCTTTGCATATCTTCACAGAGATGGCAACCATCCCGAAAGTAGAGCGTTAGTGTGGCCAGCCGATCCATTAATCAAGCTTGAGCGCCAAAAATACCGGGCCCTGCTCACGCTGAACTAACACCGCAACCGAGTCACCAGCGCTAAGCTCACTGACCACTTGCTCGAATTCGCGCGGTGTGTCCACTGATTTGTTATCAACCATCAGCAACACATCACCTGGAACGATGCCGGCAGTATCACCTGGGCCACTTTCTACAACTTGCGACACGACTACACCGCCTTTATCAATCTTTAGGCGTTCGCGAGTTTCATCGTCAAGGCGATCAACATTCAAAGCCAATAGGTTATTAGTAACCTTAGGCGTTTGGTTTGCAGCGCGTATTTCGTTGTTGCCTGGCAGCTCACCAATGTTCACGATCAATTCCATGCTCTTGCCATCACGCACAACTCGTAAACGTGCATCTTGATTGGCATTAATACGCCCAACCATCGGCGGCAATGACGATGAGCGTTCAATGCGATTATCTTCAAAGTATGTAATAACATCGCCCACTTCAAGTGAAGACTTAGAGGCAGGGCTGTTAGGTAGAATACTACTCACCAATGCACCGTGAGCGGTACGCATACCAAATGACTCTGCCAGCTCCATGGTGACTTCTTGGATGATTACGCCCAACCATCCACGAGATACACGACCCTTAGTGCGAAGTTGATCAGCAACATCCATTGCTAATTCGATTGGAATTGCAAACGACAAACCCATGAAACTACCAGTACGGCTGTAGATTTGACTGTTGATGCCAATGACCTCGCCGTTAAGGTTAAATAACGGCCCGCCGGAGTTACCAGGATTGATCGCCACATCGGTTTGAATAAATGGCACATAGCTTTCGCTGGGCAATGAACGGCCTGTTGCACTAACGATGCCGGCTGTGACCGAAAAATCAAAGCCAAATGGGGAGCCAATTGCCAATACCCATTCACCTACTTCGAGCGAATCACTATTGCCAATGCTAACTACCGGTAGATCTTTTGCATCAAGCTTGAGTACGGCCACATCTGAACGGGGGTCGGTACCCACAACGGTTGCTACCAATTGACGGCGATCATGCAAGCTAACAATCACTTCGTCGGCATTTTCAACCACGTGGTTATTCGTTAATACATAACCATCTGCGGAAATAATAAAACCAGAACCCAAACCATCGCCTTCAAAGGGTTGTTGTTCTGGTTGGTCTTCTTTGAATCGTTTAATCAGGTCGTCTAGTGGATTACCCTCGCCATCTTCTGAAGGCTTAGCGTCGACCGTGGTGCGGGCTCTCTGCCGCGTACTGATATTGACAACCGCCTCGTGGTTTTGCTTAACCAATGTCGTGAAATCTGGCAAGTTGCCGGACAAGGCTGTAGCCGGTTGGCTCAATAGCAACATCGCGCAGGTCGATATTGCCCAAGTCAGTACGAGTTTAACTTTTTTAATCATTTAACCGTCCGTAGAGGTGGTTGCTTGAAAGGCAATTGTAGGCTCACCTTTTTTGAGCAGTCGGCTGATACGAGGGTTTAAACCTTGCAAATCAGTGTTGTGTTGTTCGCAATTGTATGACGGATACACAAATACGCCGCCTACAAAACCGATAATTGCCCCAAGACTTGGTAATAATTGGCTATCGGTCGACAATTGCCCTGCGATCATCGTGCCCGCTATCGCGCCCGCTAACAAACCAATTAACGGCAGCAAATATGCGCTATAAACGCGCATCCGATTGAAAATTGACACATCGAAGTTGATTTCTACGCGATCACCTACTGAGACATCAACAGCATTTGCGCATTGGACTGATGTCGGGATATTGGTATCGGGTTTGGCTGGCAGCAAACGGATCGCGCAACCTTGGCCTTTTTCACAGCGGCTGCAGTTTAAATCGTGGAGCTGTACCTTCGCAATATCATTGGTGAGGCTAACAACGCAGCCTGTGCGATTCACTACTTTACTCTTGGGGTTTGAGTCGTGTTGCTTGCGCTATTGATTTAACCGCTTCCATCGGCACTTCACCAACTGCTGTAACGAATCCCGTATCCAAGCTTAAGCTAAACGCATTCATGGCGCCCATGCTTGAATGCCCCATCAGGCTCTTGTCCTGATCAGGTTCCATCACATGTTCCACATACACTGAAACCGATGACATACCATCGGACAACATGACATGCGTAACCGGCCCATCATTAATTGGCATCGGACGATAGCTCTCAGAGACTTCTCGATAGCCCATCGGCAAGTTTTCAAACTGAACGCGATCAGGTTGTTCTGCTGGTGCTATGGCTTTGGGCTCACGCCAGCTGACTTGGTTTTCAGAGACTTTGGTTTGAAACAACGAGCCATCAATGTGTTGAGGGTACACAATGGATGTAAACATCACTTGCTCTATAGCGCGATTGTTTTGATCAAACAACAACGAGCGTAATAACATGTTGCTTTGTTTATCTACCCACAAGCGGTAGCCGTATCGGTATTCGTCACGAGGCTGAATTTCGAGTACATGTGTTTCAATTCCAGCAACCCGATCACTGTCGACTAATGCAAGTTGATATAGATTATCACTGCCGATGGCAGCATCTAGTGTGGGTAACGGGTTACGCGGTTTTGACTGGCTCACTACAACCGATTGGCTATTTGGCCAAATGCAGGTCACCAGCGAATGAGTACGAATTACTTCACGCGCTTCGCCATTAAGCGAGAGCATATGCTCAAGCTCGCCTTGGTCATCAGAGCCATGAACAATGCTCATTGACTCGACATTGTCACCAGCAATATGAACAAACGTACCCTTGTAGTTAAGGGTTTTGAGCGCCGTCGTCATTTTTTCAAGTAACCGCTCGGCGGTTGGTAGTTCGCCACACCAAGCAATCTGACTAAACAGTGTCAAACTTAAAACGATTGAGCCACGGATTAACATACCTATTGACCAGCACCCTGACTAGCATTGATATCGTCATAGCCCACCAAACGCGAATACGGCAACATACCTTGATGGCTAGTCGTTGGCGAATGTTCGATGTGTTGTGCCAAGAACATGTTTAAACGTTCTTCTTGGTTGGCATTACGATCAACTGAGCTGTCTACTGAAGCGTTTACCCAATAAGTACCTCGGTTGGCCACTAGTTCAATTTGCGGTAGCACCACCTGCCCGAGAATAACCGGGTTGACTTGAGTAGTTGGCAAAGCTGCAATGGCTTGCGGTTGATCACCATTGTCAGCTGTTTGCATAAAATTAAGACCAAACACCGTGGCCAAAGCCACACTGGCAGCAATCGCTAATCCGCCGAAAGCGGTACGCCGCTTCGCAGGCACTGACTGATCGATGATGGTAGCGGGTACACTTGTCGTAGCTGGGCGATCGGGAATATCCATTCCACCAGCCATATCAGTGCCAATGGGGGTGACATTAGTGTGAGCAGGCTCATCTTCAAGGGCGGCCCAAACGCGCGATGCAATATCGGTCTCCACTTTCACCGATTCGTTTTTCATAACGTCACGAGCCAAGTGATAGCGCGCCCATGTCGCTTTGAGCCCTGAGTCGCTGCATAAATCAGATATTCGAACTTGCGAGTCAATATCCTGCCACTCGCCATCCATTAGCTGCGACAAGATTTCTTTATCATCTGGAGTGTTCATTTTAATTCCTGCTTTTACCCGTGCATTGGTTCTGTATTTAGGTCGCGATTTTAGGTCGCGTATTTAGGTTGCATTAACTAAGCATTTTGCGATTTTGCGCGATGGTTTTCCGCAATTAACGGGGCGAGATTATTATCTATGGCTTCACGCGCTCTGAAGATGCGTGAACGTACGGTTCCGATCGGACATTCCATTGCTGACGCGATGTCGTCGTATGACAATCCTTCAAATTCACGTAGCGTAATCGCTGTACGCAGATCGTCCGGTAATGATTGGATGGTTTGCTGCACAACCTGAGCGATCTCATCAGTAAGGAGCTCTCGCTCTGGCGTCGCGTTATCGCGCAGTGCTCCTCCGCTTTCGTATTGCTCGGCATCTGCAGAATCAATGCCGGTATCAGAAATTTTACGGCTCATCGTAACCAAATGATTTTTGGCAGTATTGATGGCGATACGGTAAAGCCAGGTATAAAACGCACTATCACCACGGAAATTAGCTAAACCTCGGTAGGCTTTAATAAAAGCTTCTTGGGTAACGTCCTGCGACTCGTGGCTATCATGAACATAGCGCGAAACCAGGTGGCCAATCTTGTGTTGGTATTTGAGGACAAGTACGTCGAACGCGGATTTGTCTCCGCGTTGAACACGCTGAACCAGCGCCATGTCGATATCTTTCTCGCTCAACCGTTTAGCTCCAGCAGGGCCACCTCTCGTTGAACCTTTGGCCACCTTGGCACGCGATATCGAGCTTGCGCTGGACGTCGTTTTGGTTAACGCAGTAGTTTGTTGGTAAATCATAACAGTTGTGTATCCAGTACCGGGTAATTTGCGGACTTACATCAGACATTTAACGCAGGTATAGTTCACCTACAGCCTCAATAAATTGTGCACTACGCAACACAATTTGGTATTTGACAAGGGAGTTCACATGTTACTGCCCCTAAAAGCCTCCGTTAGTGCGCTTCAGAAGCTTGATGCCGACATCTCAGCGCTACCTGAGCTCAGGTGCCTCATCGTCGACCTGCGACCAGCGGAAGAATATGACAATGGGCACATACCGGGCGCCGTATGGTTGGATTCACGTCGCCTAAATCGCAGTGAAAAGCCCATGGGCGGCCTGTTACCCGGTATCGGGGCAGTTAATGCAATAGCCGCCGACTTGGGTCTGAAAGCCGATCAACATATCGTTGCGTACGATGCTGGCGGCTCCACCGCTGCTGCTCGATTGGTTTGGGTACTCAATGCCTACGGTTGGGATGCCATTAGTTGGCTTGATGGTGGATTTGCGGCGTGGCTGGCCAGTGGTGCAGACCAAGGCCATGATAGCCCAGCACCTATTCACGGCTCAGATGTATCACTATCGCTCTCGGGAGACAACGTAATTAGCACAGCAGAGCTCATGCAGCGTTTGGAACAACCGAATCTATCGATCATCGATGTGCGCAGCCATAGCGAGTACGAAGGCAGTGATGTGCGAAGTGAGTTTGGCGGCCATATGCCAAGAGCAGTGCATTACGAATGGACTGATATGCTGGATAAATCACTCAGCTTGCGACACGACAAGGACATCCAACAAACGCTTGATAACTTGGGTGTTAGTAAAGACGATGACGTGGTTGTTTATTGCCAAACTCATCAACGCTCGGCTGTCACCTATGTGGCACTTAAAAACTTGGGCTATAAAAACGTCATTGCGCTTGATGGTGCATGGTCCAATTGGGGCAATGATGCCGCGACACCTAAAGTTCAAGGCAGCAAACCCTCAAGCTAAGGTTCATCTGTTAGCTTGATATAGTTTTCGTAGCGCCACTGAGCGATGGTATTGTCATCAACAAATCGCTTAACCGCACAGCTGGGTTCGTGGCGATGTGAGCAATTAGCAAATTTGCAATCTTGACCTGCGCGTGCAATATCAATATAGCCATTACGCACATCAACGCTGTTTAGTTCTGCGAATGTAAATTGCCTCACACCAGGCGAATCTATGATTGACCCCCCTCCCATCTCATACCAATAAGTAACAGATGTGGTGTGAGAACCAAAGCCGGTGGCAGCAGAAATTTCACCCTCGCGAACGTCACGATCAGGCAAAAGAAATTTAATTAGCGACGATTTACCAACACCGGAAGCACCGACAAATGCCACACTTTTGTCTTGCAACAAGTCGAGCAAAGCTTGCATGCCTTCTGCACTGTCCCGGCTAACGGCTATAGCGTGATAACCCATTTGCGAATAAGCCTTTAACATCAAATCTAATTTACGCCGCTGGGTTTGCTCATACAAATCAATCTTATTCAAAATGATGATAGGCGAGATGCCCGTGTTTTCGGCCGCCACACAAAATTGATCAATGAGCAGAGTGTCGATACCAGGAGGATGTGCGGAGACAATGGCCAAATGCGTTAAATTTGCAGCTAATGGGCGCGGCTTGCCACGCGCATCGCCACGTTGCAAAACAGTGGCACGTTCATGCAAACGGGTGATGCGTTGATCGTCGTAATCGACAACATCGCCAGCCACTAGCATGGGTAGCTTAGTTAACGGCATGGCTCGCACCAATTCGCCGCTATCGAGTTGCACAGCCACTGCCGCACGGAAATTGGCGATAACTCGCCCTTTCTCAGTCAAGTGTTTCAGGAACTCCAAGTAGTGCGACTGGCTGCCACGTGCTTCGCCGCTGTTCGTATTTTCGTACGTAATTTATCTTCAACAAATATACACATTTGCACAGAGTGTGCTTGAATACTTACTAGCAGATTACATTGGAACGCGCTCGATGCCGGTAAATGACAACAACTTGATGTGGGTAGATCTCGAAATGACTGGGCTTGACCCAGATACCGACACGGTTATAGAAATTGCCACCGTCTGCACTGATGCAGAACTGAACATATTGGCAGAAGGCCCGGTTTGCGCGATCCAGGCTGACTCAACTTATTTAGACAAGATGGACGATTGGAATGTCAAACACCACACTGAATCAGGCTTAGTGGCTCGAATCAAACAAAGCCAGACCAGCATGCAAGATGCCGAACAGCAAACGTTGGCGTTTATGGCGGAATGGGTAAGTCCATCTACCTCCCCAATGTGTGGCAACAGCATTTGTCAAGATAGGCGCTTTATGGTGCGCACCATGCCCTCGCTTGAAGCCTTTTATCACTACCGCAATATTGATGTCAGCACGATTAAAGAACTGGTGCGTAGGTGGAACCCAGATATTAGTGGAGGCTTTAGAAAGAAAAATACGCACCTTGCGCTAGACGACATTCGCGAATCGATTGCTGAGCTTCAGCATTATCGTAAGACGGTGTTTTCTATTTAACTGCCGTCATCCCAGCGTCGACGCTGGGATGACTAAACTTCACTGCGCTTACTAAACGCCACCGATAGCGTACCGCCATCGGCAAACTCGAGTTCGCTACCGATAGGGATGCCTTGGGCTAGTTGCATCACTTTCACACTCTCGGCTTTGGCAAGTTCAGTAATGAAGCTCGCCGTAGCTTGCCCTTCGAGTGTGGGGTTAGTTGCCAGCGTGAGCTCTTTAATTCCGCCAGTTGCCAGGCGAGCTTTCAGTAAATCTAAACCAAGATCTTTTGGCCCTATCCCATCAAGTGGCGACAAATGCCCAAGCAACAAAAAGTAACGGCCACGGAAGGCGGTGGATTTTTCAATGGCTAATACATCGGCAGGGTTTTCGACAACGCATAGCAAAGTACCATCGCGTTCTTCATCGGAACACCATTTACATAAATCGTGCTCAGTAAAGATGCGGCATTGCGTGCAATGCTGAACCCGTTGCATTGTTTCAACTAATAATTCACCCAACTTGGTTGCGGCCGCCCTATCGCGTTGCAACAAGTGCAGCGCCATACGTTGTGCAGATTTGGGCCCAACGCCTGGCAAACCGCGCAAGCCTTGGATGAGATCATCGAGCAATGAGTGTTGCATGAAATAGTGCTTTAACCAAGTGCCAAACTAATTAGAACGGCAGCTTCATACCAGCAGGCAGTTCGATGCCACTGGTTAAGCCACTCATTTTATCCGCCGACGCTGCACCCAATTTTTGCGACGCATCGTTGACTGCTGCTGCAATGAGATCTTCAAGCATATCTTTATCATCGCCAAGCAAACTATCGTCAATGGCTACCTTCACTAATTCGTGTTGGCCATTCATGGTGACTTTTACCAAGCCACCACCACTTTGACCATCAATGGTCATCTCGGCGATTTCTTGTTGCGCTTTTTGCATGTCTTCCTGCATTTTTTGCGCTTGTTTCATCATGTTGCCCAAACCGCCTTTCATGATTATCTCCAGTAAGTAATGGTAGTGATTGTTGTGTCTGTATCGACGTTAGTCATTTGTTTCAACTGGTTTAACGCTGTTTTCGTCCACCTTACCGTCAACTTCCGCCAACAATTGTTGTACAAGTGGATCATCGTTAATGGCAGCCTTGGCTGCTGACATAACATCATGTTGTCGCTTCTTTTCAATTTTTGCAGGCGTGACCATGGCTGCACCTGCCGAGCTTTTACTGACCAACAGTTGGATTGCTGCGCCTGTGCTATCACTTAACGCACCTTGCAATCGCGCTATAAAACGCGGGCTGTCCAAATGATCAGCATCGGTGTCTAGCTGAAGGCGAATCTCATTGCCATTGATGCTGGACAAGATCGAGTGTTCAGCCAATTGACGTGGCATACCCGATATGCCCAAGCGACTGGTAACACTATGCCAGGTATCGGTGTTGATTGAGCTGAGCTCAATAGCTTCAATTGGGGTTGGCATGGCAGCCATTGGCTCGGCTGCCTTCGTTCCCGCAACCGATGCTTCGGTTGCGGGAGCAGCTTTTACGGATACAGTTTCTTTATCAGTGACTGCTAGGCCGGCTGCCGCAGCTGCAATCATCGCCGGGCCTGAAGATGCGTTCGCCTTAGGACCGGCAGCCGTTGCTGCGGCAGCCGTTGCTGCGGCAGCTGGATTCGCTACTGGCGGTGCCTTCACAGCCTTTGCTTGCGGTGCAGCCGCAACAGTTTTGACAACTTCAGCCTTACGTTTACCAGCAACAATAGGCTCGCCTGTGTTAGTAGTTTGATTAGTGGGTTGTGCAGCAGCTGATGTAGGGTTAATAGCTAAGGCACCAGCCGATTGCGGAGCAAACGCGAGCATACGCAGCAAGGCCATATCAAACGCTTCACGTTGGTCGGCAGCAAATGCAATATCGCGACGAGCATGTGATGCAATCTGATACATCAATTGGAGCTCTTCGCCATCAACCTTACCGGCAAGATCAACCAGGCGTTGATCGGTTGGCGATTTTGCTTCACTCGCTTTATCGGGAAGCTCGTGAAACATGGCAACACGATGAACAATCGATGCAAACTCTGCAAGTAGTTCACTAAAGTCAGGCGCATATTGCGCCAACACATCAACCTGATCAAAAAGTGGTTTTGCCTCGCCTGCATTAAGCAGTTCGAGTAGATCGATTAAACGCTCGGCGGAAACACGGCCTAGCATTGATTCGACTTCTTCTTGTTTGACCTCGCCTTGACCAAATGCTGCCGCTTGTTCAACCAAGCTTAAGGCATCGCGAACACTGCCTTCAGAGGCGCGCGCAATAACATCAAGTGCGGGTACTTGAAATGGGATTTTTTCTTCCGTTAGTACTTTCTGCAAATACTCTGACAACCCCGATTGCGGCATACGCTTAAGGTTAAATTGCAAACACCGCGACAATACAGTTAACGGCAGCTTTTGTGGATCAGTGGTGGCAAGCAGAAACTTGACGTGTTCAGGTGGCTCTTCGAGCGTCTTTAACAAGGCATTAAAACTGTGCGTAGAGAACATGTGCACTTCATCGATCAGATACACTTTGTATCGACCGCTTGCTGGTGCGTAGGGAACGTTTTCAAGTAATTCGCGAGTTTCTTCTACCTTGGTTCTGGACGCAGCATCGACTTCGATTAAATCGAAAAAACGACCGGCATCAATATCTTTACATGAAGCACATTCGCCGCAAGGGCTCGCGCTGATGCCGTTGGTTTCGCAATTGAGGCACTTGGCAAAGATTCTGGCGATGGTAGTTTTGCCGACACCGCGCATGCCGGTAAAAAGATAGGCATGATGCAGCCGCTGATTATCGAGCGCATTGACCAATGCCCGAAGCACATGCTCTTGGCCGATCATGTCATCAAACTGCTGTGGTCGCCACTTTCGGGCAAGTACTTTGTAACTCATGGGTCGCTCATTTATAGCTATAGCGCTTATGAATGTCGCTTAAAAAACATCTTCAAGGTTACGCAGGTTTAGCGCTCATGCAAAGCTATTGACTGTTATGAGGGTGGTATCCCGCACCAGCCGCATCCCGGCGCCCGAATCCACTGCTGCAGTTGCTCCCTTCCGGGCCTGGCTGGGTTCACAGCTTGTCGTCGCGAGAGTGCCGATACGGAACACCATAACCCGGTCATTGTCTCCGGTTGAAGCATTCACCGCAACCATAAACTGGTGATTTATCAAAAAACCACAAGGCCTCGTCAGCGTCGATGATAATCGACGCAACAATCTTCGAACAGTTAAGGCTTATCGGTGCACGCAACCATATTAATCGTCAAGAACGAACCCGGCATCCGCGATATGATTCGATTTGCCCTGGAACAAAAGCAATTTCAGGCACTCACCGCCGAATCGGTCAATGCCGCCACCGACATTTTTCAAGCTACGAACATCGACGCCATATTGGTTGATTGGATGCTGCCGGGTGCCAACGGCATCCATTTAATTAAGCAACTGCGCAAAAATGCATCAACTTCGCAGCTGCCCATCATCATGATCACGGCCAAAACGGACGACACCGATATTAGCCAAGGTTTGGATGAAGGGGCTGATGATTACATTACCAAGCCATTTATTCGCCCAGGGAATTAGTATCCCGACTTAACGCATTGCTGCGGCGCAGCAATCAATTTAAAACCAGCGTCAACAAACAGCTGGGTGATTTACTTGTGGATAACGTCAAACACCGAGTGTCTGTGGCGGAAATTGTGGTGGAACTTGGCCATATCGAATTTAAGCTGTTGGATTACCTGATCCAGCGGCCAGAGCAAGTGTTCTCCCGCTCACAGCTATTGGACGGCATTTGGGGGCATGACAGCGACATAGAAGAACGCACGGTAGATGTACACATCTTGCGCCTAAGAAAGGCCCTGAAACCTGTACAACATGACTCCATAACCGACACCGTTCGAGGCGTAGGCTACCGACTTGTTGACAAACGACCAGGCGCTGCGAACTAGAGCCAAACCCGGTATTATCAGCGCTCCTACAGCGCGCGGCATTGACATGGCCACTCTGTTACGACAAGAACTCGGCTGGTTTGTGTTTGGCTTGCTACTAGCGGCCATCGTTGGGATTCTTGCTGATCAAGCTTTATTAGTTCCACTGCTATACAGCATTTGCTTCAGTGTTTGGATGCTGCTGCGGGTGTCAGCTATAGTGGACTGGCTCGAGGCGGGTGCTGCGGTAAAAAAAGCGCCACCCACTCTCGGCCTGACTGATCACATCGTAGGCCTGACTCATCGCGAAAAAAAATACAGTCGTAAACAAAAAAATCGCTACCGCACCGCCTTGGCTCAATTTAACAGCCTGGCAGCAGAACTACCCGACGCGACCGTATTGCTTGATGAGTACAAACAAATTCGATGGTCAAATAACGCGGCCAGATTGTTGCTAAATATCCACCCTGATCGAGATAAATCACAACGCATCGACAACCTGGTGCGTGACCCGGATTTTCAAGAATTTCTGGCACTGCCTGACGCCAGCGAAATGGAGTTGGCATCTCCCACTGGGCGAAACGTGACACTGCATTTACGAAAAGTCCCCTCAGGCAAAGGCATGACGGTGTTGATTGCCAGTGATATAACGCAGCGCGTTAAAACACGTGAAACGCGTAGAGCCTTTGTGGGTGATGTTTCGCACGAGTTAGGCACACCGCTAACGGTTATTAAGGGCTATTTGGAAATACTGCAAGGCGACAATACCCTCCCAGCGCAAACACAAGCAGCCATTGACCAAGTGGCAGAACACTCAGAACGCATGCAACACATCGTTGATCATTTACTCGAATTATCTAAGCTCGAGGGTAGCCACCTGAGCGATCAGGAAGGTGAACCCATTTTGGTGAATGAACTTATTTCATCGTTAGTCAGCAGTTTGCAAAACACGACGGGAAAGGATCACCGGTTTAACCTAACCTTGGATGACAAGCTTTCGCTACTGGGCTCAAAGAATGAAATCTACAGTGCCTGCCATAACCTGATTGCCAATGCGGTTAATTACACACCTGCTGGCACCACTATAGACATTTCTTGGCAACGCGACAGACAAAACCGCCCTACACTAGACGTACAGGACAATGGTGCCGGTATCGATGCACGACATTTACCTCGCTTGAGTGAACGCTTTTATCGGGTCGACAAAGGACGATCACGTGAAAGTGGTGGTACGGGTTTGGGATTAGCTGTCGTTAAACATGCCACGCAACGCCACGGCGGCGAACTGCTCATCGATAGCCAGCCGGGTAAGGGTTCACAATTTACTATCGTGTTCCCAGCCAATCGCGCGATCGATATGCGATCAGCGAGTAACATTTAAGGCGATCCATTCACGCCGTATGTGAATTTTTTTAACGGTTAGTTATTGAAAATGTTTTAATCAGTTAGCACGACGATGCACGCTTTGTCATGCTGCTGTCATATTGGGTTCCGATAATAACTGCATGAACACTACACCGGATGAGCGCAAAATGATGAAAATTACCGCTATTGCAAGCACCTTGCTGATCGGTGTTGGAATGAGCGCGCCAGCCATTGCGCGCGACTACATCAGTATTGTCGGATCTTCTACTGTGTACCCATTTGCCACAGTGGTAGCAGAACGATTTGGCAAACTGACCGATTTCAATACCCCCAAAGTGGAAGCCACCGGCTCCGGCGGTGGTTTGAAGCTGTTTTGTTCCGGTGTTGGCGTGGCTACACCAGATGTTGCAAATTCATCGCGCCGTATCAAATACAGCGAATACCAGCAATGCCTGGGCAATGGGGTCACCAGCATTGTCGAAGTATTAATTGGTTACGATGGCATTGCGGTGGCTAATTCAGTTGATGCCGAACAGTTTGATATGACGAGCAAGGATTTATTCCTGGCGCTGGCCAATCAGGTACCCAACCCTGATGGTAGCGAAACACTCGTTGAAAACCCATATAGCACTTGGGCGCAAGTTAATCCCAGCTTACCTGATATCAGAATTGAAATGATGGGCCCACCCCCAACATCGGGCACACGCGATGCGTTTGTGGAATTAGCGATGGAAGGCGGTTGTAAACAGATACCATTTATTAAAGCACTGGAAAAACAAGAGCGTAAAGCCGTTTGTCACACTATGCGCGAAGATGGTGCTTATGTTGAAGCAGGTGAAAACGATAACCTGATTGTGCAAAAACTTGAGGCCAACCCTAATGCCTTGGGTATTTTTGGCTTTAGCTTTTTGGAGCAAAACAATGATTTGGTACAAAGTTCGCTCATTGATGGCTACGCCGCTGAATTCGACACCATCGCGGATGGCGACTATTCTATATCAAGGCCCTTGTACTTTTACGTCAAAGCCCAACATATCGGCACAGTGCCGGGTATTAAGCAATATTTAAATGCGTTTACCAGCGAACAGGCATGGGGCGAAGAGGGATTTTTGGCTGACAAAGGCATGATACCGCTAGGCAAAGACATACGCGACGCGACCGGTGAGCAGGTTCGATCACTGACGCCGCTAATAATGACCGACGCAGACTAAACGACAGACAGGCCGACACAAACGCGATCATGAATACGACCAATCTGGTATTGCTATTACTTGGCTTAGGCTTGGCGACGTTCTTTTATGGTCGGCAGAAAGCCTACGTGGTTTCCAAAAGCCATGGTGGTATGCGCAACATGCACTCCTTGCCTTCCCAATATGGGGTGATGGTTAGTATCTGGTGTGCACTACCAGCCCTCATATTGGTGCTCTTTTGGAAGCTGGCTGAACCCAGTGTCATCAGTTCACTTCTCGATAGCTCGATACCCGCTGCCGTTAAAGAATTAGGCGAAAAGTCCGTTGGCCTATATAAAAACGATATCGCCAATTTGATTGAAGCTGGCGGCATCAGCAGCGACCCAAAAAAGGAAGCGGTAGCTGAGCGTTGGATAGCGCTATCTGCCATTAGTAGTTGGGCCTTACTGGCCTGTGTGTTGTGCCTTGCTGCAGTTGGAGCCGCTTCGGCAATACGAAAAATCAAACCTGACACCAGAGCCCGCGTGATGGTCGAGCGTGTCGTGCACTGGTTTCTAATAATTTGTGCATCCATTGCAATACTCACAACGGTTGGCATTTTATGTTCTGTGTTGTTTGAGTCGTTCCGATTTTTTCAACAAGTCAGCTTTGTTGAATTCGTCACCGGTACAAAGTGGAGTCCGCAAACCGCTATCAGGGTGGATCAAGTCGGTTCATCGGGATCGTTCGGTGCTATTCCCCTATTTACTGGCACCCTGCTGATCTCGGCCATTGCGATGGTAGTGGCCGTGCCCATCGGTTTATTGGCAGCAATCTATTTGGCAGAATACGCAACTCCTCGATTGCGTGCCTATGCCAAGCCGATGCTCGAAATACTCGCGGGTATCCCAACGGTTGTTTACGGATTCTTTGCAGCGCTAACAGTTGCCCCTGCTATTCGCGAGTGGGGTGAACTGATCGGCCTATCACCTTCATCCGAAAGCGCTCTGGCTGCTGGTACTGTTATGGGCATCATGATAATCCCGTTTATATCATCTCTATCAGATGATGTAATCACTGCCGTGCCGCAAGCCATGCGTGATGGATCCTACGGCTTAGGTGCAACGCATTCTGAAACAATTAAAAAGGTGGTTATCCCGGCTGCATTACCAGGCATCGTTAGTGGCATTCTGCTAGCCGCTTCTCGTGCCATTGGCGAAACCATGATCGTGGTAATGGCAGCTGGATTAGCGGCAAATCTAACCGCTAATCCACTAGAGGCGGTAACCACAGTGACGGTACAAATCGTGACACTGCTAACCGGTGACCAAGAATTTGATAGCGCAAAAACACTGGCTGCGTTTGCGCTGGGCTTAATGCTATTTATCACTACCTTAATACTGAATGTAATCGCCCTGTATGTCGTTAGGCGCTACCGAGAACAGTATGAATAATTCGACTGACAATTCAGCAAGCGATACCGTAAATACTGCAGCGCCACGCAAAGACAGCACCAGTATTGTTAAGCGCACACTAGCAAAGCGATATGCCGCTGAAAAACGCTTCCGTTTTTACGGTGCTGCGGCTATCGGCATCAGCTTATTATTTTTAGCGGTGTTGATTGGCAGTATTTTCCTTAAAGGCTGGCCCGCTTTTATTGAAACTCAGGTGCATATCGACGTTACCTACGACACCCAAACCTTAGGTGTGGAGAACGGCGCAACATCACAAGAGCTTAAAACCGCCAACTTTTACTTGCTGATTAAAAAAACAATGCGCGATATGTTTCCGGATGTCACCGAGCGCCGAGAGAGAAAAGAGTTATACAAGCTAATCAGTACCGACGCCGAATATCAAATACGGCAGAACTTGATAGACAACCCCAATCAGCTTGGGCAAAGCCACTCTTTTTGGGTGCTGGCTGATGACGAGCTCAGCGCTTTGTATAAAACCGGTGGGCTAAAGGATATTGCTAATGTTACTCATACTCGTTTATCAGATCAACAAATTGCGTGGACGCATACGCTTGAAGAACAAGGCAGGCTACGTAAAAAATTTAATGCTACCTTTTTCAAAAATGGAGACTCACGCGAACCGGAACAAGCTGGCATCAGGGCAGCGCTGATTGGATCGATCCTGACGTTGCTCATTACGTTTGTCTTATCATTCCCAATCGCAGTGGCCACCGCTATTTATCTAGAGGAATTTGCACCGCAAAACCGCTGGACCGATTTGATTGAGGTCAATATCAACAATCTCGCTGCGGTACCTTCTATTGTGTTCGGTTTATTGGGCTTAGCTGTATTTATCAACTTCTTTCACCTACCTCGCTCAGCTCCAGTAGTTGGTGGCATCGTGCTGAGCTTGATGACACTACCCACCATTATTATCTCGAGCCGTGCGGCACTCAAATCTGTGCCGCCCTCAATCAGAGAAGCCGGCCGAGGTCTGGGCGCAAGCCGATTGCAAGTGGTGACTCATCATGTGCTGCCGCTAGCGATGCCTGGCATTCTGACCGGCACCATAATTGGATTAGCGCAGGCCTTGGGCGAGACTGCGCCGCTACTGATGATTGGCATGGTGGCGTTTATCGTTGATATCCCTAGTTCCGTCACTGATGCCGCCACGGTTCTACCGGTGCAGGTGTTTTTATGGGCAGATAGCCCCGAACGCGCATTTCTTGAAAAAACATCAGCGGCGATACTCGTTTTATTGGTATTTTTAATTGTGATGAACGCTGCCGCGGTATTTCTGCGTAAACGGTTTGAGCGAAAATGGTAGGGACTGACAGAAAAACATGAGCACAAAAACCAGTACTTCGGAAAGCCGAACCTCCGCAGCTAGCGATGCATTTGATCTACTTAAAGAAACAGTGGGTGATGTCACTGTTGATGATCCAAAAATGACCGCGCGTAACGTTGATGTTTTCTATGGCGACAATCAAGCCATTTATGATGTCAGCCTAGATATTGGTAACAACGAAGTTATCGCAATGATCGGCCCCTCTGGCTGTGGCAAATCTACTTTCTTGCGTTGCATGAATCGCATGAACGATTCAATTCCTTCGTGTCGCGTAACAGGTGATATGTCACTTGATGGCGAAGATCTGTACAGCGCAGGCCTAGACCCGGTACTGTTACGCGCTCGCGTGGGCATGGTATTTCAAAAGCCCAACCCATTTGCCAAGAGCATTTACGATAACGTTGCCTACGGGCCTCGTATTCACGGCTTAGCCTCTAACCGTGCTGAGCTAGATGATATTGTTATCAGCAGCTTGCAAAAAGCTGGCTTACACGAGGAGGTGCACGACCGCCTCGATGCGCCTGGCACTAGTTTATCCGGCGGGCAACAGCAGCGCTTGTGCATCGCGCGTACTATTGCTGTTAGCCCTGAGGTTATTCTGATGGATGAACCCTGCTCCGCGCTCGATCCAATCGCTACAGCGCGAATAGAAGAACTCATCGATGAATTACGCCAAAACTACGCGATCGCAATAGTGACTCACTCTATGCAACAAGCCGCCCGTGTATCGCAACGTACCGCCTATTTTCATCTTGGCAAACTGGTTGAAGTTGGTAGCACCAACAATATTTTTACGAACCCGCGACACGAACTGACTGAAAACTATATAACCGGTCGTTTTGGATAGTCAACTTGGATAAGCACTATGGATAAATTGCATCTCGATCAGCATATTTCGCAACAGTTCAATCACGAGCTCGAAGACATTCGAAACCGCGTGCTTGCTATGGGCGGCTTGGTAGAGCAACAGGTAGATAAAGGCTTAACTGCCCTGCTTGAGTCCGACGGCGATCTCGGCCAAATCGTTGCTACCGCAGATTTCGAAGTGAACGCAATGGAAGTCGAAATTGACGAAGAATGTATTCAAATACTCGCCCGTCGTCAACCAGCGGCGAGCGACTTACGATTGATTGTTACTGTCATCAAGGTCATCACTGATCTCGAACGCATTGGTGATGAAGCGGAAAAGATGGGCCGATTTGCGGTTGAACTTGCTGAAGCGAATGCAGCAACTAGTTACCGCAAAGAACTTCGCCGCCTAGGTGATCTTGTTAAATCGATGTTGCGAGATGCACTGGATGCATTTGCAAGGCTTGATGTGGACGCGGCAATTAAAACTGCCGCTCGCGATGAAGATATCAATGCAGAGTACCAAACCTTGCAGCGCTTATTAGCCACGCACCTAATGGAAGATCCAAGGCAAGTGTCGCAATTACTAAAGATCACCTGGTGTGCCCGCGCACTGGAACGTATCGGCGATCACTCAGTCAATATTTGCGAATATGTGGTTTATTTGGTTAAAGGGCGAGATATTCGCCACATCAACTTTGATCAGGTGCGATCAGAATTTTTATCAAAGCCAAATTAAAAAAGCTTATATATAGCCAATCATCGGCCACCGCCAAACTGGCTAGTCTAGATCACGCAGGCCTTCTATCGGCTTTTTAGCTAAACTAGCGACGGCGTCTTAAACAAACACCAGCCATTATCCAAAGTAACAACCAAGCAGCGCCTGAACTAGACGCATTGTTTTCAGTGCTCTGCCCTGCTGATCCACCGTTGCCTCCGATACCATTATTCGCTTCAAGCGCGCGTGGGGTGCCCACAGAGCTGACGCTGGTGTACTGCCTGATCCACTCGACATATTTGCCTACATTGGTGTACACACCATAAAACAGTGGCTCCGCACAACCGTTACCATAGCTAACGATACCCACTTGAGCGGTTACACCATTGATATCGATTAGCAACGGGCCACCACTATCACCAACGCAACTATCAACGCCGCCTTGCGCCAGGCCTGCACAAATTTGTGTATCTGCAATATTGCCCGCATAGGATACTGGCGCATTACAAATACCCCTTGAGATAATCGGTACTACAGCGTGTCGAAGCTCATCAGGAAAAACGGGGTTAGTCTCATCGGTGTAATCCGTTGCACCCCAACCCACCACCGTTGCATCGTATCCAGCTAACGCTTCGGCATCATCACCAAATAGGCTGACTGTAGCTTGCGATGGAGTGGTTGCCAGTTCGATCAAAGCGATGTCATTAGCGATATCTTCGCTGTTGTTGTTGTAGCCAGGGTGTATGAAGTAGTTAGTTACTACGTGCTCCATCGGGCTTTCGGTGCGCAAATTAATAATGCCTACGACAGCCTTAAAGGATTCGTTGCTAATGCGATTACCGAATCCGTCGTACATGCAATGTGCCGCCGTCAACAACCATTTTTCGTTGATAATAGAGGCACCACAGAATTGCCGATTAGCCAAACTGCCCGAACCATCGCGAACTAACGCAGAGATAAACGGAAACTGACCACTTGAACTTTCATCGCCACCAATTATACGGGTGGTATTGTCAATAATAGCAACGCCCAAGTCGGCAGCCATCGTTGGCTGCGCCCAGGCTGTTGCACAGATTGATAACAAAACCGTGAACTGCGCACGTTTTAGCATCCAGTGCCTAAATCTGTACAACATAGCTGCCTACCTCTAACAATTTAGGTGCTATCGGCACTGGCGGATTCAATCCGCAATCGTGTTTGGTGCAGTGTGAAGCGTATCGCCTAATTTATAAGCATACGTAGCATTGGCGGGGAGCTGGGTGGTTGACGAGCTAATTGGCGGCGTTATTGTGTGACCTATTAGAGGCATACTCGTACAACATACCATTCAACATACCGCTCAAAGAAAGCTACTCAAACAACCACGGTAATTTATCAGCGAGTCGAGTGTCACGGATACGATACTCAATCATAGACGCTGCCTCTAGGTGCGATAAAGACAGTTCATCAGCACCTGATAGCCATACCGTCTCGACACGATCGGTGGCATTGAGTGGCCGTTGCCTAGCATCAGGCCAATCAGTTTCAAGCGATGACTCAACGCTTGCAAACGAGGTTGCATCGCCTTCCGCATCAACATCAAGCCGTATCAAAATTTCGTCTAAAAAGTAGGTAACCACTCGCACGATCGGCGCATCATTGAGCGACACAGCCTCAGGCTTGTATTCACAGATCACTAAACTAAACGCTTTGCGAGTATTTGCTAAGCTGACACTGCGAGTTTCGCAGCGTGGTTTACGATTATATAGTTGAGCGACTTTCTCTGAAGCTGCTAGTTGAGCATCGCCGAGTTGGACCTCAGCTAAACCAAAGCGCTGTTTAACGATCGTTAGTTCTACTTCTGAGGGCACCGGCACTTGAGTTGTAGACATGCAAGCAGTCGCTCCAAGTAATAAACAGCAAAATAATATGTGTGTGGTGTGTCTGCGCACGATAATCATAAGCCCAAGATACAGCGCCTAAACTCGACGCCTAATAAATACGCCTGCCATCAGCCAGAGCAGCAGCCAAGCCGCGCCCAAACCGGAACCGGAACCGGAACCGCTTCCAGCAGTGCCACCACGCTCAACGATATCGGGTTTATTTACGGTACTTATGCGTGTGTACTGCTGTATCCAATCCACATATAAACCGACGTCTGTGTATAGGCCATAAAATTGTGGCAACGCACATCCATTTCCGGAACTGACTACGCCAAGCTGCGTAGTAACACCGTCTAGAACGGCAATCAAGGGGCCGCCACTATCACCGTTACAGGAGTCGACACCACCTCGAGCAAAACCTGCACATATGTGAGAATCGTTAATCGTGTTGTTGTAGGAAATCGGCGCATTGCACACTTGCTTCGAAACAATCGGCACACTGGCGTGCCGAAGCACATCCGATTGAACAACATTATCAGCACTTATATACTGCTTAGCACCGTAACCTATAATCGTAGAGCTGACTCCGACTAACCCTTCAGCGGATTCATTGTATAAGCTAATTGGAGCAGTTTGAGCTTGGGGCATAACGTTTGCCAGTTCGACCAACGCGATGTCGTTTTCTAAGCTATCGACATCACTGATATATTCTGGGTGTATATAGTAGTTGGCCACAACCAGCTCGGCCGGGCTTTGTGTACGCAAATTAGTAGCACCCACTACCGCCTTGAATGATTCAGGTGTGATTCGGAAACCAAACAAGTTGAACATACAATGCGCAGCGGTTAGCAGCCATTTTTCACTGATGATGGTAGCGCCACACATCTTGCGATTAATAAGAGGGCCCGACGTGTTTCGGACCAACGCGACCATGAATGGAAATTGATCTGCTGCGCTGATATTACCACCGATAATACGCGTGGTTTTATCTATAACCGCTACAGTAGAATCATCGATTACGTTGTTGCCAAGACTGTCAGTCAAGTCGTCTGCAATAGCTGGATGCATCGTAGCTGCTATGCCGATAAACGATAAAATTGCATATCGAGTGCGTGTAGCTATGCATTGCTTCATGTCGTGCAACATAATCGCCTCAAGTGCCGTTTCACCTGTCGCCTCATTCGTCGTTAAAATTCCTAAAAATACACATCAATCATCGCAGGCGGGTCATTCCGTAGCTTGCTAGGTGATGTATATCTTTGCCAACCACAGCACAGCACAGCACAGCACAGCACAGCAAGTATTATTGTTTAGACAATTACTTACGTGGATGCCCAGGCATTAGATCATAGGGGTGCGCCCAACCCGGTAATGCTTTAATTCTGCCCAACCATTCACCTATGGCTGGAAACGCTGAAAAGTCGATCGTGGTTTCATCATCAAAGTATAAATAACCACACAATGAGATATCAGCGATAGTGGGTTTTTCGCCTGTGACAAATGCGGATTCGCTTACGCGTCTTTCAACTACCTTAAGCGCATTGACAGCACGATTTCGCATAAATTCAGTTACTTCGGTTTCGCCAGTTTCGGCAAATTGAGTAAGGAAACGCAGTGTTGCTACGTAGCTAGTGAGTTTATGATTATCGAAGAACAACCATCGCATAATTTCGCGATGCTCAGGCACACTCTCGCCATCAAATCGTTCGAAGCTTTCGGCCAGGTAATCCAAGATTACGCCACTTTGACTCAATACGAGTTCGCCGGCTTCCAAAACAGGTACTTCACCGAATTCATTGAGTTTTAAATATTCAGCTTCGCGGTGAGCGCCATTGAAAAAATCGACAAACACGGGTTCCCAATCTGCACCGCACAGATTAAGCATTAAAGCAGTTTTGTAGGCGTTACCGGACTGCGCGAAACAATGTAGTTTAAATTTCATAACCCCATTGTACCCCGTGACAGCTCAAACCGCCCTACCGGAACCCCCCCGGTGGCTCAAAAGCGCATAGCCACTGGGATTTTAGAAAATTCGGGCTAATTAGCTACGAAACAAGCCGTAGCTATTTTGCCAATCGCTGGAGAAGTTCTGCAGATCCGGAAACACATTGGCCATATCTCCTGGCAATAATCCCATCCACGAACCCAGTGCTGCACCGTATTCATTAATCGACATACGTGGAATTAACCGTCCGCTCTCACCGATGTCTTCGCTACCACCGATCGAGAAATCAGGCCAGTCACCAATCATTTGCCCGCCATTCACTGCGCCGCCCATCACCATGTAGTGACCACTCCAACCATGGTCCGACCCATTGCCATTCACAGTCAGTGTGCGCCCAAAGTCAGAGGCAGTAAATGACGTCACGCTATCTTCAATTGCAAGCTCAGCTAACGTTTGCTGAAAACCTGTTAACGCGGAATCTAGCTCTTGTGTTAGCTCAATCAAACGTGGCGTTTGATAGTCATGTGTATCCCAACCACCCATACCCACAAAAAACACTTGCCGTTTCATGCCCAAGGCTTCGCGCCCAGCGATCATGCGAGCCACCATTCGCAGTTGCGTCGAAACACGGCTCGCCGTATTAAACGGCGTTGTAAATGTAGGTGAGTTTCTCAATACTTCGCTGATCAGCTGAGAACTGTCTCTAGCGCGCAAGAAAGAACTAGAAACAAACTGTTTGATGAGATGATCATCTTGAGCAGCCATGATTCGAGAGATGCTTTCTGCCCGAGCGTCGTTTTGACTTTGCCCTCGACTGTTGTCCATGTAATCCAGCAACCTAGGGCCCGACTGCGGATTTATCGATATAGGTGTGCCTATATTGCCTGGCAGAAAATAGTTACTGCCATTGACTGAAAACGTAGCGGGCAGTGCACTAGCGCCATTAGCTTCCATTAGTAAGTCGGCCATACGACCACCCCAACCCGCTCCCACAAGGGAGCTTGGCTGGCTAGACAATCCTTTTTGCCATTGCTCTTGTTGGTGGTTGTGTGCAAACAAATCAGATGGCACAGCAACACTTTCGGCTTGAAAATTAGATCGAGTAACCGGTACGATCATATTGCCAACATTCGCCACTAGCGACAATTGGCCATCATCATATAAGTCACGCAGGCCCGGCATATTGGGATTAAACCCAATTGCCGAATCACTGGTGGGTAGCAGAGAATCGCGCGGCAAGCTCAAGCCACCCCGCGCTTGTGCATATTCTTGATGCCCACCAACGTCATACGGGATGAACATATTGTACGAATCACTGCCACCATATAAAAATATGCATACCAGTGCTTTGTAATCATTAAGGCCAGCGTAGTCACCAGAGGCGGCTAACGCCGAGCTCATCATATTAAGCTTGCCACCCATTGCGCCCATGCCACTACCCAGTAGCGAGGCCTTTGCTGCTTGCTTCAGAAACCGACGCCTGTTTTTCTTTATGTTTGCCATATCAGCCTCACATTTGAACCAAGTAATCAGGCGACGCCACGATTAATGAAATAACGTCGCGTACCGCTCTTGATCGATCTTCGTCGGTATCACCGAACAACGCCATGTGATCAATCAACGCTGCTCGCATTGGATCGCCCATGCTCCCAGACATTAACAGTACATTTAATTCGTCTAACAGCTCTTCAGGTTTATCTACCAAGGCCAACTCACGTGACAAATCAATATGAGACCATCGCCGCTGCACGGTATCGGGGTTTTGCAAATAGAAGCGTTGTATTTGGGCATTCACACGTGAGGTGGTTGCCAGTATGTTGTTGTCGGTATATATTTCTGCTTCTGGTACAAGCACGTTGGCTCGATACGTGGGCCCCTGTGGTGTAAAGTCGGGACGATAAAAATTAAATACGGATGTGGCCAAAAGAGGCCCCTGCCCAATGACTGAATCAATTCCCACTAGCGCAGGTGAGCCTGTGTTAAATGCACCGTTTATTGCATCCGTACCTGGCTGAACATTAAATGCCCGCCATAGATGAGTCAGGCGCATAATGGGTTCGCGCAACTTACCAAAATTGGGTTGGCTTGTTGAACCACTAAACGCTTCCTCGTCAAACAATATCGCGCGCAAAACCGCCGTGAGATCACCTCTCACACCCTCGCCATTGTTGTTAAAGGCTGTAGCGACCCGCCCAACATAAGCAGGTGATGGGTTGCTGGTTACCAGCTTTTGAATTAACTGCTTACCGATAAACGGGCCAACGTTTGGATGATTAGCTAAGCTATCCAACGCCACCTTTAGGTCTTCTTCTGCGGTCACTCCCGCAGGCGTTTGCTGACCATCAATTAATGTCTTAGAATCAACGTCGTGATACTCCTCAACAGGGGCCATGTTGGAGATCAAATCGCCACCGGTATTCAGAGTTTGATTCCAAGCACGCGGATTAAAGTAGTTCCAACCAGTAAATACACGCGCGTAGTTTTCGACATCCGTTTGTGTATAGGCGGGTATCGGTTTGCCATTTAAAGTTTTCACGGTTCCGTCGTTTTCAAGCTCATGCAGGCCGATGGAAAACAGTTGCATGACTTCACGCGCAAAATTTTCGTCAGCGCGTGTATTGGTTTCAGGATCGCCTCTAGCATTTTGCAACATACTTAAATACAGGCCCATGACTGGGCTAAGGGTGACTTCTTCTAGTAGATCGCGATAATTACCGAAGGAGTTTTCAAGCAACTTATCGTAGTAACGGGTAACACCATATTGCGAGTTACTTAAAGAATAACCAATGTCAGAAATCACCATGATTTCACTTAGTGCAAAAGCCATACGCTGTCGAAGTTGATCTTTACCCAATGTGGCCTGGACCCACCAATAATCATGTCGGGGGGAACGCAGACTGCCGTTGGAATATTGACGCACGTAATCAAGATGAGCTGGCCCTTTGAGGGTGAATTGCTTTTCAACCCAAAGCGCTATGCCATCCTGCATAACGGCATCAATGGCCGCATGAGTGGTACCGAATGTAGCGCGAGAGAGTAACTGCGCTGCATTTTCAGGAGTAGTGGCTGGGATGTTGTACTCAATAATGCCGGGGTTGATTTCACCCGTGACGGTGGGCCCAGCATTGATGTCGGGATTGCTGCTATTTGATCCCCCACCCGAGCACGCAGCTGTTGTTGCCAGAAGGGTTGTTATAACAGTGCAGATTAGTGATCTAGCCCAGGTCTTTTTTGACAACTGGGATGATGGTATTAAATAGCTGGCTACCAAGGTTACGCTCCTGTATTCACTGGGTGTGAATGACTTTAGTCAAAGCACTAGAAAATCACAATGGGAGTTATATCCCATCATCTATGAAGCAGCGATAAATATCCCAAAAGGTACGTTTCACCGCCCTATCTCTTCTTTGTTTGGCGCGACTCCCTGCTTACGTTCCTGAATTCAGTGGCTTATAGAGCTTGAATACAGGCTGGACCAATCACGCAAAGTGATTAAATCACCAGCGGTAATAAATAGCGTCGAATTAACCACGTTATCTTAATTAGCGGCTACCGTTGAATGCAATTACAGTACTGATCTGCAACAATCATTCAATATCTCGCCCCTTGCGCGGTTTGTAACGTGGCGTTGTCCAAGCAAACAGTAATGCCGCTGCTCTTAAACTGAACGCAAGAACAACGGCAATGCTAGCTGCCATGTTTTCTGGCAATTGCATCGATATCAACACAGTAAAACCGGTGGCCCCCAATAAGGCCGCGGTAATATAGATTTCATCGCTCAACAGCACGGACTTTTCGCCAGAAATGACATCACGAAAAATGCCACCAAAAGTAGCGGTGGCAATGCCCATGACAATCGCGGCATGAGGGGATACACCAAATTCTAAACCGATGATAGTGCCCATTACGCAATAGGCAGCCATGCCTACCGCATCTAACCACAACAACAGGCGATAGCGATACTCGACCAAATGAGCGGTGAAGAATACCAGCACAGCGATCAACACACATATACCAATATAGGCAGGTTGCTTGATCCAAAATACAGGAAATTTACCCAGCAACACATCGCGCAAGGTGCCGCCACCCACACCGGTAATCGCTGCCAGAAAGATAAAACCTACAATGTCTAACCGTTTTCGGGAAGCCGCTAACGCGCCGGTAGCGGCGAAAACGGCGACACCGGCATAATCCAGAAAATGTAAATAGCTCATGTATTCACATCAAGCATGTGTGACGCAACTTACAAAGCCCATTTGACATCTGCAATGTCAACGTCTGCCACCGACAACCAGTCAGCACCGGTGTTCGAATCAAATTGCAATATCGAACGGCAGCAGTTTTCTAAGTGCGGTTCATCCCACAATACCGACATAGGCTGTTGAGCGTACTTCAAAATGATGGTTTTTATTAGCACACCGTGGCTTACCACCAGTACGTCGCCTTCAGGTGCTTGAGCGCGGATGTGATCAATGGCGTTAATACCACGCTCCATGACTTGTTGCGCCGTCTCCGCGCTGGGCATGTTAAATAGATGCGGGCGTAGCGAAAACTGCGCATGCTGTTCCGGCCATGTCTTGTGTATATCCTCCCACATAAGTGTCTCCCATTCGCCCAAGCCCATCTCTTTTAAATCATCAACAAATTGCAAGTCGGCTGAGCGATCTCGGCAGAGAATCTCTGCAGTTTGCCTGGTTCGAAGCAAAGGGCTAACAAACACGGCTTTAAAATCGATATCGCTGAGCGCATCGCGCACCTGCGCCGCTTGCTGCCGCCCTTTGTCGTTCAACTGGGAATCTTGCTGCCCTTGAACCCGGCGGATAGCGTTCCACTCGGTCTGGCCATGACGTACTATATGAAGTCTTAACATGATAATGAGGTTTATTGATGACGATATGGGTTGATGCTGATGCCTGCCCTGGCGCGATCAGGGAAATCCTGTTTAAAGCGTCGCAACGTACAAAGATACCACTAACGTTGGTGGCTAATCACACCCAACAAACACCACGGGTACCTTGGATCAGCTTTGTACAGGTGGCGTCCGGGTTTGACGTTGCCGACGATGAAATTGTTAAGCGCGTACAGCCTGGCGATTTAGTTATTACAGGTGACGTACCGTTGGCTGCCGAGGTGGTTGAAAAAAAGGCACTTGCACTAAACCCGCGTGGAGAATTGTACAGCGAGGAAAACATAAAACAACGGCTAAACATGCGCGATTTTATGGATACGATGCGCTCTAGCGGTATCCAAAGTGGTGGGCCCGCCGCAATGGGGCCGCGTGAGCGCCAAGCGTTTGCCAATCAGTTGGATAAATACTTAGCTAAGGCTAAGCCACCAGAACCGGACCCGCAGGACTGACTAGACCGTACCACCCAACGAAGCTTCTAGCTGTGGCAACTCTTGTCCGCCCGCCATTAATTTCTGAAGTGCTTCAGGAGTGACTTCCCCTCGAGAGGCCGTGCCCAGGGTTTTACCTCTATTTAGCACGGTAAAGCGGTCGCCGACGGCCAAGGCATGACGCACATTGTGAGTAATAAACACCACGGCAATGCCCTGCTTTCTAACTCTATCAACCGTCGCCAATACATTGGATGTCTGCCGCACTCCAAGCGCCGATGTAGGCTCACCCAGTATGATTAATGAATTCAATAGAACTCTCCTCATAAGTGCATAAATATCCATGAGTAGGTGAACGTTAACGCGCCCCAAAACATGGTCATTGGGAACTTCCAGATAACCTAATATCTTCAACGAATCATATACGCAACCACATTGCAACCGGTTGCAATTACCATTTCCACTTTGCTTACTGCTGAGCTAAAGTGGAACCTTCAATAGTTTGAGCATGGCAACTGTGAGTAAGGTCGTAACGCTAAAGGAAGTTGCCAAACTGGCGGGTGTATCGCGCTCAGCGGTATCACGATCCTTTACGGATGGCGCTTCGGTGTCTGCCAAAACTCGAGAAAAAGTACACGCAGTCGCCCAAGAGCTTGGCTACCAACCCAACGCACTCGCATCAAGCTTAACCACCGGCCGAACCAAGTTAATTGGCTTGGTTTCAAACAACTTCCATAATCCCGTTTTTCTTGAAGTGTTCGATTTATTTACACGTTCCTTGCAAGACAGAGGTTTGCGCCCGTTGTTGGTCAATTTGTCGGACGAGACCGACCCCGACAGCACGCTACAAATGCTACAACAATATTCCGTTGACGGAGTCATCATCGCATCCTCTACACTGCCGCCAAGCTTCGCCCAAGCATTTCATGACGCCGGTATGCCCGTGGTGCATTCGTTCGCGCGTGCTAACCAATCACCCGATGTCTGCATTGCCGGCGTAGACAATATCCAGTGTGGCCGTATTGCTGCACACACGCTCATGCAACGAGGTTACACCGATGTCGCATTTCTTGGTGGGCCTGCTTCAGCTACGTCCACTCAGGATCGATTGTCTGGGTTTCTGGAAACACTTTCGACTCACACTCAGGTAAAGGTGGGGCATAGCTTCGCAGCCGCTTATGCCTTTGAGGCAGGAAGAGATGCAATGCAGACACAACTTAGCGGAACACCTGCACAGGCTTATTTTTGTGGAGACGATGTGCTATCAATCGGTGCGTTATCAGCTATTCAATCAGCAGGCTTAACTGTGCCGGACGACATAGGCCTGATTGGTTTTAATGATATGGAAATGGCAGGCTGGCAGAATATCAATTTAACGACAATCCGCCAGCCCGTCAAAGATATTATTGCGTCCTCTGTGGACTTGATAACATCACTCTTAAACGAACCGGCGCGGGCTGTAGAAGCCCGCTTGTTTGCCTGCCACATAATTGAGCGAGGCACACTTAAGCCTATTATTGTGGTACCAGAGCAGTAAGCCGCCGCTATCGATACATCGGCGGCCTTGCATCCACCCAGGCACCCTTTTGAGATGCTGATTCCACAGCTCCATGTACAGCCGCCATTGATCGCAAACCATCAGTCGCCGTCGGGTAAAGGTTAGCGGCAGGAACAGGGTCCCTACCTTCTTTATTCGCTCGTATCACTTCAGATAAATCAGCATAGATATTGGCAAAGGCCAATGGCATGCCCTCCGCGTGACCCATGGTTACACGCGTGGCCCGATCAGCTTCTGGAGACAAGCCCGCTTCGCCTCTTTCAATAATTTGATTGCGACCACTTGTGGGCGTCCACACCAACTGGTTAGGTTGCTCTTGCGCCCAACGAAGCCCGCCTTCTTCACCAAACACTTGAATCGCCAAACCATGCATCCGGCCAACCGCAACGGACGATGTCCATAGCCGACCAACTACGCCACCACTCATGCGAAAATTAACCATCGCATCGTCCTCGAGTTCACGTGATGAAATAGTGGAGGCGAAGTCGGCGGACAAGGTGGCGACTTCTTGGCCAGTAACAAAACTTGCCATGTGCATAGCATGAATACCGCAATCAGCGAATTGTGCAGATACACCCGCTTGCGCTGGATCATAACGCCATCGAACACGTGGATTATCAGCATCGGCAGCATCAGCATGATGGCCATGCGAAAACTCGCAAACCACCACTCTCACAGCCCCTAAATCACCACGAGCAATCATCGCCTTCATGTGACGAACTAGCGAGTAACCGCTGTAGCCATAGTTAACAGCGCAGACAGTACTCGAGCTTTGGCTAATTCGAACGATCTCTTCGCCTTCTTCAACTGTCATGGTCATTGGTTTTTCGCACAACACCGGAATGCCCGCCTCTAAAAACCCCTTTGCAATTTCAAAGTGCGTCGCATTTGGCGTGGCCACACTGACTAGATCAATCTTGTCGGCACGCTTACGCTCGAAGGCTAGCATTTCTTTCCAATCACCATAGGCGCGCTCAGGCTCCACCCCTAATCGTTGAGCGTATTCGCGCCCAGCATCTGGGTTGTGATCCAACGCACCAGCGACAAAATCGAAGTGCCCATCAAGCGCTGCTCCCAAACGATGCGCTGGCCCAATTTGACTGCCTTCACCGCCGCCAATCAATCCCCAATTAAGTTTAGCCATGATTAAAATCCGATTGATTGTAAGTATTCACGATTGTATCGAGCATCGTCAACAGGGGAAGTGCTGCCGGTCGGGTCGCAATCTTGTTCAACGGTACACCACCCGGTGAATCCATTGTCAACAAGCAGCTTACGCACAGCAGGAAAATCCACTTCGCCATCACCGAGCTTGCTAAAAATACCTTGACCACAAGCATCGTAAAAACCGATGCGTTGAGCAATCACATCAGCTTTAACGGTTGGGTTGATATCTTTAAAATGCACATAGCTGATGCGCTTAATGTGACGTGCCATAAACGCTACTGGGTCAAACCCTGCGTAGGAATGATGACCAGTATCAAAACATATGTTCAAAAAACTCGCGTCGACTTGATCGAGCAAACGTTCTAACTCTGGCTCAAAATCCATAAAACCGGCAGCATGGGCGTGAATACCAACCGTTAATCCGTATTCCTCGGCACCCATTTTGGCAATGGTTGCAATACGATCACGGTAGGCATTCCATTCATCAGTCGGCATTTCTTCGGCTTCGCTAACGCGTCCGGCAGTCGGTGCACGGCGTTCCGAGATTGAATCAATCAATACCAAATGTTTAGCGCCATGTGCAGTTAGTGCTTTGCAGGTACGCACTGATGCATCCATCACATCATCCCAAGCCGCCGCATCATGAAACGGTCTAAATACCACGCCACCGATCAGCTCTTGGCCAAATTCTTCTAGCGCTTCGCCCAATTCTGCGGGCGCTTCAGGCATAAATCCTACCGGGCCTAGCTCAATGCCGCTGAACCCCGCTTCGGCATTTTCCTTTAATACCTGACGCCACTGCGGATTTCGTGGGTCATCGGCAAACTCTACGCCCCACGAACAAGGCGCATTCCCAATTTTTATTGACATAAATTACTCTAAGACACTGACAGCCCGGCCTGAACTGCAGTGATTAAAAAAAGTTGATGGTCTAATATAAACGTTTGGTGTTTAATGTATGCAACCGGTTGCATAAATCCTAACGTTTTAAAGGACCACCAGTCAAACAAGTAAAGTTAAATAGTAATGACGGACCTTAATCAAACCAGCAGGCCTAGGCCATGAACCAATCACTCAGCAGAACGATAGCGGGTATCCAACAAAACCAATTTTTGGTCCTTGGACGCGTCGGTATGGATCTCTACCCTGATCCTCCTGGCACCGCGAGCGAGGATGCCACCGATTTAAAGGTGGCTGTTGGTGGCTCATCTGCCAATATCGCCATTGGTATCGTCAAGCTAGGTGGTGCGGCCGCTCTGGTGACACGAGTTTCTAATGATTCTGTTGGCCGATATTGCGTCAAGCAGCTTAATAATTATGGTGTCGATGCCACTCAAGTGCGGCAGGTATCTGGCCCAGGTGCCTCTGAGTATCGCAACTCACTTGCCCTATACGAAACCCGAGTTGAAGGCCATCAGAGCGTTATCTATCGTAACGGAGCCGCTGATTTTCAGATGAGCATTGACGATGTCGAACAAATTGATTACTCGCAATATGGCGCATTAATCACAGCCGGCACCGTGTTTGCAGCCGAGCCTTCTCGAAGCGCTACCTTTCGAGCATTCGATCTAGCACGTGATGCCGGCATACCCATTATCTTTGACATAGATTACCGCCCTTACTCATGGCCAAATGCTGAAGAAGCCTCCATGGTGCTAAGCCGCGCGGGCAAGCTTAGCAATGTCATCATTGGTAACGACGAAGAATTTGGCTTTATGGCCGGCGGAATTGATAAAGGTTTAGCCAAAGCACGGGAGCTAGCGTCAAATACTGCAGCGTTAATCATTTATAAAATGGGTGGTGACGGTGCTATCTCTTTTACTAACGATGAAGAGATTCGCACCGGTATCTACCCGGTAGAGGCGGTAAAACCAACAGGTGCGGGAGACAGCTTTATGGCTGGACTAATGGCATCACTAGCCGCTAATAAATCACTACACGAATCTATTTTACGCGGTTCGGCTTGTGCCGCAATCGTGGTAGCCAAGCCTGGCTGCGCACCTGCTATGCCGAACATAGCAGAGCTCGAACAATTTCTAAGCTCTCATCCCGGTCATACCGCGGTTAATTAAGGATTAAACTATGCATATCGCACCGTACGACAATCAGAACAAACCTATTGTTGACGTCGACAACGCCACAGTACCGCTAAACTATTTCAATATAGTCAAGCTTAAAAAAGATCAGGCGTTCGAATACCAAGTAGGCGGTTATGAAACCTGCATCGTACCGGCTACTGGCACAGTCAACGTCTCTGTTGACGGCTTTACAGCTTCAAGCCTTGGAGGTCGTGGTGAAGATGTATGGGACGGCGAGCCAGAAGGCGTGTACGTACCCACTGGCGCCAAAGCTGAAATCGTGTGTTTATCAGATGATGCCGAGATCTTTATTGCTGGTGCTAAGTACGATAAACAGCTTGAGCCTTTTGCGGTACGTGCTAGCGAACTGGACAAGGTGCAGTACGGTTCTGATGATACTAAAACTCATCGCAAAATTAAGCATATTTTGGGGCAAAAACAGCGTGAGCAAGTTGGCCGTTTGTTAGTTAGTGAGCTATACACCGTTGGTGCTGGAGGTTGGTCAGGTTTTCCATCGCACAAGCACGACACCGACCGCATGCCCGACGAAAGTCGTCACGACGAAACCTACAATTTTCGTTTTAAGCCTAACTACGGTTCAGGTATGCAGATGATGCAGCGCGTGGATAACGAACCCGGTGATGCTTATCACATAGTGGATGGTTCAACGATTTGTATCGACAATGGCTACCACCCTTGTGCGGTTTTACCAGGGTATGAAATGTACTATTTTACAATCCTTGGTGGGCTTAGCCAGCGTTCGTTAGTTCAGTACTTTCAGCCTACTCATGCTGCTCAACTACATACCATTCCAGGTATCCTCGATATGGTTGCAAAATTTAAATGAGTGTGGTCACACTTGCTGACATTTTACAGCCTGCGCTACGCGATGCTCGCGCAGTCGCAGGCTTAGTTTGCCTAGGCTGGGAAGACATGCGCGCCTATGTGGCTGCAGCCGAGGCCGAAAATGCACCTTTAATACTGCAAGCTGGACCGTCTTGTCGTGAGCACACGCCACTGCCCGTGCTTGGCAAGATGATGCGTTACCTAGCTGAAAATGCCTCAGTGCCGGTTGTTGCTCATCTTGATCATGGCTATGAGTTTGACGAATGTGAGCTAGCGCTTGATAGCGGCTTCACCTCTTTAATGTATGACGGCTCACGCAAACCATTAATTCAGAACATAGAGGAAACGCAACGTGTTGTAGAGCTTGCACACGCTGCCGGCATTTCTTGCGAAGGTGAAATCGGTTTTGTTGGTTATGACGGCGGTGAACAATCTGCAGGCACGGATCCACAAGAGGCCGCACAATTTGCAATGCAAACCGGTGTTGATGCAATGGCTGTATCCGTTGGAAATGTGCACCTTCAGCAAAACAAGGAAGGCGGGCTCGACGAACAGCGTATTGCCGCAATAGATGAGCAAACCACCGTGCCCTTAGTCATACACGGGGGTTCTGGTGTACCGGTGGCTCAACGTTCAAAGCTCGCTGCCAATACTTCAATCTGCAAATTTAATATCGGTACTGAGCTGCGTATGGCGTTCGGCGATGCACTACGCACGGCTGTTAATTCAGATGAAGCCCGATTTGATCGCGTGCAAATATTAAAAGAAACGCACGACCCAGTTGAGCAAGCCGCGCGTATCGTTATACGCGCGATGAATCAGCCCGCGTTATAAATTCAGCCAACTGATTTATACTGTGATTCTCTATTTTTCTAACGATCAAATCAGACCATGAAGCAGTCAACATTGAACATTGGCTTACTCGGCTGTGGCCGCATTGGCCAGGTGCACGCCCGCGGTATTGCGCAACTGGATAATGCGGTTGTTTTTGCTGTATCGGATGCAGTCGATGATGCAGCCTGTGCGCTTGCAGCAACTACCGGTGCGCAAGTAATGACTCCGCATGAAATGCTATCTAACAATCAAATTCACGCCGTTGTTATTGGCACACCTACCGACACACACTACGATCTGATTCATTCGGCTGCAAAACATGGCAAAGCCATTTTCTGCGAAAAGCCCATCGACCTTTCTGCTGTACGAATACGTGATTGCCTGGCCGCAGTTAAGCAACACAATGTGCCATTCTTCGTAGGTTTCAACCGACGTTTCGACCCAAACTTTGCCCACCTGGTTAAGCAGGTACGTGATGGTGCGATTGGCGAGATTGAGTTGATTAGTATTATCTCCAAGGATCCAGCCCCACCACCAGTGAGTTACATCGACGCATCGGGTGGTCTATTCAGAGATATGATGATTCATGATTTAGACATGGCTAGATTCATCTTGAATGAGGAGCCAATTGAAGTGCATGCAATGGGTACCAGCCTGGTTGATCCTGCCATTGGTAAAGCGGGTGATGTCGATACAGCGATGGTTATGCTTAAAACCGCTACCGGCAAGCTATGCCAAATATCCAACTCTCGCCGAGCCAGCTTTGGCTACGACCAACGCATTGAGGTACATGGATCCAAGGGAATGATCCGAGCCGAAAACGTATATGAGAACACAATCGAGCTTGCCAACGAATCAGGCTTCACCAAAGCGCCCGTACAACACTTTTTTCTCGAACGCTATGAGGCCGCCTACAAAGCAGAATTACAACAGTTTGTATCCACTGTACTCGACGGCGTCGCACCCAATCCTGATGGTGAAGATGGGTTAAAGGCGCAGTTGCTGGCTGATGCGGCTACCGAAGCCTGTTTCGGTGCTGGCGTTGTTAAGCTTGGCTAAGAATTCATCTAACGCTTATAAGATAACACCTACCAAGAAGTTGCCAGCAATTACTTGCTGGCAACTCGTCCCTGCTTAATGTAACGACTATTGCATTACTGGCTTACCTGATACCGGGTCGAAGTATTCAAGATCATTAGCATCCGTTGCATCAAGTTTTGTCAGTGTGTAACAACTGCCTTCTGTCACTGCAAAATTATCGGCGGAATATCCCAGCGGCGTCACTTTATCTATGAAGTCTTGCGCGCTCATCCAGGTTGATTGATCTTCGGTTGTGCACTCAGGCGCTGCAGCCCATGCATTTCCCATCATAAAACCAGCGGCTATAACAACTAGAATTTTTTTCATAATCATGTCTCCATTAAAGTTATATCGAATAGGATCCTGCAGGATCGCTGTTAACTTAACTCATAAAATTATCAAAATTAATTAGCAACTAGAAATATTACAACGGGTTAGTTAGGAAAGCGTGATGGAAATGCGGTTTGCTTTTTTCCAGCTTGCAGAGGTGTAACTGAAGCGATGTTTTTTTGAATGTGAAATTCATTTTGGATTCAGATTGAAGCGTTTTTTTGCGATGCTTTTAATTAAATATATTTATACATCGGTGTTCAATCTTGCTCAGGGTTTCACAGATTTTGTTATCGGTAAAACTTTCCAAATTATACATACAGCAAATTGGCGGAGAGAGAGGGATTATTCGGGCCATCGTGGGCCTCACCCCTTCGGGGCTGCGCACCGCCGGTGCTTGTGAAAAATTGCTCCTAGCAATTTTTTCGAACCGAAGGTTCTCATCCCGTGAAGGATTAGCTTGAAGGAGTTCGATTAGCGGTTTGAGTTTAGCGCTTGGAATGGCGGAGAGAGAGGGATTCGAACCCTCGATACAAGTTACCCTGTATACCAACTTTCCAGGCTGGCGCCTTCAGCCACTCGGCCACCTCTCCGTTTTTACTACTTTGGAATCCATTAACTAACTGCATCCCGAGTGTGAAATCGGGATTACGCTCCCCCTCCAGAGTCGCGCCAACTCACTACACCACTATTGTAGCGCATTCCTGGGGCTTAGGAATCCTGCCCACCCGGCGTATAAATGGGCGATTGCAGATGAGTGACGTTATTCTTTAGATCCACAATGGCGGCTTTGCCACGTTTTTCTACGACGTCGATTCTGACGATAGAGTGCATTGGGATGATTGTCTGCTTCACCCCTTCAAACTCGGTTTTAAGCTTTTCTTCTGAAGGATCAACAACCACGGTTGTATTGGTGTCAAAAACTAGCTCTTCGATTACGACGAAACCGTATAGATCGCCTTGATACACAGAGCGTGCATACACCTCAAAGACTTTGTCGTTATTTACAAAGCGCACTCTGTAGAGAATTTCGTTTGACATACAACGTTAGCGCTTACGTTTGGATTTACGTGCGTGCCGAGGATGTACAGGCACCACTCGCAATTTATCGGGTTGGGTATCGCTCAAGCCTGCACTTTTAACCAGTGCCTGCAACTCGGGCGGTGTTAGCGGATGAATTTTGCCGCGACCTAACCACTTCGGCAACGCGATTGGGCCATAGCGCGTGCGAATAAGGCGGCTCACTTGTAGCTCTTGAGATTCCCACAACCGACGAACCATTCGATTACGGCCTTCCGCAAGTGTGACTCGGTACCACGTGTTGCTACCTTCTCCGCCATCCTCAACAATACGATCAAATTTGGCTATGCCATCTTCCAACTCCACGCCGGTACGCAGGCGTTCAAGCATATCCGAGGAAACTCTTCCATTCACTCTAACTGCGTATTCGCGTTTAATTTCAGATGATGGATGCATCAGCGCGTTGGCCAGCTGACCGTCGTTAGTCATTAACAGCAAGCCCAGCGTGTTGATATCAAGACGTCCAACAGACACCCAACGCCCTTGATGTAGATTAGGCATGCGATCAAACACGGTACGGCGCCCTTCGGGGTCATCACGCGTTGTAATTTCACCTAGTGGTTTGTGGTAGGCCAGCACTTGGCGTTGCTGCTTATCATCTGCCACCACTCTGTAAAATCGACCCTTTACGGCAAGATCATCATCTACAGTGGCTCGATCACCCAGCTTGGCAAGTTGGCCATTTAGCTTAACTTGGCCATCTGCTATCCAGCTTTCCAGCTCCCGCCGAGACCCTAAGCCAGTGTTGGCCAATATTTTTTGTAGTCGTTCGCCCATGGCGCGATTCTACCAGAGCCAGCCCCACGGGCTGTAGCTGAATCAGTGGTATGGTTGGGCTTATTACAATTAATACCTGTGCCTGATATGTCTGACGCCCAATTTAAATCCTTGAATATCGCCGTGCTCACCATCTCGGACACCCGCAGTGAAGCTGAGGATATCTCTGGCAAGAAGCTAGTACATGCGCTAACTGCGGCTGGCCACGCTAATGCCGACAAGCAAATCTGCCGGGATGATATGTTTGCCATTCGCGCGGTTGTTTCAAAATGGATCGCAGATCCCGCCATCGATGTCGTGCTAACCACCGGCGGCACTGGTGTTACTGGACGTGATGGCACACCCGAAGCCATCCAACCTTTACTGATTAAAGAAATCGAAGGCTTTGGCGAAACGTTTAGATCGTTGTCTTATCAACAGATCAAATCATCCACCTTACAATCTCGTGCGCTAGCAGGGGTTGCCAATTCAACCTACCTATTTGTATTGCCAGGCTCTTCAAGCGCCTGTGAGCTTGCCTGGCAGGATCTTATCTCCGCACAGTTGGACAACCGCACTCGCCCTTGCAATTTGGTGATGCTAATGCCACGCCTGAACGAGAAATAACAACCCTAAGCCACAGCGTAGGGTCACACCATCCAACCCAGCTGAGTAGCACATCTAAACCGTATTTTTTTGTACCAGTTGCTGATACAACTCACGTAACTTTAATGTCATTGGCCCGGCACCCACATGCTCCCCTATCTTGACACCGTCTAAAGTGTTCACCGGGGTTTGCGCGCCAAAGGTGCCAGTTAAAAACGCTTCATCGGCGCTATAGGTATCAACCAAGGAGTAGTTTCGTTCCTTAACCACAATGTCGTTATCATGACAAATGTCGATTATTTTTTGTCGGGTAACACCGTTCATGCAGTAGTCACCAGTGGATGTCCAAACCTCTTTATTTCGTACAATAAAAAAGTTGCACGAATTAGTCGTGTTAACAAACCCTCCCGGATCGAGCATCAATCCTTCATCAGCGCCCGCGTACTCGGCCTGCAGACACGCTATGACGCAATTGAGTTTTGAATGTGAGTTATATTTGGCATCTTGAGCCATCGGCATACCACGTACTTGTGGCACAGTTGCAAGCGTAATACCTGTGTCCAACAATGCCGTTGTAGGCTTGGAATGCTCCATGATGATAACAACGGTGGGCCCGCTACGCGATAAGCTTGGATGCTGAAACGGTTTAACTTTTACACCACGCGTCACCATCAATCGGCAATGTACATCGTGTGTCATAGTGTTGGCTTTAGCCGTTTTCGCCATTGCATCGGCAACGCCCTGTTTGTCGAGGCCGATATCAATACCTACGGATTTACACGCGCCAAACAAGCGATCCATGTGCTCATCAAAAAACGCCCATTTACCGTTATGCAAGCGCATGCCTTCCCACATGCCATCGCCAAGCATAAAGCCTGAATCGTAAACGGATACCTTGGCTTCAAGCTTTGGCACAACTTCGCCATTGACATAAATTTGGATACTATCGTTACGACTGTCCTCATCTGAATCGTGTGCAGTGACTTTTTGTTCATCCATTATTATGCGCCTCTTGTTTAATTTGTGCCGTATCTACCAGCTCTTGTATTAGGGTCGTTGCATAGACACTCTTGTCTAGCTCAAAGCTTAGTAAAACCGTGTTGCTATCTTCTATGTTGCAGCATAACTCATGAGCAACAGCCCTCAATGCTCGGCGCTCTTGCTTTAAGCCTGCTACTTCCAAGCCTTGCATAAAGTTGTTCCATTCTGCCAGCCAAGCAATTTCGCGCGCGGCATGGGGTTCCTCGCATAATGAGCTTCCCCTACCCCACAAGGGGCCACTGGGGTGTATGTCGAGTGTCTCGCAGCGAGTGATGACATCTGCACTGCCATCATTAACAAAGTAACTTTTGCTACCTTGCATCACCATGGCTTCGCCAGCTTGTGGCGTTGCATAGCTCTGTTCGCGAATTCGTTCAGCGCATACCCGATTAAATAATGCGCTACGTGCTGCGGACAAACAAAACCCCTTTTGAGTTCTGGTAATTTTGCGCCTAGGGTTTCGAAAATACTGTTGAGCTTTTTGTAAGTTTGCACCGGCCCGACCAAAACGCTGCATACCAAAGTAGTTTGGGAAACCATCCTTTCCTAAGGCTTGAACACGGTCAGCTACTTGCTCGGCTGCAGAGTCGACGTCGATGCTTTGAAGGTAACTTAACCGAATACTAAACCGATTACGCTGATGCGCACCTCGACGCAGTTTGCGAGAGTGTCTATGTGACTGTACCACCCCCCAGCTGCCCTCCGGCATCTCGGTCAAACTACCATAGGCTATCGGTAGTTGGATGTCATCTTCAGGCGTGCGCACACTAAACCATTGTTCAGTAATGGCGTTCTTATCTTTTAGGCCCGAGTAGCTGACATCAACATCAGCCGCTTTGTAGAGCTTCTTAAGCTCTCGCGCAACATCCTCAGTGTTGAGCTGACATTTTCTGATTAGCAGCATTAAATGCTCGCCTTCCTTATCGAGGTCAATTCCCAAGATTTCCTCAACAATGAAATCTTGAGGGGCGGACTTAATCAGTCCACTTGGGCGTGGATCAGTCATTAATGTCGGTGCCAGTAACAGCGCAGCAATATTCATAGGACAAGTTTTGCTAGAATGGCGTTATTGTACCCAGACTAATAAGCCATGGTTGAGTTCACCCGTATTTCTGTTGCTGACGCCAATGCCTTGATCGAAAAAGGCCCAGTCACTATTGCTGATATACGTGATGAGGCTAGCTTCAATTCTGGGCATATTAAAAATGCCCAGCATCTGGACAACACGAATACACAGGATTTTATTGACAAAAGTGATATGGATCAGCCGTTGATTGTGGTGTGCTATCACGGCAATTCGAGTCAACCGGCCAGCGTATTTCTAGCCGATCGCGGATTTGACGATGTGTATAGCCTAGATGGTGGTTTTACTGAGTGGGCTGCGACCTTTCCAGACAAGTGCAGCGCAGGCGGTGTCACCGATTAAAGCGTGACGTTACTGGCCATAAACGTTGCGAGCAACGAAAGAATCCAGATCACTCATTACCAGCATGCCAGGATTGTAGGCAATAACGTTGTTTTCTGGATCAAGTAGCACGTAGGTTGGTGTACCTCGGAGCGACTCATCAGTCAGTAACTTAATGTTGGAAGCGATTAACACTAACTCACCAATATAGCTATCAAAAGTCACTTTACTGGCTTCCTCATGCGCTCGGATTTCAAGCAAATTACTACGGCCATCCAGGGAGATACCCACCACTGAAATTTTACCGTCCTTATGCTTGTCGCTAAAAGCCGAAATATCCGGTTTTTGAGCTTCACAAGCGTGGCAATTAGTTGCCCAGAACATGACGAGAGTCCACTTGCCGTCATCGGCCTGTGGCAATCCGTCCACCTCTTCGCCACTCATGTTGACTAAATCGTTGAATGGCCCTGTAGCATGTACCAGCTGGTTTACGCCAACTAGCAGAACCAAACCAGCCAAAATGCCTCTAAATCGTATATTCAATTGGTTTGTTTCCCGCCTAATGGGTGCTTGGATAGCTTGCCATAGAAAAGGTTCCACAATGCCTATTCACCCATGAGCCATATAAATGCCAAAAATCATGAATACGTCACAATGCGTGACGGTCTCCTGAGAGCCCGAATTGCTATTCTCGTACGCCTATTGCATGCAACTAAAGATCCACATTGAGTGGCTCCTCAATTTGCCACGGTTTATGTACTGTAACGTTCCATCCACATTGATGCTAAGGGTTAACCTAGGCGACAAAAAAGCACCAATCTGGCATGCCATTGTCGGCGTTTTGCTATTGCTTTCCTGTCCCCTCAACGCCGCTGAGCTCACAATCAATGGCGTCAATGCTGAAATAGCAGAAAACATTAGATTAACTGTAGGCAAAATTGCCGATTTCCCCGAAGATCTTTCTGTACGGATTTCACAATCGGTTAGCGATCAGGCAAAAGGGGCTTTAGGTGCTGTAGGCTATTTCTCTAGTAAAATAGACACTCGCTATTCGCTCGATGATGCTGGCCAGAGAATCACCCTGGACATTGAGCTTAATGACCCGGTCAGGGTACGTATTGTATTGCCATTGATAAGCGGGCCTGCTCGGGAAGATCCAGATTACATGCCAGTACTGGGTAAACTACCATTACGCCGAAATGCCGTGTTTAATTCTGACGACTACGAGGCTGCAAAGAATATATTGATTGATGCAGCTCAAGATCGCGGTTATTTCGATTTTAAATTCAACGAAAGCAGCGTCAAAATTAGCCGCGCCGAGCTCAGCGCTGATATCACACTGGACGCCAACAGCGGACCGAGATATCAATTTGGCGCTATCACATTTGACCAAGAAATATTCAGCGAGGCATTCTTGAATCGTTGGCTGGTATTTCGTGAAGGCGACCCGTTTGAATCCAGTCAATTGGCAACGTTTACCAGAAACTTACAAAGCAGCGGATACTTTGCAAGTGTTCGAGTAATTCCACAACGCGACGATAAATACGGAAACACTGTGCCTGTGAAAGTGGCATTAACACCCACAGACAACAATCACGTGGGCATCGGTATAGGTTTCGCTACCGATACTGATTTTCGCACTAAGTTTACTTGGGAGAAACCTCGTATCAATCGATTCGGCCATTCAGCCGAAACTGACTTGCGCTATTCCAAGGACAAACAAAGTATTAGCTTCTCGTACCGTATACCGCGCCAGAATATGCCATTGGATAACTATTGGTCGATAGATTTTGGCTTACAAAACGAAGTTAACGAAGCTAATGAAGGAACACAGACTGAGAGTTTACTAAACTCATGGCAATTTCAACGCGTCAGAAAATTTCGTAGTGACTGGCAGGAGTCCGTGTTTCTGCGCTGGGAACGCGAACGTTCGACCATTAGGAAACGGTCGACCATCGCTGATGTCGAAGAAACCGACCTACTACTGCCCGGCATTCGATATTCCCGCGTACGTAGTGAAGGCCGCCCATTTACCACCAAAGGGCATAGCACTAACATCCAGCTACTCTATGGCTCACGTGACTTCTATTCCACAATAGATTTTTTGAAAATTACCTTTAGCTTAAAATATATAAAAGAGATAGTAGAGAAAAACACCTTGATCTTATCGCTTCAATACGGCGCTACGCAATCAAACGACTATGATCGAGTACCGGTCTCACAACGATTTTTTGCGGGTGGTGATAGCAGTGTCAGAGGCTACGCCTTTAAAGACATATCACCCGATGACGGCACAATCGGTGGTCGCTATTTAGAAGTGGTTAGTTTGGAATATAACTACCGGCTCAATGATGCATGGAGTGTTGCAGCATTTGTCGATACTGGCCGTGCGTTTAAAAACTTTGACAATCGCTACAGTACAGGCGCAGGCGTAGGCATGAGGTGGCAATCACCGGTTGGCCCATTCCGATTAGACATAGCAATGCCCGTTGACGACGCTGATTTTGAATCGCCTCGATTGCATTTATCCTTAGGGCCTGACTTGTGATTCGGCTCCTCTTCAAATGGTCGTGGTACTTCCTGATATTTGTGTTGTGCCTAATGGTGCTAACGATCTTGCTGACCTATGCACTTGTTGGTACAGAAAGCGGATTTAAATTAACTAGTGATCAGTTAAACCAGCGTATACCAGGGTTAACACTAGAGAATGTCGAAGGCAATCTGCTGGACGGCATTAAGACCTCTGCCATTAGCTACGAGAATGATCAATTAAGCTTGCAAGCCAGTGGCATTAAATCGCAATGGAGTAGCGAGCTGTTTGGACGCAAACTCAAAATAAAACAGGCAATCATCGATCAAGTGGATGTTGAGCTTTTTGCACCAAATGAGCTTTCCGAAGCTGGCCCACGCCAAGACATCACGCTGCCAAACATTAAGTTGCCACTGTCATTCAGCGCTGACACAATATTAATCAAACAACTACGTATACAGCCTGCCGGAAATGATGCTCCCATACAGATCATTGAAAACATCCGCCTATCTATGATGGCAAAAAATGATTCGATAACCATTCATCATTTGCAAGCCAGTTATCAAAATATAACTGCCACCCTCAATGGCGATATTGAACTAAGCAATGGATACCCGCTTACTTTGAATATCACAACGGTCGTATCTGATATCGCCGAGAATATAGAGCTAAGGGCAAAAACGAAGCTCTCCAACAGTCTTGAAAAACTGTATGTCAATTCCACCATTGAAAGCCCTGTGCAAGCAAGCCTTAACGGTGTGCTTCAACCATTGGATAAGAACCTACCGGCGCAACTCAGATTAAAAGTAGACAACGCGGCTTGGCCCATCGACACCGGCGATATCGCCAAAATTGCCGACTTGGATTTTTCAATCGATGGCAATATTGAAGACTACGAGATTTCGTTAAGCACTAACATCAACGGTAAAACAATCCCTGATAGCAGCATTTCAGTTAGAGGCTACGCCAATCCTGAAAAGATATTACTACCCGACATCAACATTGAAACCTTAGGCGGCACTGCTATAGGTAAAGGCGGTTTGTTGATAGGTGAAAAACTAACGTGGGTCGCTAATTTGGTGATGGCAGATATCAATCCTGGCCTACATCAAGCTGAATTACCCGGCAAGCTCAATGGCGCTTTTGTTGCCTCCGGAGAGCTCGTTGATAAACAATGGTCCGTTGACTTGACTCAAGCTGACATAGACGGTGAATTACGCGGCCTACCTTTTACAGTTAGCTCAAAATTAAACAAGAGCCTCAACAACGTTCTTTCGATTGAACGCTTCACACTCGACAACGATGATAATCATTTAGAAACAAGTGGAAGTATCGATCAGCAGTGGAACCTGACCATCGATGCAAATCTGCCTCAACTGCAAAACTTTCTACCTGGGCTTGCTGGCGGCTTTAACGCTAATGGCACAGTTAGTGGCGCGCTAAAAGCGCCCGACATTGCTCTCAATGCAAATGCCCATGTGATCAAACTAAACGATTTACTGCTGCGGGGCTTAAAGATCAATGCAGATGTAAAATCAGCCGGAGAAAACGCCAGCTCGATCACCCTAAGCGCTGATAGGTTAAATCAAGCCACAAACCAACTCAGCAATATTGCTATAAAGCTCAACGGCACACGCGCAGCTCACACGCTTAGCGCCTTCTTTGATGGGCCCTCCAAAACCAGCCTTGATCTGTTGGCCGCCGGACGCTTGAAAGATAATTTTGACTGGAGCGGTGCAATCGAGAAAACCAAAATCGAGTTGCCTGGACATATTTTTAATCTACAAAAACCGCTTCCACTTGGTTGGCAACAGCAGCTCGCACTTTTTAAAATCGACCCACATTGCTGGATTAGCGAACTTGCATCCGTCTGTTTAGAAAATCAGGTGCAATCAAAAAAAACTGGCAATGCTACTCTGGTGGTTAAAAACTACGAACTAGAGCAGCTCAACCTATTCTTACCTGCTGTCTCAAATTTACAGGGTATATTTACGGCTGACACGAAACTCTATTGGGGTGAAGAGTATCCCGGTGGGTATTCAGCCGTACTGGATGCCAAGATCGAAAACGGCACTATTCAGGTAACGGATGCGAATGGCAGACAAGCCGAATTTAAGTACAAATCCTTTGCATTAAAGAGCGAGGCAACTCCAGAGAATGTTGATGCCTCTCTCACGATTGATTCGAGCACGATGGGCAACGCTAACATCGTTTTCAATCTGGATCCTGCCTCTGAAACACATGATATTTCTGGCAATGTTGATCTGGATGGCTTATCGATAAGCTTGATTAAAGCCTTTTTACCAGAGTTTCAAACTATCGACGGCGTGATTAAAGCCGATGGCACTCTAAGCGGTAGTTTGAGTGACCCAAAATTTGACGGGAATGTTCATTTATTCAACCTTCAATTAGCGGCCGACATTTTGCCACTGGCAATCACTGGTGGCGATATCACTACACGAATTAAAGGCTCACGCGCATTTATATTCGGTCAGCTCGAAAGCGGTGAAGGCAAACTTGATGTGGAAGGCAGCGCGAATTGGCGCGAACTTGCGCAATGGTCAGCAGACATCAATATTAACGGCGAAAATTTGACCGTCATCCAAATCCCTATTACAGAGTCCACCGTAAACCCCGATTTGACGATTGCGCTACGTCCTGGCTCCGTCGATATTAACGGCAAAGTCACTGTGCCTAGCGCCCGTATCAACATCAAAGAACTACCCAAAGGCGCAACTACCTTATCACCTGATATTGTGATTATTGAGGACGTGGTTGAGGATGCCGCACGCAAACAAGCGCTAGAGGAAAATAGCATCATTACGCGTATCAATGTGGATGTCAGCCTTGGGGACGATGTGCAACTAAGCGGTTACGGCCTAAAAGCTACGCTGGCCGGCGACATGAAAATCCGCATAAATTCGCCCAACCCAGTGCAGTTGGGTGGGGAGTTACGCATCGTGAAAGGAGTGTACAAAAGCTACGGCCAAAACTTAACCATAGAAGATGGGCAGATTCTATTTGTGGGGCCAGTTGATCAAACAAGCCTTAATATGGATGCAGTACGTGAGATCCAAGGTGAAGATAGAGAACGCAAGGCGGGGCTACATCTAGCAGGCAAAATATCAGACCCGGAAGTCACGATCTTTACCGATCCTGCCGACAAATCGCAAGAAGCTATTTTGTCTTACATTGTTTTAGGACGAGATATTGAACAAACCAGCGATCAGGAATCATCGCTGCTGGCTTCGGCTGCTTTGGCATTGACCTTAAAAGGCGGTCGCAATGTGGGTAATTCAATTGCCAAAGGCTTGGGTATTAAGGAATTCGAGCTCGATGCACGTGGCAAAGGGGACGATACTGAAGTGATCGTTAGTGGCAGATTGAACGACAGGCTATTACTTCGCTATGGCCAAAACGTATTCGAGGAAGGGTCTACGTTGTATCTACGTTACGACATCACCAAAAAGCTATATCTAGAAGCCGCTAACGGTATCGAACAAGCAGTCGACCTGTTTTATTCGTTTTCTTTCTGACTCGATATGAGATGCGATACGAGAGGCCGATATGCAATGCTGATTTGCGATGCTGTTTCACATTGATTGAGATGGGTATACACTGCTCTATTATCAAACACTAAACGCTTATTGTGGCCCTGCCTGATCACCGATATTTAAACACAGCTGAAGCATTACAAAAATTCTGTGATGTTATCAACACGCGTCAGCACCTCATTATTGACACCGAGTTTCTCCGAGAGCGCACCTATTGGCCACAGCTGTGCCTGATACAGCTTAAAAGTGATGAGCACTTGGCTTGCGTGGATGCTATCGCTATCAAAGATTTAAGCCCATTGCTCGCGGTCATGGATAACCCTGCTATCACCAAAGTGTTTCATGCCGCCTCACAGGATCTCGAAATTTTCTACTACCAATTTAATCGATTGCCAACTCCGCTATTTGATACCCAAATTGCTGCCCCACTGCTAGGCCATAACGATCAAATTGGTTACGCCAATTTAGTCAAGGGGATGCTTGATCTGGAGCTCGATAAGTCACAAACGCGAGCTGACTGGACACAGCGCCCTCTATCGGAAAAACAGCTCAGCTACGCACTTGATGATGTTATTTATCTTGAGCAGTTGTATAAGCTGATGTCTGAACAGTTGCTTGCCCTGAATCGATTGGAATGGCTTGCCCCAGAGTTTGAAGCACAATCTGACCCACATAAATATCAACAAAATGCGGGTGATCGCTGGCTGCGTATTAAACAAATACATCGATACAAAGGTGGCACACTCGCTATTATTCAGGCATTAGCCAATTGGCGCGAGATAAAAGCTCGCGAAAAAGATCTACCGCGTAATTGGATTATTAAAGACGACGCCATCTGTACTCTAGCCCAGCAAAAGCCTGTCAATGAGGATGAGCTATCGCGAATACGCACCTTGGAACGGAAAACACAGGATCGCTATGGTAAAGAAATTTTGCAGATTGTTAGTGAGGCAAAAGACGTCACACCGATGCCACTACCAGAATCAAAGAAGAAGAAAAAACTCGGTGCAGCTAGCCAAGCGCAAATTCAGCTACTTAACGCTTGGGCACACCATAAAGCCCACGAGCTGAATATCGCCACTAGCATACTAGCCCCACAAAAACTGCTAGAGCAAAGCGTAATTGAGTCACCGAGCGATGCATTGGCCGGTTGGCGCACGCCTTTACTGGTAGAGGATTTTACCGCGCTACTTAACGGTAATGCCACATTGCAAGCCACCGATAATGGCTTAAAATTAAAACAAAAAACGTAACCAAAGAAACACTGCCATACCACTTGCAATAGTCAGCAGTAGGTTTCGAGATAGTGCTGCAACCGCAATTGAGAACAGCCCTGCTAGTAAGTATTCATTACCCAATGCGATATCAATCTGCCCTTCGGGCATAAGCAATATTGGTGCACACAGCGCAGAGAGCACTGCCACTGGCACATAGCTTAGTGCAGTTTGTAGCCATGCAGGTAGATCGACTCGTCCGCTTAACAACAAGATCGGATAACGCACACCAAACGTTACTACCATCATGCCAACCACTAGCAATACCTGTTCAAGATCAGACATCAGCTGAGCGATCATTGACTAACGAACCATCAGCTTTTGGGAAGTATTGATGAAGTAGCAAACCCATTGAAATACCAGCAATCGCGCCAGCAAACAAACCCAGTTTATGCGGTAAAAAATTAAGTACCACCGACACCCCACTTGCAACAAGTGCACATAGCAGCATCGGATAGCTTCGTATCAATGGCACAATGATACCAATGAACGTTACTACCATCGCGAACTCCAAACCTAAATCACCAAAGTGTTGTAAACGTTGCCCAAACAGCATGCCAAGGACAGTACATAGCTGCCAGTTAGAGTACATAAGGCAAGCGGATCCAGCGTAATACCAGCGCCGGCCATCAACATCACCATCGATTTCAAAATGCTTAATGACAACCGCATAGGTTTCATCGGTCAGGGCAAAGCCCATCGGCAAAAGCCAACGCCTCGGCAAACCCGATAAGTAGCCCCCTAGTGATGCTGCATACAGACCATGACGCAGATTCACTACAAACGTAGTAATCACAATAACGATAGTGCCCACACCCTGCGACACTAAACTAGCAGCAACGAACTGCGACGAGCCGGCGAAAACAAACAAGCTCATGCCCATCACCGCCCACCAAGACAAGCCGGCCGATACTCCCAGCGTTCCAAATAAAATACCAAATGGAATGGCACCAACAATCATCGGGATGGTGTCCCGTGCTCCAGCGATAAACACTGCCCAACGAAGGCTTACGTTCATGTCGCGAACCATTCAGGGCTATGGCACGCTCTCCACAAATACCAACTAGCAACGGTCCGGTATGGCGCCCATTGCTCTCCTACTGCAGCCAAGGCCTTAGGCGCAGGCATTGCATCTTGGCCATAAGCAAACTGATAGCCTTTTCGAATGCCTAAGTCGTTGAGTGGCAGTACATCAGCACGACCTAAACGAAAAATCAGCATCATCTCAACTGTCCAACGGCCTACGCCTTTGACAGCGGTAAGCCGCTCGATAATCTCTTCGTTGTTTAACTGTTGCAGCGTTTTAAGATCTGGCACGATGCCTTCAATATGCTTCTTAGATAAATCGTGGACCGCCAAGGCCTTCGCTTCTGACAAGCCCACTTTGCGCAAAGTCGACTGACGGCGTTTAAGTAACGCTTCTGCTGTTATTTCACCATCAAATAGCGCTTGCAGACGCCCATGAATCGCGGCTGCCGCGGAACCTGCCAGCTGCTGATAAACAATGGCACGGACAAGCGCTTCAAACGGAGATAGATTAAATTCGGTCGCGATTTTGTACGGCCCGGCTTTTTGGATTAGCGCGGCCATGATCGGATCAGCTTTTGCTAAGTGACGTTTTGCAGTTTCAGGTTTGTATTGAAGGGCCATATGAGGGCGTACGCTAATTTGATCTGGCTATTCTGGGCAGTGCGTCGTTGAACAAGCTATCCTAGCACTTTACACTTGCGGGCATCCGGTCAGGCACAAGCTTAATGAGCCAACAACAAGACAAGCTATTCGCTGAGCCGCTGGGTGATATCAGTGAGTTCCGCTTCGATCAAGGCGTGGTCGACGTATTCCCAGATATGCTGCAGCGTTCGATACCAGGCTATCAAAGTATCATTGCGCAATCTGGACTGCTAGCAGCCAAGTATGCGCGAGCCGATACTACCCTATTTGATTTAGGCTGCTCGCTTGGTGCTACTAGCCTGGCTATGCGCAATGGCTTGATGCACACACCCCAAATCCCAGACAATATTGCTATTTCGGGTATCGACAATTCACCAGCCATGCTTCAACGCTGCCAAAATATTGTGGATTCATTAGAGGATAAGCGCGTGCCGATTACTTTAGAGCTTGGTGACATCACCCGCACGCCTCTTAATAATGCATCAGTGATTGCATTAAATTTTACGCTGCAATTTATCCCGCCAGAGCAGCGCATGGAGATGATGCAAAAAGCAGCCGATGCGCTAGTGCCCGGTGGAGTAATGATCTTGTCAGAGAAAATCTGCTTTGATGACCCGCGCTTAGAAAAACTACACACTGATATGTACTACAACTTCAAAGGCCTCAATGGTTATAGCGAGCTCGAAATTAGCCAGAAGCGCACAGCGCTCGAAAACGTGTTAATTCCCGATACTATTACTCAACACCAAACTCGTATGAAAACAGCCGGGTTCAGCACTAGCACGGTTTGGTTCCAGTGTTTCAATTTTGTCTCTTTAATTGCGCTACGTAGCTAATGAACGACGAAACGATCAAGCCCAAGCTAATCGACATCGTGTCCGATGCACAACTTGCAGCTGGCTTTAAAGGTACGCCGATGGCTGTGCACGTGGAGGCGTTAACTGCGCTACTTAGCGAGCATGAAATAGAACATGGCTTCTACCCCAAGTGGCGTGATGCCGTTAAAGCATTACCCTCGGTGGTTGCAGAACCCGCCTGTAATGACGAGGATCATTGGTTCATAAACTTACCCAATCTCAGTAAGGAACATACCACTCAACTCGAATCGGCGCTTAAAGATCTTATGCCTTGGCGCAAAGGTCCTTTTAAACTTGGGCCGATTACCATTGATACCGAGTGGCGCTCGAACTGGAAGTGGAACCGATTAATTGAGCACATCGCGCCATTGGCTGGGCGCGATGTACTGGATGTGGGCTGCGGTAACGGTTATCACTTGTGGCGTATGCATGAAGCCGGAGCGCAGCTAGTGTTGGGTATCGAACCCAGCCCGTTGTTTAACTGTCAGTTCAATGCAATACAGCGTTATGCAAACATTCCCAGCGTAATAATGCTGCCCTTAACGTTTGAGCAATTTCCAGCAAGCCAAGTTTTTGACAGTGTGTTTTCTATGGGCGTGCTCTATCACCGCCGCGCACCGGCAGAACATTTACAGGAATTACGCGATGCACTTAAACCTGGTGGTGAGATCATTCTCGAAACATTGATAGCACCGGGTGAAGACGACAGTGAAATCCAAATCGAAGATCGCTACGCCAACATGCGAAACCTGTATCAGCTACCAAGCGTACTTAGAGTGGCGCGTTGGATGGAGGAAGCATCTTTTAGTAATATACGCTGCATCTCCGTTGACGTAACCTCTCCATTTGAGCAACGAACAACGCAATGGATGCCCTACCATTCACTCAGCAACGCCCTGGATCCAGACAATAAGCTTCTCACTATTGAAGGATTGCCTCGGCCACGCCGTGCAATATTGATCGCAAATCGCTAAACCAGCTACTTTGCCTATCTGCATACGACCAATTGTGACTACTATGACAACACGAGCTAGTAGCAATGACCATATGTCATCATTAAAATATTATTGATTTTTCTACTTAATTTCAATGATATAACAGGCTAATCTGAGAACAATTCTTGAATATTTCAGGCAGAATCATTACAAACTGCCAGAAGCTTCGACACATACGCAGGACATTTCTTGCCAGATAGTTATAATCTCGGCCGTCAACAGAAACCGGCCCTATGTATGGCCATAGCAACAGCTAGATCCGACAGCGTTAAACCACCGCAGCCCGCCGCAAAAATCGACAACGGCACACGGCAGCAAATTGATGGCAAAGAATTCATCTACTACGATGGCTATTGGGTGCGTTACTACCAGCCGCTAGAAGAATCGCTGGCCGCGCGCAAATCACTGATTGACCACCTGACTCGTCGAACATTCCATCACACTGAACCTGGCATCAATACCCCCGGACATCGTCTTGATGAAGCCCGTAGCGCCTACGAAGCCGCTGTGGATCCAGCTTTGAAGCGCGTCAATGCCGCGATGCTTGCTGGCGCATTATTCAATCGCGCCACTGACATATTCACAGCGATCGTAGAACTCGAAGAGAAAGGCGTAAAAATTAGCCGTCAAAACGAGCTAATGAAAGACTGCGGTGGCTACTTTAAAGAAGCGCTGGAACTAGGTAAGCAAGTTAAACATCACAGTGGTGAAGAAGGCATAGACGAGCTATGGGGCGAGCCGTTCAGAGCATTTACGATCCCGATAAACGCCTACTACGAATCTCGATTTATTAAAGTATCGCAAACCATGAGCAATATTGACCTGCTGGCCACGGCGATGAACGATACGTTTGGCGAGCGACCCGAGTTTGATGGCATCAACGATCTGGTTAGCGCCTATGCTGATGCAGCGCGACACGAATGTGAAACGATGAAATCGGATCGCGATATCTTTGATATATGGCCTAAATTCATTGCCGCCGGCGAACAGCTAGGTCAGTTTCAGGTGATTGCTGAGATCGGTTGCTCACCAGAATGCGCCTTTGCTATAGAACATGCTCGCCAAACGCTCATAATTGGCCGAAATCTAATTAATTGGGTTGCGAGAGCCCGCGTTCCTATGCCGATGAGCACTCGTCAATACATCCAGCGTTGCGATGAATTGAAGCAACAAATGGCGCGCTGCTAATCACGCCGCCAATCAATTACAAAGCCAAAAAAGTGCACTGACCCACATCTCACCCGTTATAACAATTGGCAAGCACAGCAGTGTTAATAGCGACACACAACATCCCTTCATACAAACTATAATTTACCGCTAGGGCGTACATCGCCTTCCTCACCCGTTGATTTGTTCGATAGATAGCCGTTTCGGCACGAGTCTGGCAAGTTTTTCATCGGTATTATTAACAAAATTCAATAAAAAACAAGAGCTTGTCGGGTAAAATCAACTGCCGACCTACCAAGGTAGGCGCTGTATAGCTCGCCATCAGAGACCCAAAAATGAAAGTAACCATATACGGATCAGGCTATGTTGGCTTGGTAACTGGCTCATTATTAGCAGATGTTGGTAACGACGTACTGTGCGTCGATGTAGACATCAAGAAAGTAGCCAACCTTAAAAAAGGTATTATCCCAATCTTCGAACCGGGTTTGGACGATGTCATCAAACGGAATGTTGAGGCCAAACGGCTGGATTTCACTACCGACATGGATCAAGCAGTCGCACACAGTGAAGTTCAATTCATCGCGGTTGGTACACCTCCTGGTGAAGACGGTTCGGCGGATATGCAATATGTTGCTGCCGTAGCAAAAACCATTTCAGAACGCATGACGGAAAATAAAATTGTTGTCAACAAATCAACCGTGCCGGTGGGTACTGGCGACATGGTTGAAAACGTTATGGATGCTGAACTTAAAAAGCGCAGCCTGAATCACGGCTATATCGTTGTGTCCAACCCTGAATTTTTAAAAGAAGGTGCGGCAATTGATGACTTCATGAAGCCTGATCGCATCGTTATCGGTACAGACAACGAGCACGCTATCGATGTAATGCGTGAACTGTACGGCCCTTTTTGCAGAAACCACGATAAAATCATTTTTATGAACCGTCGTTCTTCTGAATTAACTAAGTATGCGGCTAATTCGCTATTAGCAACAAAAATCAGCTTCATGAACGAGCTATCTAACATCGCTGATCGTGTAGGCGCTGACATTGAAGATGTTCGTATCGGCATTGGTTCTGATCCGCGCATTGGTTATCACTTTATTTATCCTGGTTGCGGTTACGGCGGATCTTGCTTCCCTAAAGACGTAAAAGCACTTGTGGCTACGGCACGCGGTGTTGACTACGAAGCCGAGTTGCTTGCCTCTGTTGATGCTGTAAATGATAGACAAAAGCATGTGTTGTTTGAAAAGCTTATGCGCCACTTTGATAACGATATCAACGGTAAATGTTTTGCAGTTTGGGGCTTGTCGTTCAAACCCAATACTGATGACTTACGCGAAGCGGCCAGTCGAGTGTTAATAGAATCTATATTCGAAGCCGGCGGCACGGTACGGGCCTACGATCCTGTCGCCATGTCTGAGATGCGTCACTTCTATCCGGACGAGAAACGCCTTGAGTTAGTCGGTACTGCACAAGATACTGCAATGGGCGCAGATGCCCTGCTTATCTGTACTGAGTGGAGTGAATTCCGTAGCCCCGATTTGGATGCTTTGAAAAAGAGTTTGAAACAAGCCGTGATTATTGACGGTCGTAACTTGTATGATCCAGCCACTATGCGTGAAGCTGGCTTTATTTACGATTGCATCGGCCGACCACAGCAGGATCGCCGTCGCAAGTAACTCAGTACAAACAATCAAACGCATATAGTTAGATCAAAACAATCCGTTGGCAATAAGCCAGCGGATTGCAAAAGCACCACTGATTGTAAACTTTCCACACCTCCAATAAAAAAGCCTATTATCTCGGTAAGCCCGCCTTGCCAGCGATAGCACTTGACCCCGACATCACCTCCTACGCTGCCGAGCAACACAGCCGGCTGGCACAAGCGTGTCCTGCTCTTGGCGATACCGATCATTCTGTCTAACAGCACGGTGCCCTTGGTTGGCATTGTGGATACTGCCGTAATGGGGCGCATGGACTCGCCTGCCTTTGTCTCGGCCGCGGGTATTGGCGCGGTGATGTTTAGCTCTATTCTGTGGGTTTTCGGTTTTTTGCGCATGGCTACTGGCGGCTTAGTAGCACAGGCGCACGGCGCTGCCAACCCGCTACAGGCTGAACGCACTGGGCTGCGTGCGCTGCTGCTGGCGCTCTTATTAGGCCTTATCTTAATCCTGGCCAGTGAATATCTTCTTTGGCTTGGCCTAGCACTTATGGAGAGCTCTGAACGGGTACACACCCTGGTTGCCGACTACTACCGCATCCGTATTTGGTCAGCCCCCGCCACCCTCATGACCTATGCGCTTTCCGGCACCTTGATTGGCCAACAACGCATGCGCGCGATTTTTAGCCTGCAACTGATACTGAACGTCACTAATATTGGGCTAAATCTTGGGTTTTTTAACTACACCGATTGGGGCATCAGGGGCGTAGCAACAGCCACCGTCATTAGCGAATACATAGCACTTGCTGCAGCGCTAAGTATGAGTGGCACACTCTCAGCTATTCGTCGCAACAATGCCGCGGCAGGAAATCCTGTAAAAAGCTGGATTGCTGACCCTGCACGCTTGATGGAATTCTTACAGATAAGCGGTGATTTGTTTATCCGCACCCTGTGCCTTACGGCTGCTTTTTACTGGCTTACCGTAATGGGCTCCAAGCAAGGCGACGACATTCTTGCAGCCAATATATTGCTAATCAACATGCTGCACTTTATGGCATATGCATTAGACGGATTTTCGCACGCGGCTGAAACGCTAACCGGGTTCGCATTGGGCCAAGGCAATCGCCGAGCACTGAGTAGCGCCGTTAACGCCAGCACTATATGGGCTGGCGTCTTCGCGCTGGCATTTATCGCGTTGTTTGCCTTAGCGGGCGGCCCCATCATAGACGCCATGACGACACAGGAACCGCTGCGAGAAATGACACGGCAATGGTTGCCATGGATTATTTTTTCGCCGCTGATCGCTGTATGGAGTTTTTTACTAGACGGCATTTTTATCGGTACTACCCACACCCGAGCCATGCGAAACGGTATGTTGATATCATCTGCTGTATTTGTAATCGCATCAATCGTGCTGGTTCAGTACTACAACAACCATGGCTTGTGGTTGGCGTACTATATACTGATGATCATGCGAACTATCACGTTGGGTGTTAAGTATCCTGCGGTGTTGCGATCAGCAGAGGCTCGTACAAAATAGACCATGCAAAACAACTTCAAGCAATTGTTAAAAGCGCTCCACACCTTGATAATCAATGCCTGCTACTTTCGATTAACTAACGCCGAATCAGCCAATGCAGTTTGAAAAAAACAAACCTCTAGTACATTTAAACACTCTGGCCTTTGAACACTTCGCTGAACACTACGTTGAAGCGCAATCGGTTGACGACATTGCTGAAGCTTGCGAACATGCACAAAAAAGCAACTGGCCTCTATTTGTTTTGGGTGGTGGTAGCAATATAGTGCTGACGCAAGATATTAGAGGGTTGGTTGTGCATCCGGTAGGCACAGACATTGATTACCACACTATCTCCGGAGACGATTCACTTGTTACCGCAAACGCTGGTGTTAACTGGCATAAGTTAGTACTTAACACATTGCAACACGGGTATTCAGGCTTGGAGAATTTAAGCTTAATCCCTGGCGCTGCGGGGGCAGCTCCCGTGCAAAACATTGGAGCGTACGGTATCGAACTGAATCAACGCCTGGTTTCTCTGCGTGCACTGCATTTACCTTCTGGTGAATGGCGGACGTTCACTAACGATGAATGTGAGTTCGGATATCGCAACAGCCTATTCAAACGCCTTAAAGGCGAATACGCGATTTCATCCATCACACTTAAGCTATCTAAGTCGCAAACACTGAATACACAATACACCGCACTCAAGCAGGCAATTGACGAAGCCAGAATAGAAAAGGTCGATGCAGTAGCGATTAGCCAGCTAGTATGCCAGATACGCTCACAGAAATTACCTGATCCAGATATCTTAAGTAACGTGGGTAGCTTTTTTCAAAACCCCGTTATTAGTGATACACACTATCAAACGTTGAAAGCCGATCACCCAAATTTAGTCGCCTACCCTCAAATCGATGGGCAGGTAAAGCTAGCCGCTGGCTGGCTTATCGATACGCTAGGCTACCGCGGCAAACGCAGCGGCGCTGTCGGCGTGCATGAAAAACAAGCGTTGGTGCTAGTGAATTTTGGAGGCGGTACTGGGGAGCAATTACTGACTCTGGCGGAGGATATCCGCCAGAGTGTCAAAGACAAATTTGATGTCAATCTTAGAATAGAGCCAAACGTGATGTAAGGTTCGAGTGGTACGTAGCTTTAGATAATATCTAAGTCATCACCAGCAGCTTGGTTGCCTGCAGTTTTAAAATTACTACGATCGCGGCGCATTCGCTCTATCGGCGACTGCATTTCTTCATCCAGTTGTGCCGTTAGATCAAATTCTGCTGCATGATCACTAATGTTGTCATAGGGATCATCATCAGCCAACAATACACCATTATGAAACACACCACCCGCAGCAGCTAAATCCATTGCTGGCTTATCCAGATCGAGTTGCACATCGCTATCATCAGTCCTAAGCTGATACAGCTCTTCTTTGGACAAGCGTACCTTGTCTGGACGTTGAGACTTTTGGCCCTTCTCGGTGTAACCGTAGTAGTCATAATACCCTTGGTAGTAGTAATCACCGCCATAAGACGTGATCCGATCGATATCTACCTGAGTAATCAGAACACCGGCCAACTTGGCATTAACTTGTGCCAAGCGTTGCAGGCCTCGCTTCACTAGCTCCATGGATGTATCGTGAGACTTCACTGCATACACTACGGCGTCACTCAACTTACTGAGTACCAACGCATCCGAAACCGCTTGAGTTGGCGCGCAATCGATAATGATCCGATCATAGTGCTGGCCCAGTTGTCCCAGAATTTTTTCAAATCGTTTTGACGACAACAGCTCCAAAGGTTGACTCGGAATTGGGCCAGAAGGCAGGATATCCACCGAATTATCGAATGCACCACGTTTGATGCAATCTCGAGCAGATGCGGTGCCAGTTATCAAACTACTTAAGCCCGGAATATTTTTATCAAAACCAGCCGACTTTGCCACTGTAGGCCTACGCATGTCGCCATCAATCAATAGTACCCGCTGGAGTTGTCCCAGAGAGTGGGCAAGATTAATTGAAACAGTCGATTTACCTTCACCCGGCACCGAGGATGTCACCACGATGATCTTTCTAGGTGCGTCACCGTCGTCCAAGCACAACGCTGTGCGGACGGTATTAACCGATTCTGAAAATGTGCCTTTCGGGTCCTCAATTTCGGTTGGATTCAGAGGCAAGGTGCGCGTGCCTTTAAACATGCCACCCTTTATAAGGGGAAAAATACCTAGAAGTCGTACCCCCAACTTAACTTCAACATCGTTGGTGCTCTTTATTGTGTCATCCATTTGCTCATACAACAGTGCCATCAGCGCGGATAGTATCAGCGATGCGAGCGCAGCAAGCGCTATGATTAGCTGCTTCTTAGGCTTAAACGGAGCGTTTGGAGCTACTGCAGGATCAGAAAGACGTGCGTTGGCGGTTTCTAAACCATCAGCCGAACGAGCTTCGCTCATTCGATTAAAAAACGTATCGTAGAGTCCCTGATTAGTTGCTACTTCACGTTCGATCGCATCCAGCCCGTATTTTTTAGTGCCTATCGCCTGAATTTCTTGCTTACCTTGAGCAAGTTTGGCTTGAATAGTTGCTACATTTTGACGTACTAGTTGATAATCCTTTTCGATACCGGCTGCAACACGACGTAAATGACCCTCAAGTGTGGCGTTCAGCGTGCTGAGTTGGGATTTAGCATCAACCACTTTAGGATGTCGAGCACCATATCGATTTAGCAATTCATCAAGTTGACGTTGAGCTTGACCTTGCTCGATTTTTACTCGCTGCACCAACGGATCAAGCTGCATTGCCGGAACCGCCTCCAATAGTTCAGGAGACGATTGCAGCGAGCGAACTTGTCGAAATACATCACTGGCTGACGATAGTTCGGTTCTAGCCTGCGCCAGTTCGGTCGTCAGCATTAGAAGTTCTTGTTCATTGAGACGCCCAACGCTTCCATTAACATCAACTAGACCGTTTGCTTCTTTATACTTGATAAGTTTGTCTTTCGAATTATCGAGAGTGACTTTGAGAGTGCCTAGACGCTCCGTTAACCAAGACGTTGCCTTGGTAGTCATTTCCATCTTAGCGTCCAGATAGCTTTCGATATACTGCTCAGCGTACGCATTTGCAACTCTTGCAGTCAATGCTTGATCTGTCGATACATAGCCAATATTTACTAGCTTAGTGCGACGAACTGGAGCGATGGAGAGCCCCTGCATAAACCTGGATATGATC
>JAZGEF010000070.1:0-35478 GCA_036478595.1 Granulosicoccaceae bacterium
GAACCAGAACCAGAACCAGAACCAGAACCAGAACCAGTACAAGAGTCAATTAGCTCAGAGCAGGATCAATCAGTAGCCGAACAAACTGAACAACAAAAAACTGACACTCCTTCGGTGCAGGAAATTCAAGCAAACGGCAATGGAAATCAGGGCGAAGTTACAGCACGAGCAGCGCTGGGTTTTAGTAGTTTCTTTCTACTAGCTTTTATCGTATTCCGGCGTTTATATGCACGATAGTTGAACAATTTTTTTCAGCATAATTCCGTCAAAAAAACTATCTTCTGCTGGTAACACACCTACCGCTCACCCACACGTATACTTCGTTTTTTGTTAGGCCGTTCAATAACATAGCTCCACGGAGGAAATCCACATGTTTGAGCCGTTCATCTATCGTGTTCATGAAACCAAAGAAATGACAATTACATCTTATGTGATTGCCTTTTTGGTATTAACGTTTGGGTCAGCCGCTTTCGCCGCACCACCCAGTACCCCGGAACAACTGCGTGTCGAGATTTATTCAAACCGAGCGGCTGAACTCTTTTGGGAACGATCAAGCGATGATGGCTTTATCGTTAACTACGAAGTCAGCGTAAACGGTAACGCAGCTGCGCTACGCGAGGGGAACAGCTTCTTCACCGAAGCGCTAGTTGCAGGCACTAACTATGAGATGGCCATCGTCGCCATTGACAACGACGGTGAGCGTTCAGTACCCACCAGTATTTCATTCGTCGGTGGTGACAGAAGCTCTGGCGGCGGCGATACAGACAATGCTCTGGTAGCTTCACCTGCAAACCTTGTTGCCCAAGTTTATTCCTCATCTGCGGCTGAAATATTTTGGGATCGATCGATTGACAGCGCACGCAGCTACGACGTTAGTATCAACGGCGAACTTGTAGAAACGACAATAGGTACCAGTTCGTTTTTTAACACGCTGAGCACCGACACTAACTACACCGTAGATGTAGTGGCTATTGATAGCGAAGGTAATCGCTCCTCATCGAGCAGTGTTACGTTTACGACAAACTCAAATGGCAGCACAACGGGCGGTGACGACACACCCGGCATGATTGATGTTGTTCCGCCGGTACCACACAATGCCATGTTTATCAAATATTCGCGCACAGCAGGCGAGCTCTTCTGGGACCGCCCAGCTGTATCGGGCGGCGTTGTAGGCACGCAGGTATATCGCGACGGTATTCTGCTTGAAACAAAAAATGGCACAAGCTTTTTTGACAACACCCGAACACGCAACACAACCTATACGTATGAACTCATCGCGTTAAACGCAGCAGGCGACACATCAGCGGCCGTCACTATCACTGAAGAAGGCACCGACACGGATACGGACACGGATACGGACACGGATACGGATACGGACACGGATGAAGTGTTCTTACCGCTTTCCACAGACATTATTGATGCCGATGATTTCTACACTCAGGACGGCTACGACACAGTGGATGTTCTGCGAGTTGATATTCGAACCATTACTACCGAAGGCGCATGTGAGTTAGACGATCAATCCGGGTGCACGCTCGCTGATGTTATTGCCGACACCGACGGCAACGACGATTTCAAAGCCGAGATTCCCATACACTTCGCATCAAGTGATTTTGCAGATGACGGCAGCGAAAGCAATGCAACGCTAAGGCAAAGAGGAAACACCGCGCGTCGTGGGCCGCAAAAATCATTTCGCATCAAACTCGACAGCAAGAACGATCTTTGGCGTAACGAGCGACGTTTACAGCTGAACAAACATCCGTTTGAACGCACTCGTATTCGAAACAAACTATCGTTTGATTTGATGCGTGATCTACCCCATCTTCCGAGTCTGCGCACGCAATTTATTAACCTTTGGGTCGATGACGGTGCCGGTCCTGATGATTATGGATTGTTTACACATGTTGAATTTGGTGGCAAGGAGTATTTACAAAACCGAGGTCGCGACAAAGACGACAACGTCTACAAGATCGAGTTCTTCCAATTCTCACAAGGCGACCTAAACAACGTACAAGTTGACGAGAATGGCGAACCACTTGACGAAGATCGTTTCGAGACAAGCTTAGAGATTGAGCGAGGCGATAATCACAGCGCAGTTGTCGAGATGCTGACTGCCATGAATGATCCTAATATGGATTTCGATACCATCCTCGATCAATACTTCAATCGCAATAATGTGCTGATGTGGATAACAGCAAATTTACTGCTGCACCAAACGGATGCAATCACTCACAATTACTTTTTGTACAATCCAGCTGGCACCACTCGTTTCTATTTCTTACCGTGGGATTACGATGGCACCTTTCAGCCAGAGAGTATATTTGGCAACAGTTTTAATAATGATGACTTAGGCAAACGCTTGTTTTACGGTTATGCAAGAGGCGTAAACAGCAAATTTGTTTCAGAGTATTACAAACTACCCGGTACTCACGAAAAAATTCTTGAGGCCGCCGATGTTATCCGCAATACATGGCTAACCGATGATATCATCAACGAAAAAGCAACTCGTTACAGAGATGTTGTTGAGCCTTTTATGACGCAACTGCCTGACAGTGAATTTAATCGGTTCAACCCGAACATCCCTGAGAATTTCGCCAAATTTGTATCGGGTATACACGACAACATGCGTAACGACTTCGAGATCCCAATGCCACCATCATTGGAAAACCCCGAAGTTGATGGCGACCTCTTGCGCATCAGCTGGACACCAGCTTTTGATGTTACGAGAAAAAACACACTCAGCTACGATCTTGAGTTATCAACTTCGGTAGACTTCGGCGCTGACGATATTGTTATCTCGGTTGAAGCAATTGCAGACGACCCAGAACTCATCAGCTTTGAAACAGAGCTAGATGCGTTACCAAGTGGGACGCTCTATGCTCGGCTCGTTGCACGCACAAGTGACGACCCCATAAACGTGTGGCAAATCGCTGAAAATACCTTGGACGTGGATGGTGAAACCTACTTCGGGGTTATCGAAATCATACTGCCCTAAAAAGAATCGCATGGTCGCGTTTGCCGAGCGACCACGCGTGATGTCTAGTGATTATGGTATATCGTTTAGGCACCTCTCAATCAGTAAGCTCGATGCTTTTCATCATAAATTTACTGTAGTTATGTGGCGCTGGTTTTACCGGGTGTATGCGATGGTTGGGGGTGCACAACGCAATTTACTGATTCACTGCAAGCAGAGGTACATTGGCCGGTCATGAAATAAAACTGTGCCACTACGGCAGACTCGTCCCTCTCTTTTTAGAGTCCTGAAATAGCTAAATATCATTGCCAAATATTTTCCGGATATATGCTGGGCCTGAGATCCAATTGCGTTTCCAAATGACCTGTATCAACTTAGGTAGGAAGATAAGTTGATAGAGTATTCCTACGTTTCTGATGAACGTGTCATGTCACCAATGAACGTCTACGTACTAGTGAAACAACTGGTGGTTATCGTGACGGTCAGTTATTGGTAACTGGGGACGATGTGTTTGATGGCAATCTAATTTACTACAGGGGCGCAAAATACATTCGAAATAACCGTTGATACCGATGGCAGTGCTTTTAGTCATGCCTTGCTAGCCGATAATGATCTATTACTTTATGTACAAAGAGGTGCTGAAGCAACCCGACCAAACCCTGGTGATTGGTTTATTTTTGGAAGATGATTAAAAGGTGGTTACGGACTCAAGCACAACCAACAACCTCTAAAGGGTTTTACTTACGTTGAAAAAGAATATTCTGATTATTGGTGGTACCTCCGGTGTGGGCTTGGAGCTTGCACGGCACTATGTTAGTGATGGTCATACCGTATGCATAACAGGCAGACAAAATCCTGAGCTGCAAGGTGCTCAATTTGAGCGTTTTGATATATCCCCGGACTCAGAAAAGCTGGTGCGTGATATCGATAAATTACTCAATCAATTCCAAGGTGTCAAAACACTCATCTATTCAGCGGGTTTTCGTCAACGTGGGCATATTGATGAGCTCACTGATGCAGGCATACTGCAAATGATGAATACCGGTCTGACTGCTCCCACATTACTGGTACGGCGTTTAAATAATAGACTTGAGTCGCCACTCAAAGTCATGCTGATTACATCCAAATCTCAATACCAAGCTCATGAATACGATCCTGTTTATGCTGCTGTCAAGGCAGGGCTTGCGATGTTCGGCGAGTCCTTAGTTAAGACACGGCTATTGGTAAGGTACTGATAGCTGCACCGTCCGGCATTAACACACCGTTTTGGGATGGTTCTGACGAAGACACCAGCAGCATGCTAGATGTAAAGTGGGTGAGTGATAAAATTGTGGAGCTCTCCAGCGGTGCATTCAAATATAAGTACGCTAAGATTCTTCGCAACCCAGCAAGAGTTGAAATTCAAGAAACACTAGATAATGAATTAAATCCCATCGATAGCTAAGTGAGTTTGGTAGCCGAGTGTAGGATGTATCTATTTGCTTTAAGGGTACCAATGAAGGCAGAATGGGTATTCAACTTCACTCAGCTACAGGGAGCCAGTCGGCATGATTCGCACAAAACTAAAAACCTTTAAGCGGATAAATCAGTTAGTCATAACCGTTTGTCTGTTGCTCACTTTTCCGATTATGCTTACCGCTGCTGACTCCATTGACGTTGGAGATCGCCCCGCACAGATAATTGCCGAACTACCTGATGGCGAGCTTCGTGCAGCGTTAGGCGCATGTGCCGCTAATGCTGCCGTACGCAGCGACTTTTCAATTGGCCATCGTGGCGCGCCATTTAAGTATCCGGAACATACCCGTGAAGGTTATATTGCTGCGGCTAACAGCGGTGCCGGTATTATCGAATGTGATGTCACCTTTACAAAAGACCGCGCACTGGTGTGTAGGCATTCACAATGTGATTTGCACTCATCAACTAATATTCTGCAAACGCCGTTAGCGCAAAAATGCAGTGTTCCGCCTGATATGAACAACGACACGCCGTTTAGTGATGTTAAGTGTTGCACCTCCGATTTAACCGTCGCGGAGTTTAAAACACTCAATGGTCGCTTCGACAAGGCCAATAAGAAAGCTAAGACACTTGAAGACTATCTATCGTTAAAAAATACGCCACATGCTGAAGCTACCGAAGTCAGTGGAACATTGATGACACATGCTGAGAGCATTGAACTATTTAGCTCGTTAGGTGTAAAAATGATTCCAGAGTTAAAGGCCGCTGATGTGCCTATGCCTTTTACGGCGGCGGATGGCGAAGAATGGACGCAAGAGCACTATGCTCAAGCGCTAGTGGATGAATATCTAGAACAATCCGTAGAGCCTGTAAATGTGTTTCTACAGAGCTTTAATCTAGATGATGTTAAGTACTGGTTAAGCAACACGCCACAGTTTGGTAAACAGGCGGCATGGCTTGATGGGCGTTATCGTGATCGTAGTTTTAAAGTGAATAAGCCTAAAACATGGAAGCCCTCAATGGAGGAATTAGCGCAAGCAGGTGTACCCATACTGGCGCCGCCCATGTGGATGTTGTTAACATTGGATGATGACGACAATATCGTTCCGTCTAAATACGCCATCGCCGCCAAAGCATCAGGGCTCGACCTAATTGGCTGGACATTGGAGCGCTCAGGCCCATTGAGCAGCGGTGGAGGTTGGTACTATCAAACGATCAAGCCAGCAATCAAGAACGATGGCGCTATTTATCAAACGTTGCACGTTTTAGCACAAGATGTCGGTGTAAAAGGGATGTTTAGTGACTGGCCCGCGACGTCAAGCTACTATGCAAATTGTTTTGGAATTAAATAGCCAAAACGGGACATATTGTCCCGTTTGGAGGCGACTGCGTTGGAATTTTAATTGGGGAAATCAACATGTTGTTTTGATTGATAAATTCTGAGGCCTGATAGTCTTTCGCAACAACTCAATTAGTGTTCTAATAATCTTGTAATAAATAGTATCAAATTGTACAACCAACCCAATTGCATAAAAACAGGGAGAAACGTAAATGAAATTTAAACCGTTACTGGCCGCGCTCGCGTTAAGCAGCGGCATTCTAACCAGCACGCAGGCTTTTTCTGCTACTGAGATTCAGTGGTGGCATGCCCATGCCGGTAATCTTGGTGAGGTAGTTAACAAGATCGCTGAAAATTACAATGCTAGTCAGTCTGATGTCGTTGTAGTGCCTACTTATAAAGGCGGCTATGAAGACACGATGACTGCAGGCATTGCAGCATTCCGAGCGAAACAACAGCCGCATATTATTCAGATATTTGATGCCGGCGCTGCCACCATCATCAATGCAAAAGGCGCTACGGTGCCAGTTGCAGATCTAATGACTGATTTTAACATCGAAGATTACATCCCCGGAGTTCGTTACTTCTATGCCGATTCTGATGACAAAATGATTGGCCTTCCATTTAACTCTTCAACGCCATTGTTGTACTACAACAAAGACGCGTTTGCTAAGGCCGGTATCGACGCTCCGCCTAAAACGTGGGAAGAGTTTGAAGTAATGGCGCCAAAGCTTAAAGCAGCTGGATACACGGCACTTGCACAAAGCCATAGCCCATGGATTTTTTCTGAAAACTTCCACAGTCGCCACAACCTTCAAATGGCCACTGGCAATAATGGTTATGACAGCACCGACGTAAAGTTGCTCTATAACAACGAGCACATGAAAATGCATTGGGGCAAAGTTAAGGAATGGCTTGACGCTGGTTTCTACGGTTTTTATGGCCGTGCATGGGGTGATAACCAGGATGCATTCGTTCAAAAAGAAGTAGCGATGTGGTTGGGTTCTTCAGGTTCATTTGGTGGACTAACTAAATCGGCTGAATTTGAGTTTGGCACAACCTTCCTACCTTACTGGGAAAGCATTACCAAAGAGCCTACGGGCACGTTTATTGGTGGTGCAGCGCTATTTGCGATGGCTGGTCATGATGATGACGAGTACAAGGCAATCGCAGATTTCTTTGGCTACGTAACATCTTCTGAAAACCAGGTGTTCTGGCACAAGGAAACCGGTTACGTACCTATCACGCAGGCAGCCTATGCCGCTGCCAAAAAAGAGGGTTACTACGAAACCACTCCTGATGCTGAAATTGGTATCTTGCAGTTAAGCCTTCCAGGTGGAGAGTGGACCAAAGGATATCGTTTGGGTTATTACGTGCAGATCCGTGATGTGATGTACAAGCACTATGATGATATTTTCTCCGGTACGGCAACGGTTGATGAAGCTTTTGCTGCGATGGAAAAAGAGTCAAATGCGCTATTAGTGCGTTTCAACGATACGTATAAGTAAGCTTTAATATGTTTGTAAACACGTCTGTAGTTGTGTTTAATAATATTTATACAAAAAAAGTGAGTGACGGCGTTAAGCCGTCACTCTCGTTTCAACGCCTCAAGCCTGGAGCTATGCTGTGAAGAGAGTTCAATTTGAGCACAGCACAATCCCCTATCTCTTTGTTGCTCCGCAGATCATCATCATTGTTGTGTTTTTCCTCTGGCCGGCGGCGCAGGCCATCTATCAGTCGTTTCTGCTGGAAGATGCTTGGGGCTTATCCAGCCAATTCGTTTGGTTCAGAAATTATAAAGACACAATTTTCAGTGAATCCTGGCTACAAGCTGCCGGGTTTACATTGGTATTCTCAGCCTTAGTAACGTTCTTATCGTTAGCGCTTGCCTTGTTGTTAGCGGTTAAAGCCAACGAGGTCATAAGAGGTGCCAGCACTTACAAAACAACATTAATGTGGGCTTACGCTATCGCACCGCCAGTGGCCGGATTGATGGGTAACCTTATGTTCAATCCCTTAATCGGAGATTTATATAAATTCTTCAATGCCATAGGCTGGGACTTCAACCATAAGCTGGATTCGTTTGATGCAGGTTTTGTGGTTGTCCTGATAGCCGTTTGGAAGCAAGTTAGCGTTAATTTTATCTTCTTTTTGTCTGGGCTACAGGGCATACCTAAATCAGTTAAAGAAGCTTCCATGATGGATTGTAAAAGCTCATTCCGACGCTTTTGGACGATCACGTTCCCGTTGTTAGCACCAACCACGTTTTTCTTAATGGTGATCAATATCACTTATGCGTTTTTTGAAACCTTCGGTATTATCGATACCACCACTCGTGGAGCTCCGGGTGGCGCGACTAATACGTTGGTGTTTAAAGTATTCCAAGATGGTTTCAGAGGCGCAGACCTTGGTGGGTCTTCTGCGCAATCTGTTGTACTGATGCTCATGGTACTCGCACTGACAGTGGTGCAATTCCGGTTTATTGAACGCAAAGTTCACTACTGAGGATGGGTCAAATGAAACAGTGGAACTGGCGACTAATTTCAACACACGCAATTTTAATAGTTGGCGTGCTTTTCATGAGTTTGCCCGTGTGGGTAGCTTTCGCTACATCAACTCATTCTGCAGAAAGCATTATCAGAAATGGTTTGCAGTTTTGGCCCGGTGGTGATTTCTTAAAAACATACAATGAAGTGCTGTTTGTTCAAGGAGGTGTGATGAAATCCGTTCTCGGCACTACCATGCTGAAAAACAGTTTAATACTCGGCATAGGTTTTGCCATTGGCAAAGTGATTATCTCAATGCTTGCAGCGTACGCCATTGTCTATTTTCGCTTTAGGCTTGCTGTGCCCTTGTTCTGGGTTATTTTCATGACATTATTATTGCCATTAGAGGTTCGGATTATTCCTTCCTACGGAGTGGTCGCGGGGCTTGGCTTATTAGATACGCACTTTGGACTGATTGTGCCGTTAATAGCATCTGCCACAGGTACGTTTTTCTTTCGTCAGTTCTTTCGCTCTGTACCGGACGAGCTTCTGGAGGCAGCTCGCCTTGACGGGGCGACTGCTTGGGGGTTTTTTAAGGATATCCTTGTACCGATATCAAAAACCATGATTGCCGCCATTCTTATCATCATGTTTGTTGTTGGTTGGAATCAGTATTTATGGCCGTTAATCATGACGACAAAAGAAGAAAACTACACATTGGTAATAGGCATAAAGCAAATTTATCAAATATTAGCTGAAGGTGGTGAAGTGCCGCAGTATCAGAAAGCCTTCGCGCTAACCATCCTTGCAACCCTGCCGCCGGTGTTAGTGGTATTGGTATTTCAGAACTGGTTTGTAAAAGGCCTTGTGGAGAGCGAAAAATAATGTCCAGTGTGCAACTAACAAACGTAAGAAAAACGTACCCCAATGGTGCAGTCGCCGTTCGTGGTGTGGACATGGATATCAAAAGTGGTGAATTCATCGTTTTTGTTGGCCCTTCAGGTTGTGGCAAATCCACCTTATTGAGAATGGTAGCTGGGTTAGAGAGTGTCACTGATGGCCAGATTCAGATTGATGATCGATTGATAAATGATGTATCTCCAGCCGATCGGGATGTTGCAATGGTTTTCCAGAACTATGCGCTGTACCCGCATATGACTGTACGCGGCAATATGTCATACGGTCTAAAGAATCGAGGTATGCCGAAAGAGGAGATCGATCAAAAAGTAACTGACGCTGCAAAAATGTTGCGCATAGCAGATTTTTTAGATCGTCAACCTAATGAGCTTTCTGGTGGCCAGCGACAACGTGTGGCGATGGGTCGTGCCATCGTTCGTGAACCCAAAGTATTTTTATTCGATGAGCCCCTATCCAACTTGGATGCAAAGCTTCGCGTACAAATGCGTATTGAAATTAAGCGTTTACAGCGTCGGATGAACGTCACCAGTATCTACGTCACTCATGATCAAACAGAAGCCATGACATTAGCTGACAGGCTTGCGGTCATTAATGATGGAAAGATAGAGCAGATGGGTACACCGATTGACCTGTACAACAGCCCGGCCACGTTGTTTGTTGCATCATTTATCGGTTCACCGCAAGTTAACTTGTTGCCAGCAACATACGATGGCCAACGCCTTATCAGTGGAGATGTAAAGCTCACAGGCTTCTCAGATTTGCCCACGTCTACTGATTTAGTATTAGGTATTCGCCCCGATGAACTCCATCTGGACGATAGCGGACAATTCCCGATGCGAGTCGATATTGTTGAGCAACACGGATCTGATAATCTTATCTATGGCGGTATTCTCGGTGCGATGAATGAAGGTGATGAAGAAACAGAATTTTGTTTCAAGGCGGGCCAAGACATGTTGCCTGAGCTTGAATCAACGTTATTGCTCGGTTTCAATGCTGAGCGTGCCATGGTATTCAATAAAGAGACCGGTGAACGTTTGCTTTGATCGCTGCCAGTGGATGTAGCAGGACACAGCAATGCTAGAGCGCTGCTAGCCCACGTAGTGCTTTGCCTAGGACTGGTATTTATGCTGGCTCCAATAATGGTGATAATGGCATCATCCACTCATTTTACTTCAACTCTGCAACAGCAGGGCTTGCAATGGCTGCCAAGTAACCAAGCCATTCAAAACTATGGCAGCATATTCACCTATGAAGCTGGATTTTCGGATCAAATAACGCCATTGGGCATGCTCAACAATTCTCTTATTATCGCTATTAGTGTTGCAACGCTGACGACCGTTCTGTCATTACTAACGGCCTACGCCATTGTTTTTTTTCGTATGCCAGGCAAGCAAGCCGTATTTTGGTTTGTTCTTGTGACGCTGTTGTTCCCTTTGGAGTCACGGTTCGTTAATACCTTTAGCGTGACGGCATCGATAGGGCTAATCAATACTCATGTTGGTATGGTATTGCCCGTTTTAGCGGCAGCGCTAGGCACATTTTTCTTTCGCCAATATTTTTTATCCCTGCCCAAAGAGCTGATAGAAGCAGCCACACTGGATGGTGCTGGGCCGTTCAGGTTTCTGAAAGATATCGTTGTGCCTTTATCGTATTCAAGGGCAGGTGCGATATTCGTTATTGCTTTTATGATTGGGTGGAACCAGTACCTATGGCCGCTGATGATCAGTACGGATGATACATTGTATACCCTGGTGCGTGGTATTAGGTTAATAGGGCAGGAGTCAGGACCGGGCATGGCGCTGATAGTGATTACGATAATGCCGCCATTGCTTTTGTTGCTGGTGTTTCAGAGATGGTTCTTTAAATCGTTGTCTACCTAATGATTGGTTACTGCGTAGACGACGATGAAGTTGCAAGCGATACTGATCAAAGCCTATTGACAAAATAACTGTTCACACTCAGCCGCAAGTTCAAGCAAGCTTAAATCATGGTTTGTACCAGTTGTAAGCATAATTCCAATGGTTGCCTCGGCATGGGTGTACGGCAGCGAAATGCTGCAACAATCCATTACATTGGCAATTGATGGGTTGCGAAGTACCTGTAGGTTAATACGAGTGTATTCATCGTCATCTTCTAACGCTGCAAAACTAGGCGGCAGGATAGGCACCGTAGGCATCAACAATATCTTACTGCCCATTTCATTTCGAAATTGATGAATGAGTTTTTGGCGTAAGTTCAGCGTTTTTCGATAACTTGCTGCACTGACTTCATCTGCACGTCCCATACGTGTTGGGCCGGCAATACGAGGGTCAATCATGTGTCTCTTAGTTTGAAAGGCTTCTTCGTATTCGCTCCTGGATTCAATCGATGCAAATTGCCAGATCGCGAGTTGTTTGAGAGCATCCAGGGAATCGATGGGTCTTCGTTCGACCTTATACCCACATTTTTTTAATGTCGATTCCACTCGTTCAAAGGCTGCTTCCACGCGCTGCTCTAAATCATCCATACCAAAATTAGTTGGAATGATAAAATCTCTGTCCACCGCTAACCCTGAGTTGCTTGCTCCATTGAATATTGTTTTGTAAGCCTGCTCGCAAGCTGCAACTGTTTTCGCCATGGGGCCTACGCTATCTAAACTTTTGGACAAGGCCTTACAGCCTTGACGAGATACTGTATTTTGGCTGGGTTTATACCCAACAATGCCATTAAAAGCTGCGGGTATCCTCAATGAGCCACCGGTGTCAGTTCCCATTGCAATATCTGCGATTCCGCGTGCAACGGAGACGGCTCCCCCAGCAGTTGACCCGCCTGGTATGCATCCTGGCGCTATTGCACTTTCTGGCGTGCCATAGTGTGGGTTTAGCCCCAGCCCAGAGTAGGCCAGCTCTGTCATATTGGTGTGTCCTAGGAGAATGCCGCCAGCATCCCGAAGGTTTTTAATAGGGGGTGCATCAGCACGGGCAGGAGGATCGTCTGCCATGAAGGTTGTTCCGGCCTTAGTGACATAACCTTTTACGTCGAAAAGATCTTTCACAGAGACTAGCGCGCCACAAAGAGGTGATCCAGAATATTCTTCTATTTTTGAAGCCTGTGTATCCGCTTCGTCAAAGAACGTCTGGGTAAACACGTGCTTCACGCCTGGCTCATCTGAATTAATTCTGTTTTTACTTGTCGCCAAGCGACCGCTTGCCGTTTCAGCAGACCATGGAAATTGTTGTGCCATCGTAACTTTACTCACTCAATAGTGACTCATTCAGATATTGCTCAGCGGCAGTGGAAAGAGCCCGACACCAATCACTGAGGCTACCATTTCTAAGCCTGCGTAAATCGAGCTTGGCGGGAATATCTGAGTGCTTTGACCATGGGTAAGCGCCAGCATAACAGGGTATCTGGCGTTTAAACCTTCACCTATTTCATATTCCACGGCATGAGCGCATCGAGTGATGCCTCATCCGCGTCCGTGATATGTGCAAGAACGTGCTGCAGGTACGCATAAGGCTCTAAACCATTAGCTTTTGCTGTCTCAAGAACCAAATTATTAGGGGACAGACCACGATTAACAAATTATTAAGGATAAATCGCTAATTAATCGTGGTCTGTCCCCTAATAATTTTGTTTGCCAATATTTGATGCTGGACATATTGCTCCATGCGCTTATAGTCGGCGCACCGGCTCCCCGTTTAACTGACTAGCTGCTCTGTTGAAATCTTTAGACGTATTGATAGCGATCGCAGTACCTGTAGTTTGGGGTATCGGGCTGGTTGTGGCCAAGCCGGTAGTCGCGGATTTCCCGGCCATTTTTCTGATGGCGTTACGGTTCACGGTGGCGGCATTAGCCTTGGTCTGGTTTGTTCCATTCCCAAAAGCCCAGTTGGGCACCTTGTTTTACGTGGCACTTGTGGGCGCTACCATGCAGTACGGATTTACCTTCAATGGCTTACGTTATCTAGATGCTGGTACCACAGCGCTTATCGTGCAGGCGGAGGTGCCGTTCTTAGTATTGTTGGCGGCTGTTGCATTAAAGGAGAAACTAGACTTCAAAAAAGTGTTGGGTATGGTGATCGCTTTTTTTGGCATCTATCTAATTTCTGACCAACCTCAACTACACGGCAAAGGTAGTGCCATAGCGATGGTGATGACAGGTGGTTTCCTATGGGCCATGGGGCAAATTATTGTCAGAAAATATTTGCGTTTAGGCGGCCTGACTCTTACAGCTTGGCTTGCAGTGCTGGCGGCGCCACAATTATTTATCACGTCCTTGCTGTTTGAGTCGAATCATATAAATGTATTGCGAGCGGCTGACACCAACACATGGCTAACGGTATTGTATTTAGGCGTAATCATGACGGCGGTGGGTTACGGCTGTTGGTATCACGTGCTGGGGCGGTACCCAGCAAGTAGAGTTGGTTCCTTTCTGCTGTTAACGCCAGTGACATCAGTATTGGGCGGTGCCTTGTTTTTAGGCGAGCAGCTTACAACCCTGACGTTGCTGGGCGGTTCAGTGATTATTCTGGGCGTGGCAATACTGGTAGTTGAAAAGAGCAGCGAGGCTTAGGCTAGCTCTAATGTAGTTAGTCAAATTTAATCAAGCGGTGCATGTAGTACCGTATTGGCGGTAACAATGCCACCTCTGTTGCCAATCTCAATCGAACCATAACGTTCTTTAAAGCATTCAGGTAGTGAACGATCGCCGGCAAGTGATAACCACAAGCGCATCATATGGCGACGCTTGTTGACATCAGGCCAATCTATAAAACCAGTACGATCGTGGAGCTGTGAATGGTTATAGACAAACTGCACATCACCTGGCACCAGGCTCATACTTAGGTGCAGCTCTGGATTATTTGCAAGTTTATCAAACATATCCAAGGCTGCTATATGGTGCGATGTGAGTGGTATGGCGTTTTCAAATCGCTGTGCGCTCTCGATATATTGTCGTTGGTAGAAAACCGTTAGGTGCTCTTCATGCCAGCTTAATATGGGTATTTCCATATAAGGCTTAGCGCCGTCAGGGATTTCACCACGCCTGTCTGTGGCAATTGGGTAAAACAGTACGGCCAATAGGTCAGGGCGGGTCGCCTTCATTTTATTGTAGATCGTTTCAGCACTAACTAACAATGAATCACCGCCATTCTGTGCTGTGTTTAAACACATCAATGCCACCACATCGGCACTGTCGGTATGAAAAGTTTGGCGCTCATTGGTTTGGTAGATTCGGCTATTAGGATCGTTTGCGTCGGCGCCGATATCGCGTACGTGGCCAAGAATATGGCCTTGTGCATTTTGCGATCTAGCGGTGCCCAAGTGGCTGCCAACACCACAGAATATCGTCGCGGCAAACTCCTTTGTATAACCTTCTATTGGCAATCCGCGGATGATTTCGAAACCAATGCCGTTTAATAACGATTGCTGTAGGGATTGCACATGATCAGCAAAACCTCCTAAGGGGAAATCTTTTGGGCTGATTTCACCGATATCGCGACCAAGCGAGAGATAGTGTGTTGCCGCAGCTTCAAGGCTTTTAATTTCCTCACCGCTGAGCGTGTAGATCCACTTGGCTGGCGTGTCTCGCAGCTGCTGGCCTTGCCATGCAGACGCACCGGTAAAGTAGTCGGGCAGATGATCAAAAATCGGTAGCAACGCCGCCTTCCTCTACGCGCATTGCCACAAATGCTGCTAGCTCTTCACGGCTTGATGCATCTAATGCTGGCTGTTCGTATTCTGTTAGTAATTGTTTGTATACGCGATTAGCTTTTTGTACCGCAGTTGGGCTACCGGCTTCTTCCCAGCTTTCAAAGTTACGCCAATCGGAAATGATTGGAGAGTAGAAGGCCGTTTTATAACGTGACATGGTGTGCGGAGTACCAAAAAAGTGTCCACCGGGGCCAACGTCCAATATTGCATCAAGCCCTAAGCTCTCTTCGGTGATCTCTACACCTTTCATATACGTTGACATCATTTGCAGTAAGTCGGCATCGACCATCATTTTTTCAAACGAAGCGCTTAAACCACCTTCCATCCAACCTGCACCGTGCATCACAAAGTTGGTGCCGCCGCTTATTGCACCCCACAGCGACATGGTGGATTCGTAGCCTGCTTGAGCATCTACGCTGTTTGCAGCGCATACATTGGATGAACGAAATGGCATTTTGTACCGGCGTGCAAGCTGACCACTGATTTGAGCGGCAAGCACGTATTCGGGCGTGCCAAACGCTGGCGCGCCAGATTTCATATCAACATTAGATGTAAAGCCGCCATAAACCGCCGGTGCGCCTTTACGGACTATTTGTGTAAACGCAATACCTGCCAATGCTTCTGCGTTTTGTTGCACTAGTGCGCCCGCAACAGTCACCGGCGCCATCGCGCCTGCCAGTGTAAAAGGCGTAAGCACCACCGGTTGATTACGGCTCGACATTTCGATAATGCCTTGGAGCATGTAGTCGTCAAGCTTGAGTGGGCTGTTGCTATTGATAATGGTAAAAATCGATGGTTCTTGAGCGAATTGCTCTTCGCTAACGCCACGGCCAATACGCGCTATTTCAAGAGCATCCAGGCTGCGCTGTTGACCTAAGCTATAACTATGGAATATTTTGTCGGTAAGCGTGACGCAATCTGACAAACAATGTAAGTGCCGTACCGATGGGTGTATGTCCACCGGTTCTACTGGGTAGCCTGAAGTGAAATGCAAAATATTTAAAGACTGCATTAATCGCATAAAAGTTTTGAAGTCTTCATGGTTACCAGGGCGACGGCCACCATCTATGCTATTGGTATTGGGGGCACTAGCCACGGTGCCGAAATTGACGAAGTTTTTTCCCACTTGAAAATTGCGTTCAGGATTACGCGCATGCATAGTGAATTGCTCAGGCACCGAGGATATGAGCTCGGCTATTAGCTCGCGCCCAAATCGTACACGCTCACCATCAGCGGTGGCGCCGGCTGCCACCATCATCTCGCGTGCTTCTGGCAGCAATACATCGATGCCTATTTGCTCTAGCACGCGCATTGAGCCATCGTGAATCAGCTCCAATTGCTCTTCCGTTGCCACCACTGTTGGATTAAATGGCATCGTAAGTTGCTGCCAGGGCAGCTGCTCGAATGGAGCTGACGCGCTCGCAGCTGAGCCTTCGCTAGGGCGACGACGCCTACGTCTGGGTTTGTTGTGTTCCGATGCCATGTATGTTTCTCTGATGCGTCATAACGCTGATGCAGAATGATGCCCTCAAACTGACCGGGAGCACAAGTGTCTTGATGCGATTTGGTGAGCCGCTTTGCAGGTCTTTGATGGTGGTATGTGCCACTATGTTGACAATATTATGCTTGAATTTAGCAGAACTAACCCTGTATTGAATTGTATTGAATACCCGTGGCACGTATATGGCAAGATTAGTCCCCAAAGAGCAGCAATGGCACTAGTGCCTCGGATTTATTTTGACTACTGATGTGGAACATTCCATGAGCCTTATTGAAGGCGAGTTTGGTCATAACGTAAGCGATCGCACTACCGGCGGTAAAGCGCTGCGTATTAATCTCGATGAAAAAAAATACGGCACAATTGCTGAGATCGGTGCAGGCCAAGAGGTTGCCCGCCATTTCTTTATGGCCGGTGCCGCTGCTGGTACCGTGGCTAAAACGATATCGGCTTATGACATGCAATTTTCTGATGCCATTTACGGTAAACAGGAAGGCGGGCGCTATGTTAGTAAAGTGCGCGTTCAAGCCATGTTGGAAAAGGAATTTAAACTCGTCGCTGAGCGAGTTAAAGATACCCGCTCCAAGCTATCCCGTTTTTTCTCTTACGCAGCGACGGTGTCGGCGAAGAGCTACGGAAAGAATAACGAATGCCATGCTTGGTGTGGTGTGCGTTTGCAAATGTATCCTGGTGCTGAACCTTCAGAAATTATTGTGCACACACGCATGCTTGACTACTCAGTTGAACGCCAACAAGAAAGCTTAGGTGTACTGGGCGTTAATCTTATTTATGGCGCGTACTTCTACTTTGACAATACTCGTAAGCTTATTGAGTCATTAACAGATAATCTAGCCTCAAATAGAATAGAGATTGATTCGATTGATTTTACTGGTCCATACTTTGAAGAAGAGGTGGATAACAGAGCCATAAACCTTCATCTCATTCGCACTAACAAAACGCGGGCGATAATGTTTAAACCTGATGGTACTGTAGCAGTCCCATCTGAGCAGCTATACAAAAAGAATATTCTCACCATACGTGGCTCGTTCAAGCCAGTTACACGCCTTAATGTGGACATGATCGAGCAGGGCTTCGCGTCATTCCAAGAGCTACCGGATGTGACTGCTGAAAACACTGTTGTGATGGCAGAGATATCGTTGAACGATCAGCAGGGTGTCGACTTGATGGTGCCCGAAGATGATTTGATTGCTCGCATGCGTTTACTCAATTCACTGGGCTATAGCGTGATGATATCCAGCTATACACGTTACTTTTCATTGCGTGCCTATTTCAGGCAATACACGAATATGCAAATCGGCATCGTGTTGGGCATGATCAACGTAAAGGAGATCTTTGATGAAGATCGTTACGAAGGTATGGAAGGCGGTATTCTCGAAGCGTTCGGTAAGTTGTTTCCTGATCACACCCGTTTGTTTGTTTACCCGGAACTAGATGAAAAAGATGAGGTCAAAGACTTCACTACAATCTCAGTGCCAGATCATCTTAAACATTTGTATCAGCATTTACTCGAAAACAAGTATATTTTCGGTATAGATTGCAGTGACAAAGAATTACTGCGTATTTACTCAAGAGATATTTTGTCACAGCTACCCAACGGGGAAGGTGATTGGCAAAAACTATTGCCCGGTGATATTGCAGACACAATAATCCGTGATCGTCTCTTTGGCTATTGTGGGTAACTACAATTAGAGAACGTTATTTGTAGAAAAAGGTAGATGGGAACAATTAAAATGCTGCCCAACCTTGGTAGTTGTTGTTGGTTTGTCGCTTTAAGCATCGTAATTGTTTTGGCGCTGACGGGTAGCACATTCGCGAGTAACTACCATGCATCATCCGCTAGCTAATTCCACATGGTTGGCTTGAAGCTTGAACGGTCTGCTACGTGGGGGTATCCTGTGGTCAAACATCATTACCTCGTGTGCACAAAGGTACCCACTATGCTGGACAAAACAATAACCCCTAATCCCTACAGAGATCAACGTAAGATTAATCCAACTTGTGGTGACACCTTGGCTGATGGTTCTCCCAATAATGATAATCGTATTGAGATAGGGCCTACTCAGCTTGCCTTTTCGGAATGGGCAGATGCAGGTTTAACGTTGCCTAATCTTCAAGCTATGCGTGAGTTTCGCTGGAAGCGCTTAACGCAACACATTGTTGATCGGGGTTATGGCGGCATGTTGATGTTTGATCCACTCAATATTCGTTACTCCACCGATAGCACCAATATGCAATTGTGGAATACGCACAATATGTTTCGCGCAGTGTTGTTGTGTGCCGATGGCTATATGGTGATTTGGGACTACAAAAATTCACCGTTTTTATCCACGTTTAATCCATTAGTCCGTGAGCAACGCTCCGGCGCTGATTTATTCTACTTTGATCGTGGTGATAAAGTGGATGTTGCAGCTGATGTGTTTTCAAATGAGGTGCGTATTTTGCTTGAAGAGCACGGTGGTAATAACAGGCGTATTGGTGTTGATAAGATTATGCTGCATGGCCTTCGTGCACTCGAAGCCCAAAACATTAAAGTGGTGCCGGGGGAAGAACTCTCTGAAAAATGCAGATCGGTAAAGGGCACTGACGAAATCTTAGCCATGCGCTGTGCTGTGCATGCCTGTGAAACCGCCGTGGGTGCGATGGAAGCGTTTGCGCGCAATAATATTCCCACACAGAAGGTATCCGAGGACGATATCTGGGCTGTACTACACGCTGAGAATATTCGCCGTGGTGGTGAGTGGATTGAAACTCGACTACTGGCCACAGGGCCTAGAACCAACCCTTGGTTCCAAGAGTGTGGACAACGTATCGCGCAAAATAATGAGATAGTTAGTTTTGACACCGACTTAATTGGTAGCTATGGTATTTGTGTTGATATGAGTCGCAGTTGGTGGGTGGGAGACCAAGCGCCTCCTGCTGAAATGGTTTCTGCGATGCAGCACGGGCATGAGCACATCATGGTTAACATGGAAATGCTCGAGCCTGGACTTAATATTCAGGAACTTTGCCGAAATTCCCACACGCTTGCCCCACAATATCAAAAACAAAAATACGGTTGCCTCATGCATGGAGTGGGGCTGTGTGATGAATGGCCCTTGGTAGCCTATCCAGATAAAATGGTCGATGGCGCCTACGACTATGAGTTAGAAGCCGGAATGGTGTTGTGTGTGGAGGCGTTGGTTAGTCCTGAAGGCGGGGATTTCTCAATTAAGCTTGAAGATCAGGTGTTAATAACTGAAGATGGTTACGAGAATCTTTCTACCTATCCATTTGATGATAGGTTGATGGGACGCTAATTTAACGACAAACTCACTGATCACTAGCTCCGTGCAAGTTGCAGCCGATGGGTTAGAGGCTAAAGCCTAAGCACCCAGGTGGCAGAGCTGTTACTGAGTTAGTTTCTGTGCAACTTTTTCGAGAAACGCTAAGCCCTCCGCAATCTCGTTAACTTCTATGTACTCATTTGGTTGGTGAGCGCGGCTGATACTGCCCGGCCCGAAGACTACTGTCGAAATTCCATCGTCACTAAAGTATCCAGCGTCGGTACCAAACGACACAACATTGCGACTGTTTAAGCCGGTAATCTGACTCACGAAGGTTGTCGCAAGCGCCGCATTAGAATCATCTAAAGGGGGAACGGGCGCTTCGGTGATGATCTTGATATCAGCCTCGGCATTGACCGCCTTCATTGGAGGCAGAATTTCGTTTAATGCGTATCGCTCAATTTCATTTATCAGTTTCGCGCCGTCCTCGCCAGGCATAGGCCTGAATTCCCATTTAAAGTTACACCAACCTGCGGTAGCGTTACTGGCAGTGCCGCCTTCAATAGTGCCAACGTTGATGGTGCAGTACGGTGGTTCAAACGGTGAACCAGGGTAGGGTTTGGCAGCCAGCCTATCAGCAACTGCTTCAATTTTTGCAATGATTTTAACGGCTGCGGAAATTGCGTTTACGCCAATGGCCGGGTTAGATGAATGTACCTCAAAGCCAGAAATTTTAGTTAGCATTTCATAACCGCCTTTGTGACCGGTAATTAATTTCATTTCAGTGGGTTCACCCACAATGCAAATATCAGGGCGAAATGACTCTGTCGACAGGCTTTTAAGTAAAACCGGCATTCCCAATCCGCCGATCTCTTCATCGTAGGTAAACGCAATGTGAATGGGTTTAGTCAGTTTGGTGGATTCAAATAATGGTACTGAAGCCAGCACGCAAGCAAGAAACCCTTTCATATCGACCGAACCGCGGCCATGTAGTCGATCACCCTTACGCGTAAGCACAAAGGGGTCAGTAGACCAGTTTTGCCCAACTACCGGAACAACGTCTGTGTGCCCATTTAATACAATGCCGCCATCAATCCTGGGGCCAATGGTGGCAAATATATTGGCCCTTTCGCCATCGTCGTCGTAGCTTAGCGTGCTGTGGATTCCGTGATCGCTTAGATAGCTTTGTACATAGCTAATAATGTTGTGAGTTGGTTTGCCGGAGATACTGTCAAAGCTCACAAGCTTTTCGAGAATTTCGATCGCACGGTTTACGGTCTCGTTCATAGTTTACAAGGCTTATTTTTTGACAATTAGTTTGCGTGGAAAGTTGGCTAAAGACTCCGGCTCACTATTGCCAATCACAATGCTTTCGGTAATCTCAAATCCCCATCCGTCCATCCAAAGGCCAGTCATAAAATGAAACGTCATGTTGTTTTCAAGTACTGATTTATCACCAGGGCGTAGTGACATAGTGCGTTCGCCCCAATCTGGTGGATAAGAAATACCGATAGGGTAACCGGTACGGTTGTTTTTGTTGATGCCATGCTTTTTTAGTACATCGAAAAACGCGATGGCGACATCTTCACAAAGGTTTCCTGTGCGTGCTTTTTCAAGCCCAGCTGCCATGCCTTCAAGGATGGCTGCTTCTGCATTCAAGAATATTTTAGTAGGCTCACCTAAAAAAATGGTGCGCGATAATGGGCAATGATAACGGCGGTAAGCCCCAGCGATTTCAAAAAAGGTACCCTCACCTGACTGCATTGGTTGATCATCCCATGTCAGGTGCGGTGCATCTGCAGCGGGGCCAGAGGGCAGTAGGGGCACGATAGCGGGGTAGTCGCCTCCAGCGCCAATCTCATCGTTATAGCGTAATCCTGCATCGTAGATATCCGCTACCAAATCGCACTTTCGTATGCCGGGTTCGATCTTGTCAACAATGCGTTGATGCATGCGCTCTACGATTTTGCCGGCAGTGCGCATGTATTGGAGTTCCGTTTCAGATTTTACAGCACGTTGCCAGTTTACCAATGCAGTGGCATCGCTAAATTTAGCCTTGGGTAAGTGTTGTTGTAGCGACTGATACGCCGCTGCCGAAAACCAGTAATTATCCATTTCTACGCCAATGGATAATGCATCCCAACCGCGGGCCTGCAATTGCTCGCTGAGGTAATCCATGGGATGACGTTCTGTTGATTGGACGTAGTGATCAGGGTACCCAATGATGTTGTCGTGCTGCATAAAGCAAGTACGTTTAGCGCCGTTACCATCCTGTGAACGGCCATACCAAACGGGTTCGCCTTCTAAAGAAAGCAGCACGCATTGATGCACATAGAATGACCAACCATCATAGCCCGTAAGCCATGCCATGTTCGATGGATCTGATACGATCATCAGCTCAATATTTCGCTCACTCATCGCAGCACGTGTTTTAGCGATTCGGGCTTGGTATTCCTCAGCTGAGAAATTCAGTGTAGGCGTAGTTGTCACAGCAGCTTGATCTCCAGGTTGTTCAGTGCAGGCGCATGAGCTGGTGCGCTCATTATCGACTGTTTTATTGGCACTTGCCACCATCTGTCGCGTCTGGGTAACTGATTTGGCGTTGTTGGATCATGATTAGTGAAGGACAATTGACAAGGCTAAAAATTATGAGCAACCTAGTGCCTTAGCCACCAACATCGACCAAATACTCATGTTAAAAAACGATCATCTCAGCCAATGGGATCACGAGCATTTTTTCCATCCTTCTACGCATTTGGGGCAATTTGCCCGAGGTGAGATAAGCAATCGCATTATCACCGGTGGCGAAGGCGTCTATATCACTGATCGTGAGAACAACCGTCTGCTTGACGCTTTTGCTGGGCTCTATTGCGTGAATGTGGGTTATGGTAGGCAAGAGATTGCAGAGGCTATTGCTACACAGGCACGAGAACTTAGTTATTACCATTCCTATGTAGGCCACGGCACTGAAGCATCAATTACCTTGGCTAAAATGATTATTGATCGTGCGCCTAAAAATATGAGCCGTGTGTACTTTGGATTGGGTGGTTCCGATGCCAACGAAACCAATATTAAATTAGTTTGGTATTACAACAATGTACTTGATCGACCTAAAAAGAAAAAGATCATTTCAAGGTGGCGCGGTTACCATGGCTCGGGCTTAATGTCGGGTTCGTTAACCGGGCTAGAGCTTTTCCATAAGCAATTCGATTTACCTCTTGCGCCGGTGTTGCACACGGAGGCACCTTACTACTTTCGTCGTAAAGATGAGTCGATGTCTGAAGAAGCCTTTTCAGCTGATTGCGCCCAACATCTTGAGGCCATGATATTGGATCAAGGTGCAGATACCATCGCAGCGTTTATTGGCGAGCCTGTGTTGGGTACTGGTGGGCTGGTGCCACCGCCTGCAGGTTATTGGCCTGCAATACAGGCGGTGCTCAACAAGTACGATATTTTGTTAATTGCTGATGAAGTAGTCACAGGCTTTGGCAGGCTTGGCAGTATGTTTGGATCAGACCACTATGGGATGGAACCCGACCTGATAACTATTGCTAAAGGCTTAACCTCCGCCTATGCACCACTGTCAGGTACCATCGTTAGTAAGAGTATGTGGGAAGTGCTTGGGCAAGGCACTGACAAATATGGCCCGATAGGCCATGGATGGACATACTCTGCTCATCCTATTTGCGCAGCGGCAGGTGTGGCTAACTTAAACTTGATCGATGAGTTAGGACTGGTCGAAAACGCAGGTACCGTCGGTAAATATTTAAATCAACGTTTTTCTGAGGCCTTAGCTGATCATCCCCATGTAGGCGAGGTGCGCGGCGAGGGTATGCTTTGCGCAGTCGAACTGGTAAAAGAAAAAAATGCTCGTGAGTTTTTCTCACCAAATAAAAAAGTCGGGCCAACAGTAGTGGCTGGGATGTTAAAACGTAATGTTATCGCCAGGGCAATGCCTCAGGGAGACATTATCGGATTATCGCCGCCGCTGTGCATTACCGCGGCAGAGGTTGATATTGTAGTTGAGGCGACTGTTGCTGCGATCAACGAAGTGTTAGCAAGCTAATGCTCACTACGCAACCGCAGGGGTTAACTAATGGCAGCGCCTTTTACTAAAGACGAATACCACCAACGGCTGGCTACAGTACGTGCAGCTATGGCAGACCAACAGTTAGATGCATTGTTAGTGGGCGATCCTGCCAACATGAATTGGCTAACAGGATTTGACGCATGGTCGTTTTGCGTACCGCAAGTGATGTTAGTCACGCATGATGCAGAGCCTATTTGGATGGGCCGGGCTATGGATGCTGGTGCTGTTTCTCTCACCACCTGGTTAGCTGAATCCTCTGTCATGCCGTACCCGGAAAACTGTGTACAGCATGCAGGTACTCACCCCCTGGCGATTGTCGCTGGGTATTTGTGCGATTTGGGGCTGCAAAGTATGCGCATTGGTTATGAGAGTGACACTTTATTTTTCTCGCCTAAATCGTTACAGTATTTACAACGTGGTGTAGCTGACGCAGTTTGGGTTGATGCCGATCTCTTGGTTAACTGGTGCCGGCTAGTTAAGAGCGATGCTGAAGTGGCGATGATGCGACAAGCGCCCGTTTGGTAGAAGGCGCAATGGCTGGGTATGTGGATGGATGATTGGTTTAGAGATGAGCGAGACCGTCGCCGTAACGCAAACAGGAGTCGAATGCCTGACTAAGTTCGCTCGCGATGTGCATGTAGTTAGCTAAGGGGTTAATTTGTTACCATGGTGTGGATCTGTTTTTATTGAGGTTGCGTACCCAGGGCCTGATTAGGCCAACTCATTCCCATGAATAGCTGCGTCCTGTTGTTTAGAAAAACTAGGCCACTGCTTATTATGCATAGCCTTCGAGCACTATCTTGCCTTTCGCTTGCCCAGTTTCAATCAATCGATGTGCCTCGCGCAGGTTTTCAGCATTGATGGGGGAGATAACTTCGGTTAACGTTGTGCGAATTTTTCCAGCATCTACCGCATCGGCTATCCAATCTAGTAGCTCATGTTGTTTGATCATGTCTGGTGTGTTGTGCATGGCGCGCGCAAACATAAACTCCCAATGTAAGCTTGCCGCTTTCGTTTTCATTCCTGCCATCGGCATCGGTTGCTCGGTATCATCGATAGACACGATACCGCCTTGCGGGCGAATCAATTGCACACAAGCATCCCAATGTCGCATGTCGTTAAACACGGCTATATGATCTACGTGCTCAAGCTCTAATTTTTTAAGCTGTTCAACCATGTCGCCGTGATGATTAATCACGTGGTCGGCGCCCAGTTCTTTTACCCATGTTTCGGTTTCTGGTCGTGATGCAGTCGCTATGACCGTTAACCCAGCTTGTTTGGCAATTTGTATCCCAATCGAACCTACACCACCAGCGCCACCAATGATTAACAACGTATCACCACGGTTTGCGCCGCCGCGATCGATACCGAGTCGATCAAAAAATGATTCGTATGCAGTGATGCTGGTAAGCGGTAGTGCAGCGGCTTCAGCAAAGTTTACAGAGCTTGGTTTCTTACCGACGATTCGTTCATCGATTAATTGAAATTCAGAATTAGTACCTGGCCTTGTGATATCGCCTGCATAAAAAACCTCGTCTCCGGGTTTAAACAAGGTAACATCAGGGCCAACTGCTTCAACAACGCCACTGGCATCCCAACCGATTACTCTAGGTGGATTTTCGCTGGTACCTTGTGGGGTGGTGAGGCCACGCCTTACCTTGGTATCAACCGGGTTGACGGCAATTGCCTTAACGGCAACTAGACAATCTTGTCCGCTAGGGCTAGGTTTGTCAGATTCGAAGTCAACAAATGCTTGGTTATCTTCAACGGGTAGATAATTAACTATTCCAACAGCTTTCACGTTTGTAGCTTCCTATGGTTAAGTGTTGGCATATCACAGTGGGTGATATAAACCAGATTGTTGACGCATCCAATATACACCGATTGATACGCTTGAATCTACAGGTTGAACTCGCGGCGCACCAGCTGAATTATTTCTGTAACCACGAGCTAACCAAAGCGTTAAATTTAGCTGAAAGCCTGGCCGCCTCGTATGAAGCACGTACGCGTTTACTGCGTGGAATTAACCATGATAACAATCACCTGAGTTGCGATCAGCTCTGGTAACAATATGGTGACTACGGTTATGCGAGCCCTCGAATTGTTTCTACGAGTGCCTGATTAATCGACCGCGTGCCGGTGTCTAAACGGTTTTTATGCCGCCGTTCTCCTGGCAAGCGGACACCCTCCAACGATGTTAATCGATCCATAAACAATTCAACATGCTCCTCCCATCCGTCGCCAGCGATGAGCTGTGGTGATAGGGCGATGATCATCTCACCACCTTTTGGTGGTGCGCCATCGTTGTTGTCACTCTCTTTTGCTTCAAAACTGAATGTTTCGCTAGTGAGGCCTGCTGCCAGTAGTTCAACCATCATGGATATGGCTGAACCTTTGTAACCGCCAAACGGCAGCAGCACACCGGCTGCAATTTTTGCAGGATCGGTAGTTGAGTTGCCTTCAGAGTCTAGCCCCGTGCCCAGTGGCACCACTTTGCCATCTCGTGCCGCTATTTGCACATCACCTAACGCCATGGAGGAAGTCGCCATATCGAAGCACACAGGAGACTTGCCCGGACGCGGCCAAGCGAATGAAAGAGGGTTAGTGCCAAAGAGCTTTTGGGTAGAGCCTGCTGGTGCGACTGTGGGTTGGGATACGGTGCAGGCAACACCGACTAAGCCACGGTCGGCGAGGTATTCGGTTTCGGGCCATAGTGCCGCGAAATGATGAACACCGGTTAAGGATAAGGCTGCAATGCCGATCTCGTCAGCGGCCGCCGCTAAAACTGGTAGACCAACTGCTTGCGCCAATGGCGCGTAGCAACCATGACCCTCTACGTTGATGATAGCGGGTGTTTTTTTCATGATAGCCGGGTTGGCCTGGCCATCGACCTTGCCACTACGAAGCCCTTTTATATAACCCGGCATTCTAAATAGGCCGTGCGAGTGTGATCCATCACGTTCAGCTCGTGTCACAATATCGGCTACCGCTGACGCATTAGCTTCATCACATCCATTTGACAGTAGCGTACTGTGCGCCAGGGAATAGATTTCTTTAAGATTTAGGTTAACAGTGGTCATTTCTCTCAGAGTTCCAGTGTTGTGATGCAGGCACCCATGATACCGGTTCAGAGTGTTGAAAATACGCCATTAAACGATGTAACATGACAAACAGATAGATAACATAAACGACATAAAGAGACCCCATCCGTGCTGACATTCGATTTAGGCAGCCGCGCGTTTAAAATTAGCACAGTGTCGGCAGATGCTCAGCGTTTTTTTGACCAAGGCATTAACTGGTGTTTTGGCTTCAATCAAGAAGAAGGCTTAGCGTGTTTCAAAAAAGGGCTTGAACACGACCCGCAGTGCGCCATGTTGCATTGGGGCATCGTTTACGCAGCTGGGCCTTTTTACAATATGCCCTGGCGTGATTTTTCATTGGGTGAGCAATCTGAATGTACTGCCTTTTGCCGATCGCATCTCGACCAAGCGATAGTTCTGGCTAGCAATGCTCCACCAATGGAGCAAGCCTTGGTTGCAGCACTGTCTCAACGTGTTCAAGTGGCGCAAGCGGTGCCCGTTGATGAATTTGACCATTGGGACGATGCTTATGCCGATGCGATGCGGCAAGTCAATGAAGATTTCCCTGACAATCAAGATGTCATGGCATTGTTTATCGAGGCAATGATGACGCGTACACCATGGGACTTGTGGGACGTGCACACAGGATTACCAACAAGTGGTGCTGATACGATTGAGGCGATTAAACTTTGTGAACACGCTATAGCACTGGCAGACAATCAAGGTATTGACCAACATCCGGCAATATTGCATTTACATATCCACTTACTAGAGATGTCTACCACGCCGGAACTGGCCATGGGTTCCGCGGATCAATTATTTGGCTTATGCCCAGATGCTGGGCATACCCTGCATATGCCTGGGCATATCTATGTGCTGTGTGGTAATTACGAAAAAGCCAAAGCAGTTAGCGAACAAGCCATTAGTGTTAACCGCAAGTATCTTGCGTATGCGGGACCGCATAACTACTACACGACTGCGCGGTGCCATGATTTACACCTGATGATGTATACCTGCATGTTTTTAGGGCAGTTTAAACCGGCAATGGCTGCAGCGATAGAAATATGTGAAAACCTACCACCGGACGTGATTAACCTTAAAGATAAACCCTACATCGCCGGCACTATGGAAGGCTATTACGCTATGAAGATGCACGTGTTGGTGCGTTTTGGGAAATGGCAAGAAATTGTCGATGCGCCGATGCCAGAAAACCGGTTGTTATATTGTGTATCCACTGCAATGCACCATTACGCTAAGGGCATCGCGTTTGCCGCATTAAAGGAGCTTGAATCCGCAAACGAACAAAAAGAACTGTTTTACCAATCCCTGGAACGCATCCCAAGTGATAGGAAGCTGTTCAACAATCCCGCTCTGCGTACATTAGGTGTAGGGGAAATGATGCTTCTGGGTGAGTTGGAATACCATAACGGCAATTTCGAATTAGCATTCTCTCACTTGCGTGAAGCGGTACATCGATGTGAACAATTGCACTACTCCGAACCATGGCCATGGATGCATCCACCGCGTCATGCCTTGGGCGCATTGTTATTAGAGCAAGGCCAATATGAAGAAGCCGAGCAAGTGTACCGCGCAGACTTAGGCCTTGACGTTACCGTGCCTCGTTGCGCACAACATCGACAAAACGTTTGGGCCTTGCACGGCCTGGTAGAGTGCTTAAAGAAACGCGGTGAACAAGTACAGATCATTAAGCTGCAGGCTCAGTTAACTGAGGCTCTAAATAAGGTGGATATCAACATTTCATCTTCGTGCTGTTGTCGTCATGTTGGTTGATTATTTTTCGAGCAATATGGAGAGTGTTTGCGAGAAGCCCGGGTATGCATGCTAGTAAGGTTGATATGCGAAACCTGCGGTCGCGATCCATTGAAGTGATAAGTTGTGATGAATGAGCTGGATTAATCAGCAGGGGCCAGCAGTATCGTTGTCAGTTCCAAGTTGCTGAGGTGATAAAATTTGGCCACCCGTATGAACGCGTGCCGGTGCGGTCTGGCAGCGGGTTACTAGTTTTTGAGCTGCATGCAGCGCTCAGCCCTTTCAAACTGCCTCCCTCAGTCGGTACTTCTGTGTTCAAGTCGGGATCGCCTTTAGTAATTTCGGTCAATGCTAAGCTTTGCTACACCATGTTGGATCTATCCGATCAAGCATACGAAGGTAAGCTGGCCACTCTGGCAGTAACACATCGGCGCCACCTTGCGATGCACCACTTTCAAATTGATTCCTAGTTTTTAACACCGCATCAGTTGCCGGTTGTTTGAGGGTTGCTCCGCCAGTTGCGGCGGCCATTGCCTTTAGCTGAACTCCCGCACAGTCTTCAAAGTGGTACAAACGAGTAATTGTATGAGCGATGCTTGGGCCGCTAACAATTAAGCCATGGTTATAGAGAAGCATGGTGTGATTATTTTGGCCAAGATCCTTTACTAGGCTATCGCGTTCAGCTAGGTCGAGCGCGATCCCCTGAAACTCGTGGGTGGCGATGCGCTCATGAAACATACAGCCCATTTGTGTTAACGGCATAAAACCTTCTTCCAAACAACAGATTGCAGTGGCATTTTGCGAGTGCGTATGTGCAATGCATTGTAGGTCGGGTCTTGCGGCATGGATGGCGGAATGAATGGTGTATCCCGCAACGTTTACCGGGTACGGGCTGTCACCGATTTTATTACCTTCGATATCAATTTTTACCAAATTGCTGGGCGAGATTTCATCATAGGCATGCCCAAACGGATTGATCAGTAAATGTTCGCTATTTGGGATGCGTGCGGTTATGTGGTTATACACTTGTGATGTCCAACCATGGTAGTGAACTATTCGGTAAGCTGCGGCCAAGTCAACTCGGGTTTGCCATTCGAGCACCTCCATACCCTTAGGTAAATGTTGGTATCGATTCGACATACATCCTCGCAGAGTTAAGCGTATTTCAGTGCAAGAATAGCACTTCATGCTGTATAAGGTAAATGCGAGCAATTAATTGTTTTTCTGGAGGCTAGCATTATGCGGATAGCGGTACTAGGGGCTGGTGCCATGGGTTCTTGGATTGGTGGGCACCTTGCATTAAGTGGTAACGACGTATGTCTGCTTACAACCAATAATGAACATATTAATGCGGTGAGAGAAAACGGACTTATCTTAAAACATGGACAACGCGTTGATACGGTGCAACTTCCCATAGGTAAACCGGATGAGTTTAACGACGAGGTTCATCTCATCATTGTCTTAACCAAAACCTTCCAATTGAAAACCGCTTTGTCTAGTATTTCAAACACGCTCACTAGTAAGACCGCCGTGTTGTCTCTACAAAACGGCCTCGGAAATTCAGAAGTTATTAGTGAGTTTGTTAGCGCAGAGAATATTTGGATTGGTATGACGATGTTACCGGTGGATCGCGAGGCACCAGGCATCGTCGTTGGCAAAGGAGTAGGCGGAACGTGGTTTGGTAATGCTCAAGGTGGTATTAACCCATTGGGAAAAACACTAGAGGCGGCGTTTACCAAATCGGGTATTCAGGTGAAATATGACCCGGAAATTGTAAAACGTATATGGCAAAAGGTAGCGTTCAATGCTGGGATGAATGCCGTTTGCGCACTAACACATTCCACCCCCGGGACAATTAACCGATCACCTTTTGCATTAAAGCTTGTAAAAGCTGTTGCTAAGGAGGTAGCGCAGGTAGCTAAGGCTGAATCTGTGGAGGTTGATTTAGCATCGGTGTTTAATACGATTGAGTATGCTTGCGAGCATCACGGGGCACATATCCCCTCTATGCTTCGGGATCTGCTGCAGGGGCGCCAAACCGAAGTCGATGCGCTCAACGGTGCGATAGCATCACGTGCCGAGGCGACAGGGACGCAGGCACCGCTAAACCATCAGCTCGCCGGGCTCATTAAGCTGGCAGAAATGGGCCACCGTGAGGTATGATTGCTTCAGTTTATTGCTACAGGTATATCTGCGAGTGGCTAGTTAGATCAATCCATTAAGAGGAGAAGAACGAATGGCTTTTAAACGATCAATAGTAAGACGTCGCTTGTTGCTGAGCGCAACCGCTTTAAGTGTAATGCTAATTTCAAGTGCATCCCAAGCACAGGAATATAACTTTAAATTACATCACTTATTATCTGCCAAAGCACCAGCACATTCCCAAATGTTAGCGCCTTGGGCTAAGCAAGTCGAAGAAAACTCAGGTGGCAAAGTTAAAATCGAAATATTCCCATCAATGTCACTAGGTGGTAAACCGCCAGAGCTTGTACAACAAGCCAGAGATGGCGTAGTTGACATTGTCTGGACAGTCAACGGGTATACACCGGGTTTGTTTCCTCGCACTGAAGTATTCGAATTGCCTAGCGTGTTTGTAAATGATCCTGCTGCAACTAACCTTGCAATGTATGACCTTTTCGAGGATGAGTTAAAAGCGGAATACAAGGGTCTGGAAGTGATGTTTCTGCATGTACATGCAGGGCAAGGCATTCATATGGTTGATACCGAGGTTAGATCCCCCGCTGATCTAATGGGTAAAAAAATGCGTATCCCAACGCGTACCGGGGCCTGGATCATAGAAGCGCTGGGTGCGGCTCCTGTTGGCATGCCTGTTCCAGCACTTCCGCAAGCGTTAGCAAAAAAAGTTGTTGATGGTGCATTCATCCCTTGGGAGATTATTCCGCCACTAAAGATACAGGATCAAACTGAGTTTCAAATAGAAGGTGCAAACAAAGCCCGATTTGGTACCACCACCTTTCAGGTTTCAATGAATGGCGCTAGATGGGCATCACTTCCTGATGACATTAAAAAAGCCTTCAAAGATGCATCGGGCCCAGAATGGTGGGAGAAAGTTGGTGAGATATGGAGAGGCACTGATGAGTTCGGTATTGCCTTGGCGGTGAAGTCTGGGAATACACATATCACCTTAACTGATGAAGAAACAGCGGTTTTTGATGCAGCGCTCGCGCCAGTGGTTGATCGTTGGATTGATGAGGTGGGTGAAAAAAATATAGATGGCAAAGCGCTAGTAGAAATGGCGCGTGCAGCCATTTCGAGTCACGGCAAGTAAGCACTTAAGTTAACGCGCGAGCCTTCGTGACGAGGGTTCGCGTGTTCAGGTAGCTTGCCCATCAGTATGAAAATAAATCCAACTATCTCATCACTTTCTATTGTTCTTTGTTGGTTAATTCGATCTTGGGCGTTGGTCGGTGGGCTGCTATTAATGATTGTGGTCGTGATAAATGTTGTATCTAACGTAGGTAGTGCAGCGTGGGGAAAACCATTTGCTGGAGATTTCGAATTAACTGAAATTGGAGTCGCTGTTGCAGCGTTCTGCTTCCTTCCATATTGTCAGTTAACGGGTAGCAACGTTAGCGCGGATATATTTACTGCAAAGGCATCCGCACAAATGATAACGGTTATGGCATTTTTTGGAAATCTGACAGCCTTTGTTTTTAGCCTTTTGCTGCTTTGGCGAATGTATTATGGATTGTTAGATCAGAAAAGCTATGACTACACCACCACTATATTACAGTTTCCTCATTGGATCGCCTTCATCCCAATACTCATTTCATTAGTATTGTTAGCCGTTGCGGCATTTTTAAATCTAACAGGCGTAAAGGCAAACTCCTAAATGGCTGAACCACTACTCATCGGGTCAGCTGGATTGGCGTGTCTGTTCGCTTTGATCGCACTGCGCGTACCAATCGCTTACTCGATGATTCTGGTTGGTGGAATTGGTGTATCGATTTTAAACGGCCCTGCTATTTTTATGAGTCAGCTAAAGACGCTAGCCTATGGGCAATTCTCCATCTACGATCTATCGGTTGTACCGATGTTCGTGCTGATGGGAAATATTGCCACGCGTGCTGAGCTCTCTGGTGATTTGTTCAGAGCAGCTAATGCATGGCTTGGCAGAATGCGAGGCGGAGTAGCCATGGCTACCATTGCGGCTTGTGCAGGATTTGGGTCGGTTTGTGGATCGTCGCTAGCGACTGCTTCTACCATGGGTAAGATTGCTTTGCCAGAACTTAAGCGCTATGGCTATACGGGTTCGTTGGCGACAGGAACGGTCGCTGCGGGCGGCGTACTGGGTATTTTAATACCGCCATCTGTGGTGCTCGTAATTTACGCAATCATTGTAGAGGCCAATATCGTTACGATGTTTAAGGCTGCACTTATTCCTGGTTTAATAGCCGTCGTATTCTTCCTAATAGCTATTCGTATTTTTGTCTATGTGCATCCAGAAGCTGGCCCTCGGGGTGATCCAGTCTCACGTCAAGAGCTCATTTCTGCAACGCTTCGATTGATACCAGTCTTGACCATATTTGGCTTGGTAATAGGCGGTATCTATTTCGGTTTCTTTAATCCGACGCCTGCTGCGGCAATAGGCGTATTTCTAGTATGGGCATACGGCAGTGCGCGACGCTTATTGGGTTGGCAAGCGATGCGTGATGCGATACTTGAAACCGCACGTACCAGTGGCATGATCTATCTAATTCTGCTTGGCGCCGAGATGATGAAGATATTTATGTCGCGTGGTGGTGTACCTCAAGCCATAGCCGAGTGGATGGTGGCTTCGGGTTTATCGGCCATGGTGATACTCGGCATATTGCTATTAGCTCTGATACTATTGGGTTGTTTGATGGATAGTTTGTCCATGATCCTTTTAGCGATCCCGTTCTTTTGGCCAGTGTTAGTAACAATTAACGGTGGCGACTACGTATCCGCAGAAGATGCCGCTTATGGCATGACATCAGAAGACCTTAAAATTTGGTTTGGCATTCTTGCATTGATTGTTGTCGAACTCGGATTGATAACGCCGCCTGTGGGTATGAACGTGTTCGTCATATCCGCGTTAGCTAAAGATGTGCCGATGCGCGACACGTTTATAGGTGTTATTCCGTTCTTTGGCGCGGAGATGGTGCGCATTATCGTGTTGCTTGCATTTCCTGCTATAACTCTTTGGTTACCAAGCGTGCTTTCAGGTTAAAGTGAGTGGTGGTCTTTTTTGAGCAAACCTTCATGAATTATCCAAGTGACGAATCAATCACGATCAACCAACTCATCACAGATCCGTACCCAATCTACAAACGGTTGCGAGCTGAATCACCTGTTCTTAATGTGCCGGCAGTGGGTCGTATTCTGATCACAAAGGCCAACGACACACAAAACATAAAAATGAACCCCGAACTGTTCAGTTCAGATGACCCCAATACACCTATGGAACGAGCGTTTGAAGCTAAAACGCTCATGCGCCGAGACGGTGAAGATCACATGCGGTTGCGTAAACCGATGATGCCGTGTATGTCGCCAGGCCAGGTTAAAAAAGTGTGGAGCGAAAAAATTGAAAAAATCGCGGCTGAATATATTGAACGATTACCACGTGGGGAAGAAATCGATTTCTTTAAGGCGTTCGCGGGGCCTTTCTCAGCCAAATGCGTCGCCATGGTATTGGGGTTACCCAGCGCAAGTGACGATGAGATACAGCGGTGGTCACAGGTATTGATTGATGGTGCGGGCAATTTTGGAGGCAGGCCTGAACTATTTGAACACACCGATACTGCTAACCAAGAAATCAATCGTTGTATTGCAAGAGAATTAACCGATAACAATGAAAACTTCGAGCACAGCGCGCTAGGTATTCAAGCCAATAGCGATGACCCACTGGAAATGGAACATATCATCTCAAACATCAAGATAGCGATAGGTGGTGGGATCAATGAACCTCGAGATTCCATTCTCACCACGCTATATGGTTTGCTGACTAACCCAGATCAACGCCATGCCGTTGTGGAGGAACCTCGGTTATTTAAAGATGCCTTTGAAGAATCGGTTCGTTGGGTTGCGCCGATACAACTTAGCTCGAGGTTGGTTACCGCTGATACATCCTTACGAGGGTACGACATACCGAAGGGCAAGGTGGTCATGACAATTCAGGCGTCTGCTAATCGAGATGAAGACGTATATGAAAATGGCCACTTATTTAATATGTTTAGAAAGAACAAACGACATCAAGCGTTTGGCAATGGCCCGCATTTCTGTATGGGCACTCATCTTTCACGCAGAATGATCGCTGACATTGCGTTGCCTATGTTGTTTAAGCGATTTCCAGGGATCAAATTAACTGACCCATGCAAGGTAGTTTGGAGTGGCTTTGCATTTCGCGGCCCTCTAAATATGCCAATTGTATTGAGCTAACACCTTGTCAAGGTGAAGTGATTAGTTGTGATGAATGAGCTGGAATAATCAGCAGAGGCCAGCAGTATCGTTGTCAGTTCCAAGTTGCTCAGGTGATAAATTTTGGCCACCCGTGTGAGCTCGTGGCGCTGCGATCTGGCAGTTGATTCATAGTTTTTTGAGCTTTCATGCAGCGCTCAGCCCGCCCTCCACAATCAGTACATCTGTGTCCAACTCGAGATGATCTTTCGTAATTTCGGTCGATTTTTCCCAATTCCGGGGCTAGACCGGGCTGGGTGTTCAGGGTATTCTAACAGTGAACACCAGAAGAAAGTAAGCGCTCAGCTCTGGACGTCTAGTGCATCGGTAGAATGTCCGCCACACTTGTCGTCATGATTTTTCATGGAGACAAGCATGCCCTCTGAATCGATTACAAAGCGCCAGACATTCTGGCGCGACCATGTTCTGGCCGCTGCGGCGCACGAAGGCTC
>JAZGEF010000071.1:0-5697 GCA_036478595.1 Granulosicoccaceae bacterium
GCTGGATTTATCCTGGCATAGTCGAGGTGCCGCCTAACCAAAAGCTGAACGCGGACAATTGACACGCAGCGTGAACCTGGCTACGCCAGAACCACTTGCGAATCAATTGCCGGTTAGCTTGGCGTTATGATTAAAAGGTGACATAAATTCAATAACAAGTATGAATGTCAATTTGCCAGAAACGAGCAGTCGTAGCTGACAAACGTCGATCATTATGCAATGTTTGCGTTTGTGTAAAAATAAAAGTGTAGCAGGGAAGTAGTCACTGCCGCCGGGAACGGCGGCGGAAGTCTTAGCTGTGCTGGGAACCACTATTCTTTAACTCAACGTGCTTGTGGTCATTACTTCTCTACTGGGTTTGGTTTTTGCGTTTGCCCGCTCAGAAAGTTCGTGAACTAAGTTCGGGAGTGGGTCTCTCCAACTAATACCGTTGTTGTAAGCACCATTGAGCACTTTTAGAGTCGTGTTCCAATCTACTATTGTTTCATCAAGGCAACGATAGGCGCGCACTGCCTCTGGCAATACTTCTATCAATTTACTTCTGTATAGTTTCTTAGCTTTAAATCGCCAGAATGGATGCTTCGGATAGCTAAAGTTCACACGACCAAATGATTCTAATGCAATTAGACGGCATTCTGCATATATCAACATATCTACTAACCAGCGATTCAAATATTCTGATTGTAGATAGCTATTTTCATTACTAAGATAATCATCCAAATGGGTATCTAACCTAGAGTGGTTGATAGTCAAAAACCTATTGCCAAGTTCACCGTTAAAGTTGCTGTACTCAATTGAGCTAGCTTCATGCTTCCACTCATTGATAACCTGGCCATCCTCAAATGGCTGAGCAACTAAATGCCATCGAAACTGTTCAAATATACAATCTAAAGTATATTTTCCACCATGACGGTAAAACTCATATGATTCGTTAATTCTCTTACGATTACCTGGGATATCACCGCCTTCTTCAAGTAGATCATGCACTGCTTGTGCACGCGATTGCTTATCCAGTATGTTGTACAGATGTTCTTTTTCGAAAAGTAACATGTCGATTCTCGGGGCTTTACTTCGTAATGACATACAGCTATCTAGTAAATTGAGCAGTTTACCAGATCAATTGATTAACCAGATTGGGTTTTGGGTTAGCCTTCCCAGAACTTCAGATCTTTAAAATTCAAACTGGGCTTAGAGCGCAGTGGGCTGTCCAAGTTAGCCTGTCATGCGGCTCGTCTGCATCAAGAATCCAAACATACAAAATGTAAACCGCTGAAGCGTTGACTGGTCTAGTGGGCTCGTGGGAAACTAGCACTAATGGTTAGGGCCACCGAGAGGCAATGCTTAATCAATACGATTCAACCAAAGTATGCGGAGGACTCAAGAAACGCAATCAGAGAATATAAAAATGTCATAAACTATTTACCGTTGCGAACAAATAATATAATCCGCCGTTGAAATGGTTCTGCAGAGCTAACCTGCTTAAGTTGAGTTTGCTACTCGGACAAATGTATAGTGGAATGGTTACCAGACGTAATGAACGAGATCATAACAATCAGCTTCACGCGGACAAATGACACGCGGCGCGAACCTGCACTCCGCACAGAACGCGCGCCGCGTGTCAAATGCCGGTGAGCTTGGCGTTCGATGCTAAAGGCGCTTTATCGGTAGTGAACTTATTATGTATGGGGGCTGAGAGTTTTATTTGAATTTCCACAGAATCTTGAGTCGACAATTCCAGCTTGGACCTGGAGTGGCCTCGGCGGCAAACTGTATTTGCATTCCGCATACCATTTGATCTTGGACTGACAGTCCAATTTGGTGTTGATTGTCGGTGGCGTTGATATATGGTATAAGTAACCATACATGTCTCCTGCTACGCTCATATTCCGCGACAAATTGGTATTCCCTGACGGGGCAATTCAGGAAATGGTGATCTGGAAGCTGCCGGAACCAAATAGTGAGAGGCCACACGGTTTGAAATATAGCTTGTTCTATGGTGTTTCGGGTAAACGCCTTGTTGGATATGATAATGAACAAGGTAAAGGTGATCACAGGCATTATGGTGAAGAAGAGAGAAAATATATATTTCAAACGGTCGAGGTGCTAATTCAAGATTTTGAATCAGATGTTGCTCGAATAAGAGGCGAACTAAATGAAACAGCAAACGATTAACATTGGCGTTGGAGATGCCAAAAAAAGTTACAAGCGATTTATTAATGCTTGGCACAAGGCTGAAGCGGGAAAGGAAGTTGATGTTGAAATACATCTAAATTTCGAAAACCTGGAAACGCTTGTATCTGTACTAACACCCAAACGATTTGAGCTTTTGAGAGCACTTCGACAGCAGGGGCCTTTGAGCGTGCGAGCGCTATCCAAGGTTCTCGGCCGAGACTACAAGAACGTGCATGTGGATGCTACGGAGCTTGAGGCAGTAGATCTTATTCAACGAGATAGTGAGGGGTTGATAATTGCACCCTGGGATGTCATTGATGCACATGTGCGATTGGTTGCATGATAGTGTCCAGTATTTAAAATACTGAATCAAATGCCTTGGTTATTTTCTGCAAGCGATAGTGGAATAGGAATTAGCGTATCAACTCGCCAGAAAGCAAATGCATTACGCATCGAACAATTCGTTCCAGACGGAAGTTTGCAGCCGGCGCGGAACGATGAATACCTCACAACCCGCACCGGCTGCAAACTCCGCTGAACTTCGGCGTTAGATGTCACTGGAGCTACCTTAGTACACTATAGCGTCCCAATCAGACTCACTCATACATATGACTGCACGGAAGACAGAAAATAGTTTCATAGATGATCTGATGGACGAATACCAGAGAGACAGAACCTACACGGTTTCTATTTCTATTGATCCTTATCAGAACGGCTGGACCGATGCAGAGTCACTGGTTGAAATTCTCGGAATATCTAAGAATCGTCTCTCTGCGGATGCGCAGATAACACTCGAGTTTCTCGAGTCGAATGACCAGAACATATTTCGTGACGAATGGGTTGACTTCAAACGCAAATTGATTGCATATCGAGAAATTCAGGACATATTTCCCTTGCAACTGTATCCAGAGTCAAGTCCGCTAACCCCAATGAAACTGTGGTACTTCTACTACGAAGCTGATTTTCTCATGAAAGACAGCTTGCTGGCCGGTCTTCACTATTGCAGTGCAAGTAGCGTCTCAATACTTAGACCATTTCTCGAATTCAGTGTACTGCAATTGTACTTCTATCGTGTTTGCAATGCGAAAAGAAATTTTGAACGGCTTGAGGAATATCACAGAACAGAAAGGCACCCGGGATGGCACGCTGCGCTAAAGTCTTCCATGCCGAATGATAATTTTTGCAAGCCCATACGTAGACGTGCTCAGGTGCATCTCGATGACTTGTCGAATCATGCGTCTCATCCATACGGCCATTCTTCATCCCCTCGGAATTCATCTTACGCCCCAGGTATACCTAATATGAGTGGAATAGTATTCTGGCGCTTCAACAAGTTAGTGCTAGAAGCCGCGCTATGGATTTACTATGTCAACTTCCCTATGCTCTTCAAGCCTACGAACGTTTATAGGAAATTTGGCTGCAATCGTCCTATTGGAAACTTTGCCGATGAGGTCTGTTCAGGCGCGGTCAGCGCCGCGATGCCCGATTCAGACTTCAATCTGTTTAGAGAGTATTCTCGGAGGGACCACGCTTCAGAATTAGAAGTTCAATGGATTGAAGAGCAGGAGGATCTAACTGAACTTGAGCTGCGCAAAGGTTGTGATGAGGACTTCAAGGGAACTGCGGATGAGATGTACCCTGCTGCATATGTACTGACAATTGCAAAATCGCGTACTCTACGATCTATGCTGTCTCTTGACATGGAAAGTCTCAAAATTAAAACCCCTAGTGACAATGATGACCTGCCGGATATTAGCATTCATGATTTTAGTCGATGGCGTCATGTGTATAAAAAAATATAGCGGACACACCTATACTCTTTATGCGCCATTAAACAATAAAATATGTGACATCTAACAAAAAGCTGAACGCGGACAATTGACACGCGGCGTGAACCTGCACTCCGCACAGAACCAACGCCGCGTGTCAATTGCCGGTGAGTTAGGCGTTGAGGCTGTAGAAAAACCCCATTTACCCCCTAATTTATCGAGACTTACGCGTTTCAATATTCTAAAATGAAGCCACTGTCCGTTTAGTGGATTTCGGTATGGCTCGCTATAAAAGTTATAACCTTGAGCAGAGTAAACTGATACCCATCGTTTTCTGTGAACAGATAATCCCTGGAACCTTTGAGCACACGCTGAGCTTTTTAATTGATGAACACCTCGATATGAGTGTGTTTGATGCGCGCTATAAAAATGATGAAGTGGGTAGCCCCGCCTACGATCCTGCGCTGTTACTGAAAATAGTTCTTGCCGCCTACGCACGAGGCCATACCTCCAGCCGACAAATTGAACGATTGTGTCGAGAGAACGTTGTTTTCATGGCACTGTCCGCCGATAGCCAACCGCACTTCACCACGATTGCCGGTTTTATTGCCCAGATGGGCGATGTTATCCAATCCTTGTTTACCGAGGTCTTACTGGTCTGTAGCAGCCAGGGTCTGATCGGTGGTGAGATGTTTGCAGTGGATGGCTGCAAGATGCCCTCGAATGCGTCAAAAGAGCATTCGGGAACCCATGCAGAGCTGGCAAAGAAAGAAAAAAAGATCAATCGAGCCGTGCGGCGCCTGCTGGCCAAACACCGAGAAGAGGATGGCACGGGGCAAGACAATGATCATACGCGCCGGGCAGCGGAACAAAAGAATATTGAAACACTGAGAAAGGCCTCACGAAAAATAAAGAAGTTCTGTGCGATCACGGAAGATCGACGGGGTCTGAAGGGTAAGCTCATCAAAAGCAATATCACCGATAATGAGAGCGCCAAGATGCGCACTTCACACGGTGTTCTACAGGGCTATAACGGCGTTGCAGCGGTTGATGAGAAGCATCAGATCATCGTAGGCGCAGAAGCCTTCGGTCAGGGACCAGAGAATAACTTGCTCAAACCGATGATAGAGACCGTCACCGAGAACATGGGAAAGCCGTATGTAACGGGCAGTAAAGTCACAGCAGATTCCGGTTTCCATTGTGCACAGAGCGTTGAGCACTGCTTTGATAAAAGTATTGATGCCTACATAGCTGATGGCAACTTCAGAAAAAGAGACCCCCGGTTTATTGATCGAGATCGCTATCAGCCCAAGGCCAGAAAAGCGCGCTGGTTTAAAGCGGAAGATTTCTCCTATGATCCCGATACGAAAACCTGTCGCTGTCCTGCGGGCAATGAGATGTGGTCAGGCGGCACACGGGTTATGGATGGTAAAACCTATCGCTCCTTCACAGGCTACCTCAGTAAGTGCCGCAACTGCCCCTTACTTAAACACTGCATGCGCAAACCGGTAAAAGAACAGGGCCGGCAAGTATTGATTAAGCTATCAGCCGAAAGGCAATCAACGCTGAGTTCTATTGACAGAATGAAAGAAAAGATCGATAGCGATAAAGGTCGGCATTGTTACAGCCAACGCCTGGGAACGGTTGAGCCGGTCTTTGGCAATATCAACACAACAAAACGGCTCAACAGATTCAGTTTACGCGGTAAAACCAAGGTCAATGCCCAGTGGCTGATGTATTGTATGGTGCACAATAT
>JAZGEF010000072.1:0-10823 GCA_036478595.1 Granulosicoccaceae bacterium
GAACATTACGTATTCTGGCGGCACGAATCAGACAAAATTTTGATGCGCAGAGACGCGATTTCGGATGGATAGAATCTCCTAAGCAGCGCGTACTGAACATACCAAGTGCTTTATCCTTCCTAAACTCAAAAATGTATAGCTCGATTTAGGACTAGCAATAGATGGACGTGCTGCGTATATCGAGAATATTTACGATTTAACATTCTCGGCCACTGCGTCAATCTATCCTGCATTTAGCCTGTCGAACGACCGGTGTTAGCCGTCTCCCCACTCCAGACCATCGTTAGTGGACGACTCACCAGAAATCTATCAGTCGGTTGTACCCATAATTGGCTCTAGAAAATCACGTTGAAGTTGTTTGCATTAAAACTTGACTGCAAAGTCAATCGCTAATAATTAAAACGTACGTGATAGTACGCATTGTTAACCGATTAGCATGCGAGTTACAAGGTATGCGACATGTTGCAGTCCTGATCTTAAACTGAGGTGAACATATCGCCATTCACCCAGAAATGCACCATGATGCTAGCAGCATATCCCAAGAACACAGCCCACGACCATTTAAGATGAGCAAAGAACGTGTAGGTACCACGGGCTTGACCCATAACCGCCACGCCCGCAGCGGAGCCAATAGACAGCATCGAACCACCGACGCCTGCAGTAAGTGTGACCAGCAACCATTGACCATCATCCATTTCAGGCAACATCGAAAGCACAGCAAACATCACTGGGATATTGTCGATTAACGCTGAAAGGAATCCGACTGATACGTTGGCAATCGTAGGACCAAGGTCCCCATACATAAGCTCGGATACTAATTCCAAGTAACCCAATGTACCCAAACCACCAACACACAAAATGATCCCGTAGAAAAACATCAGGGTATCCCATTCGGCACGTTCCAACGAACGGAATATATTAAATGGAGTAGGTTTGGCCGTTGCATTTTCATCGACTGACGACTCAACGTTTAAAGCATGTTCTGAGAAATTCGAATATGCGGGCTCGGGAAAGCTCTCGTCCCGTTTTTGCAAAAAATGCGAGTATATTTTAAGAAACCCCAGCCCCAACAACATGCCCAAAACGGGAGGCATATGCAGAAAGTTGTGTGATGAAACCGCCATAGCGATGGTTAACAAAAACAATGCACTGATGGCAATACCGCCTGTTTGTAGATTTGCAGCGTCATCTTCAACCTGTGGTTTACCACGAGGCACCACTGTGAACATAATTAACGCAGGTATCAACCAATTCACTATAGAGGGCAACATAAGTTTGAAAAATGTTTGGAATGGCAGCAGCCCTTTTTGCCAAACCATTAGCGTTGTGATGTCTCCGAACGGACTAAAAGCACCGCCAGCATTGGCGGCCACCACGATATTGACACAGGCAACAGCAACGAATTTTTTGTTTTCACCGCCAACCGCCATTGCCACCGTGGCCATTAGTAGAGCAGTCGTTAGGTTATCCGCAATTGGCGAGATGACGAAAGCCAAGCCACCAGTGATCCAAAAAATAGTGCGGAGTGAATAGCCTTGGCTAACTAACCAGCTACGTAGAACATCAAACACACCCCGCTCGTCCATAGCGTTGATAAATGTCATCGCAACCAGCAAGAATAGAAACAGCTCGCCAAATTCCATAAGGTTATGGCTTACCGCCTTGCTAGCTAATGCCGGGTCGGCATGATTGTAAACCGATATTGCGACCAAAAACCAGATGGCACCGGCCGCTACCATCATGGGTTTTGATTTTCGCAAATGCAGAGACTCTTCGGCGATGACTAAGGAATATGCTCCCACGAAAATCACTATGCAAAGGTACCCTACCCAGGTATTGGTCATAGATGCTGTTTCTGATGCTAACGCTGGTGCACTAGCAAACAGCATTGCGGCCAAAGAAAACAAACCCATTATATATTTGCGTGACATTACTGAATTCAATCTAGACATTATTGAACGCTCCCAGAATTTAAGAATAAATGTAGCCACGCACCAGCGCCGTATCCCAGCGCTATGACCCACGTCCAACGCAAGTGAGACATAAACGTATAGATGCCTCTTGCCTGCCCCATCACTGCCACCCCAGCAGCTGACCCAATAGATAGCAGGGACCCGCCAACACCTGCTGTAAAGGTGACTAATAACCACTGGCTATGACTCATTTCAGGATGCATATCCAGCACGCTATACATAACGGCGACGTTCTCTACCAGTGCCGATACGACTCCAAGCAATATATTGGCAGTGGTGGGGCCTAAGGTTCCATACAATACTTCTGATGTCAGTAATAGATATCCCATGGCATGCAAGCCACTGATGGCTACAACGATGCCCAATAGAAACATTAAGGTGTCCCATTCAGATCGCTCTAGGGAACGAAAAATGTCAAAGGAGTGTTCTTCGCCCGATTCTCGGTTTGTCGCATCGGACACAGTAGATTTGCTTCGCGATAGATGTTTCATGCCTTGCCGTTTTAATCGGTAGCCGTACAATTTGAGCAGCCCAAGGCCCGTCATCATCCCAACCACAGCGGGCAGCTTCAACAAACTCTCGCACAGAACCGCCATAACAAGAGTCAAGACAAAAAGGCACGCCACTACCCCTGCGCCTTCATACAATGGTTGTGGGTGTATATCTGGTTCGGCTTTGGCAGAACCTACCGAAATGGACAATGCGATCGCTGGAATTAACCAACAAACTAATGCAGGGAAAAACAGCAATATGAAGTCCTGTACATCAAGAAAACCACGCTGCCATACCATCAAGGTGGTTATATCCCCTAGTGGCGAATAGATTCCACCTGCATTAGTTGCTACAACGATGCTGATAGAGCCTGCCACCAGGAAGGAACGGTTAGTAGGTGCCACACCAATCAAGACAGTAACCATCAGTAATGCCACTGCCAAATTAGCAATAAACGGGGAAAGAACGAACGCCAAGCCACCAGTTAGCCAAAATATTTTTCGCAATGAAAAGTTCTTAGTGACCAACCACTGTCGCAATTGCGCAAACAAACCTCGCTCGCTCATTGCATTTACATAGGTCATTGCTGCTAATAAAAATAAAAATAGTTCAGTGAACCGTTCAACAGTGGTACGAAATATTGCCTCTGCTGAATGAGGATCACCAAGGCCGATATATCCCATCGCCACTAAAACCCAGATCAATCCAGCGGCAACCAACATGGGTTTTGATTTTTTTAAGCTTAGTGGCTCTTCACCTGCCACCAGCAAATAAGCCAATGCAAAAACCACTAGTCCAAGCAGGCCAGTCCAGTGGCCTGTTAAATCATGCTGTAGCACATCTGATTCAGATGCCACGACCACACCGACTGGTAGCGATATCAGTAACCACGCTATATTTAGGACGACTTTTTTCATACGTTAACTACTCGGAGAGAATACGGGTACTGATGCTATTGAATTGCACAATCGCTATTTAGGCTATTCTTGGCTTCAGCTATGCAATTTTTTTATTCGTATTTGCATTAACCTGTAATCGACCAACTACGGTGGATTACGTAGGGTAAATATTGAATTTTACCGTTAGATGATACGGTTACCCATTATCGTGGAGGTAAGTTAAACGTAAGAGGCCTAGCAAAGAAACGAGCCGAGATAGATGGCGAATTAAACCTGCACAGTAAGAAAGTAGCTAATCTTACGAACAGCTGTTATTGCAAAACACTAACAAGCAGAGCTTAATGAATCGAGTGGCGCCAGGCCTTCGACAATCGCCACTAGACCCTTATTGGATTTGCGCTTTTGAGGGGTTAATAATTATGCACTGTTGCATCGCCTCGCCTGGCGGTATACCTAAGTTTTACTGTGGGTAATCGTTATCGCTTAGGTATTCAACTACGCATAATTGTAAGTTCCTTCTAATGCCGTCGTGAAGGCGACACATTGGGTTAAGAGTTCAAAGCGCCGCCGCTTGCAACGCTAAATAACGTCGATAAGTTTTATCGTATACCTTATGGTTAAGTCCGCTATTTGAAATCGAATTGCTTACACCGGACATCTGAGCCATTGCGCTCAGCACATCCGGTTTTGCCCCGCTCGCAACTGCCGCGAGCATCGCTGCACCGAGCAGCACGGGTTCACTGGTGCATAGTGATTTCATTTATTCCTCCTAATTTTCAAGCAAGTGGGTGTTATTCATCGATTGACGAATTCAACACTGCCGGGCGCATTAAGAAGCATGAATCAATTGCCACAGCAAACATTTCACAATCGAACTTATAATCTAACACTAGACGTTGGAAATGTCTTGCATACACTACTGTCTGTAAAATCAGTTTTAAAAACTCGTTGGCGCCTGATGATGTCCAAGCAAAAATTAAGAACGGCATTGGCATCAATGCTGTTTGCCTGGCCTGTCTCTCCTTCTCCGATTTGATTGTTTATCGCCCTCCCCTTCTGAATGGCCAGTTTCCGATCCGTAATCGATTACCGCTGTCTCCAGCCCGGTGTGTTGATTGAATTCGGCGAGCAGTTTTGATTGCAAGCGGTGCTAAATTTTTATCGCTTCGCGTGTTTCTACCTCAACTTGCAGGCTTAACACAGCGAACCTACATACGAAATCCACTACGTTAATTCATCGACTATTTTCAAGAAATCCCGACGAATCTCTAGCAAGCGTTTCTGCTTTTCGTTTTTAGGTAATTTAAAATTGATACTATAGTTGTCGCCTCTTTCTTTCACCGTTAGGCATCCGCGATGAAAGGTTTTCTCCCTGTTTTTACTCGGCTTTACCACAGCACCGGCACCGTTATTTTTAAGCTGCGCCAAAACATCTTTGCCACTTAACCCCATGCCAGCTAGTGTTTTAGCGGTAGCAATCAATTTTTTACTACTATTCGGCTCTTTCAACATTTTTCCATAAATTGTTCCGTGGTGCGTCACCAGATCTCTAATATCCCCATAGGCCGATACGATTTCTTTTGGCAGTTCAGCTAATGCCAAAAAGCGATTAAAGTTTCCTGGATCGATCTGCAGCTGCTCCGCCATATGTGATTTCTTTCCATCAAAATAGACAGGCAATGCTTTGGCGTAATCCACTGCCCGCTCGTAATCACTGATATCCTCTCGATCTCTATTTTCGATGTCCTGCAACAGGAACGCATCTTTGTCTTCCAGGTCACGTACTTCTATCAATAGATCTCGATCTAGATAGCTAGCCGTCCAGTGCCGACGTGCGCCGCAGATAAACTCGTAGTCAAACTGATCACTGTTTTTAACTTTTCTGACGATCGCCGGGAACTGTTGCCCTGCCCTTCTGAACCCTTCGATCAAATCCCGGCAACGCTCCTTTGACAACACGCCGTAATCTCGGTTGTGCCCAGACCAAGGCCGAATTCGAGCTGGCTCGTGACCAAACACCTTGATATGACGTACCTTGCCGGACACCCTATCGCTGACCGCACTAGCAGCCTCCAAACGCCTGTCCAATACCGGTGTGCGCCGCGCCGCGCCCGTCGATACCCTTTTTGGACGATCTGCAGGTTCTGTAGCTGCAGTCTTCACCGATTCTGCCAGCGCAGCCAAACGGTCTTTATTAGAGGTTCTCATTGCACAAACTCCTTATAAATCAATATGTTATAAGATTGTAAATTTACAATCTATTAGGCTTCAGCCACATCTTTTGTCGATCTTGCGGAGCTGGTTTTAGGTGACAGAGAGAGTTTTCGCTCACTGCTACGGGCCTGCCAGACTGCATCAATCAATTCCCGCACCTCTGCGAACACCGAGTCCAATGATTCTAGACACCGTTTGTAGGTTTGCCGGGATGAGGTTGGGCCATCCAGGTCATACACCGTCTTCCATTCGCTGCTTGCATTATCAATTTCAGCGGATTGCACAAAGGGGCTGAGCAACACATTATTGCCATAGGATTCCGCCATCAAACCGCGTACAAATTCATGCGCCTGACGACCACTAATATGCTTGGACGTCAGGATCTTCACGAAATCCAATTCAACGGGTGCACCCAGATGTTCACCAACGGTTTCCATCACCTCCTCCAGCATCCGAAAAAACGAGCTAGTGGAGTGAAAGTCGTACATGGCGGGGGGCGTCGGCACAATCAACCCATCCAGTGCTCGCAAAACACTTAGTGAGATCATACCCAGCGCCGGTGGCGGATCAAATAACACGATATCGTAAGCGTCCTCCACCGTTGACACACCCTGCTCCAGTAGACTGATCCAATCGCCCTCACCGCTTTGCCCCATGGAAGCCAGGAAATACTCGGCTGAATACAAATCTAGGTTGGCAGGAATCAGGTCCAGGCCATCCCAGTGTGTTGACCGGATGGCATAGTCAAGGGATGTCTGCTCGCCGCGCAAATAGGGTAATAAGGTGTCATCGCCTTCGATGTCCGCATCAGGATGGTAGCCAAAGGTAATTGTTGAGCTGCCCTGACTATCGCAATCAAGCAACAGCACCCTATAACCTGCCTGTGCCAGGTACTGCGCACAATGGCAAACCAAGGTTGTTTTGCCCACGCCGCCTTTAAAGTTCTGGAACGAAAAACGAATCGGTTCATCGCCCTCCTTTCTACCAGGGCGGCACTCCCAATAATCTCGCATGGCGTTAACTTGTGCTAACGTGTATGGCGCACGACGGCCATTCTCTTTTGTTGGCGGTGGTATCAGCTTGCCTTGTTTTTCGGCTTTTCTGATGCCCACGGCTGTCTTCCCCACCATCCGGCCCACCTCGGTAATGGTGTAGGTTTTACCCGTTGATGACTGTCGATCTTCCGACTCATCAACCGGTGCACTTTTTAAGGCTTCGATGATGCGCTCGCTCTCATCGGCGATTCGTCCAATCGCCTCCAACGTGACGCTGTTTTTGATCGTGCTGTTTTGCGGTGTTGTCATGATGCTCTCAGAGTTCGGGTACAGACAAAAAGTGTAGACCAGTTTGCATATTCTGACGTTTTTGGACTAAAATAGCTAACTAGGTATCATTTTCTAGGGCAATTACGTGGCAACGGACGACTTATTTGACGAGCAAGAGCGCTCAAAGCAGATTGGCGAGCGCCCCAGTGAGCCCATTTTTGCCAAGCTGTGGGACCGTGCGCACCAGGCATTGGAAAACGAGGAAAAACGCCTAGCATCAGGTGTTGAATCAATCGATCTCCAAGCCCAGGCCAATACAGAGACTCAACCCGAACCGACCCGTCCCAAGACAAACCCAAGCTCTCGGGACAAACCAATGGAAGCGCGGCTTCGAGCCGCAGCGCGAGATCTAGCTGAATTTAACACCAATGGTGCACTGGAAAGCTTTCCATTATCTCCGCAAAACGAGTTCCCCACCAGTTTAACGCGGCTGCCGATTTTTCGGCCCAGCCAGCGACGTAAACAGCAATCGATTCAGGATTTGGATAACGCCGTGGCCTTTGATACGCCATACGGAGCAGGGCGGCGATTGGGCCCACCGTTAACCATTCGGGATGAAGACACGTTAATAGCCTTAATGAGATTGCGCGATCGTGCATTAACGGGGCCGGTCAATCATCTACCAGCCAACGTCCGGGATATCTATCAGCCTAAAAACGGCCGGGCAGAAATACATCGTGTGGTGTGCACGATTAACCAGATCAATGATGAGCTGGGCTTATCAGATTCAGGCACCAACTTTAAGAACACGCTCGCTAGCATCAAACGGCTCAATGCATCAAAAATTGAGCTCGATAAGATTATGGCCGATGGGAGTAGGGTAGGCGGGGCATTCGATCTTATTAAAGTCCAGTGGCGAGTCTATGATAATCACGGATTGGTGGATGTCATCTTCCCGCCGATCATGGCGCACTGGTTACGTCACTCCTATACCTTTATCGATTGGTCAGTAAGAAAAAATCTATCCTCTCTGGGCAAGGCTGTTCATCGTTATCTATCCGGGCAACCCGGCCAGTTTAAAATTGGTGTAGAGAAGCTTGCGACCACCATCGGTTTCGACGGCCGTAGAGAGCATTTGCGCGGCAAGATTTCCACTGCCTGTGACGAGTTGGTGGAGATGCAATGGTTAGAGAGCTATGAGATAAAGGGCAACGGTCGATCAAAACCGCTGATCCTACACATCACCCGCCAGCGATAGCTCGAACATCAACACCGCACTTTTTGGTCGTAAACACTATGGTGCGCGGATGCCTGTTACTTCCAAAGCGTGCCGAATTACTCATCGCACTTTTTGATCGTGAAACATCTATCCAATTGATTTAAAAGAATATTATCAACTATAACATCACACCGCACTTTTTGATCGTGAATAAAAACAAACAGCAACACAGAGCAATTAGCAGGGGAGGAGTTATCCACAGGCACCGCATTATTTGATCGTTAACGCCGCACTAATTAGTCGCCAGTGCCGCATATTTAGGTCGTGAGTACCGCACTAATTGATCGACAGGATATACAAATATGGCGCTATGATATTGATATAAAAGATGAAAGAGACGGAGCTGGTTTGGCGTAGTCCTTTTTATAGTCATAAATATAGTAACCAGGACAGTCGATCTGGCTGATTTTTTATAGTTAAAAGATTAACGGAAACAAACACGTTATTCGGATGGAAGGTACCACTGATCAATAAATGTTGAGTAGAGTCGTAATTTAGGAAAGTCTGAGCCCATGTTTGATCGTAATACACTACAATATGTGACACGTGTCACACTTGGATTGCCATGTTAGTGGGTATCGAACAATTGGTGTTGTCACCCGCACGATTAGATCGATCGATACCCAAAACACCGGTATCAGTGCTGAGACAAATAAGAACGCACGGACAACTACAACCTGTCGTGGTCAGATCGCTTGCTGAGCATCAATATGAAGTTCTAGCGAATGCGGAATCGTGGTTGGCAGTTCAGCGAGCCGGTCTGCATCAAGTCGAAATAATGATCAGAGCGGGGGTAGACGATGCTGAGGCTGAAAAACTGGTCAACCGCCACATCGAGCTCGATCCAATAGCTGAGGCTGAATGGTTCCGATCATGTTTGAATACGGCAGGGCAGGGCGGTAAGCCAATCTCAGTGACACAACTCGCTCATTCTTTATCGCTGGGCCGATCCTACGTTGCACACGCGCTTAGGCTGCTTGAGCTCAGTGATAGTGTGCAACAAGCGGTTCGAACCGGCGCTTTGAAGGTTGGGCACGCCAAGGCCATCTTGAGCGTCAAAAATGCCAGTGATCAAACTAAGTTTGCCTTGCAAATCATTCGGCAGCATTTGAGCGTCAGGCAGGCGGAAAACGTAGCAAGATCGATTGTGGCAGGTGTGCAATCAGATACCACTAAATCGACGACCACCCAGCACCTTGAAAAAGCGCTATCCGAGATTGTGGGATCGACAGTACAAATCGATGAACGTGAAGGCAAACTGACGATAGATTATGGAAAGAATTACAACGTGCTAGACGGCATACTAGCGCGGCTGGGTTATGCAGAACGGGACACATTTGATGCTTTCGAACCATGAAAGCCCGGCCCCCGAGTTAAAAACAGTATGCTGACGTTACGCCGGGAGCGGCCTGTGATGGTTCTCTTCTTTCCCGTTCCCATTGCTCAAGGGTTCGTTTAGACACGCCGCGAATTCGTGCTGCGATAGTTCGAGATTGCAACGCGCGGTAACCGCAGCGGGCAACTAATCCTCTTTTATAGTAATAAGTGGATCTATTTACAGAACAATTGGTATAGAAGTTTGACAACGGCTTTGGCTTCTTTGTTTGCATTGCGATAGTAAATCGTCCGACCTTCCCGGCGAGTTGCAACCAGGCCTTCAAGGCGAAGCCTTGCCAGATGTTGTGACAGCTGCGCTTGAGGGATGTCCATTATTTCCTCAATCTCACTGACGTTTAGCTCTTTCTCATTAAGATGGCACATAATTAATAGCCGAGATTGGTGTGACAAAGCCTTTAGCAAATCACTGGCTGCAGCTGCTTTGCCTGGCATCGCTTCCAATTCGGCAGACGGTATATCCGTTTTAAACTTCGCTACTGCCATGCGTGATCTCTTTCAATGTTGTTGTAATGTGCTAAATAAATCATGTAGCTCAAACCAAAAAACACCTGATTTATAACCACCGACCAACTGAACCACTTCCTTATTTTCTAAACAAAAGTTTAGGTACCGGGGTGCAACCGTAGAGTCGACGATGTCAGTCGCCGATCATCATCTCCGGGAGTGTGCCGTCCATGTTGTGTCTATTCGTTGATGTTTAACAATACCTTACTTTTTTACCGAGGATTTTGGTTATTTTGCTATGAGGCTTGTATTTTCAGGTAATCGGTACTGCCAATCATGGGAAATTCGAACCGCGTTTTGCGTTGTGTCGCTAACAGCATTACGCCCATTTATCGTGATAGCGCTGATTCGTATTAAAGCTAGCGCCTAGCCATGCTTAAGTGGTGTCGTTTGTCCGCAATGCAGTGCGTAACTCTGACCAATTACCCACTATTTCATACCCTCAGTCGTAGTCTTATACTAAAAGGCATACAGGCACTATATAAAAATGCATAGATAAATTCATATTGCTTAATATTTTATTGTTCGGTAGGGTAATCGCGGTCATGACAGTTATTTCTTCAGGCGGAAGATGTGGAGAGGACACTAATGAAGGTAGGTATTATAACGGCGTTTATAGGCGCCTTGCTGATGAGCTCTTGCGCAGTCGTGCCGACCGATAAAAGTACTCCGACCGCACCTGGTGACGTGGTAGTGGAGAATCTGACTATTGCGAGTTCTCTTACGGGCCAAGCGGGTGATGCTGCCGAGGGGCGCAAGATATTCGCTAATCGCAAACAAGGTAATTGCCTGGCGTGTC
>JAZGEF010000073.1:0-245149 GCA_036478595.1 Granulosicoccaceae bacterium
GTGGCAAGCGTTGGGGTTGCATGTTGTGCGTTCATTCTCATCGGGTATCTCCATCGTTGTTGTACGTGATGGAAATAAGTAAAGCAGATTAGAGGTGATTATTTGCGCAGAGCTGCCGGAAGCTCACGATTCGAAGACGAGGTTCACTGACCGGGTGAAGGACTACTCCTTATATAGGCCAAGCTATCCTGCAGAGGCTGTGGATTATGTGTTCAACAAATTACCCGTCAATGCAGATACCGTCATTGCCGACATCGGGGCTGGGACAGGTCTTTTTACAGAGTTGCTACTAGCTAACAATTCACCCGTAATCGCAGTAGAGCCCAATGCTGCTATGCGCGCAGAAGCAGATGATCGTCTGCGCCACTATCCAAACTACAACAGTGTGAGCGGCTCTGCTGAGGAAACTAGGCTCGACGATAAATCAATCGACATTATCGTAGCTGCACAATCGTTTCACTGGTTCAACCTTCCCGAAGCGAAGAGAGAATTTGCAAGAATCCTAAAGCTTGGTGGCAAAACAGTGCTTATTTGGAATCGCCGAGATAGCTCTGGCTCCGAGTTTCTGATGGAGTACGAAACTCTGCTTGGATCGATGATTGCCGAATACAGTAAAGTAAGCCATGACAGAGCTTCAGATGCAGTAATAGAGGAGTTTCTCGGCTCTGAAATGGTAAAGGCTGAGTTTAGTAATTATCAAGATTTCGACTTTCGTGGATTTAAAGGCAGATTACAATCGTCTTCATATTGCCCAATAGAAGGTGCAGAGGGCTACGTTGAGCTAATGGTTTCGATGGAAGAGCTGTTTCAAACCCATGCAGTAAAAAAACTGTTCGCTTTGAATATCGAACACAGATTTATCATGTTTAAAGTCAATGACGGTTTGAACGTCTATGGGAATATCAGCAAAAGTCGTTGGGTATTGATAATCTGCCCGTTGAAGAACGCTCTGTTCTGCATGGGGAGTGGAGAATAAGATTACCTAATTGACGAGCACTCTAAAGTTGTCATTAGCCCGGCGCATAGATTAGTATTAGGCCACTTTGTCAAAAAGCTAAGCCCAGCCGCCGTAAACATTGCTTCGAATTAGGATGCCACATACTTATCAATCGCCTCTGTGTCCCATTCAAGACCGCTGCCCGGTTGTTGACTGGGTATTGCATTGCCATCGGCTATCTGCAGTGGTGTCGTTAGTATCGGCCCTGCAATATCCAACACCTCAAGATAATGAGCGGTGGGTGTGACGCACATCAGGTGTGAGGTAATTTCCTGAAAAAGATGGGAGCACATAGGCAATCGAGAGTCTCGGGCTAGTGCTGATGCACGCAGCCAGCCGGATACGCCACCAATCTTCATCAAATCAGGCATCACCAGATCACTTGCGTTAGCGGCTATCGATCGGGCCATCTCGTGTGTGCCAAACCAGTTTTCGCCAATCATAATCGACGTCTTTACTTCTTCAGCGATGCGAGCGTGGCCGTGTATGTCTTCCTGGCGGGTAGGTTCTTCTATCCATGCTAGTTCCAGTTCATCAAGCACGCGACAGCGTGACATCGCCTCTGGAACTGTCAGGCTCTGGTTGTAATCCACCGCAAGTTTTGCATGCCCATTCAGAACCGATTGAACGGCTTGAATAACAGCAACATCGTTATCCACCGTTGGGTAGCCTATCTTGATCTTCATGAGTTCGAAACCTTGTTTTACACACTGCTCGGCGAGCGCTTCACCTCGCTCAAGGCCATCCATACCCTGACTAAAATAGGCTGGTATCGGTCTAGGCGTACCACCGAGCAGCGTTGATAGCGGCAGCGAAACAGACTTCGCCAATGCATCCCAAATTGCCATATCAATACCCGCTATTGCCATGGTGATCAATCCGGTGTTGCCCAGTAGTCTAAACTTCGCATCCAGCATGCTTTCGACATCGTGAGGCGAGCACGTCGCGCCTTTAAGTAGTTGGGCAAGTTCGTCGATCAGAGAGCAAACCGACTTTAATGCCAGCGGAGTGTAAGTAAAAAGATAGCCTCGTCCTTCTATTCCTTCTTCAGTGATCAGATCCAGCAAGATCAACGGGGCATGAGTCACGTCCCCGCTCGCCGTGCGTATCGGAGTTGCCAGCGGAACATTGACAGGCGTGCATTGCAGCTTGCGAATTGAACATTGACTGCTAGTAGTGTTGTTCTCACAGTGGCGGCTCTAGGATTGTCGCGCAGATTTGGCTTATGCTTTGGCTAAGTCAAATGCGGCGCGCTTGCGGCGGATTTCTTCTTTGGATAAATGATCCGGATTGGAGTAGTCAGCCTTCCATTGTTTTGTGCCAGGCCACACGTATGGAGACTGTACAGTCGTGCGCGGCGCCTTGGCTGTTTCTACAAGATCCAATGCCGCGTTGATTAACCCTTGTTGGCAATGGACATCACCGGGTATCCCGGCGGCATTTCCTAGCGGGAAGTCACTAAATAGAAATCGCGGAACTCCAACGTGTTCGATAATATCTTTTGCGCAACCAAGTATAACGGTGAGCACTCCAGCCTCCTCAAGCGTTCGTGCTGCCAAGGAAACCGATTGATGACATACCGGGCAATTCGGTACAAACACAATGATATTAATGTCATCTTCTTTAACAAATTTCAGTAACTCCTGACAATCGATTTTTATTGTTTGGGATTGCGATCTGTTTGTGGGAAGCCCAAAAACATGTTTCGCCATATCACCAATTCGGCCGTGTTGCCGGGCTGCTTCCAACGCAACAATGGGTAAGTAACTAGCTGGATCTTCCGCTGTCGTGTGATCACGATCGATGGCAATATGTGATATTCGCAAATCGGGTTTTGGGTTTACTGGTAATCGATAGACAGAGAAAAATTTTGCAGTAGCATTATATGGTGCTCCGGGACTTTGGTCCCCCTTGTCTGGCTGATACGGCGCGGCTGTGCTGACGATGCCTACTGTACATTTTGATACGGGTTTGGTGGGGAGCGTAAACGGTACGGAATCAAAATGTGCCCAGTCGTAGGGTTTGCCGTAGCCCAGCGCCTGATAGTAACGACGTGTGCGTCTGATGTATTCGACCGGCTCTGTGTCAAAGGCCATAATTCGTGTCAGAAGAGAAGTGGGTTGTGACTGCTTGCAGGTATAGAGGAATATACTAACGCATCGCTATAGCGACGACAGTTATTTGTATTAGGCTTACACTTATAGGTGTTGAGCAGACGGGAGAATGACATGTCAGAAACCTCTCAAGGTATATCGGTCTCGCGAGGTATTTCACCCGAGCTACGAGAACGTACTGCGGAGCTGTACGATATTGCTTTTGGGGAGAAGCTCGCGCTGGCGATTCCAAATGACCGGGATCGTTTGAAGTTGCTATCAAAAAGCATGCAACTTGAATTTTCTATCGGTGCGTTTGATGATAAGCACTTAGTCGGATTGGCCGGATTTTCCACATCTAAGGGGTCGCTGACAGGTGGTATTGATTATCGTGTCCTGTTATCTGAACTAGGTTGGTTAAATGGCAATCGCGCCGCTGCAGTTTTTAGTTTATATGAGCGTAAAGCGAAGGATGGCGAGCTTTTGATGGATGGGATCGTTGTAGACCCAGCTTATCGCGGAAAGGGTATTGGTACACGGCTTTTTTCAAGCCTGATAGAATTCGGCAACACCGAAAAATACTCGACAATCAGGCTAGATGTAATCGACACTAACCCCGGTGCTCGGAAGCTATACGAACGCCTCGGGTTTTATGAAGAAAAGACAGAGCGGTTTGAGTTTCTCCGTGGTTTACTCGGTTTCGGTGCATCAACTACGATGAGCTATCGATTGTAAATGGATATACATGGCGCTAAGGTGATAATCCGCACGGTATTTGTCCACATGCTTTACGAGAACGAATCTGCCTGATCCGCGCGCTTTTATGGCTTTACACGTTTGAGAGTGACCGAAGTTTGTGTCATTTTTTCACCATTGTTGATTCGTTCAAATTAGAGCTCCAGACCGTTATCCCGCAAAGTTCTACTGTAAACGTGCAACTCATAGCCGTCAGCTTCTAAGATATACAGCGCTCTGACATTTCGCCTTCAATGATATTAGGTGTATTACCCTCGTAGGTACCGTAAATCGGTGCCATTTATTGCGTGAATTTGGGTTGTGCTTGCCCGCTGCACTGTATTTGCAACAAACAGCCAACAATAAAAGTAAATCTTACAAAGCTGCGGATTAAATTATTGCGCGCCAGTGCCAACGAACCCCACCATACGGGAAATAAGGTCGCCATCTGTTTCTACAAAATACTGACCGAGCTGAACCATCTCCTTACCATCAGGCCCCATTCCGCCGAAGGAGACTGTGGCGCGTGTCATGCCAGCAGTGGTATCGCTTGCGATAACTTTGGCTGACCAGCCGGGTGCGTTTGCGCTGAACATACCAACATACTCACTTAATGCGTCGATGCCGTTCACCGTTTGTGGTGTTCGGGGGTCATCATATTGGATGTTTGCCGTCACGGCACTGGTAATTTTTTCGTATCGCGCATCAGCGGATTCGAGTTGCCACGCATCGAAGAAAGTAGAGATTGGGTCTGACATGGTTAACTCCAAGGTTGAGTGAACTTTAATTTAACTGATAATCGTCCATGCTACCCTCATTAGAAATCATGTGGCAACGTTTTCAGCAAATGAATTTTGCCATCCTTAAACTCTATAAAGCCACCTTTCTCCAATTCCTGTAATATTTTGCCAACCATTTCTCGAGATGCGCCGATCATTTTTGCAAACGCATCTTGCGAATACTTCCTTGTGAGCACGCGTACCCCATCTTGTTCTGCGGATAATTCAATTAGTTTCGACGCCAAGCGTTGGTAAACATTTTTTAATGCAAGGTTTCGTAAATCATCAGTGGCTTTTCGCAAACGTTGGCTAACGATACGAATCAAACCAAATGCGATATCTGGGTTGTTTGCAATACACTCGTAGAATAGAGATTTAGATATCATTAGCACTTCGGTATTTTCCAACGCCATAGCTGATGCTGTACGTGGCGCACCATCGAGTAGTGAGATCTCACCAACGTAACTACCCGGCCCTTCGATAAAGAGCGTCATTTCACCGCCCTGTTCGTCGCTGACGTATATCTTGATAGAGCCAGATTTAATAATGTAAAGACTCTCACCCGTATCTCCTTCCGCCATTAGTATTGTATTTTTGCGAAATTTGAGCGTGCGGGATTGATCCATGAGCAGCGCTAGAGATTGATCATCCAAACCTGCAAACAAATCGACTTGTTTGAGCAGAGATTCGGTGTTTTCCATGTGCATCTCCATTAAATGCCAAACCTTGTGACAGCCAATCTCCATTGTCTAGTCAAACCGGCCAAAAGTACAGTCTCTGCGACGGGTTGACCTAATTTTATCTGCGATAGAAATATTGGGTATTTTTACCAATCAGTCCTGCTGATACCACCAACTGCGAACGCTCTGCCCGTACAGAATCGTATCCAGGTATTAACTGCTGTAACGGATAGCGATTGTGGATGTATTACAAAGCTGGCTTGTCCTCGCGTTCGCCACCCTTATCATCTGGGCGGTACTAAATGGTACTGATCGCATCCAGAAATTTCTTTCACCTGTGTTGCGTGAAACGCTCGCGCTGCAATCAGAAAGCATTCATACAAAAACCACCTTGCTGGTTGTAACGGTTTCAGCTGTGCTGATTTTACAACCGAGCGGCTCTTTCTAAACAAGTTGGCCCTAAGCAGACGTGCTACATAAAACCAATAAGAGATATATCAATGAACCTATTACTCAAACGACGTGTTAAGACCGCAACCGACAATGCCCGCAACATTCTCACTAGCTATTGCCATACCAACGCGATTGGAAAAGAGCTTAAAGAGGCGAGAGCGCGCGCTGTAAGAAACAGGATCGATGATAAGTATATCGTTAGGCAATCAAGCGGCATCGTAGTGACGGAGATCGGATACGTCACTATGGCGCTTTTACCGGGGTACTCCATCTACAAAAAGGGGTTATTACTGATTCCAGGCGTTGACGAGAAAAGTCGATTTGGGTATCTCGTACTGCGCGGTAAATACATGCCTTTCCACAGCCTCGCACAGAACATAGATGACGCGGTTGCTGAAACACAAGCAGCGCACAGACGAGCGACTGAATTGCTCAACTATTATGGCAATATAAAATCGCTAAAAAAGGCGGCTCGGTCAGCACCCTGGTATCAATTAAGCACAATCGAAGATGCTGTAGACGCCGGAATGTGCGAATGGGGAACGATGAATTTTTTAGAGCGAACAAAGATAAGCTCCATTGCCCGGTATTTTGGCTTACCCCGTTGCCTTGTTGGTTTTGCAGGTGGATTCGGTAATCGCGTAATAGCTTCGACCTCTCGGAGACTAGAAGAAAAGCTCACTACTAAAACATGTACTGCTATAAGCACCGAAGAGCAAAAAAGGAAGCACGCATGAGAACGTCAAACCAACCATTAGCGCCGCTATTCAAACAATTGGATTGTGGGTCGTTAATCCCCTGTATTTGGCTATTCGAGATCCCGAGCGCCTGATATTTGTGCCAGTTGCTTGTTTTGAATTTCCAATCGCTGAGTTAGCAGCTGCATCATTTTTAGAGCGGTTGGTGGATCGTTGATAACGGTGCCGATGAATAGATCTTTTTCGAATCCAATAACCTCACAATTGGAGTCTGCTCGGATGGAGGCGTTACGTGGTTCGCCAGAAATGGCTGCCATTTCCCCTACCAGATCACCAGGGCTTTGATGTGCAGCGATGATTTCACCTTGGGCTGTTTCCAAAATAACAGAAAATTGGCCTTTAACAATTCCGAAAACGCTGCCCATGGCATCACCTTGACGAAACAGATACTCACCGGCTTGCAATTGATAACGTTGGCTAACAAATATCAATCGTTTTAATTGAATAGGGTCGAGATTCTCGAACAACTCGAGCCGACTAAGAAGCTCATATTCGTCTTCAATGGACATTTTTACACTCAACGTTTAAACAACTACTTTTTATGCGAAACAATTTCACGGTTTTCGATTCAAGATTCAATCAGCTTCGCCAATTTTTGATTGGAGTCAACAAATCGATTAACGACCACTTGTAGTATCTGATAGCCGATTTCTCCATCAGTTCTCAGCATCTCAATAAAAACATCACGCCTCAGATATAAAATAGCCAGATCCGTAATGGCGTCAACGGAAGCCGAACGCGGTTTGTCTGATAGTAAGGCCAGCTCGCCAATCACTTCATTAGCACCACATTCTCTAACTTTCTGCTCAGATACACCATTTGAAATCATGATACCCGCTGTTCCATCGACAATAATAAACAGAGAATCTCCAGGATCACCTTGCTTGAATACACGTTCACCCTGCGTTACATTCTTGGCTTCGCAGTTGCTTGCCAGTAGAATGAGTTGAGGTTTGTCCAGTAGTCGAAACATGGGTATGCTGTTAAGCAGAGCCAGTTTTTCATCATCATCAACAGAATTTGCTAATCTAACTGGCGATTTTTTGCTGCCGGAATCTGGCATTGTTTTTAGTACTGTATTTGATGATGACGCTTCAAGCCTGCTTAGTTTGCCGGCCTGCAAATAGGCAAAACGATCAAACAAATTGGAAATTCTGGGTTGGCTGTCAACCCATAGCAAACTTAGCTGCGGATACTCTCGTTTCAAATTTGACAGGATATTTTCTGTCTCCTCACCATCTAAAGCACTTAGGCCTTCGTTGATAACGAGCACTCTGGGTTGCTTGATTAACCCTCGAGCGAGCACCAGTTTTTGTTGTTGTGAAACGGGGAGAAGACTTCCTGCCAAGCCAGCTGGTGCCGAGAGGCCTATCTCCAAAATGGGTGACATTAGGTCCAGACGTTGTAATACGTCGAGAATGACGCTGTAAACCTTCTCTTCCGCGCCTAGTCGCCCGTAAACTATTCGGCCAAATATAATATTTTCACCAACGGACATAAACGCGTTGTAACTATCAGGCGAAAAGAAATCGATTTGATCGCGAGAATCCGCATCCAGATTTTGAGCGAACGACTTGCGTAACTTCACAACGTTTTGTTTCTCCTGATCCCCAAGAGTACCAACGCGATGACGGCCACTGATTAACCTGTAAGGAATTGAGCGGATCTGAAGCTTGTCATTAGGTTCTAACTCGTCAATAGCTATCGGCTTTTGGAGCAAACCCAAAATTCGTTTGAGCTGTATTAAGTCATCCGCTTCTAGAAAGCTGTATCGTTCAAAAAATTCGTGGCCCGGCGGAAGATCGGAGAAAAGCTCAACCATAGTAGTTGCAGTGCTGACCGCGATGGCATCTAAAGATTCGGCCAATTCATACTTCTGCAGCAATGGTCGTAGTGTTGCATGTTCGGTTAATCCATCGGCAGAAAAATCGTTCAGATTTGATGTGCCAAATAGTATGTTTTCGGCTAGAGAGGTGTTCTCATTATATTGATTCGGATCAAGAAACTCGACTATGGGTCCAAGCCCTTGCAGCGTTACTTCCTCTTTAAATAGCTCTCGCGCTTTGACGATTCTGCTTGTCAGTTCTGGATAATCTTCGGGGTTAATGGTGCGTGCAAGCGCGTAGCGAACCAGGTCGTCTTCTGCTCCAACGGTGCGCAAAATTGATCCTATCCGCTCTGTTAACTGATCAGCATTGGCAGCTCCAGCGCTATGGTGATCTACCCAATTTGCATTCGGATTAACCTCACTGTTGCCCGATAGGTGCGCTTCTTGTAACCAATTCTCGAAATAAATGGCTTTATCATCAGGGCTGTTATTGAGAATATCGTCCTGTGGTTTGTACTTTAGGCTTAGCAGAAGATTGTCACGTATCGATGCTGCGAAAAGATAGGAGTCGTGGCCGACATAGCTCATGGCACGGCCGATAGTTATCTTGGGTATTTGAGTAGCATCATGTTGGGCAATCAATACCTTTCCGTTGGTGGGATTAGTCAGGCCGGCAATTATTTGTGCCAACCCGTTTTTACCACTATTTCCTGTTCCTACCAGGCTGACCCAGTCTCCATGGTCAATAGCGAGAGAGACATTGTCGATCTCAAGAATGCCATCGGATCGCTTAAGGCTAAGGTTGTTGGCCACTATGGGCAGCGTTTGTTGTTCCGCAAGCCATTGGGGTGAGAGTGATTCCAGGGTTTGTGACTTGCTTTGGTCAATCTGAAATTGTTCGGTCAAGATAGCGTATTTCAACCGGGCGTCTGCTTGACTTTGGTACCAGCCAAGTAACTCTTTCCACGGTGGCGAAAGATCCTTATACGCAGCGACAGCTGCTACCAACGCACCAATTGTTAATTCGCCACGGATAACCAGTAAACCGCCAATCAAGAAAAAAAGAAACGGTGTCAGTTGCGCAAACGAATTGTTCAGAAATTTGATAAGAAATTTTTTCTTGTAGATCTGCACCCGAATGTTAAAAATGGCACCCAGTAATTTTGAAAAATGATCTTTGAAGAAGTTGCTGTTGTCGTTGATGTGTACTTCATTGATTCCAGCGACAACCTCGCCCAGGTTTTCTGCCAATTTGCGCATTCGAATGGTTCTCTGCTGGTTGAGCAGATTGACCTCACGCTGAAGTTTAGGGATCAACCAAGCTTGCACAGGGTAAAGGGCGATAGCCGCTAGGCCGAGCTTCCAATCCTGAACAAACATGAATACTAAGATCGTGAAGAGTAACCCGCCTTGATACAATGGCAAAGAAATTGATTCTCCGATGAACCCTCCCAGCGGTTCTGTTTCCTGATTGACCATGGAAACTAATTCACCTTGGCTGGTACTTCGAAACCTTGCTAATGGGAACTTCATGATGCGTTCAATGAGCTGTAATCGCATACGCCTTAGCATGCGTTCACCGAGCACACCGCGATAGATATTAATGAATAGTTTGAAGCCGCTATTGACTAGTACGAGCAACAAAAAAGCAAAGCAGAGAAGCAACAGGTAGGGGATTTGCCCCAAGGTACCGATACTAAGGCTGAAGCTTGCGATGTCAATGGATGCGTCAATGGGGAAATTAGTGCCGCTGATGGCGTCATTGATAATGGTTTTGGGTAGATCCAGGCTGAGGTAGTAGAACGGAAACGATAGGATTGTCATCAGCGTTAGAATAATCTGCTGACGCTTGCTGTACTTCAGAATATAGGCAAATAAGCCGTTTACCATCTGGATTGACCTTGTCCAGTTAAAGCGATCACCTCACAGGAGCCACACATGCAGCAGAGGCAGTGGATAGTAAAGGGGCATGCGTGCAATATCACACATCATGCACCTGTACTCAATGGTGAGTATCGCACGGAGTGTAAAGCCGGGCCAGAACTATCTAAACGTTATCTTTATGGACTGGAAAACCCCTCAGTGTGCACTGTGAAGGGTTGCTGGTATTTTGGACTGTAGTGAGGCGGTTGAGCCTGAATAATACGGCTGTGAAAATGCCATAATAAATGTGAATAGCTTGCGCATACATTTGCTTACGCTGTTTTAAGCGGATGTGCGGCGATAGAATCATTGCCCTGTATTGAATGAGCATAAATTTGCATAGCACTAACATCGCTATGGCCAAGTTGTTTTTGCACAAGATGAACAGCTACGCCGCGTTGAAGCGAGTGCGTAGCAAATGAATGTCGGAATGTGTGGCAGCTAGCGTGCTTGTCAATATTGCCCATGTCGCCCATGCGCCTACTTGCCTCAATGATGGCTGAACGTACAGCGAGTTGTACTGATTGTTCAGGTAGGTGGTGACGACCAATCACACCAGAGCGAGGCTCTAAACTACGATTGACGCTAGGAAACACCAGTTGCCAATCAAAGTCACTGCTCGCCAAGCCGTATTTACGCGCCAGGGAATGTGGTAGCACGGTGCGGCCGCATCCGTTAGCCAAATCTTCATCGTGTATGCAGCGAGCAAGGCCAATCTGTTTCTTTAAAGGTAGAAGCGCGTCATCTGGTAGCGCGACTGTTCGATCTTTGCCGGTTTTGCCATCCCTAACGTTCGTGCTGCCTCTGTGAAAGTCGATATCTTTTACGCGCAAGCGTAGAGACTCCATTAATCGTAAGCCTGAGCCGTACATTAAGGCTGTTATTAATCGGTATGGGTTTTTAAGTTCAGACAAAACCGCTGTTGCCTCGTCAGTGGAGAAGGTTGCTGGCTTGCGTTGCTTGTTTTTTATTGCTGATGTTGCTTTGGTATAGCTACCATGATCACCTGGCGGTGACAGCTGCACATACGTATACAAAAATACAATTGCACTAAGCGCTTGGCTTTGTGCGCTGGGCGCCACGTTGCGATCTAATACTAGATGGCTCAAAAATGCTTCAACATCCAGCGGCCCGAGATCTTGTGGGTGCGTGCAATCATGAAAGTGAATAAACTGTTGTACCCACATGACATAGGCTTGTTCTGCGCGGTAGCTTAGGCGATGCTCCCGTGTAGCACGCCGGACCTGATCAAACAAACGAGGAAAGTGCCCCATTCTCATCACCTATTGAGTTAGTGAATTAAGAATACTGTAAAAATATACAGTTTGCAAGTTGATCATTGTGAAATAATGATCAGGAAAGAAATGTTGCGAAGGATAAGCAAATGTATTCGCTAGACAATCGAGTATAGGGGATAATATTGACTAGTTGAAGTTGAATAGGTCACTGAAAAATCACTGCTACATTAATTCGAAATATATTGATGCTGTGGCGTTCAGTTATTAATTAAGCCTTCGCGAAAAGTGTTGTGAAAATGCTACAAAAAAGAATGCTGTTTTCAATTTAATAATGAAGGTGTGTTCTTTAGCGGTAAATCGTTTAGCTTGGAAGAAGCAGGATTGGTTATCGATAAAATACAACAGTATGAGTGGCTCAACGGCGCAGTACGTTCGCGGTGGCTGTTGCTTCGTTTTTAACGGTGCCGCTGATTTGTCTTCATATTCTGATCTACGTGTCGAACATGATATGGTTTCGATTACCTCGTCAATTTTGTCAGCGATAAATATCGACTCTCAGCCCTATAAGCAGAACCTGGTGGCAACGGTTGTTGATGCGATAAATACTAAGCTGTTCAATCGATAGCGGCACCGAGTACAGATTCGCTTGTGTAGGATATTCTATGAAAATATTTTATTATATTGTATTGGTGATTTTAATATTTCTTGCTGTGTCATCTGGCATTTCAAAAATAATGCTAATGGAACAAGATGTAGAATTCTTTGGCCAATATGGTTTTACGAGTTCAATACTGATTGTATTTGGCGCTGTGCATATCATAGGCGGTATTCTGCTGGCCTTGCCCAAAACTAGAATAGTCGGCGCTGTGGTTGTTGGCATTTCGTTTTTGATCTCTGCAGTTGTGTTGATACTGGCGGGCAATATTCCTGTCGCTGTTGTTACATTTCTAGCCCTACTGCTCTTGGTGTTTGTTGCTAAGAAACCTCCAAATGTGAATACCACAAATACAAAATGAGTGTTGATGTGATAAACGACCTGGGGCATGAAACAGAGCGACTAGTTTTACGCCGCTGGAAAGACTCTGATAGGAAACCATTTGCACAGATGAATGCAAATCCGAAAGTGATGGAGTATTTTTCCAGGCTTCGTACCCTTGAAGAAAGCGAAAACATGATCGAGCTGTGCAATTCGCGAATAGAAGAGCATGGGTTTAGCTTTTGGGCAGTAGAACGAAAAGATTCAAACCAATTTATTGGCTTTGTGGGGTTAAGCCGGTATACGGCTGATTTACCTTTTTGCCCTTGCGTGGAAATTGGTTGGCGGCTAAGTCATCAACACTGGGGGCATGGATTTGCGACTGAAGCTGCTATCAAGTGTTTGGAAGTTGGATTTAAACAATTAGCGTTACCAGAGATCGTTTCATTTACGCCTCTGCTCAATCAACGATCTCGTAACGTGATGCTTAAAATCGGAATGACCGATTGCGAAAAGAACTTTCTGCATCCTTCTGAAACTGCTAAGAGCGGGCTGCAAGTGCATTGCATGTATAAGATTAACAAAAAACAATGGGCGGAGCATTCACGGTCATTGCGCCCGTCATTGTGATGGATAGCAATAGGGAGTAATTCTAGCTATAGTGTCGTTTGGCCGCTTAGCGAGTTATGCTCATGTCTGAAATCCAACAGTTTCTCCCCGGTGTTCTGCTTTCCCTTTCTGCCGTAATGTTAGCGCTAATGAGCCCAGGCCCCAACATCATGGCAGTGATTGGCACGTCTATGGGAGTGGGGCGGAAGCAAGGTATTGCTTTGGCGCTAGGCGTAGGCTCTGGTACATTTTTATGGGTCTCACTTGCCGTTCTCGGCTTTACTGCGGTGATATCCAAGTACGCGATTGTTATGATGACGTTAAAAGTGCTTGGTGGTCTTTACCTGTTGTGGCTTGGGTATAAAGCGCTACGCTCAGCAGCTTCCTCCAAAGAGGTGAATACAACAGTGGTTAGTCTCGAAAGCCGCACTGCCTATTTTAGAAGAGGGCTGACTGTGCAAATGACTAACCCAAAAGCGGCAATGGCGACCTTGGCTATTGTGTCCATTGGTGTTCACGCTGGCGCACCAATGTGGGTGGGAAGTAGTATCGTTTTCGGCGCGACATTTCTATCAATGTGTGGTCATATTATGTATGCCCTCGCATTTTCGACTCGGCCGATGGTCGTTTTATACTCGCGAGCCCGGCGTTATATTGAAGCGGCACTAGGTACGTTTTTTGTGCGATGGGTATTAAGCTATTGACCGATCGGTCTTAAGCTCTTAATTCGTCAGAAACGCATTTCCCCAGACTCTGTAACAATCGTTGTTAAAAGCGGCAAATTAACTCAACTGTTTTGGGTAACATGTTGTCGATCAGCTAAAAAATTCAGGTTCCAAAATGAAGCACGAAGAAGCGTTAGCGCTAGTCACACGAACAGCCCAATTGTTTGAAGAAAAACAATCCAACGAAGCAGAGATCATTGCAGCATTGGCGGAGTATGGAATTACACCAGCTGATGCGCGTAAATTGTACCTTTATGTCCAATCCGCTTTCTCTTGGGCGGTTCTTAAAAAAATGGGTGTTGAAAAGTTCGGAGTAGATTTTCAAATTCGCGCTAACGATGGCACCACCTTTCATGTTTCAGTTGCAGGCCAACAACTGTTTACTACTGCGCTAGCGCTTGGTATTAGTTTGCTGCAACAAGGTTATACGGAAGAGTTGAGCGTATCGGTATTTGAATCAGTGGTTGCACAGAGTGATGAGGTAAACACTGCCAATAAGGCTTTGAATGATGGTGTTGATATTTCGGAATTTGAAATTATGTCCACCTTCCATGGTTTTGATCCCGAGGATTTTGGCAGGCGTTCAAAAAGTTGGTGGCAGTTCTGGCGTTAATGTTTGCACCGTAACCATCTTAAGGCCATTTTGGACATGGGATGGTAGCAATGAAACCATTAAAAATCCGATTAATTAGTTTGCGTATTTTTTCAACAATTTAAAACCTCCAAATTGTGACCATCTAATTCCATACTAATCGCAGCTTCGTCAGCTAGAATATCGCTTAGCGGGCATAACGGCCTGAATAAATTGTTCGCAGTCCAAAGTCGCCATAGCAAGCATTCCTAGAAGGGTCTGCTTTTAAGGGATGAAGCTGACAATCATGTGTTAGAGCTTGCAGTAGCAGCGACGCATATCGTCACGGGCAATACAAAGGATTTCAGAGGTGCAGCGCTACGATTTCCACAAGTACATGCTGCTTGTACTCTTCACCGAATGTACGCCGCTCTCTACGATTCTTACGTTTAGCTATGGACCACCTCTTTGAGTATTATCGCTCATTAAGGTGCCCTCCAAATCGGGAGAGTTCCAATGGTGTCTACTTGACAGAGAGAGCAAAAAAACTATTTGGGTAAGGAGTTTTTACTGTGTCGCACGAAAGGTGAGTAAACAGATGCACCCGAAACCAGTCTTTTAGTTTCATCAAAGTCCTCGTCGCGGTTGTACTTGACCCGTGGCCTCGAAGAAACTGCCTCCAATGTTTCCGTCCAGCGATTTGAATAAGCCTCCAGTGTGTTCAAACCGCCTTCGTGATTTTCAATGAAGGCAACACCCCCGACGCCATGAAAAACCTGTGGCTCAAGAACATCAAATCCCAAGTATCGGAACGGGAAGAGTAGCGGCCAAAGGTGAAGTTGCGTGTCTCCTTCTCTACCGTTGTGAGAACACGATTCTTCGCTCGCACCTGTGGTTACGCAGGCGATCATTTTCTTCCACGAACAGATACCTTTGTCGTAACGCATGATGCTTCGATACATACGGCCATACACAAAAACCCGATCCATCCAACCTTTGAGAATTGCCGGCATGCCGAACCACCACAAAGGGAAATGAACGATCAACAAATCACATTCCAATAAGCGTTGTATTTCCGAATCTATTTCTGGCGGCACAGTTCCATTGTCGGCGTTAAAACGCTGCTCGGTTTGAGCATGAAAAACTTCAGCATCTTTGCGGGAACTATAGTGTTGTTGCCCTTCTCGGGGGTCGAAGCCCATCGCGTAAAGATCAGACAACGTAGTTTGCGATCCGGCGGCGCTGAGCACTTGTTGCGAGATGCTCGACAAGTGCGCATTGAACGACTGCTTCTCTGGGTGGGCTAGAACGATATGGCTTTTCATTAGGCTGATCCTCTTCATATGATGTTTTTTTGGGTTGCTTCAATGTTCCGTGTTAGATAGTTAATGTTAAGTTGGCATCGGTTCTTGATACAGGTAGTAAGCTACCATTTGAGTTATGCTAAATATCGCGTTCTCGTATCGTTCGGTATTTTTATCATTGAGGAACCGAAACTCATGCATTACTCTGATTTTAAGCTCCTCACCTTTGATGTGGTTGGCACTTTGATCGACTTTGAAGCCGGTATTTTGGGTTTCATTAACGAGCTCGGCTGAGTATAGGCTGCGCACGGATAAGTGACACGCGGCGTGAACCTGGTTGAGCTGACTGGGCGCGCGGTGGATTATTTGAAGGGCAGCTTGTTGTTATAAATTCAGTAGTGTATAAAAGTTTGTAAGCGATGCCCTTTACCCAACAGTTGCCTAATCAATGGTTGATGTAATCTCACTTTCCGTATCCGCATTGGCTTTTTATGCAGTAGCCGTGACACCGGGGCCTGCCAACTTATCCAACGCTACTATCGCCATGAGTCATGGCCGCAAAACCAGTTTGGCCTATAGTTTGGGGTTGTCTTTCGGGTTGGTGTTTTGGGGTTTGATCGCAGCCAGTGGCATGGGCGTAGTCCTCCAAGGCTCTGTGTTCCTGTTAATGGCTTTGAAAATAGTGGGCGGGCTTTATTTACTTTGGTTGGCTTTTTTATCAGCGCGTTCTGCCAGCGAGCCTGGTCCGGAGAATCTTCCAGCGCCTACTGAAAAGCGCTGGTTTTTACGCGGGCTGGTTTTAAATGTGTCTAATCCAAAATCAGTCATTGCATGGATGACGGCTCTCTCAGTTGGATTAGATGCTAATGATGGTTTACAGGCTGTCGTGGCAACTACCTTGGTGTGTGCTGCAGTGGGATTCATAAACAATGCCCTGTATTCCTATGTTTTTTCAATTGATGGCATGTGCGCGCATATCGACGTTTTCGTCGTAAAATTGATGGTGCAGCTGCCGTATTGTTTTCAATGGCGGGCCTTGGCTTAATTCGATCTGCCTTCGCTCGTTAATATGTTGTTGGCTAACATGACTGATCAGTCGAATAATGGTACGCCTGCAGCGGGCGAAACCGATTTAGGTTTGTTAATGGCCAAGATGAGCCCCAGGCTTGATGCGCGTACTTTTGTATTTGTCACTATCGAGCGCGAACAACTAGTTGCACATATTGATCAAGCGCTAATGGTATTTAGAGAGTCCGAAGGCGTAACACTGATACTAGAAGAAAAATATGCCCGCTCGGCTGGGCTCGATGCTGTTTTTCCTTGCCGCCAAATTACGCTTGCGGTTCACTCTGCATTAGAAGCTGTTGGTTTTTTAGCGGCTATCATTCCGATTTTGGCCAAGCAAGGTATGGGCGTTAATCCGGTATCTGGATATTTTCATGATCATCTGTTCGTGCCGGCTGAAAAGGCAGAGCAAGCGTTAACGATTTTGCAGAATCTGTCAGTCAATGCAAACGATGCCTAAAGCGACGCACCACTCCACACCCTATGCGTTGCACTGTTTAGAATAAATAAGCTCCCGTTGGGCTATTTTGTCTTAGTAATATAGGCGTGCTCTTACGCATCTGGCTGTTGGTGGCCGGTTAAAAGAGATTGACAGGATTGACCATGAATTCTCTGTGCTCTGGCTAATCAGAAACATATTCGTTAGTATCAAGTGACACTGAGCATAATTTGGGAGGCACTATGAGTTTACGACCTGATCCAACGTTCCACGCTACAGCCAAGCTAGCGATGCAAGCGCCAGTAGAAAATTATGGCTTTACCGTGATGTTAAGCCCAGATGGTTCACAACCAGATGGTATCGCCGTAGTCGATCTTGACCCATCATCCAAAACCTACGGTCAAATTGTCCATCAACTTGTTATGGAAAAAACGGGCGATGAATTTCATCATTTTGGTTGGAACGCTTGCTCATCCTCTTTATCGCCACTAAGCGGTCACGCGTTTCTAGAGCGACGTTATCTAATTGTTCCGGGGATACGTTCTTCACGAATCTATGTCATCGATGTTAAAGACCCACTAGGTTTAAAGGTTCACAAAACGATTGAACCAGAAGAAATATTTGAAAAAACCGGATATTCACGCCCGCATACTATTCATTGTGGCCCAGAGGGTATTTATGTTTCTACACTAGGTGGTGGCGGTGAAGATGGCACTGATGGCCCTCCCGGTATATTCATTATGGATTGCGAAACCTTCGAGATCATTGGTCAGTATGAAATGGATCGAGGTAAGCAAGACAAGCACTATGATTTTTGGTGGAACCTGCCGCAAGATTACATGGTGAGTTCTGAGTGGGGCTTGCCGCCGCAATATGAAAACGGCGTAGTGGCGGAAGATCTTTTAAGTAATAAGTACGGTCACTCGATCCATTTCTGGGATCTACGAAAACGCAAAAATATTCAAACCTTGGATCTGGGCGAGAATCATCAGATGGCCTTAGAAATCCGGCCAGCACATGACCCTAAAAAATCATATGGTTTTTGTGGAGTCGTGGTTGATACGACTAATCTTCAAGGTGCAATCTTTACCTGGTGGCGTGATGATGATGGCGTCTGGCAAGCGAAAAAAACCATCACAATCGATCCGCATCCGGCCAACCCTGATGATTTGCCTGATCTATTAAAAGGTTTTGAGGCGGTGCCGCCGCTTGTGACTGATATTGACTTAAGCCTTGATGATAAATTTCTATACGTCGCGTGTTGGGGTATTGGGGAGATGCATCAATATGATGTTACTGATCCGATGAACCCAGTACTCTCTGGCAAAGTAGAGCTTGGCGGCATTGTGAGTGACACCAAGCACCCTAGTGGCAAGGACTTCGCTTTCGGGCCTCAGATGGTTGAGATCAGTCGTGATGGTTCGCGAGTGTATTGGACCAACTCACTCTACTCAACATGGGATGATCAATTTTATCCTGATGATGAAGGCGGCCAAATGGTGATGGCACGTGTTGGTGAGAATGGTGGCTTCGAACTTGATAAAGATTTCTACGTTGATTTCCCTAAAGGGTATCGTAGCCATCAAATTCGTCTTGAAGGTGGTGATTGTTCAACCGATAGTTTCTGTTATCCCAGCGTTTAACGCTCGATAGCATTAACGAACTGCGGTAGCGAATGGAGCTAATAACAGAGGCGGCCCTTTGGTGGGCCGTTGTTTTCTCAGGTATCTATCACGGCATCAACCCAGGCATGGGGTGGCCTTTGGCTGTATCCGCTGGTTTGATGAACGACAAACGCTCCAGCTTGATTACGGCGCTGGGGTTGTTAGCTTTAGGCCACTTTATTGCCATGATGGCCATTCTTTTGCCGTTCTCCTTAATGAGCGCCCTGTTTATTTGGGAGAAGGAGCTGCGCATCGGCGCAGGTGTGATGGTTGTATTGATGGGTATCTACCTATTGATAAATCGGCGACATCCTAAATTTCTAGCCAGAGTACATCCAGCTAAGTTGGCACTGTGGTCATTTCTTGCTGCTATGGCGCATGGGGCGGGGTTGATGTTAGTGCCCATCTATCTTGGTATTTGTGGAATCGATGCGAATGACACTGGCCATCAGGCTGTGCAAACACTAATGGCGGGCCGATTGACTAATGCTGTTACCGTCGCTTTGGTTCATACCGCAGCGATGACTATCGCTGGTGGCGTAATTGCTACCAGCGCCTACTTTTGGCTGGGGCTTAAGTTCTTGTCTAAAACATGGTTTAATCTTGATATCGTTTGGGCATTGAGTTTGGTGTTTGTTGGTAGTTTCGGTATTTATGGTGCTTACTGGCACCACTAGCAGCACATTATAAAGCGTTGTTAGGCCGGATATGAGCAATGCACTGAATACATTGCTGCATTAATATCTGATGTTTAAGCAGAGCTGTTGGGGGTGTACTTGTCACGTCGATCAATAATTCGGTATTTGGCGTTTGGTGGTTTTATAGTCGGTGCTGGTGGAAGCCATCATTGGTTAACGCGTGCTCGAGATAATCATGGCCTTGCGATAAATCTAACGTTAGAGCGCTTAAGCAAGCTCGATATCAGTGCAATCGAGAATACGGGTTCGTGGGAAGTGGCTCGCACCTTCGATCATCTCGCTCAAAGTATTGAGTTTTCGATGATTGGCTTTCCCGTTATGAAACCTAAGGTGTTTCGCAGTACGGTTGGGCCACTGGCATTCTCTGTGTTTCAGGCTCGTGGCCGGATGTCGCACGGGCTGGATGAAGAGATACCTGGTGAAATTGTGAAAATAGAGAATACTTCTGTTGAAGCGTATGAGGGATTGCTTAAGGCACTAGAGAGTTTCGATGCTCATGATGGCCCACTAAAACCGCATTTCGCCTATGGCGCGCTTGATAGGGATCAATATGCTATTGCTCATGTTATGCACATCAATAATCATTTAGAAGAATTTCGGGGTGTATAACTAACGCTACGGGCGCTTATCGCCGTTATCCAGTCGCGGTTGTCGATGTGATTGGCGCAATAGCCGCACCCCGTATTTATGGCCAGATCTTTACGGCATGGGGCCTGGCTGGTTTGTTGGGGCCATGGTTAAGCGGGTGGCTATTTGATCAGAGTATTTGTTATACAGTGGCGCTAGCGATTAGTATGTCGCTTAGCTTCGTATTGAATGATTCCGGTTAGGCGAATAGTGTGTTAACTGCCATATCGGACAACGTATTGCTTAGTCTGCGGAATCCGGCGAATCGTCATCCATTAATATTCTGTGCGCCGGGCCTTCAAGATCATCAAACTGATCATGGTTCACGGCCCACAGAAATACGGCAACGATGACAACCACCAGCACGATGGACAGTGGTAACAATAGGAAAAGAACTTCCATATAATATTACAGCTCCGTTACCGGAGAGTCTAGATTTGCCGGCTTAAAAATCTGATGGTGTGCCTTGGAACGCGCGATAGCTTCGAAGGCTGGGGACTTCCATTGGCCCAATCGTGTTGCGTTAAGCACAACTACCAGTGAACTGAGCGACATACCGATAGCAGCAAGCCACGGTGGGACGAGTCCAGCGGCAGCAAACGGAATCGCGATGGCGTTATACCCTAGTGCCCAAAAGAGGTTTTGGCGAATAACGCGAGTCAGTTGGCTGGACAGCGATAGCAGGTGCGCCAGTGCAGGAATGGTTTGGGGATTCATTATGACGATATCAGCGTTTGCCGTGCTCAGATTAACCTTCTCGCCAATTGCAATTGATACATGCGCGGCGCCGATAACGGGTGCGTCGTTAATGCCATCGCCGACCATAACGGTAATTTCACCCTGGTTTCTCGCGCTGACAACTCGCGCCATTTTTTCTGCTGGCGAGCAAGCCGAGGCGTAGTCTGTAATGGCTAGTTCGCTTGCTACAGAGGCCACCACAGAATCCTGGTCACCACTTAGCATTGTAACGCTTGCACCTTTATTTTTAAGTGTCTTGATCCAGTGCGCTGCACCTGGACGGATCTGATCCCGAAGGCTGAAAATACACCGGATATTGGTGGTGTCTGCCAGGATAGCCAGAGTGCCGTTGCTACGATCGGTTGCTGATAGCGTGAATCCGGCTTGCTCCTGGATATATTTCGCGTTGCCAAGGTAATAGCGGTTGCCGTCGATGATGCCGGATATCCCACCCCCGGCTTGTGTGCTTAGATCCTGAGCGTCGTGCGTTCTCGTCACTTCCAGTTTTTGCAAGGCCTTGGCAATGGGGTGACTGGAATAATTCTCAAGTGACACCGCAATATTGATCGCTCGCTCGCGTTCGTATGAATCGGTCAAATTGATATGCTGCAGTTCAAATTCACCGGTGGTCAGCGTGCCGGTTTTGTCCACAAAGAAGTGATCAGCCTGGTTCAGTGTTTCAACTGCGCGGCTGTTCGAAATCAGTAGTCCATGTTTCAGTGCATTGCCCATCGACATAGAGGTAGCTGCAGGCGTTGCTAGCGCCAATGCGCAAGGGCAGCTGACAATAAGAACGGCAATTGTCGCACTTAACCACTGCTCCGCTCCGTTCAAATAGCCGCTGATTGCAACCAGTGAGGCCACTGACAACACAATCAGCACAAACCACGAAGTGATTTTCTCCACCAGTTGGCTGACCCGCGGTTTTTCAAACTGCGCTTTTCGAACGAGCTGTGCAATACCCGAAAGAAGAGTGCCGGAACCTGCTTGAGTAACGGTTACAACTAGCGGATTCTCCACGTTTACCGACCCGGCAACAACGCGGTCGCCATTACATCGTGTGACGGGCACGCTCTCTCCAGTGAGTAGGGATTCATCCAGACTCGAAGCACCTTCACTAACAGTGCCATCTGCCGGTACGGTATCTCCAGTATCAACAAACACGTTGTCGCCTGGTTTTAAAATCATTGTTGGTACCCGCTGATGGTTTTGGGTTTCTGATATCTGAATCGCGCTTGGGGGTAACACCGAGTCATACTGGCCCAGCACTGCTGTCGCTTTTATACGGTTACCGAGTTCGACCAATCGTGCTCCCAAAACCAGCAAAACGAACATGGCGATTGAATCGAAATAGGTCTCTCCGACACCGTTAAAAACTGCGACAATGCTTGCACAAAATGCGATGCTGAGCCCCAGCGCGATGGGAACATCCATACCGATTCGCCCATGGCGCAAATCGTTAACAGCATTTACATAAAATGGTTGTGCTGAATACAGCAGAACGGGAATGACTAACACGAGGCTAAGGTATCTGAAAAATAGTTCGTAAACCGGCTCGATACCCCACCAGTTGCCAGCGTACAGGCTCACCGACAGCACCATAATTTGCATGCCAAATGCCCCAGCTACGCCAAACTGCCGGATCAGCTGTTTTTTGGACTGTTCAAGAATCGAGCTAGTCAGCCCGGTTTGCACCGGGTGCGCCGGATAACCGGCAGTACCTATCTGGCGCATGATGCTGCTGATTTGTGTGCATGACGTATCCCAAGAGAGTTGGAGCTGATGCGTTGTGTAGTTCAGTTCAGCATTTTGAACACCGTCAATCGCATTAACCATTTTTTCGACCTTGCCGCAACAGCCGGCGCACTTGATGTTGTCCACTTGCAACAAGGCTGACATAAAATTATCTTCCCCTGCAACACCCGCAATGGAACTTTCAGAGCCGCTATGACTAGAATACGGCTTGCTGAACTGTTGCTGTAGTACCGGGTGATCGTACACATCAAACTGGTCAGTACCAGGCGGTTGCGAGGAGATTTTATTCATGAATTTTCGCTTTTTTGTTACACTTTGTCTTCCGGCCACAGTTCAGCATACACGCGTCCATGCAACTGCAGCCGACACCGCGCAGAATTGATCGAGATCAATTTACTATAAATTAACTATTTTAAACTTCGTATGGTGTTCACCGGATTGCCGGTTCAACAACCAATAACAAAAATGTGGAACTGCCAATGCTGCTACGTCATATCAAGGGTTTACTCACTGATCCAGTAAGTGAATGGCAATCTATTCGTGATGAAGCATCCTCTGTTCCTGATATCTATACTCAGTATGTCATGATCGTTGCCGCCATCGCGCCGGTGTGCGCGTTGATTGGCACCACTACGATGGGATGGCGAATCGGTGGAGGTGATCCGATTAAGTTGACCTTCGCCAGTGCATTATCGATGGCAATAATTTTCTACGTTGCGTTGCTAGTCGCCACTTTCACCGTTGGAAAACTCATTCACTGGATGTCGCAAACCTACGGTGCGAGCCAACCACTTGCCTTGTGTGTTGCTTTGGCAGCATATGCAGCGACCCCTCTCTATCTGGTTGGTGTTATCCAGCTGGTTCCAATCCTATGGCTTAATTTTCTTGTGGGCCTACCGGCACTCGCCTACGCAGTGTATCTCTTGTACAGCGGCGTTCCGGTGGTCATGGGCATTTCCCCCGAACGCGGTTACCTGTTCTCGACGTCAATAATGGGTGTGGGACTGGTGATGCTGGTCGGGTTGCTGGCTGTGATGGCCGGACTCTGGGGTGTTGGCGTCGGCCCAAGGTTCACTCACTAAACTGTCCAAGCTAGGCCGCGTTAATCGAGTGGCCACAATAACAAATACAACTCTCTAACCTGGAACCCTAATGACTGATACTGAAACCTACAACTACAAAGTAGTTAGACAGTTTGCCGTGATGACGGTCGTCTGGGGCATTGTCGGCATGAGTGTAGGTGCGTACATCGCTGCGCAATTGGTCTGGCCTCAATTGAATTTTGATATTCCTTGGTTGTCGTTTGGGCGTCTTAGGCCGCTACACACTAACGCGGTAGTCTTCGCGTTCGGTGGCTGTGCTCTGTTCACCACGTCATACTACATTGTGCAGAGAACCTGCCATGCGCGTTTGTTTTCCGATCGACTTGCTGCCTTTACCTTTTGGGGCTGGCAGGCCGTCATTGTCAGTGCTGCCATTACGCTGCCAATGGGACTCACATCAACCAAAGAATACGCCGAACTCGAGTGGCCGATTGACATACTGATTACGATCGTTTGGGTATCGTATGCCGTTGTGTTTTTTGGCACGATCATGAAGCGCCGCATCCGCCATATTTATGTGGCCAACTGGTTTTTTGGCGGGTTTATTCTGACGATAGCCATACTTCATTTGTTTAACAGCGCAGCATTGCCGGTATCGCTGTTTAAATCCTACTCCGCGTATGCAGGTGTGCAGGATGCAATGATCCAGTGGTGGTATGGACACAACGCTGTCGGATTTTTTCTGACCGCGGGTTTTCTCGGCATCATGTACTACTTTATACCCAAACAAGCCGAGAGGCCGATTTACTCTTATAGATTGTCAGTTGTGCATTTTTGGGCGCTGATCTTTACCTATATCTGGGCAGGGCCGCATCATCTGCATTACACGGCCTTGCCGGATTGGGCGCAGTCAGTGGGTATGGTGTTTTCACTCGTGTTACTAGCACCTTCATGGGGTGGAATGATCAACGGCATCATGACCCTCTCGGGTGCGTGGGAGAAATTACGGGCCGACCCAATTCTGAAGTTTCTGGTGGTGTCAGTATCGTTCTACGGTATGTCCACCTTTGAAGGGCCGATGATGGCGATCAAAACGGTTAATTCATTGTCGCATTACACTGATTGGACAATTGGCCACGTGCACTCCGGTGCGCTTGGTTGGAACGGCATGGTTACCATTGGCGCGTTGTATTACCTGTTTCCACGTTTGTTTAATCAAAATATACACAGCGTGCGACTGATTGAAGTGCATTTCTGGCTCGCGACAACCGGCATCGTTTTGTATATCACTGCAATGTGGGTATCGGGAATAACTCAAGGATTGATGTGGAGAGCAGTCAATGCCGATGGCACCTTGACCTACAGTTTTGTCGAAAGTGTACAAGCGATGAAACCGTATTACATGATTCGATTGGCCGGTGGTTTGCTGTATCTGACCGGGATGTTTGTCATGGCTTATAACCTGATCAAAACAGTGGCTGCGGGCAAGGCGGTTGACAGCGCGCCAATTCCTGCTGTGTCACATTCACACTAGTGTTAGTTAACTTAACCATGGCCATAACATTGAGTGCGCTATGCACACAGAGTTGCACACGCGATCTTAACCCGGGCACAAACCTCAGGAATCAGACATGTCTCTGCAAAGAAAAATAGAACAAAATATCGGGCTGATGATTGTTCTGATAGTGCTCGTTGTCAGTGTTGGCGGCATCGTAGAGATTGCGCCTCTGTTTTATATGTCGGCAACCACAAAGCCTGTGGATAATCTAAAACCCTACGCGCCACTAGAGCTGACCGGTCGCGATCTTTATATCCGCGAGGGATGCGTGTCTTGTCATTCCCAGATGATACGTCCGCTAAGGGCTGAAACTGAACGCTACGGGCACTACTCCGTTGCAGGCGAATTTATTTACGACCGCCCATTTTTATGGGGCTCAAAACGCACCGGGCCAGATCTGGCTCGCGTCGGTGGCCGGTACAGTGATGAATGGCATCGGGTGCATCTAATCAATCCGCGCGATGTTGTGCCTGAATCGATCATGCCAGGCTACCCCTGGTTGGCCAAAAATGAAGTGGATGCATCTGATATAGAGACAAAGCTGCGCGTCTTGCGTCGACTAGGGCACCCGTACACCGATGAGGACATTAGTACTGCTAAAGACGCTTTGGCGGGTAAAACCGAGATGGACGCGATGGTTGCGTATTTGCAGAACCTTGGGCTGCTAATCGAGATGCGGAGATAATCATGAAAGACTTTCATATTTTCTGGACAGTATCATTGCTGGTTATTTTCGTAGCCATCATTCTCTGGGCCTTCAGTAAAAATCGCAAAGCCGATTTCGCAGAGGCGGAACAACTGCCGCTGGAGCCGGATGACAGTGATCAGATTTTGCCGCCGGCAAAAGGAATGGAGCGATAATATGATTGATACCATGAGCAATTTTTGGCACTGGTTTGTCATCATACCAACGGTGCTTGGGCTGATTGGTTGTTATTGGTTGCTGAAAGCCAATTCAACAGGCGTTGCCGCGGATCAGGAAGCTGCAGAGGATCATGTGTGGGATGAAGATCTGCGTGAGTACAATAATCCACTTCCGAAGTGGTGGTATAACCTGTTTGTTATTACAATTGTATTTGGTGCGATTTATCTTGCCTTGTACCCAGGTCTTGGTAATTTCAAGGGGCTACTTAACTGGTCACAGCTAAGTCAGTACAATGAGGAGGTCGCGAGTGCTGAAGCCGGCTACGGCCCTCTATATGAAAAGTACTCGTCTACAAAACTGACAGAGTTGGCCACTGATCCCGAAGCACTAAAAACCGGCAAACGGCTGTTCTCTACTTATTGCACAACCTGCCATGGATCGGATGCGCGTGGCGCCAAAGGATTTCCGAATCTGCATGACGGAGAGTGGCTGTATGGCGGCGAACCCGAGACCATCAAGGCCACTGTGATTGGTGGTCGAGCCGGGGTTATGCCTGCCTGGGGCGCGGTCATGGATGATGACATGCTAAAGGCCGTGGTTGAATACGTGCAGTCTTTGCACACCAATGAAGGCGATGCAGAGAAGCTGGCTCTCGGAAAAGAGAAGTACGGTTTGTTTTGTGTAGCCTGCCATGGGCCAGATGGCGCAGGCAACAAGGCGCTGGGGGCTCCCGATCTGACCAACAACATCTGGTTGTACGGGGGGTCAGATCGCGTGCTTCTGGAAACACTGAAATTGGGCCGCAATGGCAAGATGCCGGCTCACGGCGATTTCCTCGGTGAAGACAAGGTGCATTTATTGGCAGCCTATGTCTACAGTCTGTCACAACAACCTTGATGATTGACCGCATGGCGGTATACCAATGGAACGCAAAATAGTACCAATAATACCCGCAGTAGAAATAGAACAACATCTGTACGAGAAGCGGCAGAAAATCTATCCGCGGGAAGTCCATGGAATTTTTGCGAAGCTCAGGATCGCGGCCGTCGTCACATTACTCGGTCTCTACTATGGGGTCGCGTGGTTGCAATGGAGTGGTCGTCAGGCCGTGTTGTTCGACCTACCTGCAAGGAAGTTCTACGTATTTGGCCAGACCTTCTGGCCGCAGGATTTTTTCTACCTCACACTACTGCTTATCTTCGCCGCATTGGCGTTGTTCTTTTTTACTACCTTGGCCGGGCGGCTATGGTGTGGTTATGCCTGCCCGCAAACCGTGTGGACTGAAACATTCTTGTGGATCGAGCGCCTGGTGGAAGGCAGCCGCTCACAACAGATCAGGTTGGACAAGGCGAAAGGTAGCCGTAATACCATTGTGCGTAAAACCATTAAACACGCCTTGTGGATAATCTTTTCGTTATGGACTGGTTTTACCTTTGTTGGCTACTTCACCCCGATAAGGGAACTCGGCTTGGACGTTCTTGCCTTGTCGGTCACCGGTTGGTCACTGTTCTGGATTTTGTTCTATAGCTTTGCCACCTATGGCAATGCGGGTTGGATGCGCGAACAGGTTTGTCTTCACATGTGTCCCTATGCCCGTTTCCAGAGTTCGATGTTCGACAAAAACACCTTGATCATCTCTTATGATGTAGCTCGTGGAGAGCCTCGAGGTAAGCTAAAAGCCAAAGCAGCTTCACCAACAAGCACTGGGGATTGCATCGACTGTACCTTGTGTGTGCAAGTGTGCCCTACCGGTATCGACATTCGGCAGGGGCTGCAATATGAGTGCATAGGATGTGCTGCCTGTATTGACGCTTGTGATGAGGTCATGGAAAAAACCAAAAAACCCAAAGGACTGATCCGGTACACAACCGAAAATGCCCTGGAGGGTAACCCTGCCCGGTTGCTTCGACCACGAGTTATTATCTATGCCACTGTCTTGCTGGCGCTGTTAACGGTGCTCATCTACAGCATCACTCAGCGAAAGCTAGTGGATATCGACGTTATTCGTGATCGTAATGCTCTGTATCGAGAGCTTGACGATGGCACGATCGAGAACACCTATACGCTAAAAATTCTGAACAAAACTGAGCAGCCGCAGCGTTTCAAATTAACCGCGACCGGCCTGGACGAACTAATACTTCAGTCGGATGATGAAATAATTGAGGTTGATTCTGGTTCAGTTAAAAACTTGGTAGTCCGGCTACAAATTCACTATGAGCAGGTGCCGGCTACTTCCAATCAGGTGGAATTCCACATTGCATCGGAGTCAGATCCGGATTTGCGCACGCTGGAACCGGCTCGTTTTCTTGCACCGCAGATGGATAATTAAATGAGTACATCGCTGCACGACGCATCAGTGAACCAGGCAGGCTTGCCTTGGTATCGGTATCCAACAGTACTACTGATTGTTGCTATTCCGACTGTGGCAGTGATCGTGGGGTTTGCCATGTTGGCTATTTCATTCGCCACCTTCGATGGCGTCGTTGTTGATGACTACTATAAACACGGAAAAGGGATTAACCAGGTGCTTCACCGCGACGAAACCGCGAGAACACTGGGTGTTGTTGCAGAAGTATCCTTTAACGAACTCTCTGTAACTGCTGATCTAAAAGCTGACGACACTATCGCTTGGCCAGAGAGCCTGTCACTCCGTATTTTGCATCCCACTCAGGCTGGACGGGATATTGTTGTGGATATGTCGCGCGAGATGGGCCAGCGGTACACCGCCGATCAGGTGGTTTTCAAACCGGGAGAATGGATCTTGCAAATTGAAACCACTCAATGGCGATTGAGCAACCGTGTCAGTATCGGAAAAAACTCAGTGCTGAAACTTAAGTGATTAGCATTGGGCTCATTTATACCCAAGCTACTAGTCATATCATGATCGCCCCGTGGCGCAGATGCCTAAGGCTATAGAGCAATGCATAATAGATCAGCAAACTCAGATACGTAGTTTGCTTGAACTGTTTAAATCGTCGGGCGACATGCCTGTGGTATTAGCTTGTGATTGCAATGTGCAACGCACATCCAGTTCACGTCTATTGCTCGAAACAGTATTGACTAACTCAGCTGTTACGATGGGATGGCAAATGAGGCAAGCGCCACGCGATGCCAGATTGGAACATGATGTCGATCATATCGACTACATTTGGTACGGTGGTTCTATTAGGCCTGTGGGCTTGTACCGATCTAACGACGCTGGCGGTTCAGATCACGCTCCTGTCTTCGCTGACTTCTTAATTAACTAAATACAGGAACAACATCAACATGGATTTGATAAGGCTCGCGTCATTCTCAGATGGCGAAATTGGTGGTAACCCAGCTGGTGTTTATATAGCTGATAAGCATCCTGAAGTAGCGCAAATGCATGCCATTGCTGCCGATGTTGGTTATTCAGAAACGGCGTTTGCCGAACCCATGGGTTGCAACTGGCGTGTCCGTTATTTCGCGCCTGAATCAGAAGTGCCTTTTTGTGGGCACGCGACCATCGCCTTAGGGGCGGCGCTGTCGATGAAAAATGGCACTGGCGTATACACCTTACAATTGAATGAGGCAGAGATAACGGTTGAGGGCTTTATGCAATCGGGTGAGTATTCAGCTGCGCTGCAGTCTCCTCCTACTCATTCAAAAGCGGCGGAGCACGCCTTGATTGATGATGCGCTTCAACTGTTTGGTTATACAAAGGATGATCTTGACGATTCCTTGCCACCGGCTTTTGCTAATGGCGGAGCCAATCATCTGGTTATTGGGTTAAATTCACGTAGTGCCCTGGCTAACATGCAGTACTGCTTAGATGAGGGTCGAAATTTTATGAATGACGCAAAGCTTGTTACGGTGATGTTTGTGTTTTCTGAAAATGAGCAGTTGTTCCATACCCGAAATGCCTTTGCATCGGGTGGCGTATTAGAAGATCCTGCAACCGGTGCGGCTACGGCTGCATTCGCGGGCTATTTGCGAGATATTCAATGGCCGCATAAGGGCACGATCGATATCGTACAAGGCGAGGATATGGGCGCGCGATCATTAATACGGGCTGAAATTGATGACCAGATAGGTTCATCGATCCGAGTATCAGGGGCTGTTCGGCAAATCTAGCCGCTACGCTGATGGTCTTAGGATATATGACCGAGCCAGTTGCGCAGTTCAGTCATTCTGACATTCGGCCTTAGGTCATTACCCAACACTCCCAGTTCCTTTGCTGCCGTTTGATCGGTGTCAGCAATATCAAGCGCATCTGCTTTGTCAGAGTTTTGCCAAATCGTTTCTGGTGTGCGCAATAGATTTGCAACCCACGCCGCCGTAAACTCTGGATGGTATTGCATGCCCCAAAAGTCAATTCCCTCACATTCATAGGAAAAGGCCTGAATGGGAGAGTGTGCATTCTCGGCAAGCAAGATCGCTTTTTCTGGGAGCTTTTGAACTTCATCGCGGTGTACGCACGGCACGGCATAGCAATCTTCTCGGCCTTTAAGCAAAGGGTGTTGTTTGCCTTCCTGGGTTCTGTTGATATCTAGTGCAAGCCCTATCTCCATGCCATTCGGGGATGCGCCGATTATGCCGCCTAAAATAACCGCGGCGAGTTGCATGCCGTTGCATGACCCGAGTACAGGCAGGCCTTTGTCAAATACGCTGGTAACAGCTGATCGCAGTGGAGCAGCCTCTGGTGCATCCACAGACCAAGGCACGCCAGACCCTGTCAGCACTACACCATCCACATTCTCAAAATCGCCTTCGTTCAATGAAGTTTCGTATGGAGCGATTATTCTGTAGCTAATATTTGAATCTTGAGATTTTAGTGCTCGCCCGTAGTTTTCTGCCGGAGTGACACCGACTCTGGATCGAGCATCTTCAGCAAGGCTTTTAGAATTTCCTTCCAGTATGAGTATAGTTTTCATAGCGTAGATACTCGCCGTCGAGGTTTTTGTGTGTGTTGCGTATTTGACCTGTTGCCTACATGCGAGCGACCGTATACGCCCGTTTTAATGCCACGGGTTTTATGTTAAGCGCGTGTGTAGAGCGAGTCATGCTTTTAATCTAGTGCTTTGAGATAACCTCGTCAACAGAGTATTAAGTTTAACACTAGGGATGCCAATGTTCAGTTTTAAAGGATGCATCTTCATATCTGAAACGCAGAGATAACACTTGTACGGTAGCCAATATGAGGCAGCCAGATTGCTTTATGTCGATGCGAGCTTCAAAGCCAATGCGCAGCCAACATTTTAAAGCGCGAAGTTCATTATTCTTTTGTTGGCCAGCTGATTGAGCAATAACAGCTAGCATTCCAATTGATACTACAGGCCAGTAAAAATCAGGGTTCACCGCTGAATAAAGCCCATAGGCAACGCTAAAGATTGAAACAGTGGATCTAAAGCGGTACCCTCAGGTGTAGCAAGGGTTTTGAATTCAAACCATTGTTAATAATATGTATTCAAAATTCCTATCAACTAGTAGGAAATAATTATTTGAGATCCAGTGCGTATTGCTGGAAATTGAGCATTTACCGTAGCAAGTAAAAAGATAACAGGCTCATCATTTTAACCGGAGGGGAACACCATGTTGCGATCACTATTAAGTATGTCTGTAGCGGCAACGCTATTGGCTGTCACATCGTTTACGGCAATAGCCGCAACCGAGCTCACTGTCTACACGGCAGTAGAAGCAGAAGATCTAAAACGCTATGCCGAAACGTTCAATGCAGATCATCCTGATATCACCATCAATTGGGTGCGCGACTCCACTGGCATTGTTACAGCAAAACTGCTAGCCGAAAAAGATAACCCTCAAGCTGATGTTGTATGGGGTTTGGCTGCTACATCTTTGTTGTTACTAAAAAGTGAAGGCATGCTAGAGCCCTATGCGCCAGCAGGTGTAGAAAAACTGGATCCAAAATTCGTTGATAAGTCTGATCCACCAACCTGGACGGGTATGGATGCCTGGGTGGCTGCGGTTTGTTACAACACCGTTGAGGCTGGCAAGCTTGGTCTAACTCCTCCATCGTCATGGCAGGATCTGACAGACCCAATGTATAAAGGCCACGTGATTATGCCTAACCCTAATTCATCTGGAACCGGTTTTCTTGATGTGTCCAGTTGGTTGCAAATGTTTGGTGAAGAAGGGGGCTGGGCTTACATGGATGGCTTGCACGATAACATAGCGCGCTACACTCACTCCGGGTCAAAGCCTTGCAAGTTAGCTGCTGCGGGTGAAATTCCTATTGGTGTTTCTTTTGCTTTTCGTGGCGCAAAGTCGAAGGCTGCAGGTGCGCCTTTAGAAATCATCGTGCCGACTGAAGGTGTAGGTTGGGATATGGAGGCGACAGCTATCATTGCAGGCACTGCAAACTTGGATGCCGCGAAAAAATTAGTGGATTGGACGGTAACGCAAAAAGCCAACGAGATGTATAACACGGGTTATGCAGTGGTTGCGATCCCCGGCATAGCAAAACCGGTTGAGCACTTTCCTGAAGGCCTAACCGAAGCCATGATCGACAACGACTTCGAATTTGCGGCTAATAATCGCAAGCGTATTCTTACCGAATGGCAAACCCGATACGACTCCAAATCTGAAGCCAAATAAGGCTGACTATTGGTAGTTAAGTGCAAAGGGGGCGTTCTGCCTCCTTTGTTTTCGTAGATTGTATAGAGTGAAATCACTAGAAGCGGCGTCTGCCGTCACCTACCTGAGTGCAACATGAGTCAAAACGTCGGTACTGGCAGTTATTTGCAGATAGAGAGCGTGTGGAAAGCGTTCGGCGAATTTATCGCACTGGAAGATATTTCCTTGGATATCAATGAGGGTGAGCTAATTTGTTTCCTTGGCCCATCAGGCTGCGGCAAAACCACGTTGCTTAGAGCGATTGCTGGGCTGGACTATCAAAGTCGTGGCACCATCATTCAAGAAGGGCGAGATGTATCCAATTTACCTCCATCTAAACGTGATTTTGGCATTGTGTTTCAATCCTATGCCTTGTTTCCTAATCTCACTATCCGCAAAAACATTGCATTCGGGCTTGAAAATATCGGTCGCAATAGGGCTCAGATTCGTGAGCGAGTCGAGGAGCTGCTAAAGCTAGTAGGTTTGCCAGAGCAGGGAGATAAATACCCTGCGCAGTTGTCCGGCGGCCAACAGCAACGTATTGCCTTAGCGCGAGCGATTGCTAGCTCTCCGGGATTGCTGCTACTGGATGAGCCGCTATCCGCATTGGATGCAAAAGTACGCGTGCGCCTTCGTCATGAAATAAAGTCGTTACAGCGAGAACTAGGCATTACCACCGTTATGGTGACGCATGATCAGGAAGAGGCGATGGCGATGGCTGATCGTATCGTTGTTATCAACGAAGGAAGAATTGAACAGCTTGGTTCACCAACAGAGATTTACCAAGAGCCAAAAACCTTGTTTGTGGCTGATTTTATCGGCGAGATGAATCAGTTTGCGGCTGTAGTTGAGTCTGATGCGGAGCTGATGCTTGGCGAAAACCGATTAGCATGCAAATCACACGATTTTGCGCCGGGTGATGCGGTGGTTGCCGCCATTAGGCCAGACAATATCGTGCCACATACTGAAGAATTTAAGCCGAACCAAGATGAATCTAATTGTCATACGGTGACACTCGATGACATGGAGTTCCTGGGGTCGTTCTGGCGTTGTCATTTACGCAATGAACATTTCACATCCACTAACCTAATTGCTGACTTCTCGGCTAACGCAGTTCGCAGGCTTCATTTGGAAACTGGACAAAAAATGATAGTGCAGCTACCCGCAGACAACATAATGGTGTTTGAACCAGATAGATCCCTGACATGACAACAGATCGATCTGATATTCGCACGCTTCCAGCGGGTCAGGAGGTTAAACCGGTTTTGAGCCGTGATGATCTTATGATGCGTCTATTCATGGCGCTGATAGCGATCTATTTGATCGTGACTCTTGTATTTCCGCTATATGCGATGTTATCAAAGTCGGTATCCACTTATTCGTTTGATCTTAATCAGTTTGAGTTTCAGGTTAGTACCGAGGCTGGTGAATTCAATACGCCTCCTGTTACTGCCGGTGCATTAAATTCACAGTTAGGAGTGTTGACCGAGCAGGAGCTAAACACCAGTTCGGATGGGCGGCTGCCTGCTACATCGTTTTTTCCTGATTTTAGTTTTCGTAGCCCAATTAACTACCGCATTCGAGGCACTGGCGAACAAACGGCTTATCTGGTCGGCTCGACCCTAAGCAAAGGCACCGATTGGACGGAGGTCGATTCCAATACATTTAGGCGAATACAACTTCGCCCCTCTGCATCAACGGGCTTAGCCAATTTTTATACCTACTTTTCAACCCCGGCATTGATGAGGTCCATTAGGAATTCGTTGTTGATTGCTGTCATTAGCACGATTATTACCGTGGCATTGGCGTTTGGGTTTGCCTATGCGCTAAACCGGAGTTGCGTTCGCTTTAAAGGCGTCTTTCGTTTAGTAGCGATGGTGCCCATTTTGGTGCCTTCGCTATTACCGGGTATTGCACTGATTTACTTGTTCGGCAATCAGGGCATGCTCAAAGGTTTAATGTTTGGTGCGAGTATTTATGGCCCTGTCGGTATCGTTATTGGTTCTGTATTTTTTACCTTTCCGCATGCTTTTCTAATTATTTCTACTGCCTTAAGTATTTCTGATGCCCGCTACTACGAAGCAGCTGTATCACTGCGCTCACCTTCATGGCGTACGTTTTGGGTAGTAACCTTGCCCGGTGTTCGCTACGGGCTTGTTTCAGCAGCCTTTGTAGTGTTCAACTTGGTGATCACAGATTTTGGTTTACCCAAAGTCATTGGTGGCCAGTTTAATATGCTGGCGGTTGATATATACAAGCAGGTGATTGGACAACAAAATTTTGAAATGGGCGCGGTGGTATCTGTGGTGTTGATAGTGCCTGCAATTTTTGCATTCACTATTGACAGAATTGTGCAAGGCAAACAGGTGGCGCTGTTGTCTGCGCGTGCGGTCCCGTTTGTGCCATCTCAGGACAAAAAAGCCGATCGGTTATGGCTTTTTTATTGTGCTGTAGTGAGTGCATTTATCCTGGGTATGATCATCGTATGTCAATACGCAGCTTTGGTGAAGTTTTGGCCTTACGATTTAAGTTTGAGTTTAAATAACTATCAATTTGACAAAATGGACGGCGGCGGTTGGGGTAGTTATTACAATTCGATCAAGCTGGGTTTGTTAACGGCGTTAATTGGTACCTGCGTTGTGTTTTTTGGCGCATACCTTGTGGAGAAATCTACCGGGTTTCGAACCGGGCGAAATGTATTTCAGATGGTTGCAATGCTGCCGATGGCTGTCCCGGGCATGGTGTTGGGTTTGGCATATATATTTTTCTTTAATAACCCTGCCAACCCCCTGAATATCATATACGGCACTATGACTATATTAGTGATATGCACTGTTACGCATTTCTATACGGTGTCGCACTTAACGGCTGTCACAGCGCTAAAGCAAATGGATCGCGAATTTGAATCAGTTTCAGCTTCTTTAAAGCAACCTGCCATGAAACTGTTTAGAAGAGTCACCGTGCCTGTGTGCTTACCGGCAGTGTTGGATATATCTATCTACCTGTTTGTTAATGCGATGACGACAGTATCCGCTGTTGTGTTTCTATATTCGCCCAAAACATCACTTGCATCAATTGCAGTGTTGAATATGGACGACGCGGGCGACGTGGCGCCTGCTGCTGCGATGGGGATGATGATCTTCTACACCAACGCATTTGCGCGCATAGTGCATTTATTGGCATCTAGAGGAGTCTTAAAAGGCACACAGGCTTGGCGACAACGATAACGCTGTGGAACGATGTTGCTTCAGCAATCATATTCCCACTATCGATCAAGGTCTGCGATAACGAACTCAACGAAGGTGCGAATGATGCGAAGGTCCCCACGCTGTGCCAGATAGATCAGTGATTCCTGCATCTGTAAGTCAGCATCCTTAATGTTAATCTTAACTAGCCTATCGTCATGGCCAAATTCGGCATCAGAGACCAATCCGATACCGGCACCTGAACCCACAATGTCTCTCATGGCCTCTCTACCTTCGACTTCCATGATTGGATTCAATTTTACTTTCCTTCTTAACGCTTCATCTTCAAGTAACTGACGAGTTTTTGATCCCTGTTCTCTGAAAACGATAGGCAAATCTGACAGTTCGGAAAATGTAATTGAATTTTTTTTCAAATAACCTGCAGCCGCGATCGCAATGATTGGCGTCGAGCCAAGTTCGACTTGCTTAAAGTCGTTGCCAACATTGGTCCGGCCACCGATGGCCAATTCAGCATTGTATTCGCGTAGCTGTACGATCATATCCTCGGTGTTGGACGTCCGCATTGATACGAATACGTTTGGGTATTGCGCTTGAAACCGCCCCAGAGTGCCGGCTATATGGCTGGCAGAATCGACAATGATACGCAACACGCCCTCCACAACGGCGCGCTTTTCAATTAGATAATCGTTAATCCGGTGCTCTACTTCAAACAATTGCTTGGTTAAGGCAAATAATTGCTCGCCAGCATCAGTCAGATAGACTCGCTTTTTCTCTCGCTTAAACAGCAGCACGTCATGATCTTGCTCGAGCCTGCGAACATGTTCCGACAACGCTGGCTGGGTAATGAATACCTGCTCAGCCGCACGCGAAAAGCCGCCGTAGAGCGCAACATTGTGAAAAGCCTTGAGCTGGCTATAACTCATGAAAAGAACTCCAGCATGATGATAGGGTGTTCCTATAGAATAATATAAATTAGTAATTTTACATATACATGAAGCTGCCGGAAAATGCCCAGCTTATCTCAATATCAATTCGGAGCCCTATAATGGCTATCCAGTCGCCCGTCGAAGCAAATAACCGCTCTTATCCAGCGCCCCAGGCACCAGCCGTTGTGATCTGTCTGGATGGCTGCGAACCAGCCTACCTGGATGAAGCCATCGCTGCTGGATTGATGCCTCACCTAAAGCGCATCCGCAGCACGGGCACTGATTTACTCGCGCACAGCGTCATACCCTCGTTTACCAATCCCAATAATTTATCGATTGCAACCGGCCAACCGCCGAGTGTGCATGGCATTTGCGGCAACTATTTATACGATCCTGACACCAAAGAAGAAGTCATGATGAATGACGTGCGCTTCTTGCGATCACCCACCGTATTCCGTCGTTTCCAGGAAGCCGGGGCAAGGGTTGCAATAGTGACCGCAAAAGATAAATTGCGTGCTCTGCTGGGTGCTGAGCTTGTTTTTGAAGAAGGTGAGGCGTGTTGTTTTTCTGCTGAGAAATCGGAGAACTCATCGCAAAGCGAACACGGTATGGAGAAAGCTTCTCAATGGTTAGGCATTGCTCAGCCTGAAGTTTATTCAGCCGATCTCTCTGAGTTTGTTTTTGCGGCGGGTGTTAAATTGCTCGAAGAGCGACGACCAGACCTAATGTACTTAACCACAACTGATTACGTGCAACACAAACACGCACCGGGTGATCCAGACGCCAATAGTTTTTACGAAATGTTTGATAAATATTTAGGCCAACTCGACGAGATGGGTGCAGCCATTGTGACAACAGCCGACCATGGCATGAAAGCTAAGCACAAAGCAGACGGCTCACCCGATGTTATTTATGTGCAAACTGTATTGGATGAAATGTTGGGTGAAGGTGAATCACGAGTGATACTGCCGATAACTGATCCCTATGTTGTTCATCACGGCGCTCTAGGTGGTTTTGCCACAGCATACTTACCTAATAGTGCTGACGTAGCGGATGTCGTTGCGAAGATCCAGTCGATGGATGGTATGTTACTGGTGATCGATAAAGCCGATGCCATTAAGCGCTTTGACCTACCTGCCGACAGAATCGGCGATATCGTCATGATTTCAACTGAGAACGTAGTAATCGGTACTAGCGAAAGCCGGCATGATCTGGCCGCGCTCAAAGAGCCGTTGCGCTCTCACGGTGGTTTAACCGAACAAGTCGTGCCATTTATTATTAACCGCAAGCTGGACATCCCGTCGCAACCACAGTTGCGTAATTTTGACGCGATCTTCTATGCAACAACGGCAGCGAGTCTACGCTCATGAGTGAGTCGGTTTTAAAAGATGGAAAAATAACCCCACGGCATGAAGGCATGCGTATTGGAGGAGAAAAGGTCTTCACCGATAATGTCATAGAAGTGCTTTACCCCTATACAGAAGAAGTCATTGGCACTGTACCAGCGGGTGATGCGTCGCACGCAGCGCGCGCTTTTGAGATTGCTGCGGCATACAAGCCAAAGTTAACTCGGTATGAGCGCCAAAAGATTCTGTTGCGAACTGCAGAACTCATTGGTGAAAGGCGCGAGGAGCTAGCCCTGTGGCTTACGCTAGAGCTGGGTATTAGCCAACAGCATGCGCTGTACGAAGCAGGTAGAGCATGCGATGTATTTACGTTTGCAGGCCAAATGTCGATCATGGACGATGGTCAGATATTTTCCTGTGATTTAACACCGCATGGGAAATCTAGAAAGATATACACCAAGCGGGAGCCGGTGACGGCAATATCGGCTATCACACCATTTAATCACCCTCTAAATATGGTGAGCCATAAAATTGCGCCCTCTATTGCTACCAACAACTGCATGGTGTGTAAGCCTACTGAACTCACACCGCTAACAGCGATAGCGTTGGCTGATATTTTGTATGAAGCCGGGTTACCGCCTGAAATGTTCCAAATAGTCACAGGCTTACCCGATGCTATCGGTGACGAAATGATTACCAATGAGCACATCGATATCATCACGTTTACCGGTGGTGTGCCGGTGGGCAAGCTGATTGCAAATAAAGCCGGCTATAAACGCTCGGCACTCGAGCTAGGCGGAAACGATCCGCTGATTGTCTGCAACGATCTCAGCCTTGAAGATTTAGATAAGGCTGCGACCATTGCAGTAGCGGGCGCTACCGGAAACTCCGGTCAACGTTGCACTGCGGTAAAGCGCATTTTGGTGCAAGAGTCCGTTGCTGATGCATTTGTACCGATGGTACTTGAAAAAGCTAAAGCGCTTAAGTATGGCGATCCAATGGATCCAGACACACAATTGGGCTGTGTTATTTCAGCCAAGGTTGCGGAGATTTTTGAACAACGTGCGCTGGATGCGGAAAAACTCGGCGCAAAAATTCTCTATCACCCTAAACGCCGAGGTGCGCTACTTCCCCCTATCGTGGTGGATTATGTACCGCATGATAGTGAGCTTGTCATGGAGGAGACGTTCGGGCCAATAGTGCCAATAGTTCGCGTACCAGATAACGATGAGGCAGTGATGGCCATTTCAAACGGCACTGACTTTGGTTTGTCCTCTGGCGTGTGTACTAATGATTTGCACCGGGCAATGGCTTATATTGAAGGCCTTGATGTTGGCACCTGCAACATCTGGGAGCAACCTGGTTATCGAATCGAGCTGTCACCGTTCGGCGGCATAAAAGACAGTGGCAACGCTGTAAAAGAAGGGGTAATGGAGGCGATGAAGTATTTCACAGTGGTGAAAACCTATTCCTTGCCTTGGCCTAGCTAGCGCTAACCACTATTTCCCATAGGTATTATTCACGACAACATGCCCACAAAACTTACGCACACTGAAGGAGAATCCAACACTTCTTCAGTGCGCGCGGAGTATCAAGGGCGTGTGCATAATCCCATATCATCACCACTGCTAAAGCGTGACGCTGCTGCGTTTATGCACCAGAGCTTATCGAGCCCTTGTGTATCAACCATTGCAAAGGCCGAAGGATCTTGGATTGAGGATCATGACGGGCGTCGTTACCTCGATTTTCATGGCAACTCAGTACACCATATCGGCTATCAACACCCGCGTTTAATCAGTAGTATAAAAAAACAATTGGATGTTCTATCCTTTGCGCCGCGTCGTTTTACTTGCGAGCCGGCAGTGGAGCTTGCTGAAAAGCTGGCCTCGATTGCGCCGGGTGATTTGTCCAAAGTGCTTTTCACCACTGGTGGCTCTGATGCCAACGAAGTGGCATTAAAAATAGCGCGCGCCGCTACCGGGCGGTTCAAAACTGTATCATTCTGGGATGCTTTCCACGGTGCCGGTTTTGGAGCTGCTAGTGTTGGCGGAGAAGCAACGTTTCGCTCCAATATCGCTGGGCCACTCATGGCAGGTACCGAACATGTTGCACCGTTTGCCTGTTACCGCTGCCCATACAGTCACGCAAGCCCCGACACCTGCGGCTTAGCCTGCGCGCAGATGGTTGAGTATGTGTTGGGGCGCGAAACAGATATCGCCGCGGTGATAGCGGAGCCGATGCGCGCCGTGCCCTACGTGCCACCCCCAGGATTCTGGAAAGCAGTACGTGACGCATGTGACCGACATGGTGCACTGCTGATAATGGATGAGATCCCAACCGGGCTTGGTAAGACGGGGCGCATGTTTGCGTTTGAGCACGATGATATTGTTCCCGATATCGTGACCTTGGGTAAATCACTCGGTGGCGGAATATTGCCTATTGCGGCTTGCGTAGTTAGGCGTGACTTGGATGTTTGCGGCGACTACGCCATTGGGCACTACACACACGAAAAAAACCCGGTTACCTGTAGAGCCGCACTAACCACCTTGGAGATTATCGAAGATGAGGGATTGGTAGAACGCGCTGCAACCCTGGGTAACTATGCAATGGATAGGCTTGAGCAATCCTTAAAAAATTGTTCAATAGTGGGGGATATACGCGGGCGCGGCTTATTGTTTGGTGTTGAGATTGTTGAAAACAGGGCAAGCAAAGCAGCCGGCAATGAACTCGCCGAACATATTTATTATCATTGTTTGGATGCAGGCTTGAGTTTTAAAATATCTCAAGGGTGTGTGCTGACACTCTCGCCCCCGCTGACGATATCGGAGCAGGATTTAGATTCTGCACTGAGCATTGTTGAAACCGCAGTTTTGGCGGCGGCGCAGCTTAAGGGCTCGACTAAGCCATGAGGATTATTAGAACCGATTCAGAACTACACATGCCTAATATTGATCAAGGCTTGTTGGACCTGGGGCATGAGTTGTTGTTGTTTGATGAAGCCGTCACCGAAGATGAGCTCATAGATGCCATGGCAGATACCGATTTATTACTGATGTGTTACACGTCGATCACTCGGCGAATCATTGAAGCTGCACCAAAGCTCAAAGGGATAGTCAAGTATGGTGTCGGTATTGATGCGATCGATATTGAGGCCGCGAAGGAACACCGCGTGATAGTTGTTAATGTGCCAGAGTACGCCGAAGAAACCGTAGCTGAAGGTGCCTTTACCTTAATGATCGCGCTGGCGAAAAAATTGATACCGCTCGATCAACAGATGAAAAAACACGGGTGGGCATGGCCTGAGCCTCAATGGATGGGTGCTGATATCGCTGGTAAAACGGTCGGGCTCATTGGTTATGGAAAAATTGGCAAAAGCATGGCGCGAATGGCTGGGCAGGGTTTTCGCGCAAGAGTCATTGCCTATAGCCCGAACAATAGTGCAAAGGATATGTCAGAATTAGGCGTGGAGAAAGTTGATGATCTTCTTCAACTAATGCAAGACAGTGATTTTGTATCAATACATTGCGTTTTAAATCCTGACACACAACAGCTTGTTGGTGAACGAGAATTACGAGCGATGAAACCATCTGCTTTTTTGATTAACGTATCGCGCGGGGCGATCGTGGATGAAGTAGCATTGGTCAAGGTGTTAAATGAGGGGGCGATAGCGGGTGCTGGGCTGGATGTATACGGGCAGGAACCGCTTGATCTCAGCAATCATCCAATGGCCAGTTTATTTGAACACCCGAACGTTATTTTATCTCCGCACGTCACTTTTTATACCCAAGAAGCCATGGTTCGATTGGAAACCGAAACGATGGAACGATGTGTGGAAATTCTGCAAAACCAAGCGGTAACGATTAAATCGACAGATATTCGGCTGGAAAAACAGGCTGGATTAGCCATTTATGACGACTGAAAAGTGTTTATGTCGAATTCGTCTTTAAACAACATCTCTTTATGGCGTACCCTATCAGGATCAATCAGTAGGGGAAGTTCATGACCTTGCTAACTTTCTTTGTGGAGTTGGCTGGGGCAACGATGTTGTTGCTCTATGCAGTGCGCATGGTGCGTACGGGTATCGAGCGCGCGTTCGGTTCATCGTTCAAACGATACGTAACCAAAACATCCAATGCTGCCGCAGCTGCCACAACGGGCTTGATCTTGGCTATTGTATTACAAAGCTCGGCGGCGGTGGTGCTACTGGTGTCGGGTTTTGTCGGTACAGGTGCATTGGGTTTTGCGGCAGGGCTGCCAGTGGTGTTGGGGGCTGATTTGGGCTCAGCACTATTAATACAAGTATTGTCGTTTGATCTTGAGTGGCTGACACCAGTACTGCTGGCAATTGGTGGTGGTTTATTCGTTAAGTCTGATCGTCAACAATTAAAACAAGCTGGTCGAATCATATTAGGTATTGCGTTCATTTTAGTGTCGTTACGCTTTCTACGCGAAACAATGATACCCATCCAAAATAGCGATTTTCTTCCAGCTTTCGCAAGCTACCTTGAAGGTGATTACATAACTGGGTTCATTGCTGGCGCATTGTTAACCTTTGTCATGCATTCCTCGGTGGCTACCATATTGATGTGCGTAACGTTTGTGGCAGTGGGTGCATTACCGCTTGCCGCAGGCATTGCATTGGTATTAGGCGCTAACCTGGGCTCAGCACTGATACCAATGTGGCTGGGTCGAAATATGCAAATCGAAGCGCGGCGTGTGCCCTTAGCTAACTTGATATTACGCGGCTTGGGCGCCATGCTCGCCTTGTTTGCTTTTGCGCGCTTACCACTGCCTGTTTGGTTGTTGGGTGGCAGTAGCGCACAGACGCTAATAAACGTGCATATATTGTTTAACTGCACATTGATGCTGTTATTGCCTTTTTGTCGTTTTTTTGAAAAACCTATGTCAGCACTGCTGCCTCAGGTGCAAGTTGAGCAGGCCGAAAATCCTATTTTGCGCCCAGCCCTGGATGACTCGGCTCTTAACAATTCTGTATTGGCATTGGCAAGTTTGCGCCGTGAAGTATTGCGAATGGCGCAAATTGTGGAGAACATGGCAGCACCAGTAATGGAGCTGTATGCTGATTTTAATTTATCGAGAATGAAGGCTGTTCGTGCACAAGATGCACATGTTAATAGAGCGTTAGATGATGTCAAACGTTACGTAGCCTCCATACCCGAAGGCAGCATGACAGTAGACGAGCAAGATCAGGCTCGAGAGTTAACCGAATATGCTATTGCCTTGGAGACTGCCGGCGATATCGTGTGCAAGCGATTGCTGACACTATCGCAGGAAAAATCAGATGGTGGGGTTAAGTTGTCGAGTGATGGCAATGATGAGCTTATTTCAATGCATGCTCGGGTTTTGTCTAATCTAACACTTGCCATGAATTTGTTGATTTCCGATGATCTGGAAAGTGCGCGCTTGTTGCTCGAAGAAAAATCAGAAATCGTGAGAATAGAGCGATCCAGTAAAAAGAAACACCTTAAACGACTAAGCAAGGGATCAGAGATTAGTTTTGACTCAAGCAATATTCATTTAGAAACCTTGAGGGCGCTAAACGAATTCAATAGTAGAGTGGCGACCTTGGCTTATCCCATATTGTATAGAGGTGGGCAGTTGCTGGATTCTCGTTTAATCGAAAGTCTGGATAACGCCGATAGCGGCCGTTAAACTATTGTTACTATACCGCTGTCATTCAGCTAGTGAGATCGACTCATTTTGAGCTATTGCCGATTGTTATCAATATATTGGGAATACTAATTTTACAGCCAGATTCGCGCCGCTTAACATCACACTAGTTTCACTATTCACGGGCTCCACCGATGACAAGGGATACAACCCCTAGTACGACCCCAACAGAGATCATCGATCCACCCGCTGGTGGCGAACCCTATTTGCTGACTCCGGGGCCACTCACTACATCTAATATCGCTAAGCAGGCTATGCTCAAGGATTGGGGCTCATGGGACGAGGAGTTTAGATCCATGACTCGTCAACTTCGCACGGAGTTGCTATCAATGGTCGGTGATAACAGTGAGGAGTACGAATGTGTCCCGATGCAGGGTAGCGGCACTTTTGTGGTCGAGGCCATGTTGGGTTCCTTGGTGCCACGTGATGGCAAAGTTCTAGTGTTAATCAATGGGGCTTACGGGCAACGCATCGCTAAAACTCTGCAGTATCTGGATCGTGCTCATTCTGTTATCGATAAAGGTGACTTTCTACCACCAAGAGGAGCTGAAGTTGGCGAAGCACTCAAGGCTGATCCTGGCATCACGCATGTCGTTGTAGTGCATTGTGAAACCAGCTCTGGCATCCTTAATCCCATTGAGGAAATTTCTGAAGCGGTTTATGCCGCGGGTAGAAAACTACTGATCGATTCGATGAGTGGTTTCGGTGCGTTAACAATTGCTGTTGATAAGCCCCGTTTTGAAGCCATTGTTTCGTCTGCAAATAAATGCATAGAAGGGGTGCCGGGCTTTGGGTTTGTATTGGTGCGGCGACGTGAACTTGAGCAAGCCAAAGGATGCAGCCATTCACTAAGCCTTGATTTGTATGATCAATGGTTCCAAATGGAAAAAACCGGCCAATGGCGGTTTACTCCTCCCACGCATGTTGTTGCAGCGTTTATTGAGGCGCTACGATTGCATCGTGAAGCAGGCGGAGCAGAGGCTCGATTACAGCGCTACACACGCAACCGCGATGTGCTGGTTGAAGGTATGCGCAAGATCGGATTCGAAACGCTACTTCAAGATCATTGGTTGTCTCCGATAATTGTCACGTTTTTTAATCCGGCAGATCAGCGTTTTGAGTTCAAGCGGTTTTATGATCTGATGAAAGAAAAGGGATTTATCATCTACCCAGGAAAATTAACCGCGGTTGATAGCTTTCGCATCGGTTGCATTGGTCAGATGGATCAATCGGTGATGCGAAACGTGGTTGAGGCAGTATCCGCCTGTTTGTCTGAGATGGGTGTTGTAGATGCTAACGCCCCAAGTGCTGCTTTTGAGGAGCGAGCAAAGATTGCGGGCTAGAGTGTAGTAGGTGATACCCTGTATACCATCGGCAGCTAATTTCAAATAGGATTATCAACCATGGCGAAAGGCTATTGGGTAGCGCGAGTTACCGTCACCAACGAAGAAAACTATCCAGAGTATCTAAAGGCAGGTGCGCCGGTCTACGAAAAATACGGCGCCAGGTTTGTGGTACGCGGGGGGCGCTGCGAAGATATGGAAGGGCTAAACCGCATGCGCAATGTGATAGTTGAGTTTAAAGACTACGAAACCGCATTAGCGGCTTACAACAGCCCCGAATATCAAAAAGCTAAGGCGCTACGAAATGCTAATGCCGATTCGGATGTGCTTATTGTGGAAGGGTTTGATGGGTAGATGGATATTGTATCGGCGTAGTTTTCCATAATCAGGCGTCATATTTCTAACCCTGCATTGACCTAATCTCTCTTACTTCAACACTCGAGCCTGCTGCGATAACACCCGGGCTTTCTTGTGCAAGCTGTGCGGCGTTGTCGATGCTGTCGGCTTCGACGATCATAAACCCGCCTGCGACCTCATCGCCTCCGTCGAAAGGGCCTTCGCTTATCCCATCTGATGTCACCACTTTGGAGCCGCCGGCTAGTGGGCCGCCCATATCAATTATCTGACTTTGATATTTGTCTTGCCAGGTTTTAAAGTTAAGCATCATTTGTTTCATTTTTTCAGGCGTTGGTTTTTCAGGCGCTGGGGTGTCGCTTGTGCGCTTTTGGCTTCGTTGAATGCATAGGTACTTTGGCATGATGATTCCTTTTTGATCTAGTTTGTAGACCTTGTATAGTAGTAACGCGCCGTTGGGGAGCTTTTGGACATGGTCGAATAACTTATTTTACACCAGCCCTGCTTTTCAGCAGGCTAAGTTACTAATCCCGGCAAAATCAGAGGTGGCAAAAATGATCGAAGGTAGATGTTCTTGTGGCAAGGTCCGGTATCAGTACGATGGTGATATAACAGAAATTTCCATGTGCCACTGTGAGCAATGTCGATTGGCGCAAGGCAGTGCATTTGCGGCTGTCTGCCCGGTTGATGACGAGCGTTTGCACTTTAGCGGTGCTGAACATATCAAAACCTATCAAAGTAGTGGCACGAAGGTTCGAGCATTTTGTGAACATTGTGGCAGCCCTCTGTACAGCGCCAATATTGAATTGCCCAATATTAAGCGTTTACGTGTCGGTACAGTAACCTCGCCATTTAGCTGTAACAAGCAATTTCATATCTATACTGATTCAATGGCCTCTTGGCATTCGATTACTGATGGTTTTATACAACACAAGAACAACAAGCCCCAATAGATTGAAGAGTTCCTTAATGAGAGGAGCGCAATGATAGATGCAATCTGGATGTCCGATTTACATTACGTCGCCGAAGGCGATGTGTTGGGGCATGATCCGAGGGCACGTCTGGCATCTGCTATTGAGCACATCAATAGCCATATTACTGCCTGTGAGCTTTGTATTATCTCCGGCGACATTGTTAACAGAGGATCAGTAGAGGATTACGCCGCAGTATCCAAAATGTTAGGCCAATTAAATATGCCTTTTTTTCCGATGGTGGGTAACCACGATAATCGAGAACTATTTATGCAGGCATTTACATTGCCTGGCAACTGCATGCCAAGCTTTGTTCAATATTCTATTAGTACATCAGAAGGTGAAATGATTTGTCTCGACACCTTGAAGGTGGGTTCGGATGAAGGTGAAATGTGCAAGCAACGGTTAGATTGGTTAAGTGAGCGGCTTGAAGCATTGGGTGAAACGCCAGCCTATGTATTTATGCATCACCCACCTATGAAGCTAGGCTTACCGATGCAAGATACCGAGAACCTAGTCAAGAGTGATGCACTACTGGATTTACTTGCAATGCATGTGAACGTGAAGCATCTATTTATAGGCCATGTACACAGGCCTATAGCCGGTACAATTAGGGGTATTCCGTTTGCTACCATGCGTTCAGTGCTCTATCAAGCGCCTGCACCATTACCTGCATGGAACTGGCAGTCGTTTAAACCAGGCGAGGAAGCGCCGGCTATCGGAGCGTTAACCATTGATCAATCGGATGTCACCCTTCAGTACGTGCAGTTTTGTCAGTATGAAGATGGCTTAGTGTAGGGCGCTTAGGTACAATGTTTTTTACACGAGCAATCCGACGAATTTAATCAAAACTATTCCACATCTCTGACGTTGCGCAGTAAAGTTGATAGACTCGGTTTTGCCATCTGACTAGTGTATTATTTTTAGTCCTGTTATAGCCTGACAGCTATCCAACAAGGCGGACGTACCGCCGCGGACCTTTTGGTCTACACACAGAGTTTAGCCCTGTTAACCATTCCAACCCAATCAAAGCAGCATTCTGGATGGTCGGCGCAATGGTCAGCTTTACGCTTATGGCCATTGCTGGCCGCGCCTTGGCCGGGCATCTCGATACGTTTGAGATTATGTTGTATCGCTCCATTCTTGGCATTATTGTCGTCACGGTTGTGGCATGGAGGCTTGGCACGCTGGGGCAGATCAACGCCAGTAAAGCTAAGCTTCATGTTGTGCGCAATGTTTGTCATTTCACTGGTCAAAATCTGTGGTTGTATGCGGTTGCACTTATCCCGTTGTCTCAACTATTTGCGTTTGAGTTTTCAACGCCACTTTGGGTCGCGCTGTTAGCCCCTTTAATATTGCAGGAAAAATGGAGCTTAACCCGCGTGTTGGTCGTGTTAATTGGTTTTGTCGGTGTATTGATTGTTGCACGCCCTGATATTGCCGTCGTGAATCGAGCTACCATTGCAGCGGCTTTGTGCGCCGTTGGATTTGCCGGCACGGTGTTAAGCACAAAGATACTTGCGCGTACCGAAACGGTCACTTGTATTATGTTTTGGTTGGTGAGTTTGCAGGGTTTGTTTGGTTTGGTGTGCGCAGGCTACGATGGTGAGATCGCCATGTTAAATAGTGAAACTTGGTGCTGGGCAGCACTGGTGGGAGTTTGCGGATTGATTGCACATTTTTGTATTACCCATGCTTTGAAGATTGCGCCCGCTACGGTTGTTACGCCGCTTGAATTTTTACGCTTGCCACTAATCTCAGTGATCGCTTATCTGCTGTACGACGAGCCATTGTTGCTATCAGTATTTGTCGGCGCGTTTGTTATCTTTATTGCCAATGTTGTTAATTTGCGTGCTGAGGCAAAGATAGCGGCGAATACTGTGCCTGCGTAGTAGATGAAAGCTAGCCCTACGAGGTGGGTTCATTTGGTAGCATAGATACACTCCGGAACGCCACCATCGTGGGGATGACACGTCAATCGCTCGTCTCTTCAATTTCAGCCCAGCGCAAATAAGCCTCATCCAACTGCTTTTGCAGATCATCACTCTCGGCGATAGTTTTTTCAGCTTTTGTTTTGTCGTTATAAAAATCCGACACAGCCATTATTTTATGCAGAGCTCCCAATTTAGTTTCAAGCTTATCGATTTGCTCGGGCAGGGCGTCTAGCTCGCGTTGCACTTTGTAGCTAAGTTTGGCTTTGGGTTTATTTTTTTTGGGCTCTGTCACACCAGTAGCTTTGGTATTGTCGGCATCGTTGTTATCAAATACTGCTACCAAAGACGAATTTTGTTTCATCTCGCGTAAAAAGTCGCCATAACCACCGATAACTTCTACAAACTTGCCTGCGTTTTGATAAACCAAGCTGCGTGTCACAACGTTATCGAGTAGTTCTCTATCGTGGCTAATCAAAATAACGGTGCCAGCATAGTCTTGTATAAGTTGCTCAAGTAGCTCAAGCGTTTCGATATCAAGGTCATTGCTGGGTTCATCGAGTATCAGTAAATTGGACGGTTGTAAAAATAATTTGGCCAACATTAATCGGCTGGTTTCACCACCAGAGAGCGCGGTGATGGGTGCGCGTGCGCGATCAGGTGTAAACAGGAAGTCTTGCATGTAACTCATGATATGGCGAGGTTGGCCATTAATCAGTAGGTTGTCACTACCGCCACTGACGTTCTCAGCGGCTGTCATCGTTTGATTAAGGCTGGCACGCAGCTGATCAAAGTAGGCAATTTCAAGCTGTGTACCAGTACGTAGGCTGCCTGTGCTTGGCTGCAATTTTTCTGTCAGTAAATTTACCAGTGTGGATTTACCACAACCGTTAGGGCCGATAATACCGAGACGATCTTGGCGCAACAGGGTAATGCTCAGATCCCTAATAATCGGGTCGTCGCCATAGCTAAACGATACGTTTTCAGCTTCAAACACCATCTTGCCAGAACGTTCTGCTTGGTTAACCGTCATGTTTGCAGAGCCACCACGATTGCGGCGTTGGCGATGTTCTTCACGCAGCGCTTTAAGGGCACGAACACGGCCTTCGTTTCTGGTGCGACGTGCCTTAATACCTTGCCTGATCCAGGTTTCTTCTTGGGCTAGCTTTTTATCAAACAAGGCATTTTGCGTTGCCTCAATTTCAAGGTGTTCCTGCTTTTTTATTAAGTAGTTTTGAAAGTTGCCAGGGTAGTATTGCAATTTGCCGCGATCGAGTTCGATAATGTGATTAGCAACAGCATTCAAAAATGAACGATCGTGGCTCACAAACACCAGGCTGCACTCGAGCCCAGCTAGTAAACCTTCGAGCCAATCAATAGCACCAATATCCAAGTGGTTGGTTGGCTCGTCCAGCAATAATAAATCTGGTTTGGTGACCAGTGCTTTGGCCAACAATACTCGGCGCTTCATTCCACCTGACAGTGTTTCAATGAGAGTGTCGCCATTGAGCGACATTTTTGTGATGATCTGTTCAACGCGTTGCGGCAGATCCCAGGCATTGTTTGTATCAATATGGTCTTGCAAACGGGCTAGCTTATTTGCATAGGCATCGCTGTCATCGAATTTAAGCGATAGCTCGTGATATTGGGCTAGCATCTCACCAATGTGCCCCAGCCCGCTGGCGACGATGGTGTAAACCGAGCCTTCTAAATCGGTTGGGACTGATTGTGGTAAATAGGCGGTGTTTAAACCTGTGCGTCGCACGATCTCGCCACTATCGGCCTGAATTTGTTCGGCCAGTAGCTTTAGTAGAGTTGATTTGCCCTCGCCATTACGCCCAAGCAACGCGATACGTTGCCCAGCTTGGATGGTGATGTCGGCATGTTCGAGCACTGGTCTGGCGCCGAATGCCAGCGTCAGCCCGTGCCCTCTGATGAGTGCCATGTGATTGTTGTGCTAATAGGAAGCCTGCAAGTGTAACCCGTCTAGCACCTCTTGAACAACAGTCGGTCTAAACCAATTGTGTTTTTGGAAAGTCTATTTATCTTTGGCTTGCGCTTAGCCTTTAGTATTCGCGTCTTTTTTGTCTTTTGCCCTAGCTCTTGCTGATTTCGTTGGCTTAGCCTCAGTTTCGTTTTCGTCGATATCGTTCACATCCAGATAGAGCGTTTTGTACATCAAGCCAAAGTCATGCCCAGGATGTGTGCTCTTGAACAATTGAAATCTGAAGCTGTCATTGCTGATGGTATTTGGCTTGGACCAAATCTGCGGAGAATGCAATGGGCCGCCTGCCAAAAATACGTGCACAACAAATTGACTACCAGCATGATAAGCAACAGCATGAAAATGCGATGAGTCGAAGTACGCTAAGGTGGTAACTGCCTCGGCTGTTACGAGCTTGCAGGCATAACCCACAATAGGGTTTGTCTCGTTATCAAGCACATCAACCATAAATTGATTGGGTAGTAGTACGATTTTTTTAGAAGTTGGCGCGGCAAACGAAGCCATTGAAATCAGTTCAGCAATGTCGATGTGTAAATTATCTGGGTGCAGGCGATGAGGTGCTGAAGGTTCCGGCGCAGCACCGGGCATACCCGCTTGTTTTAACAACATGCTGATGCCAAGTGCCATCGCGTCGGTATCAACATTGCGTTGTTCTAAAATAGGCTGCACGTTTACGCTTCTGCGATCTTCGATCAAGCTGCTGTTATGCTTCTTTGCAATCCTGTGCATATAGCGCAAGTTTTCTGGTTGCAAGGCTGCCATTTCTGGCGGCAAGAAAAACGCAATCCGGTTTTGCTTTACGTTGCACGACATTGTCGTGCGCAACCGGGGGTTGCTATTACGATCAGTAAGGTCTAATACAGCACTCAAGCTCTGGATCCAGGGTTTCTCTAGCGTATCGCTTTTAGGGTTTGCTGCTACTGCCATGGCCGTTCCCATCATTAGGATCAAGTTGTTGATCCTTGGGAAGCGATTTTCGGGCCATTACCGGTGTCAGGGCGTGATATTCGTGCTTTGGCTTGCCGTTGGTGGGTGGCAGGGTATGTCGTGATTGATCTCCAGGTAAGCATTGAGGGGGAAAATCGCCGCCATTTCATCACCGGATTACGGCGCAACCCTGTTCGAAATGATGGGTGTGACGCGAGAAATCCCTGTTCAATGGCGTTTTTGGTGGCTAGCTGCGATGTGGTAGGTTTACACTTATGCCGTTTAAACAAAATCACTCACGCAACAATAATATGGTTAAGGTTTTTTTGGCGCTTTTGTGTCTGGGCTATCTTGCTTCAGGATTTACTACGCCGAGCCTGTTTCGAATTGGTACCGGAGGAAGTAGTGGCACCTATTTCCCGATCGGGTCGCTTATTGCTGCATCCATCAGTGATGTTTTTTCTGGCGATGCAGGTCAACCCAACTTCGCGTCTGTTGATGGCTTGTTTGCGGTAGCGCAGCGTTCCAATGGTTCGGTGGCTAATGTTGAGGACATTGAAAACGGGTTACTTGAAGGAGCGTTGTCACAGGCCGATGTCACTCACTGGGCATATTATGGTACAGGTCCGTATTCAACGCAGCCAGCCAAGACTTCGCTGCGAGCTGTTGCATCTCTTTACCCCGAAAGTCTTCATCTTGTTGTGCGCTCCGAGAGCAATATTCGGAGTGTGCGTGATTTGATTGGGCATCGCGTATCCATCGATGAAGCGGGTTCGGGAACCCTTTTTGATGTCCGTACAGTGCTGGAAGCCTACGGGATTGCTGTAGACGAAATCAATGCCGTTTATCTCAAGCCTGCGGATGCAATTGATCGTTTCCGGCAGGATAAGCTTGATGCATTTTTTATAGTCGCAGGCTATCCGGTATCGGCAATTTCTGAACTTGTGCGAGAGAACAAGGCTGTTGTCGTGCCCATCGATGGTGTTGAGATTGATATCTTATTGCGCCAATATCCATTTTTTTCCAGAGATGTTATTCCCAGTAACGCTTACCCTAATGCCAGTGAAGTGCCTACCGTTGCGGTAACCGCGCAACTGTTAGTCAGTTCCGATATTAGTGAAGAGCTGGCCTATGAAATAACCCGAAAGTTATGGGATGCAGAGACGCTGGAGTATCTTGCTGATGGGCATCCGAAAGGGCGGGCGGTTCAGCTCGATACTGCTTTGATTGGCATCAGTATTCCGCTGCACAATGGCGCGCGGCAATTTTATAGCGAGTTGGGAATTTCAATGACAGGAATACCTGTCTATGACCCACTCAAATGACGGCGTCAAACTCACAACTCGAAAATTGGAGCGAGAGGGCTTGGACGGCGGGTGTTTTTCTAATTTTAGTGGTTGCAGGAATTCTCCTCGCTTTTTTTGTCTACAAAGCGACAACTTCGCTCAGTGAAGCCTTGGCAGAAGAAGTGCTTGAGCAACAACGCGATGTCGCCGAACTGTTGCATGAGTTTTCGTCCGTCTCTCTTGCAATAGAAACTTATCGTTTATCTCGGCAAGCTGAACACCACGTTGCTTTATTAAATGCGCTTGATCGAGCATCTGAACAGCTTAAGCTTATGCGGTCCCAATACAGCTTCCGACAATTAGATGGAGCGGCCAAAGCTCACGCATACACTCGACCCGTTTTGGAAGATGTGAGTTACTGGATGCGGCAGGGTATACACGGTTTTGAGGCTACGTCTGAAGAAGTATTGTCGGTTGCATCAGTTCGGGTGCATGAGCGTTACGACAGCCTGAGGCTGATCGCTCATGAAGCAGACGAAGTTGCACAGTCACTGATATCTGAACAGCGCAACAATTTAAGTATATTTAGCCATTCGCTACTTTTTTTGCTCGCAGGTTTTGCCATCCTGTCTCTGGCTATTTTTTCGCTTCTCGTACGTCAGAGAAATATGCAAATTCGTTTTGGCGAAGTGCAGCAGAATCGCAATGAATCTATAATAAAAGCTGAGTCTCGAGGAAGGAAAAAGGCAGAGTCTGCACTATCGGGGTCAGAAAAGATGCTTCGTGAAACGCTAAACGCGATACCGGCGAATATTGCAATGATCGATTCTGAGGGGTTGATCGCAGCGGCTAACACACCATGGAAGCACGTTGTTCAAGCGACCGGTTCGCTACAAAAAAACGGGGGTATCGGTAAGCAGTTTGGCTCCGTCTATCATTCATTGGTCGACCCCACGGTGCCCGGAGCAAGCCGTTTATTCGACAGTATTGAATCGGTGCAATCAGGCAATACCAAACTCCTGTCGGAGGAGTTCATGCTTGATGATCCTAACGGCAGGCGGTGGGTCGAAATTTCAGCTATTCCGTTTGATAACAACGGCGAGCGGCATACTGTGCTGGTGCATGAAAACGTGACGGATCGAAAACAACTGGAAGAACACGATCGGCGCTTGCGGGCGGAGTTAGCGCATGTGTCGCGGCTCACTAGTGCAGGGGAGCTTGCGACCGGATTGGCTCATGAACTTAATCAACCGCTGACCGCCATTAGCCACAATTGTCACTCGGCATTAGCAAGCATAAAAGACAATGGTGGCCCTGATCTAGAGCTTACCGAGACGTTGGATGATATTTATACGCTAGCGCAACGCGCTGGCGACATTATCCGTAGCATGAGGCGATTAACCCAAAAGGGTTCAACAGAAGTTGTCCTGACCGAAATCAATACTTTGATCGAAGAGACGATTCGGCTCACACAGCCTGATGCCCGTGAGAAAGGTGTAGAGGTTCAACTTTCTTTATTAGAAGGCGCGCCGTTACTGCAAATTGATCCAGTGCAAATTCAACAGGTGTTGGTTAACTTAGAGCGCAATGGTGTTGAGGCGATGAGCCAAGCTGATTCCCCTTATAAAAAATTAACGATTTCCACAGCCATTGTTGAATCTGGTCAATTCCAGATTTCCGTCTCTGACACAGGGCCAGGGCTTGCAACTGCAATTCGGAACACCCTATTCGACACATTTCAAACCACCAAGAAAGAGAGCATGGGGTTGGGGCTGGCAATCAGTCGTTCCATCGTCGACGCCCATGGTGGGCGATTGTGGGTAGACCAGAATCAAGAATTTGGTGTAACGTTTAGATTCACTTTGCCTGTTGCCTCTAAAGTGAGCTGACACTATGCATAAACATACCGTTTACGTTGTTGATGATGATGCGGATGTGAGAAAAGCGTTGACGCGCTCACTATCCAGGCATGGTTACGAAGTTTACGCATACGCGAGCGCCGAAGCATTGCTTGCTGAGCCGATCCCCAAACAAGTTGCTTGCTTGGTGCTCGATGTACGAATGCCAGGGATGAACGGTTTGGAGCTACAACGCAAATTGCTTGAGGATGATATTCATCTGCCAATAATCTTTATCACTGGGCATGGTGATATTCCAATGTCAGTCCGGGCCATCAAAGATGGTGCAAAAGATTTCTTGGAAAAACCCTATCAAGTAGAAGATTTGCTGCAAAAAATTGATCAGGCTATAGCTGCTGAGTTGGAGCGAAGTTCTACACACTCTCAGGAGATCGCAGTCAAAGAGCATTATGAAACGTTGACAGCGCGTGAACAAGAAGTGCTGCGCTTGCTGGTTTCCGGTGCATCTGATGCGTCAAATAAAATCGTAGCCAGGCAGCTAGAGATCAGTCATCGCACGGTGGATGATCATCGAGCGAAGATCATGTTAAAAATGCAAGCTCGCTCCTTCATTGAATTGGTTGAAATGAGCAAGGTTTGCGGTGTTTACAGCGTAGAGTGATCTTTGTCTTGCCGGCTCATCAGCATGGCCTTGTGTGGGCATAGCTACACCCTGCTTTCATCCATTGTTGCAGCTAACTCCTTGATTTATTTATTTATCCGTAGCCGTACGGATACTATTCTTATTCGAGTCCGAGCATTCTAGTTTGATCCTTACCGCCGAGCAATCTTTTAGGGCTGGGTGGAGGGGGGGGTTAAAACAACATATAACTCGAGTTGCTTGTGATTTATCTATCAGCAAATCCGATTCATGGGTGGAGGTACTAATAAATGATTAAAGGTTTAAAACAATCGCTGTTAGCAGCGAGCATAGTAGCGAGCGCAACGGTAACTGGAACCGCCAGCGCGGAGACGTTTGTCACGATAGGAACAGGCGGACAAACCGGTGTTTACTACGTGGTGGGTGGTTCTATCTGCAAGCTAGTAAACCGCGGAACCAAAGAGCATGACGTTAAATGCACGCACACCACAGGTGGTTCGGTCAAGAATATCAATGGTATTCGAGCTGGCGACCTGGATTTGGGAGTAGCACAATCAGACTGGCAGTATCATGGTTATAACGGTACTGCTCCTAAGCAGTTTCCAGATGGTGCTTATGAAGAGCTCCGAGCAGTATTTTCTGTTCACCCCGAGCCATTCACGGTAGTAGCTCGTGCTGATTCTGGTATCACTAAGTTCGAAGATCTAGTGGGTAAGCGAGTCAACATTGGTAACCCTGGCTCTGGCGCTCGCGGCACCATGGAAGTCGTTATGGATGCGATGGGCTGGACAATGGACAGCTTTAAATTGGCAGCCGAGCTTAAGTCATCTGAGCAGTCTCAAGCGCTTTGCGACAACAAAATCGATGCGATGGTATTCACCGTTGGTCATCCAAGTGGAACCATTAAAGAGGCGACGACCTCATGTGATTCTATTTTGATTCCTGTGGTAGGCGATGTAATTGATAAACTTGCTGGTGATAATGCTTACTACGCTAAAACGGTTATTCCTGGTGGCATGTATACCGGCACTGATGCCGATACAGCAACATTTGGTGTTGGTGCGACATTCGTCACTGCGTCAACAGTTGATGAAGATACTGTTTACACAATCGTCAAATCGGTTTTTGAAAACTTTAAACGTTTCAAACGATTGCATCCTGCGTTCGAAAACTTAACCGAAGCGGATATGATTTCCAAAAATATTTCCGCGCCACTACATAAAGGCGCAATTAAATATTATAAGGAAAAAGGCTGGATGTAAGTCCACCATATGGAAAGTTGGCGCACCCTTGGGGTGCGTCTTTTTTCGGGTACTTAAGTTTTTCCGTTACCATCTCCTGATGCCTATCTGACAACATAAAGGGTTCTCCAATGAGTACTGCAGAATCGTCCAGCACGACACCGCCAACCGATGCAGAGCTTGAAGCTCTGGTTGCTTCGTCTGATACCGGCGGGCGTAATCCAACTAATCTAGCAGTGGCTAAACTCATCACAGGGGTTGCGCTAGCTTGGTCGTTGTTTCAGCTATGGATAGCTTCTCCGTTACCCTTTACATTCGGCATTGGTGTTTTTAACGACACGGAATCCCGCTCAATACATCTTGCGTTCGCCATCTTTTTAACCTTTACCGCCTACCCCGCGTTCAGCAAATCTCCACGGGACCACGTCCCCGTCATCGATTGGATTTTTGCAATCGTTGGTGCATTTTGCGCAGCTTATCTATACCTATTTTATGACCAGCTGTCCCTTCGGCCGGGTAGCCCGAACACCGTAGATATTGTTATCGCGTGCATCGGTATGGTGTTGTTATTGGCTGCAACCTGGCGAGCGCTGGGCCCGCCGCTGATGATCGTTGCCATTCTATTTCTGCTTTATTGCTTTGGCGGACAGAGCATGCCCGGTATCCTGGCCTGGAAAGGCGCCTCATTTGGCGCTATTGCCGATAATCAGTGGCTCTCTACTGATGGCGTATTTGGCATAGCCTTGGGTGTATCGAGCGGTTTTGTATTTCTATTTGTACTCTTTGGCGCGCTACTTGATAAGGCCGGAGCGGGTAACTATTTCATTAAAGTCGCGTTTTCGTTATTAGGCCACTATCGCGGTGGGCCTGCGAAGGCTGCGGTGGTTTCGTCTGCGATGACAGGTTTGATTTCTGGTTCATCAATCGCGAATGTTGTCACCACCGGCACATTTACCATCCCGATGATGAAACGAGTGGGGTTTAGTGCTGAAAAAGCCGGAGCAGTAGAAGTCGCATCGTCTGTCAATGGGCAGATCATGCCACCGGTGATGGGCGCGGCGGCATTTTTGATGGTGGAATACGTTGGTATCAGCTATTTCGAAGTGGTTAAGCACGCAATCATTCCAGCTTTGATTTCATATATTGCCTTGGTTTACATAGTGCACCTTGAATCGATGAAACTCGATATGCAAGGCTTGCCGCGACGCAGCGAACCACGGCCATTGCTTGTTGCGATGGGGCGTTTTGCCTTAGGTATTTTCCTGATATGCGTACTCAGCTTTGCCGTGTACTACGGTCTGGGCTGGCTCAAGCCTATTGCGGGCGACTCCGCTGCCTGGATAATTGCGGCTGGCATTGCGGTTGTTTATTTGGGGTTGGCATACACTTGTGCAAAGCAGCCCGATCTTGTGATTGATGATCCAAACGCGCCGGTACTGGAATTGCCAGAGTCAAAACCGACCATTCTCTCAGGCTTGCATTATCTACTCCCAGTCATCGTACTTATCTGGTGTTTGATGGTTGAGCGATTGAGCCCGGGTCTGTCAGCTTTCTGGGCTACCGTGCTGATGATTTTTATTCTGCTAACACAGCGTCCACTATTTGCGATGTTCCGTGGTGAAGGAGATATGGGTCGTTATGTGAAGCAAGGTTATGTTGAATTAATCGATGGCTTGGTAACGGGTGCAAGAAATATGATCGGCATTGGTATTGCCACTGCAACTGCCGGGATCATAGTCGGTGCTGTGTCATTAACTGGTGTTGGATTAGTGCTTGCCGATTTGGTCGAAATTATGTCGATGGGTAATCTATTGCTGATGCTGCTATTCACAGCAATACTTAGCCTTATTCTAGGCATGGGTCTGCCGACGACGGCAAACTACATCGTAGTATCATCGTTATTAGCGCCGGTTATCGTGACGCTTGGCCAACAGTCAGGCCTAATCGTCCCGCTAATCGCCGTACATTTGTTTGTTTTCTACTTTGGCATCATGGCGGATGTCACCCCGCCGGTGGGGCTTGCCTCGTTCGCAGCCGCCGCCATTTCCGGGGGTGATCCGATCCGGACAGGTTTCGTCGCCTTCTTTTATAGTTTGCGAACCGCAATGCTGCCTTTTCTATTCATCTTTAACACTGACATGCTGTTAATAGATGTGAATTGGTTTGAGGGCATCATTGTGTTTATTGTCGCAACGGTGGCCATGCTGCTGTTTGCTGCAGCAACACAGGGCTGGTTTCTTACAAGAAACCGCTTATGGGAAACGCTGGCGCTATTGCTCATTGCCTTCACACTCTTCCGCCCTGGGTTCTTTATGGATAGAATTTCTCCTCGGTTTGCTGATACTGCACCCAGTACGCTGATGGAGACGATTGCAAAACTGGAGCCCGGATCTGAGCTAAGGCTACGGGTTCTTGGTGAGGATGAAGTAGGGCGAGAACGTTCGTTTGTTGCGCCGTTGATTATTGGCGAAGGTACAACAGGCGAAGAAAAAATGGAAAACATCGGGCTTGAGCTTCTGGCGGGCGATGATGGCTCTGTGGTTATCGATGGGGTGGGTTTTGATAGCCCGGCAGAACAGGCGGGCTTAGACTTTGACCAGGTTATTCAAACCGTATCAGTGCCACAGTCTTCTTTGCCCAAGCAACTGATGTATATTCCGGCATTGTTGCTACTTGGATTAATTTGGAAGACACAAAAAGGCCGGCGCAGTAAATCGATCGGCACTGTGACGGCGGAGGCTTAGTTATGTTTCAACGAATATTAGTTCCTGTAGATATGTCATCGCCGGAAGCGGGGTTAAGGAGTTGCCCGCGCGCCAATGAAATGGCTGAAGCCTGGGGTAGTCAGGTTCAGATAATGACCGTACTCCCTGGTTTCAGCATGCCTATGGTTGCGTCGTATTTTCCGAAAAACGCAATGGAAGATATGCGCGCTAAGATGACTAAAGATCTCGAAAAACTGGCTCAAGAGCTTTTTACAACCATGCCTGAGATCAACGTAAGGTCTGGCAAACGTGCACATGAAATACTGGAAGAAACCAAAAGCTGGAATGCCGATCTAATTGTGTTTGGTTGCCGTCCTAAGGACGTGCTAGGTGGTGAGTTAATGCTGGGCTCATGTGGTACCACCGTAGCCGAACGAGCCGTGTGCAGTGTTTTAGTGGCCCGATAAGTTAGAACCCAACGGCCATTACTCAGTCAGGATTTTTTGAAGCCCACTCACTTTTAGTGAATGCTTTGATGGTGAGCGCGTGAATCGCACCAGATTTGATGTGATCGTCGAGCACGGCGTAAACCAGCTTGTGACGCTGCACAGGCGTTAGGCCTTCAAATTTATCGCTAATTATTTGCGCTTCAAATTTGCTGCCGTCGCCAAGGATATTCGCTTCAGACCCTTCGATGGCTTTTTCGACCAAACCATTGAAATAATCCATTCGCACTACATTGCTTTGATTGCTCATATCGTGAGTATACCCAATATCGTCGATGGGCAATCTCATTGGCAACCATATTGAATAATAAAGCTGAAGGGAAAAGCTTGTGGTAAAAAATAGGGCTCGCAGGACGAGCCCTTAATTTGGGGGTGAGAACGTGACACCAAGTATTACCGGAGCACGTGACAAAAGATTAGTAGTGCCTCACCAGAAGTCAATAAATGTTTGATTAGATAGTAATAAATTGACTGACTTAGCGCATAATCTCTGCGTTATGGGCTTTCAAAGAACACATAAGAAGTGGAATAGTCGCTAAATTCGAAATACACTTTTTTTTCGCCGTCATCAGAAACGCCGTTTAGATTGGTATCCATAATGCCGTAACCAAACCGATATGGGCGATCAACACCTGAGCTTGTTCCACTGGCTGTTGAGAGCTTATCTATTTGCATAAAGCGTTTAACGAGTTTGTCGCCAGCGTAGACTTCCAATACGCCATTGGTTCCGGTCCAGTTTTGCACTGCTCGGCCAATTTTGTTTTGAGATTCTTGAGTACAGCTTGCCAGCAATAACGTGCAGGCTATGAGTAAAATGGGTTTCATGGTGGTCGTTCCAAAAATGAGTTACTGCATGTAGTGTATCTATTTAAGTGGGTGAACGGCGTGGCAAACCCACTTTCGGGCGTGACAAGCTCTTTACTAATGAGATTTTAATGACTGACACAGACAAGAAATACGGTATTGCGATTCAATTGCCGGAAAACGATCCTATGGCAGCACCCCATCTATTGGGTGATAATTGGCAGGGTGAGCGCTGGTACGGCTCTGCATCTGCACGAGACGCGGCCCTAGTTGATATGCAAAACCACCCCATCTATTACCGCCAGGGCGATACACCCTCTATCGTATTAACCAAAGTGGAGCGTTAGCCTGGGTTTTTAGGGAAGTCGTAGCGAATAAGGTTAATTGCCTCAGCGTTATCTAAGGCGAAGCTTGCTTGATCAAGTTCGAATTGGACAGTGGCACAAGTGGGTAGCGCTTTGGGGGCATCGGGATGAAGTATTTGACCTAGTCGCTCTAAGCCCGGGTTGTGTGCGATCAGCATTAGGTGATCTACATCATCAGGGGTGTGTTCAATCAGGCTTTGTATTGTGCCCGTTGCGGCTAAGTACAATGCCTTATCATATGTCGCAGCGTCTTGTTGCATATTCCAAACGGATAGAAATATATCGCAAGTCTCGCGTGTGCGTTTAGCAGAGCTGCAAAGGATGCGATCGGGTAGTGGGCCATGTTGCTGTAGGCGCTGTGCCATATGAGGAGCATCGTTCAGGCCACGAGCGTTCAAGGTGCGATCGTGATCGCTGCTGTCTTGATCCTGCCAACTCGACTTTGCGTGCCTAACCAGAGTGAGCAGTTTCATTTGTTGGGTTACTCGATAATTAAACCGTCTACAGCGCGGATATAGCCTGCGCCTTTGTCTGTGTTCACTTTGTACCAGTCGTTGACCTTCCGGTCAAATTCGAACAGCGTTCCGGGAGCCACTCTCAACAAGAGAGCTGAGTAGGGGGCGGGCTGGCTGTAAACACCTTTTGGATAATAAGAGCCGACGATTTTTATATAGGCGCTGGCAGAGCTTGCGTGTTGGCTTTGATCCGTGGGCAAAGGCTTGAGCTCAAAATTTCGATTGCTGTCTACTGGTTTGATCACAACAGTGGCGACATCAGGAGTTTCGTTGCTCACGGTTGGTGTGCTTGGTTTTGCTGGTAATGTGTTTTTGCCGGCCTTAGCTCGGTTATCGACATAGCCTGGTGACATCGACATTGGAATTTCGATGGTAGCGCCTACGCGTAGTCTTCGAGGATTGCTGATTTCGTTAAATGCTGCGATATTGCGCCAATTCTCAGCAGTGCCTGTGTACTGCTTGGCGATATCGCTTAACCGATCCCCACTCTTGACCGTATGCACGATCACTTCCATGGAAGGCGCAACCGGCGCAGTGTTACTCGCGCTGGACGAGCCACCCTTGCTTGCACAGGCGGATAGCACAGCTAACATCGCTGTCATTATTAAAATTCGTGTACAAAATCTGATGCTCATTTAATTACACCGGTGCAGATACTTATTTATCGAGCGGCGTGATGCAATGCTGAACTCTCGAACTGTTTTGTAATGTGCGCTATTTGGCAGTTTCGCTTATGGATCCCAAATTAACCCGAGTTGAGCCGATGAGCAAGTAAGAATTGCCGCCAATTGCCAGAATAACGAATATTTAATGGGCAAAAAAAAACCCGGTGCTAATTGCTCAGCGCCGGGTTTTTGATCGATTAGAAGTACTTATCTAATGTCACGAGTGTGTACATAACCTACTCCCTTTTCTGTCATCACTTGATACCAAGGGCCAACGGCTTTTGATACTGAGAGTTTAGTTCCTGGAGACACTCGCATCAGCAAGCTGGAAGAAAAGTCAGCTTCGTTGTAGATCGCTTTTGGATAGTAAGTACCACTAACCATGATCTGCGCAGCTGCGTTGTTGTTAAGCTGTTGGTTAGCTTCTTTAGACAGTTCAGTAGTTTCTAGCGCAACTGTTCCAGTTTCTTCTTCTTGAAACTTCGCTTCAACAATTTTGATTGGTGCAGCGTCGTCGAGAATGCTGGCGCTTGATGCAAGCACTGCCGCCGCGGCTGCTAAGGCTTCAGTGTCAGTGCCGTCCAACTCAGGCGCAGTAGCAGATTCAGTTTTAACAGCTTGTTTGGCTGGTGCAGCTGTTGCTACAGTGGAGTTGTCTGCCTCGCCTTGGATGTTCTTAACCATAGTGCTAGGCACATACACTGTTTGGCCTGGGTATACAGTGATTGCTTGCTTCTCAGAAAAGTTGTTTTGCGCAGCGATTGATTTCCAGTTAGTGGCATCACCTGTGGTGCGCTTGGCAAGGTTCCAAAGTGTCTCACCTGGCCCCACTTTAAAACGCTGTGCGCCAGCTGTGATGTCAACTGCGTCTGCGTCTGCCAGTGTGTTGTCTGCTTGCGTGCCATCTTCAGGGATGATTAAACGTTCAGTGTCAATTGACGCTGTTTCAATCGGTGCGACGCTCGCTGGTGAGGCACCCACCGCTGCTGCAGTACTGGCATCTTTCAAGTATCCGGGTTTGATCATGTCAGCAGGGATTGTCAGCTCTTGGCCAGGAAATACACTTGCATTAGGTGCCAGGTTGTTGATGTCAGCAAGCACGTGCCAGTTGTTAGCATCGCCAGTTGTCGCTTTTGCGATGTCCCACAAGTTCTCCTGTGACTGCACTTCGTGAATCAGGTCCGACGTAGCAACACTTTGCGCGCTAGTTGTTGCGGGTGCCGCAGCTGCTAGCGGGTCTGCAGCCAAAGGATCAGGACTGTCCATTGCCAGAGTGGTTTGTGTTTCCAGAGTCGGATCTTGTAAACCGAAATCTGTGTTGTCGGCTAAATCAGTGCCCTCTAACGCACCTTCAAGTGGTTGCCTGACAATGATATTGGATTCTGCGGCTTCAATAATGACGTCTGAGTCGCCGTCGAGCAGCGTTGTTTCAGTTTCCATCCCTGCCATATTAAGCTCGCCGTCCAAGGTGTCGGTTTGTAGGCTGTTTGAATCGACACCGCCTTGAGCAATAACATCGCCGTGAGAGGCTTCGTCGTGGAGATGGAGGAAATCCCTTGTGCTAGCCACAGCCCGACCACCTAGTTCCAAGGTTTTCGCACCGACATCGCTAAGCGTATCAGCAATTTCGCCACCTGAGCGAGGTATGGATCCGCATGCGCTAAGCATGCTCAGAGCGATGAGTGCACCGCTGGTTTGTAGTATTTTTCGTGAAATTGGAGTCATTAAGTTATAACCTCAGGCGCCTGATTTGCTGTGTACTAATTAGGGAATGCAGACAGTGAATACCGCGAGATCTGCGCCTCGCGTGTCATTTCACTGCCGAACATGACACTAAATTAATAGTAGGTACTTTGGAGGTCGTCAATAATTCTTTCCCAACTGCACAAATGTCAATCAATTAAAAAAATCCAGAAAGAAATAAGTCAACAAAATGCCGTTTTTTTGGGGGCATTCACCCCGGAAAGCGCCTGGCACCCCGGAGGGCACTTGGCACCCCGCGTATCCCGGAGGGCGGGCTGCTCCCCGCGCAATTGGACCAGGTGTCCTTGGGTGCTAGGTGCCCTCCGACAGGGCTTTATTTAGCCCAAGTATCGCGAAGCGTAACCGCGCGGTTAAATACAGCAGAATTTGGCTTGTGGTCGTGGCGATCAGTCACGAAGTATCCCAAGCGTTCAAACTGAAAGTGAGCTTCGGGCTCGGCAGCGGCCAAAGAGGGCTCGATGATGGCTGATTTCATGATGGTGCGAGATTCTGGATTGATTGCATCAGCAAAGCTTTCTGCTTTTGCCGGGTTTACGTCGGTAAAGAGCCGATCGTATAAGCGAATTTCCGCCGGCACACCGTATTTTGCAGAAACCCAATGCACCACACCTTTAACCTTGCGGCCTTCGGGTTTCTTACCCAGGGTGTCTGGGTCGTGAGTGCAATGCAGCTCAACTACATTGCCGCTGCCGTCTTTAATCACCTCATTACATTTAATTACGTAGCAGCCACGTAGGCGCACCTCTCCGCCCGGCACCAAGCGTTGATATTTGGGCGGAGGATCTTCTGAAAAATCATCGCTATCGATAAAGACTTCTTTGGTAAACGGTATCGGGCGACTACCGGCTGATTCGTATTGCGGGTGATTGTTGAAGGTAAGCTCCTGTTCGTGGTTATCATCAAGGCTGGTGATCACTACCTTGATTGGATCAAGCACTGCCATGCGACGATGTGCATCACGGTTAAGGTGATCACGCATACACGTTTCAAGCACGCTCATCTCTATCCATGCATCGTTTTTAGTGATACCAATACGATCGCAAAAATCACGTAATGCCTCAGGCGTAAAGCCACGGCGACGCAATCCAATGATTGTTGGCATGCGAGGGTCATCCCAGCCATCGACTAAATTTTCTTCAACCAACTGTATTAAGCGCCGTTTGCTTAGCATCGTGTGCTCTAACGAAAGTCGCGCAAATTCGATTTGTTGCGGATGGCTTGGTGTTTGTAGTGTGTCTAGCACCCAATCATAGAGCGGGCGATGATCTTCAAATTCGAGGGTGCACAACGAGTGCGTGATATTTTCGAGCGCATCAGAAACGCAATGTGTGTAGTCGTACATTGGATAAATCGACCACTTATCGCCAGTGCGCATATGTTCAACTTTGCGAATACGATATAAAGTTGGGTCACGCATGTTGATGTTGCCAGATGCCATGTCGATCTTGGCACGAAGCACATGTTCACCATCATCAAATTCGCCGTTTTTCATGCGCTCAAACAGGTCTAGATTTTCTTCAACGCTGCGGTTGCGGTAAGGGCTGGGCTTGCCAGGTTCTTTAAGTGTGCCGCGCAGAGTACGCATTTCTTCAGCGCTGCTGCTCTCCACATAAGCTTTGTCGGCTTCGATTAGTTGAACAGCAAAATCATAAAGCTGGTCAAAGTAGTCGGATGCATGGTGAAGTTCGTTCCATTCAAAACCCAGCCAACTGACATCAGCTTTGATGGCTTCTGAGTATTCAATATCTTCTTTGACTGGATTGGTGTCGTCAAAGCGCAGATTGCAGCTGCCACCGTATTGCTGAGCGATGCCGAAATTTAGACAGATCGACTTGGCATGGCCAATGTGCAGATAGCCGTTTGGTTCTGGCGGAAAACGTGTGACGACTCGGCCATCGTTTTTGCCATTTTTTATATCTTCATCAATGATGTTGCGGATGAAGTTAGCGCTTGCTTTGGAGTCGGTCATTGTGGCTCAAGGGCGTGTGTGCCGTTGAAGTATAGCCGGGCTGTTTGTTTAATAGCTAAAAAACGAAGGTGTCATCTCCCAAAGGGCATGTCGCCTCATTGAAGGTGGGACCCTGTATTTTGCAGAGCCGGTCGTTTTTCAATATGGGTCCCGGAACGCCGCCTACCCCGAAGAGCACATCGTATGCGAGGAAAAATACAGTTTCACGGCGATGACTAAGCGTAGGGGAATGACTGGAGGTCGCGGGGTTGACGGGGAGGTTATTTCGCTGCCACCAACAACTTATAGTGCGCCTTAACCTTCACCACGTATCGCTGGGTTTCTTTATAAGGAGGGATGCCACCGTAGTGCTTTACTGTGCCGGGGCCTGCGTTGTAGGCGGCAAGTGCTAGCTCGAGATTGCTATCAAACATCTTCAACATTTTGGCAATGTATTCAGCACCACCCATTAGGTTTTGCAGCTCGTTAAAGGGTTGCGTTACGTTCAGTTCAGCCGCTGTTGCTGGCATTAACTGCATCAAACCCTGAGCGCCTGCAACAGAGACGGCATGCGGGTCAAAACACGACTCGACACGAGCAATAGCTTCGATTAACAACGGATCAACCTTGTGGGCGGAAGCAGCAGCATTTATGTCATCTTCAATAAAACCAGCCCGCTCAGACATGATCTGCAAACTCGCGCCATTGCATGAGGCTGTGGCCATTGGCCTGCCGTAGTTGTTGGCGTAGCTAGTGCGTTGGATCGCGCCGTTAGAGGCTGGCGCATCACTAAACAGCATCGAGCCATCTGCGGCTTTGGTTTTGTACACCTTTTCAATCGCGAACGATTGGCTGGCTGGCAACAACAATAGACCGGCAGTAAAGGCTAGGCCGGCAATATATTTAGCGACTTTTGCAGATGAGCGATACATGGAAATAGTATCGACGGATAGGCATTTTAACTTATGCGTTTGGCTTGGTGAATGTGACGTAGCTAACTAAATTCACACCCCATTCCAGTGAGTGACGAAATCTGCTGGGTCAGGGCGCGGCCGCCTTGGTTTGCTCATGGTGGGTGTGCCAATGTAAATGAAGCCAACAATTTCATCGCCGGCATCGATTCCCAAAGCAGCTTTTACCGTGCCGTCGTAGGTGTTAGCACCGGTTAGCCAGGTCGCACCAAAACCCAAGGCATTAGCGCCTAGTGAGATCTGTTGCGCCGCGACTCCGGCTGAAATTATTTGCTCAACCACCGGCGTTTTGGGGTGATCTTGAGTGATCTTTGCCACTACGGTGATGATCATCGGTGATCGCAATGGTTTTTCTGAAACGGATTGCAGCTTCTCGTCAGATATCTCCTGGTCTCGATTTTGAGCGGCTTTTATAAACACCTTGCCAAGCTTTACTCTAGCATCTCCCTCAATAACGATAAATCGCCATGGCCGCATCTGAGCATGATCCGGTGCCGACATTGCACATTTGAGAATCTCGTTCAATTGCGCCTCATTGGGTGCCGGTTCTGCTAAGCAGCGGGCAGGGTAGGAGACTCGATCGTGAAGCTGTGAAATCATCGGTCATTGTTTGTTCGGTGCAAGGATGGTTTCAGAGTACAACAATGCTGGGCTAGAAACAGCGATTAACTGTGTAACAATAAGGCCAAACATGCATGAGGTGATTTGTGAGCAGTCATTACATAATTCAGGCCGTTAGTCCGCAAGCTCATTTATATGAGGTGACGCTCAAGCTCGACGATCTTGATGTTGGCCATGCACCGGTACGCCTGCGGTTGCCGGACTGGATACCTGGTAGTTACATGATCCGGGATTTTTCGCAGCACATTGTGGCCCTGCAAGCACTCAGCGATGGTTATGAGATCGCCGTTACACGCGTTGATAAATCCTGCTGGGAGTGCCCGGCTGGCCTCAGTTCTTTAGAGGTCACCTATCGCGTATACGCCTGGGATCTTTCGGTGCGCGCAGCACACCTTGATCTTAATCATGGTTTTTTTAACGGCACCAGTGTGTTTTTGTATGCCGAAGGGCTGGAACAAAACCCAGTAACGGTGGACATTCAACTCCCAAGCTCCCCAGAGTGCAAAAGCTGGCAAGTGGCTACCTCATTAAGTGCTGCCGATATTCAAGCAAACGGTTTCGGTTTGTACAAGGCTGCTAACTACGACGAACTGATTGATCATCCAGTAGAAATGGGTACTTTCACCCGTTGCGAATTTGAAGCTTGTGGTGTGCCGCATGAGATTATATTTACTGGTCCGATACATACTGATTTGGATCGTGTGGCAAACGATCTGAAACGCATCTGTGAATACCAGATTAATTTCTTTGGTAAGCCTGCGCCAATGGACCATTATGTGTTTTTGGTGATGGTGGTAGGTAGCGGTTACGGAGGGCTAGAGCATCGCGCATCCACAGCATTAATGATCACGCGTGAAAACTTACCCATACCAGGTGACGATTCAACCCATGATGGTTACCTAAGCTTTTTAGGCTTGTGCAGCCATGAGTACTTTCATACTTGGAATGTTAAGCGAATCAAGCCCGCTGCCTTTACGCCATTTGATCTACAAGCCGAAAATTACACACGTCTATTGTGGTTTTTTGAAGGCATGACATCTTACTATGATGATTTGTTTCTGCGTCGCTGTGGCTTGATTGACGATGAAACTTATTTTAAGTTGGTCGCGAAAAACATCACACGCATTCAGCGTACCGGTGGGCGCCTAGTGCAAACCGTTACCGATTCCAGTTTTGATGCATGGCATAAATTTTATAAGCAAAATGAGAATTCACCCAATGCCATTGTCAGTTATTACGGTAAGGGCGCACTGGTTGCAATGTGCTTAGATGCAATCTTGCGCAAGCGTAGTAGTAACAAGGTCACCCTTGATCACCTCATGCGGGCGCTATGGCAAAGGTGGCTCAACACGGGTGAAGGCTTGCAAGAACAAGAGCCTGAAAGCGTCGCCACAGAATTGCTTGGCCAGAGTTTGGATGATTTTTTCCAGCCGGCGTTATACGGCACGAGCGAACTCGACCTGGAAAAAGCCTTAACAAGCTTGGGTGTGCAGCTTAACTGGCGTCAACGCCAATCAGCTGCCGATACTGGTGGTAAGATCGATAAGTCCGGAAGTTTCTATTGGATAGGTGCCAACGTGCATGCAGGCGAAGGGGACGCCACGCTTAGCCATGTTTTCACTGATGGTGCTGCAGAGCGCGCTGGTTTAGCCGCGGGTGACAAGCTGGTCGCTATTGAAGAGCTCGCGGTCGACTCAAGCAATTTGGTGGACATACTTAAACGTTATGCAAGCCAAGGTAAAGTGCGAGTGCACTACTTCAGATTGGGTGTGTTATCGACAACAACAATGCCGATTGTTATTGCTAATAACGACACTGCCTACCTTACGTTGCAAGACAAAGAAAAGGCAATGCTGTGGCTAATGGACCCGGCAAACCATCCCGCATGACATTACAGCATCAGGTTTTACAAGACGCACTGATCGCATCAGGCAATACCTGTGTACTTGAAACATTCGATCAATTGCCGTCAACCAGCGAATACCTTGCACAAGCAGTTGTCGCTGATGCCCATGATGCGCATGTGGTTGCTTGCGATTGGCAAACTCAGGGCAATGGTCGCAGAGGTAAGAGCTGGGACACAGCGCCGGGCAACATTACTTTCTCGGTTCGTACAGTTGCTCCAGTACCGCCAGCTCAGTTGATGGGCTTAAGTTTGGTTACCGGCGTGTCAATTGCACAAGTATTACATGAGGTATGTGACTTGGATGTCCAGCTTAAATGGCCTAACGACGTCATCGTTCATGACCGTAAACTCTGCGGATTACTCACCGAGTTGCAAAGCAAGCAAAATGCAGGTACAACCACCATCGTTACCGGGGTTGGCATCAACATACTAGAAAACGATACCGTCAAGCAGCTGGGTATTGGTGGGATCAGTTTGCAAGAGGTGTGTGATGTGGTGCCAGCGCGCGAACGAATCATCGCTTCAATGGTGACAGCTTTGCTAAAAAATTACGGTCTTTTTTATCAACAAGGTTGGGATGCGTTCAGTGAACATTGGGCAAGTCGTGATTATCTTGTTGGTAAATCGGTTATTTTGCACGGGAGCCAACAAGAGCCCCAGCAGCAACGAGTTGACGTAAAGGGCATAGATGCTAAAGGTGCGCTTCTTGTGAGTGATAAGGGCAAGGGCAGCACACGGGCTGTCTATAGTGGTGAAGTTTCAGTACGAGTAAACTAATGAGAATTCTGGTCGACATTGGCAACTCACGTTGCAAATCCTGCATTGATGAAGATGGGCAATTAACCGCGCTTGACACCTTCGCCTGGCACGATGTGTTTATTCACGATGCATTAAATAAGGCTTGGCTTGAACCTCTGGCTGGTGGCGTGCCTGAGAGCGTTCACGTGTCTAACGTGGCTGGTGATCGTTTATTGCCTAACGTGGCCGCATGGTGCTGCAGCCAGTGGGACCTCACACCACTAGCCGTGACATCACAGCCCGAATTTGGCGGTTTGCGTAATGCCTATCTCGAGCCCGCCACTTTAGGTGTGGATCGTTGGGCTGCTATGGCGGGTGCTCGCAGTCGGTACAAGGGCCCGCTGTGTGTTGTGGACTCTGGTACTGCAACCACGGTCGATGTCATTAACAAGGATGGCCAGCATATCGGTGGCGCTATTTTGCCGGGTATTTATACTATGCGCCGGTCTTTGGGCAAATACACCGCAGCACTATTTGCAGCAGATGGTGAAATTTCTCCGTTTTCCAATAATACGGCTGCCGGTATTGCGGGTGGCACTGGCTACGCTTCCGTGGGTGCGATTGAGCGCTTGATAGTGGAGGCCAATAAGGCGGTTGGGGACGCAACGACGATCATAACGGGAGGCGAGGCGGGTGTGCTGGAAGGTTTGCTGACGCTCGATGCCGTCATAGATCCTATGCTGGTACTGCATGGTGTAGCGGTTTTATCTGAGTCTCTGACCGAAGATCAGCTTCTTGAAAGGTCGCGCTGCGAATAAAAGTTGCCTATCAAGGCACGCCGATTGCACATGTTGGCCAGAATGCACTAAAATGTTTCTCAGTATTTAGCCAGGCAGCTTACCAAGCGCTGCTGGGTTTGGCCCGATCAGTATCAGGCTTTATCCTCAAATGGCTCTTAGCCCGATCATGCCGGTATAGCTCAGTTGGTAGAGCAACTGACTTGTAATCAGTAGGTCCCGAGTTCGACTCTTGGTGCCGGCACCATTTCTTAAAAATACGATCTAACCCTTCGTACGGGTTTTGGCACTATTTAACGCCCATTCAGCTCAATTCGCCCCAACATAACTGAAGCCTGTTAGGGGCTTGCGTACGCGTGGATAGACGATCGACGTGCTTTGCAGGCTTTATGAGCCCGTTGTTTCAGGAGGTGGTTACCTCAGCCGATGATAAGGCGGCTTTAGTCAACTTTGCCGAAAAATGTTGGTGATATGATGCCGCATGGCTAGGCTTGGGCCGCAGCTACCCCTTTATTAGAATTATCGGAGTTTGACTATGTTGTATGAAGGCAAGGCGTTCTTTCTCAGCCGAGAAAACAATACGCTTGAGTTACGCTTTGACAGTCAGGACGACAAGGTCAATGTGTTCAACGCAACGGCGTTAGCCGAGCTCAATGAAGCTATTGATGTGGTTGCAGCGCAAACCGGGGTTGATGGTTTGATCATGAGCAGTGGCAAATCTGTATTTGTTGCTGGCGCTGACATCACTGAGTTTTTAACCTACTTCAAAGAACCGGACGAAAAACTACAGGCGCTATTAAACAACGCTAATTTTTTGTTTAATCGAATCGAGGATCTACCTTTTCCCACGGTTGCTGCCATCAACGGTGAGGCACAGGGTGGTGGTTTTGAATATTGCTTAGCCTGTGATTTTCGCATCGCAAGCGGTGGTGCTCGCATGGGCTTGCCAGAAGTGAAGCTTGGCATCATGCCTGGCTGGGGTGGCTCAGTGAGGTTAAGCAGGATTATCGGTGTTGATAACGCTGTGGAATGGATGTGCACAGGCGCATCCAAAAAAGCGGCCGCAGCCTTAGCTGATGGTGCCATTGATGCCGTAGTTGCCGACGATGCCTTGATTGCATCGGCGCAATCAATCATTGATCAATGCAAAGTGGGCAAGCTGGATAACATCGAGCGCCGCACTACTAAAAAAGGCCCATTGACGTTGCCACCAATGGAGCTAACCATGGCGCTTGAATCTGCCAAAGGTGTGGTGGGTGCAAAAGCGGGCCCGCATTACCCATCACCAATGACCATCATCAACACGATTGGCAAGCATGCTGATAAATCGCGTGATGATGCACTGCTTGTTGAGAGCGCAAGTTTTATCAAACTGGCTAAAACTGATGTGGCTGAAAGCCTGGTGGGCATCTTCTTAAAAGATCAAGGCTTAAAACGCATCTCGCGCAAACACGCAAAGGCTGCGCGTAAAGTGGATCAGTCTGCTGTGCTGGGTGCTGGCATTATGGGCGGCGGCGTGGCTTATCAATCAGCGTCAAACGGTGTGCCGATTGTGATGAAAGATATTCGCCAAGAAGCACTTGATGACGGATTGGAAGAAGCCGGCAAGTTGCTTAAAAAACAAATGCAGCGGGGCAAGCTAAAGCCTGAAGGCATGGCTGACATACTCAATGCGATACAACCGGCACTGAGTTACGGCGAATTTAAAAACGTTGATTTGATTGTAGAGGCGGTTGTTGAAAACCCCAAAATTAAAGCGGCTGTGTTGGCAGAAGTTGAGGGCCAAGTGACCGATGACACCATCATTACGACCAACACTTCAACCATCTCGGTTAACTTGCTTTCAGATGCGCTAAAGCGGCCCGAGAATTTTTGTGGTATGCACTTTTTCAACCCTGTGCACCGCATGCCATTGGTTGAAGTCATTCGTTCCAAAGACTCTTCTGATATCGCCATCGCTACCACGGTGGCCTACGCCCTGGCTTTGCGAAAAACACCAATCGTTGTGAATGATTGCCCGGGCTTTTTGGTCAATCGAATACTGTTTGCCTACTTCACAGGCTTTAGCCAGTTAATCAGCGACGGCGCTGACTTTGTCGCGGTTGATAAAACACTGGAAAAATTTGGTTGGCCTATGGGGCCTGCGTATCTTTTAGATGTTGTGGGCATGGATACCGCTAAGCATGCGTCCGCGGTTATGGCCGAAGGCTTCCCCGATCGCATGAGTAGCGATGGCGATACCATTATTGATGCTTTGTACAACGCAGAGCGTTTAGGACAGAAAAACGGCAAGGGCTTTTACCAATACATTATTGATAGAAAGGGTAAGCCCCAAAAAACTGCGGACGAAGCAGTTATACCGTTGATCAATGCAGTACAAAAAACAGCTAAAGACTTTACCGAAGAAGAGATTCTGGATCGCCTGATGATACCACTGTGCATTGAATCGGCGCGCTGTGTTGAAGACAACATCGTTGATTCGGTGGCTGAGGCTGATATGGGGCTGGTATACGGAATTGGTTTTCCGCCGTTTAGAGGGGGTGCCTTGCACTATGTTGATAAAATCGGCCTGACTGAATTTTGCAAGCGAGCTGATGCGTTAAGCGCACTTGGCTCTTTGTACACACCCACCGAAAAAATGCGCGACATGGCCGCCAAGGGCATTGGTTTTTATTCAGGAGACAAGGCATGAATATGCAAGACAACGACGTCGTAATCATCGATGGCGTGCGATCACCAATGGGTCGTTCGAAAGGCGGCGGCTTCGTTAATGTTCGTGCAGAGAACCTATCGGCAGCTTTGGTTGAAGCGTTATTTGAACGCAACCCAATGTGCGATAAGGCGGATGTTGAAGATGTGGTTTGGGGTTGCGTTAACCAAACTCTAGAGCAGGGCTTTAACGTTGCCCGCTCTGTTGGTTTGATGGCAGGTTTGCCTAAGGGAGTCGCTGCTCAAACGGTCAGCCGCTTATGCGGCTCCTCAATGAGTGCATTGCACATTGCGGCACAAGGCATCATGACGGGTTACGGTGATGTATTTGTTGTCGGTGGGGTAGAGCACATGCAGCATGTAAACATGATGCACGGCGTGGATATCAACCCAGCGATGAGCCGATATGCGGCAAAGGGCTCGATGATGATGGGCTTAACCGCTGAGCTATTAGGCCAGGTACATGGCATTAAGCGTGAAGATATGGATGCATTTGCTTTGCGCTCACATAAGCGTGCTCAAGCAGCCGAAGAGGGTGGCCGATTTGATAAAGAGATTGTGCCAATACAAGGGCATGATGCCAGCGGTAGCTTAAGCTTAATCGAGCATGACGAAGTGATCCGCAGCGATGCCACGCTTGAAGCCTTGGCGTCACTAAGGCCTGTGTTTGTGCCTAAAACCGGCACTGTTACTGCAGGTACATCTTCGGCGATCGCTGATGGCGCATCTGCAATGCTGGTGATGTCGGGAGCTAAGGCGAAAGCCTACGGTGCGACCCCTATTGCGCGTATTAAATCAATGGCAGTGAGTGGATGTGATCCGGCAATCATGGGATACGGCCCTGTGCCTGCCACAAATAAGGCACTAATGCGCGCCGGCATGAGCATCAGCGATATCGATTACGTTGAGCTAAACGAAGCCTTCGCTGCGCAGTCATTGCCAGTGCTTAAGGATCTGGGTTTGCTTGATGATATGGATAAAAAAGTTAACTTAAACGGTGGCGCGATTGCATTAGGCCATCCATTGGGTTGCTCAGGTACGCGTATCTCAACCACTTTGCTAAACGTGATGGAGCAAAACAACGGTGAGATTGGTTTGGCTACCATGTGTATCGGAATGGGGCAGGGTATTGCCACGGTATTTGAAAGGTTGAGCTAACTGCTGTAGTGTCGGTAGTCAATGACTACCGACACTGACTTAGAAAAGTGCCTGGCCTCAATGGGCCAACACATAGAAGCTGCACGTGATGACCTTATCGCGCTTACTCAACAACTCATTGCCATTCCCACCGTCAACCCGCCAGGGGACGGTTACGCCGTTATTTGTCAGCTCCTCGAACAGCGCTTAAAGCCGCGAAGCTTTGCTATTGAAAAGGTGCGAGCGATCGGTGCGCTGGGTGATAGTGAAAAATATCCTCGTTGGAATATCATCGCTCGGCATGAAGGCAGGCATGCGGGCGAGTGTGTTCATTTCAATTCACACACCGACGTAGTAGAGCCTGGCGAAAACTGGACCTTCGACCCATTTGGAGGTGAGGTTCATGACGGCAAAGTTTATGGTCGTGGTGCCTGCGATATGAAGGGTGGTTTAGCGTCCTCGATCATCGCTTGCGAAGCATTTATCGATAGCTTTCCTAACTATCACGGCGCAATAGAAATTTCCGGCACTGCAGATGAAGAGTCTGGCGGATTTGGTGGCGTGGCTTATCTTGCAGAGCAAGGCTGGTTTGATCCTATGCGAGTGCAGCATGTAATTATCCCCGAACCATTAAACAAAGATCGGATTTGCCTTGGGCATCGTGGTGTGTGGTGGGCAGAAATTGAAACTCATGGGCACATCGCGCATGGCTCAATGCCGTTTCTCGGCGATTGTGCTATCAGGCATATGGGTGAGGTTGTTAGCACGATGGAAGATTCCTTATTTCCACTGCTTGCCACTAAACAAACCGAGATGCCAGTCGTGCCGCCAGCAGCACGTCAATCCACGCTCAATATTAATTCGATACACGGTGGTTTGGCTGAGCCTGAAGCTGGCTACACCGGCATGCCCTCGGCGTTGGTGGCAGATCGGTGTCGTATGGTGATCGACCGGCGTTATTTGATGGAAGAAACGCTTGATGAAGTGAGATCCGAAGTGGGTGATCTGCTTGAAGGTATTAAGGAACGTTGCGATACCTTTAGTTATTCGATAAAAGATCTTTTCAGTGTGCTGCCTACCATGACTGACAAAGATGCGCCTGTCGTTGGTGCGGTGGCAGATGCAATACGTGAGCAACTTGGCCGTGACCCAGAATACGTCATATCTCCGGGTACTTATGATCAAAAGCATATAGATCGCATTGGAAAGCTAAAAAATTGTATCGCTTACGGGCCTGGCATACTCGATTTGGCCCATCAGCCTGACGAATATGTGGGAATTCAGGATATGATTGACTCAGCCCATGTAATGGGCCGGACGCTTGCCCAGCTATTGGCAACACCCACTGGCAATCACTAACAATAACGCGGAGAACACCTGTGGCAATTTTTTTTTCGATAGATGCTTTTTCGAGATACATGAGCACGAATATGAAACGACACTCACGTGGACTGCGCATTAGTGCAGTGCTTGTTCTGGCTTTTGCCAGTGTTATGACGATGGGTAATGCACAAGCAGCTCGTACTGACATAACGGTAGGTATGCAGCTTGAGCCGCCTAATCTCGATCCAACGGGCGCTGCCGCGGCAGCGATTGATGAAGTGGTCTACGCCAATGTGTTTGAAGGCTTAACGCGTTTTGGCTCTAATGGCAGCGTTAATCCGGCGTTGGCAAGCGAATGGTCGGTTAGCGATGATGGCAAAACCTACACTTTTACGTTGCAAGAGGGCGTGAAGTTTCATGATGGTGCTGACTTTACAGCAGAAGATGTGAAATTTTCGCTAGACAGAGCGCGCGGTGAAACCTCAACCAATGCGCAAAAGCAATTGTTCGCCAATATCGATAGCGTAAACGTGATTGATGATCACACGGTTGAGATTGCACTAGTGGCTCGTGATGGCAACTTGTTGTTTAACCTTGCTTGGGGTGATGCCATTATGGTTGATGAAGCCACCATCGATGATGCAGCAATAATGCCTGTTGGCACGGGCCCGTTTACGTTTGCTAACTGGGTGCAGGGCGATAAAATCGAGCTGGCCAAAAACCCTAACTACTGGGGTGTACCAGCCAAGCTGGATAAGGTTGTGTTTAAATTTATCAGCGATCCAACCGCAGCATTCGCTGCGACTATGTCTGGCGATGTCGATACATTCCCAGTTTTCCCCGCGCCCGAAAACCTAGCGCAGTTTGACGCTGACCCGCGTTTTAGTGTGTTGCTGGGTTCAACTGAGGGCGAAACAATACTTTCCATTAATAACCAGCTAGCCCCGCTTGATGATGTGCGTGTGCGTAAAGCGATAGCCCACGCGATTGATCGCTCGGCGATTATCGATGGTGCGATGTTTGGTTACGGCACACCAATAGGCTCTCACTTTGCGCCACATAACCCAGCGTATATCGATCTAACGGCTAATTCGCAATTCGATCCGGCCTTGTCAAAAAAGTTATTGGCGGAAGCTGGCCTAGCTGACGGTTTTACCACCACGCTTAAATTGCCACCACCTTCTTATGCACGTCGTGGCGGTGAGATCATTGCAGCCCAACTGCGTGAGGTGGGCATTAATGTTGAAATCAGCAACCTTGAATGGGCGCAGTGGTTGGAGCAGGTGTTTAGAGGTAAAGACTATGGCCTAACCATCGTATCGCACACTGAGCCCATGGATATCAATATTTACGCCAAGCCCAGTTACTACTTTCAATATGACAACATGTCGTTCCAGGCTTTGATGGCCGCGTTCAATACGCAAACTGACCCAGCGCGCCGCACCGTGATGTTGCAACAGGCGCAAACCATCATCTCAGAAGATTACGTCAACGGATTTTTATTCCAACTGGCCAAAACTGGCGTTGCCAATGCTAAAATTAAAGGGCTATGGAAAAATTCGCCCACCCAAGCGAATGACATGACAGGGGTTTATTGGGAAGATTAAAACCACTAATAACTATTACTACAACGATCCTTAATAATAAAACGACGGCGTGCTAACAACACGCCGTTCTTGTTTATGCTCCATTACTTAATCAAGCGCTTAACGTCATTGGTACTAACTTTGTTAGTGGCCAGTGTCGTGCTGTTTGTCACAATCGAAATTGTCCCGGGCGACCCTGCCTCTTTTATGCTAGGGATAAACGCACAAGCTGAAACCCTGGAAGCTTTACGCACAGAGTTAGGCTTGGATAAAAGTAAGCCGCAACGCTACTGGCAATGGTTAACCGGCATGCTACAGGGCGACTTTGGTAAGTCGTATACCTATAAAACACCCGTTGCGGCAATGATTGGTGAGCGTATGTGGATCTCCTTGCCACTGACGTTATTCGCCTTGTTGATATCGACGTTGATAGCGTTCCCAGCAGGCATTTACGCCGCTAGTCGCCGTGGTCGTATTGGGGATGCGGCGGTAACCGGCATGACACAACTTGGCGTTGCTATTCCTAATTTTTGGTTTGCCATGTTGTTGGTATCGTTTTTTGCCATCAAGCTTGGATGGTTTTCTTCGGGTGGATTTATTGGCTGGGATCAGGGTTTGCTCGTCGGGCTGAAATCGTTACTGTTACCGGCGATCGCATTGGCGTTGCCGCAGGCAGCAATCCTGACGCGCGTTACGCGTTCGTCATTGCTTGATGTGTTGAGTGAAGACTACATGCGTACGGCGCGTGCTAAAGGCATGAGCAAGCGCAGCGCGATTTGGCGCCACGGTTTACGTAACGCAATGATCCCGGTTCTGACCATATTGGGTTTGCAGTTTTCGTTCTTGCTGGCCGGTGCAATCATTATCGAAAAAGTATTCTACCTGCCAGGGCTAGGGCTGTTGGTGTTTCAAAGCATCGCGCAGCGCGATTTAATCGTGGTGGAAAGCGTGGTGATGCTATTAGTGTTTGCTGTTGTGCTGGTGACGTTTTTGGTTGATTTAGCTTACGCGTGGGTTGATCCGCGATTGCGAACACGCTCATGAAGCTGCGTACCTTAGTGCCAGGCGCTTTGCTTGTGCTGATATTTCTTAGCGCAGCGTTGGTGTCGTTTATTTGGACTCCATTCGATGTTACAAAGCTTGATATCCCTAATAAGTTGCAGCCACCCAGTTTAGTGCATTGCTTTGGTACTGATCAACTTGGTCGCGATATATTCTCGATGATCATGGTAGGCGCGCGTACGTCAATTGCCGTTGCGTTTATTGCTGTGGGTATTGGCATGTTAGTCGGTGTGCCACTTGGTTTGGCGGCAGCTGCCAATCAGGGTAGTTTTATTGATGAGCTGATTATGCGCACCAATGATTTGGTATTTGCCTTTCCTGCATTGTTAATAGCTATCATGATTACCGCCGTGTTTGGCCCAGGTGCGGTTAACGCCATAATTGCGATTGGCATATTTAATATACCGGTGTTTGCCAGGCTTACCAGGGGCGCTGCATTAAGCTTATGGTCGCGTGAATTTATACTGGCGGCACGGGTAGCGGGTAAACGCGCAGCGCGAATATCGTTTGAACACATATTGCCGAATATTTTAAATTTACTCATAGTGCAAGGCACCATTCAGTTTTCACTTGGCATTTTGGCTGAAGCCGCCTTGTCGTATATCGGTTTGGGTGCACAACCACCCATACCCAGTTGGGGGCGCATGCTGGCTGAGAGTCAAACACTGGTATCACTTGCGCCGCATGTGGCGTTATTTCCAGGGTTTGCAATTTTACTTACCGTGCTAGGGCTGAATTTATTAGGTGATGCCTTGCGTGACTGGTTTGATCCGCGCTTACAGCGGCTACGAAGTTGAGTAGTCCTGCACACAATGCATCTAAGGTTGGCGTGGAGACCTTGCTTGAAATTCATAAGCTTAACGTTTCAATCAATGGCAAGCCGATTCTAAATGCTATTGACTTGTCACTTGCCAAAGGCGATGTTCTCGGCATCATTGGTGAGAGTGGTAGTGGTAAATCGATGTTGGCCCTATCGATTATGGGCTTGCTGCCACAAGGTTTTGAAACTACTGGCCAGATAAATTTTGATCAGCAAAATTTACTGCAAATGAGCGAAGCACAACTATGCAAGCTTCGCGGTTGCGATATCAGCATGGTGTTTCAAGAGCCCATGACTGCGCTTAACCCCGTGTTAAGCATTGGCAAGCAAGTCGCCGAGTGTGTCAAGCTGCATCGTAGGGTATCTAACAAACAGGCTTTGTTAATAGCCGAGAAAACGCTTGAAAAAGTAGGCCTGCCTGTAAGCCAATATCCTTTAAGCCGTTATCCGCATGAATTATCCGGTGGGCAAAGACAACGAGTGGTTATTGCCATGGCTATTGAGCTACAGCCAGCGCTGTTAATAGCAGATGAGCCCACTACTGCATTGGATGTCACTACCCAGGCAGGCATCCTCGAGTTATTAAAACAATTAGTAGTTGATGAGCAACTTACGCTAATACTTGTCAGCCATGACTTGGCGGTGGTGAATGGCATTGCTGATCATATCGTGATTATGCGTGATGGTGATGTCGTTGAAAGAGGAGATTTAAAGCAGCTGTTTAAACATAGTCAGCATCCCTACACTCGCCAGCTAATAGAGGCATCGCGGCATGCACCGGAGAGGGTAGAAGCCACCATAGATGCGGCACCTTTGCTCGACGTTGAAAATCTGAGTTGCGACTACCGCATGCCACGCAAAAACTGGTGGAGCAAACCTGGGTATTTCCGAGCGGTTAAGTCGGTGTCGCTAACTATTAAGCGAGGTGAAAGCGTGGGTCTTGTGGGAGAAAGCGGTTGCGGCAAATCAACGTTGACACGTGCGCTACTGGGTTTGATGCCAATTGCAGAAGGCGAGGTTCGCTTGCATGGTGAGCGCTTAGAGGAGGGTGTTTTGTCACATGCAGTGCGGCGCGAAATGCAAGTGGTGTTTCAAGACCCTTACGGTTCGTTTAATCCTCGTCACAAGGTGAAGCGGTTGATTGCAGAGCCTTTGCATGTACTCGAGCGCACACTAACAGAGCAAGAACAAACCACCGCGGTAAACGATGCGCTTGTTAGCGTTGGTTTACAGGCAGAGGATGCAGGCAAATTTATTCACGAATTTTCTGGTGGGCAACGTCAACGTATCGCGATTGCACGAGCACTTATCATTAAACCTGCGTTAATTGTGTTGGATGAAGCTGTGTCGGCTTTAGATGTGTCGGTGCGTGCACAGATTCTCGACTTACTATCTGCACTGGCAGCCAGCCATGACATTGCTTATTTGTTTATCTCACACGATTTATCGGTGGTGCGTAGAGTCACTGACCGCGTCATGGTGATGCAGCGAGGTGAGATTGTTGAGCGTGGCCAAACCGGCGCTGTTTTCAATAGTCCCACTCACCCTTATACTCTAGAGCTACTGGCTGCAACGCCTAAGTTGCCAGATGAGGAGCGTGAAGCTTGATGAGTTTATCTATGCCATTTACATTCGATACGGGTGCCTGTTTTATTAATGGCTGTTGGGTGGCGCCTGCAAGCGGTGAGCAACTCAACCTAAGTAACCCCTCAACTGGTGCAGCGCTTTGCCAGATAGCACGTGGCAGCGATGCAGATATAGATGCCGCAGTTAACGCAGCCCAAAATGCCCTTGATGGCGAGTGGGGCAAGGCGACTGCTTTGCAACGAGGTCGATGGCTAGCAACCCTGGGTAAGTTGGTGCAGGGTCGCGTTGAGGATCTAGCCGTGCTTGAAGCGCAAGATGTGGGTAAACCACTCACGCAGGCGAGAGCCGATGCGGTTGCGCTCGCCCGTTATTGCGAATTTTACGCTGGCGCTGCTGACAAGGTGCATGGCGACACTTTGCCCTATCTTGATGGCTATACGGTTTACACGCTGCGCGAGCCGCATGGTGTAACCGGGCACATCATCCCTTGGAACTACCCGATGCAAATAATAGGGCGTTCAGTTGGGGCGGCCTTAACCATGGGTAATGCCGTTGTTTTAAAACCCGCTGAGCAAGCCTGCCTAACAGCGCTGGCATTTGCAGAACTTGCGCACCAAGCGGGATTTCCCGCTGGGGCTATCAACGTCGTGCCAGGCTTGGGTGTTGAGGTAGGGGCTGCGTTAGCCGCTCATACTGGTGTACAACATATTTCGTTTACAGGCTCGGTGCGAACTGGCATGAGTGTTCAACAAGCTGCTGCGCAGAATGTTATCCCGGTTACCTTAGAGCTTGGGGGCAAGTCAGCACAATTGGTGTTTGAAGATGCAGATATAGAGGCAGCCATGCCATTTTTAATTAACGCAGGCATCCAGAATGCGGGGCAAACATGCTCTGCTGCATCGCGAATTTTAGTGCATCGATCAATTTACTCAACTGTTGTAAGCAAGATGGCTGAGCAATACCAACAACTGCGTGTGGGAGATGCAATGCATGATCTCGGTATCGGTCCGTTGATTAGCGAACAACAAAGGCAGCGCGTGCAATCGTTTATTGATAATGCCAGCGATCTTAATTGTGTTGCGACTGGTCAAATTGATTCTAAGGCTAACAATGCGGGTTTCTTTGTTAAGCCTATGTTGTTTGCTGATGTACCTCCTGAGCATGTTTTGGCTCAACAAGAAGTATTTGGGCCAGTGCAAGTTGTTATGCCATTCAACGACGATGATCATGCACTCGCATTGGCTAACGGCACCGAGTTTGGCTTAGTTGCCGCTATCTGGAGTAGGGACGGCGCTAGGCAAATGCGATTAGCCAAAAAATTAAGGGCTGGCCAAGTGTTTATCAATAACTACGGGGCTGGTGGCGGCGTAGAGCTACCCTTTGGTGGCGTGGGCAAATCAGGCCATGGTAGAGAAAAAGGCTTTGAGGCCCTGTACGGAATGTCAGCGTTGAAAACCGTTGCTGCACGCCATGATTAATTTGGATTCACTTTGAGGCTCACTATGAAACTAGATAATAAAACAGCCATCGTTACCGGTGGAGCGTCGGGTTTTGGTAAGGGCATCGTGGCTAAGTTTGTTAGCGAAGGTGCGCGTGTGGTGTTAGCCGATATTGACGAGCAAGCAGCCTATGCTGCAGCTGAGCAATTTGGCGACAAGGTGATTGTCTGCGCTGCTGATGTGGCTTCGCTTAAGAGTACTGTTGCGTTGGTAAAAACCGCTACCAAGCACTTTGGTGATATCGATATCGTTGTCAATAATGCAGGTGTGACTCATTTGCCAACACCTGCTGATGAAGTAGGCGAAGCAGATTTTGATCGTATAATCGCTGTAAACACTAAAGCGCTTTACTACATGACGCAAGCGATCGTGCCAGCAATGAAGGCTCGGGGTAGCGGCGTCATTTTAAATGTTGCCTCCACTGGTGGTGTCAGCCCGCGGCCAAATCTTACCTGGTACAACGCATCCAAAGGCTGGTTAATCACCGCAAGCAAGGGTTTGGCGGTTGAGCTAGCGCCATTTGGTATCAGGGTAAATGCAATTAACCCTGTTGCTGGAGAAACGCCGCTGCTTAAATCGTTTATGGGAGAAGACACGCCCGAAATTCGTCAAAAGTTTCTTAGCACGATACCCATTGGTCGATTTAGCACGCCAGAAGATATGGGTAATGCGGCCAGTTTCTTATGTTCAGATGAGGCCAGCATGATCACCGGTGTGGCAATGGAGGTCGATGGTGGGCGCTGTATCTAACGGCGCCGAATCAGCCTTCATGGTGCCGGGTGCGCGTAATCTGATTACCGATGTGCCCGGTGTGCGAGTAGGCCATGCCCACGACAAAATTATCAAAACTGGCTGCACAGTAGTGGTGGCGGAGCAGCCTTTTGTTGCTGCAGTGGACGTAATGGGTGGTGCACCAGGTACACGCGAAACCGATTGCCTGGATCCTGGGCGGCTGGTGACTAACATCGATGCTTTGGTGTTGTCTGGTGGCTCGGCATTTGGTTTGGATGCCGCCAGTGGTGTTGCCGATGCACTGCGTGCAGCGGGAAAAGGCTTTTCGATTGGGCCAGTCACTGTGCCGATTGTACCTGCTGCAATCATCTTTGATTTGCTTAACGGCGGAGATAAAACTTGGACAAACAACCCTTATCGCGACCTTGGCGTTGAAGCACTAACTGAAACCCGTCGTGATTTTGAGCTGGGCTCAGTGGGTGCCGGATACGGCGCCAGCTGTGCCAATCTAAAAGGCGGGCTGGGGTCTGCATCGTTAGTATTGCCAAGCGGCTATACCGTCGGTGCATTAGTGGTCGCCAATCCTCATGGCAGTGCTGTGGTGCCAGATGGTAAAGAATTCTGGGCAGCACCTTATGAAGTGGATAAAGAATACGGCGGTTTTGGTTGTGGTGACAGCCAGCCATTGCGGATGCCGAGCAATGAAAAAATGGCGGCATATGAAGCCATGGCCAATACCACTTTAGTGATTGTGGCAACTGACGCCGTGCTTAATAAATCTCAATCGCAACGCCTGGCAGTCGCCTCGCAGGATGGTATTGCCAGAGCGATAACGCCGGCCCACACCCAATACGATGGCGATTTGGTATTCGCGATGTCCACCGGCACGAGAGAGATTGTTGATGCGCAGCGTGATTTTGTCGCGCTAGGCCATGCGGCGGCGATTTGCGTTTCTCGCTCGATTGCTCGGGCCGTTTTTATGGCGCAGGCCATGCCAGGTGATATTCTGCCGAGTTGGGCGCAACAATTTTCAGGCGCTGAATAAGCGTATCTGGTAGCGCTAATCTGAGCCAAAATTCCGCTGCCTGCAGAGCCGCCGCACTGTTTAAAATGCAATAAAACCAACAGCTTAAGGTAGACAACTGGGTGCGCATCGCGTGCTGCGTCTGTGATCCTTCAACAAAGCCTCAAAATTTGTACGGAAATTGCACTTCTCAAGCATTGTGCGCGTGTGCGCGGTTGATCATTCTTAGAGAAATTCAATGTTTGACAAAATTCTAGCTTGGGTTGGTAACGCGGTGCTAGCAAGTGTGTTGGTAATACTCTCTGCACAGCAAAGCGCATTTGCTCAGGACGCCGTTCCAGATGGTGGTGATATTACCGGAAAAATATCGGTGCCGCTTAGCGGCACTGCGACTCTAAAAGAAGTTGAGAATCTACTTATTTCACCCGCATCGTTTGATACTGGTTTAACAGAGATTGGTTTTAGCAGTTCGGCAGCAATCACACTTATTCATGTTGGTGCAGCCAACACCGCTGCGATAGAAATTGGTAGTGCGTCCTTGTTTGGAAAAAACGCATCGGAGTACGCGGTCAATTTCAACGGTTTTGTAACACTCTTTCCTGGTGATGAAATTGAAATGCTGGTAAATTTTACGCCAGTAACAACGGGTACTAAATCTGCTGGTATGCGCCTTGATATCAAAGGTGCAACATCACCTTATATCTTGCTGTTTAATGGTTGGTCACGTTATCCCTTAACCAGTGATTTAGCTGCTGGAATCGAACTAACCAAATTTGGCCAAGTGATTAAAGGCAAGACGGTCACCAAACAATTGGTTCTATCTAATGAGGGTGAACCCGATGCGCCAGCGATTAATATCTCCGGGATTCAAAAAACTGGACAGCAGTCAGCTGCTTTTGCCATTGATTTTTCCGCTGCACAATTAGCACCCGGTGAAAGCGTTAACGTGCCAATCACGCTTAATTCTAATCAGGTTGGTTTTAAGAGCGCGGATTTACTTGTTATGCATGATGGTAACAACGCAGCACTTGAGCTGGGCCTGGAAGGTACAGTGGTTGAGCCGCAAAATATCCCGATTAACTTTGGTAAGAGCACACTTAATGGTGTTAACACTACCCGAGCAACAACCCTACAGTTTGGCCCTGATGACAAGCTCTATCTTGGGCAAATGGATGGGTCGATCCATGTGTATAACGTTATTAGAAATGGCAAAAACAACTACACCGGTAATAAAATTGATACGATCAATTTGATCAAAAACGTACAAAACCATGACGACGATGGCACACCTAATAATTCTCAAAACACTCGCCTGCTAACCGGAATACACGTTGCAGGTACTGCAGCTGCACCGATTATTTATGCCGCATCCAGTGATCCACGCCAGGCGGCAGGCCCATCTGGCACAGATTCCAATTTGGATACCAACTCAGGCATTTTGCACAAACTAGTTAAGCAGGGTGGCAACTGGATAAAATATGATTTGGTATTGGGCTTGCCTCGCTCTGAAGAAAACCATGTGCCCAATGGGCTGACGCTCTACGGCAACAATAAGTTGTTACTTAACACGGGTGGCCACACTAACATGGGTTCGCCGTCTAACAACTTTGCGCAATTACCTGAATACGCTTTAAGCGGTGCCATCCTTGAAATTGATTTAGCCGCGATTGGCAACGGGCCTTACATATTGCCTACCTTGGATGATGAAGATAACGGTGACGTTAACGATCCCTTTGGTGGGAATAACGGTAAGAACCAAGCAAAGCTTGTAAACAACGGGCCGGTTGGTTTGTTTGCTACCGGTTATCGTAACCACTACGATATTGTTGTCACCGAAGCTGGCAAGATATACACATTTGATAATGGCCCTAACCCAGGTTGGGGTGGTTTGCCTCAAGGTAATTGCACCAATGATTCTGATGATGGCGGTGCGATCTATTTTGACAATCTTCACTTGGTCACTAAGGGTGCTTATGGCGGCCATCCTAATCCGACGCGTGGTAATAAAAGTAATACCTTCAACACAAGCGATCCACAAACACCTATCGAGGGTAATGCGATTGCTAACAATTGCGACTACTTGGTACCTATGGCTGGCGATGGCGCGCTGACCACCATCGGTTCTTCATCAAATGGTCTAACTGAATACACCGCGAGTAATTTCTTGAGTGGAATGCAGGGCGATTTATTGGTGGCTACATTTAACAACTCAATTTACCGCATCACGCTAAATGGTAACGGCACGGCGGTCACCTCTAAAGTGAAACTATTCTCCAATGTGGCGACAACGCCGCTTGATGTAACGGCTCAGGCCTCCACCGACATCTTCCCAGGCACGATTTGGGTGGCTGACAATATTGGGAACAAGGTCACGATTTTCGAACCTAGTGATTACTGATTTGCGAGTTAGTCATGGGTCTGTCTATTCGTATTCAATCGGTGTTAAACACTATGCCGTACTCGTCGATAGCTTAATCAGTGGTGGCGTCAGTTACCACGTTTCTTACGAATAGGTATTCAGTGGTAATACGCCATGCATAACACGGAACAAAAAATCAACACTTTCGTATCCAGGCATGTTCGATTGCCACTGCGTGCGGCATTAGCTTTGATTGGGCTGTTGACACTGCAGGCTTGCTCGGACGGTGGTGGCGATTCATTTAACCCGACCTTTATTGAGCTGGGCACAGTGGGTGGTGGCAAGATACCCGACGTCGCTCATTCTGACGCAGTATTTGAAGGCCAGCACTTTGCGGGCAGTGGCGTATGCGCCTCATGCCATAGCAATGCCGATACAGGCGAGCCTGTAATGACTATTCAGGATGACACGGGTATACGTGACGTGTCTATTGGCACTGCATGGGAATCAAGCTTAATGGCTAACGCGACTCGTGACCCCTACTGGCACGCAGTAGTAGCCAGTGAGCTTAAGCATTTTCCTAACCTTAAGGATGCGATTAACGATACATGTATTCGTTGCCACGCACCCATGGCCCATGATCTGGCAAAAAAAGAAGGGCTTAATTTACAACTGTTTGATTCAGGCTCAGTTACCGATGGTGATTTTGTTCAAGGCCTGTATTCAATGAATGACAGTAATAATCTGTTTAACCATGCAATGGACGGTGTGAGTTGTTCGATGTGTCACCAGATAGCGGATGACGGTAACCTAGGTACTGATGCTGGTATGTCGGGTGGATGGTCAATAGAATCCTTTGCAGATCCTACTCAACGACCCGCTTATGGGCAGTACTCTGACCCAGAAGGCGGTTATATGCTGCAACAAGCACAATTTACAGCAGCGTATGGGGCGCATACTGGATCATCAGAATCATGTGGTAGTTGCCATAATTTAAAAACCAATCCGGTTGATAAAAATGGCCAACCCTTAGCAGCGCAATCGCATTTTGCTGAACAGATGATTTACACCGAATGGGAAAACAGTATCTATGACGACGCTGGCAGCCAACCCGCGACATGCCAAAGCTGCCATATGCCGAAGATCGATCAAGCCGTGCAATTGGCCAGCGCGGGTAGCACCAAAAAACGCGATGATTTTTCCGAGCATACGATGCTAGGTGCCAATACCGTTATGCAGAGCATGTTAAGAGATTTCTCTGAGCAGCTGGGCATTAGTGGCGATATCGATTTTGATGAATCGATTGACCGCAACCGAAACTTCATTCGTACCTCTGCTGATGTCGAATTGCAAAATCTGGCATTTGATGGTGAAAAAATCGACGTGGATGTTCAAATAACCAATCGCACTGGGCACAAGTTACCTAGTGGTTACCACACACGCCGCGTCTATCTGCACGTAGTAGTGACTGATGCCAGCGGCAAGCTGGTGTATGAAAACGGCCGTATTAATGATGATGGCAGTATCGACGGTGTGGCAGAAGATGTTGGCCCTGGCAGGTTTGAATCACACTACGATGTCATAACAAAGGCCACTCAGGTGCAGGTGTACCAAGCAATCACCGGTGATAACGATGGCAAACAAACCAGCTCTCTGCTGATGGCGTCCCAATACCTAAAGGACAATCGTCTGACGCCATTGGGATTTGACAAGACGACTGTACCCAACGATGTGGCCGTATTTGGTGAAGCGCTGGGCGACGATGATTTCAATCAGGGAGTGGATAAGGTGACTTATCAGATCGCCACCACGGGTGAAGCACCTTTTAATGTATTGGTAGAGTTGCGACATCAGCCATTATCCTATGGCGCCATTCAGGAACTCTTTGTCAATTCTGGAAAGTTGGATCAGGTGGACAAGTTCCGCACAATGTATGATCAACTGTCACATCATGACGAAGTTATCACCACAGCGGTGGGTACTGCTGATTAGTGGGCGGGCCGAATTGGCCTGGTTCCGCTATACTTTGGCATCTGAATAACCGCAGGTGTCGCAAATGTTGCGCTCCTGCACCAGGAGCCAAATTCATGTCGCTAAGATCTCTTATTCCCCTCAGTTTGCGCCCATTGCTGGTAGCGCTGATGTTGATGCAGTTTTCAGCTATTGCTAATGCACAGCAGGTAGCTGGGCTGGAATACCGTATCGGTCCAGAAGATGTCCTGCATATTTCTGTTTGGAAGGAAGATGATCTCGATCGTAAGGTATTGGTTCGACCCGATGGCGGCGTCTCGTTTCCGCTAGTTGGAGATATCCAGGTATCTGGCCGTACTCCCCTGGAAGTACAAGATGAAATTCGCTCACGCCTGGCCCGTTATGTTCCTGATGCTGAAGTCACAGTGGCGGTCGACAAAATCTCAGGCTACACCATTTTTATATTGGGTGAAGTGAACAAGCCTGGCCAATTTACATTGGGCCGCTATGTTGATGTTGTTCAGGCGCTTACGCTTGCCGGTGGCACCACGCCGTACGCATCTGAGCGCAACATGCGCATTCTTCGTCGTAAGGATGGTCGTGAAGTGACTTACAGATTTGACTTTCGCGATATCAAACGCGGTAAAAATCTCAAGCAAAATATCATTTTGCAAAGTGGTGACGTAGTCGTAGTACCTTAAAAGCGGATGAGCAACATGTTGATCAACCGAACCTCAGCAGCTTGGATGCTGTCAGGCGCGCTGTTGGCGCCAGCGCTTGCGGTGGCAGATGTTTGGGTGTTTGAACCCTCCGCTGCGCTCGACCAACGCGTTGATGATAACTACACCATCGATACTGAAATGCCGGACCCGGTAAACGCAACTCGAATCGTGGGCTCGCTTGGCCTGAGTCGTGAATCGCAAAATACTGCGTTTAAAGGATTGATCAGAGTCGATGGCTTGCTTCAGCAAAGCGAGAACGAATCTAGCGAGCTGTCTTCGAATCAGATTTTATATCTTGATTCCAAAGTGAGCAGCGAACGTACTGTTTACGGTATTGGTATCAATTTCAAACAAGATACGCCCAGCCGGGATATCTCTGCGGATATTACTGATCTATCAGTTACGGCGGCGGACACCGGGGCAAGCGTCAGTCAAGATCAAAACGTCGGCAGGCAACGACTGGTGATTTCTCCTAACTGGAGTTACAAGCTCAGTCGCCGAACCAGTGTTAATACTCAGTTGGCCTACACCAAGGTCAATCACGAGCTTCCATCCGTTGAAGATGCCGCCTTTGCGCAATTTGGCAACGCAGAGGAAGTCGCAGAGTTTTTGACTAGCACCGATCAGGTGTTTTTGGTTGAAGACGAGCTTGATAATTTTAAAGAAACTGCGTTTACCATTGGTATGAAGCACAGTTGGTCACCATTGCTTGATTTAAACGCGTCCATTAGTTTCAAGGATTATCGAACAGAAATTGAGCTAGACAAAAACATCGTATTATTGCCATTTGAAGATGAGCTTATCGATTCGCGCGAAAGAAGAATACACAGAAAACCAAAAAGAACCAGTAAGTCCACCACCACTACCATCAATATTGGGTTCGAGCGTTCGTTGTCAGAAACGTTGAAAGTTGGTTTTAGCGTAGGTGCCTATGCCAATACTAAAGATGATACAGATCTCATTCGTGCAGACGATGTTATTGTGGGTTCAGAAGAAGCTGTAGTTGCCGCTCGCGCAGACGCCACCGCTACGGAAAACGGCTGGCTCGGCGGTATCACACTCACTAAAACCACTGGTGTAACGCGATACACCGGCAGATTCGGTGTTGATGTCTTGCCCAGTGATATCGGTTCGCAGGTTGAATCTTTAGATTTGGTTGGCGATATGGTTCGTGAGATAAGCCCGCGTATGGATTTTGCGTTGCGCGCTCGTGCCTATGAGCCAGATGCGATTAATGCCACAGGTGTTGACGAATTTTCAAGGCGTTTCATCAGCTTTGAACCCAAAATTATTTGGCAGTACTCGCGCGCTTGGACACTGGCTGGTTCTTACCGCTACCGCCGCCAAAAAAGCCGTGCTGACGCGAATTCAGGTGAGAGTAATGCTTTTTTGATTTCGCTTAAATACACACCACCTTCAGCAATACGGGATGCAGAAAGGGGCGGTCAGTAACATGCAAGCGGTAATTCTAGCCGGTGGCCTTGGCACACGCATAGCAGAGGAAACCTCGATTCGACCAAAGCCGATGGTTGAGGTAGGTGGTCGGCCGATCCTGTGGCATATCATGAAAATATACGCAGCCCACGGTGTACGTGATTTTATTATTTGTTGTGGTTATCGCGGTGAAGTGATCAAAGAGTATTTTGCTAACTACCTGATACGCACGGCCGATGTCACCATCGATTTACGCAAAAACGAAATTGATGTTCACCATACCAATACCGAAGACTGGCGAGTCACGTTAATCGATACCGGTGATACAACGGGTACTGGCGGCCGTCTTCGACGAGTGAAGCCTTATCTTGAAGATAATTCGTTTTTCTTTACCTACGGGGATGGCGTGGCCAACATCGATGTGACTGCAGCGCTTGCGTTTCACAAGCAGCAGGGAACGCTTGCAACACTAACCGCGGTGCAGCCACCAGGGCGCTTTGGTGCCTTTAAGTTATCTGATGTTGATTCGCGCATTGCCAGCTTTCGCGAAAAGCCAAAAGGTGATGGTGCTTGGATAAACGGTGGGTTTTTTATACTCGAACCAGGAGCCGTTGATTATGTTACCGATGATCAGCTCTTTTGGGAGCAATCGCCGCTTGAAAAATTAGCAGATGAAGGGCAACTCTCAGCATTCAAGCACCGTGGGTTTTGGTACGCCATGGATACGCTGCGTGATAAGCAGGTGTTAGAGGAATATTGGAATAGCGGCGAAGCGCCATGGAAAATCTGGTAAGCACTAATGCAGTTTGAAGCAACGCCACTTGCTGGCGCATACTTAATTAATAGCGAACCCCGCAGTGACGATCGCGGTGCATTCGGCCGCACCTTTTGTGTAGATGAATTCTCAGAAGCCGGTTTAAATACGTCCTGGCAGCAAGCCAATGTGGCTAGTAATGTATCCAGTGGCATTGTAAGGGGTATGCATTATCAAACTGCACCTCACGCCGAAGTTAAGCTAATCAACTGCATAAAGGGCCGCGTATTTGATGTGATTGTAGATGTCCGCGAAGGATCGCCAACGCGGTATCAATGGTTTGCCGCAATGCTTGAAGCATCAGACAACAAACAAATGTATGTGCCAGAAGGGTTTGCTCACGGTTACCAAGTGCTTGAAGCAGGCTCAAGCATTCATTACCTAGTCAGCGCTGCCTATGCACCACAGTCAGAAGCAGGCTTACGCTGGGATGACCCAAAGCTTGCCATTGCATGGCCGATAAAAAGCGAAATTCAGTTGTCTGACAAAGACAAACTTTGGCCACTACTCGACTGATTCAGCTACGTCTGTTGCGCTGGCTTTCGGGCTCTTTGTTTCTGCTGTTATCTCGATGTAATCCACAATCCTGCCGCTGTTGTGGTCAAAAAGGGCAAAGCCACTACCGTAACGGGCGGTGAATCGATGCACATCTATGTCTGCCGATTTGCTTTGTTTAGCCAGTGCTTTTTTAACTAGGCCTTTTTTATCTTCTGCCTCTAAGGCTGCCTCACTAACGGCAAGATCGCGAAGATAATCAGAGTTATCTTTTGCAATGATAAATTTATCGCTTCGCTCGTGCAGTTGTGGAAAACCATTTAGCAAGTCTTGGAATTGCTGGGCTGACTCGCCTTCGGGTGTTACAAGAATTGCAGGTTTTCGGCTATCAATCGCTGTAACTGATTGGGTTTTTATTTTTCGCTCTGCCAAGTTTTCGTTGGCTTCGATCAAGGCGACGTTTGATAGAGTGTTGAATCGACTCTCGGCAAAGACTACGGCTGCAGTTCGCTGTTCAAAAGTAGTAACAAAACCGTAGGCTAAGGCTGCAACTTGAAATGCCGCGATAAACGACATATCCATTAATAAGCCTTTTTTGGCAGGCTTGTACAGGCATAAGGTTAGGGCAGGGCCCAACACCAGATCAACCAGTGCAACCAATTTAAGGCCTTCCCAGCCGCCGTCTAAAAAGAACAGCTCGCCAGGAAACCATAGGGTCACCATTACTGCAACTAGGGTCATGAATATCAACAGGCTTAAAGCCAAATGGATTAAAAAAGCGTTGCGTGTAGAAAGGGTTCTCCACCCACCAGCGTGCTCTGACAGCATTGTCGAATCTCCCGAGTAATGATTTGCAATATCGGTGAAGCAAACTGTGGGCCAAAAAATGCCCTGATAAGTTGCTAGGTGGAGCTATACGGGCTTTAGGGCTGTAAGGCAGGGTTTCGAGCGTGTTGTCAGGCGCCCGAGTGAACGTTAGCGATTGTTGAGCAGAAATTCCATCAACGCTTTTTGGGCGTGCATGCGGTTACCTGCTTCCTCCCAAACCACGCTTTGTGGTCCATCGATGACATCGCTGGTGACTTCTTCGCCTCGGTGTGCGGGTAGGCAGTGCATAAATAGCGCATCTTCGGCAGCGAGAGCCATCAGCTCGCTGGTAACGCAATAATCAGCGAAAGCGCGTTTGCGTTCGGCTTGTTCATCTTCCTGGCCCATGCTACTCCATACATCAGTGACGATCAAATCAGCACCTTCACAGGCAGCGGCGGCGTCTTGGGTGATGGCGGTGTTGCTCTTGCCGCGTTCAATGATATTGCTATCGGGTTGGAAATCAATAGGGCAGGCAACACGCAAATTGAAATCTAGTAGGTCCGCAATATTGATATAAGAGTTGCAGACGTTATTACCGTCTCCAACCCACGCCACCGTTTTGCCTTTGATGTCGCCTCTATGATCGAAATAGGCTTGCATATCGGCTAGCATTTGGCAGGGATGTAATAAATCGGTAAGGCCGTTCATGACCGGCACTGTGCAAATGCTGGCGAATTGTTCGATCGATTCATGTGCAAAGGTACGCATCAACACTAGGTCAACCATTTGTGACAGCACCCGAGCTGTGTCTTCAAGTGATTCACCGCGCCCCATCTGGGTTTCGCTACGCGACAAATTTATTGCCTTGCCACCCAGCTGTGTTATGCCGGCTTCAAATGACAAACGAGTGCGCGTTGATGACTTATCAAAAATCATCGCTAAGGTGCTATTGGGGAATAAGGCATGAGGCTCGTTGGCTTCCCACATGCGGCGGAACTCACTGCCGCGGTTAATAACGGAACGAAACTCGTCCGCAGTTAAGTCGCGTTCGCTTAAAAAATGTCTCATAGTTTTTTTCGTTAACGTTTACTAGGGGTTTTCAATGTGCTCGATGATCAGCGTGCTTAGTGTGTCGACTAGTTCATCGGTTTGTTCATCGGTCAGTATGTATGGAGGCAATATGCGCACCACCTTTTCGGCTGTTACGTTGATCAGCAAGCCGGCATCCAGTGCTTTTCCTACAAGGGCTGCGCAAGGTTGCTCCAGCTCTATACCAATCATTAACCCCTTGCCACGTATCTCAACAACGCCGGGTCGATTATGTAATCGCGCATGCAAGCCTTCGTTTATCCTCGTGCTCAATTGAGTGACTCGGTTAAGCAAGTCGTTGGATTCGATTTCGCTGATAACGGTTAAGCCCGCTCTGCATGCAAATGGATTGCCGCCAAAAGTGGTGCCGTGAGTGCCCGGTTGAATTAGCATCGCTGCTGGTCCACGGGCCAGGCATGCGCCAATCGGTATGCCGTTACCCAAGGCCTTGGCAACACTCATTACATCGGGCTGCACATCATGGTTTTGATGTTCAAACCATTTACCGCTACGGCCCATGCCGCATTGGATTTCATCAAACATTAACAAGCAACCGTGCTCATCACAAATTTTGCGTACCGCAGCAAGATAGCCGTCCTCAGCGACATTGATGCCACCTTCGCCTTGTACAGGTTCGAGCAAAACCGCCACGATGTCGTTACGCGACTTGGCTAGCTGCTCAATCGCAGCAGCGTCGTTAAAGGGAACGTCAACAAAACCTGGCATGGTTGGGCCGAAGCCGTTTTGAATTTTCTGGTTACCCGTTGCCGCAATGGTGCCCAGGGTACGACCATGAAATGCGGTGGTGCTAACGACGATGGTGGGCGTCTCGATATTCTTGTGATGACCGTGCAAGCGCGCGATCTTGATCGCCGCCTCATTGGCCTCGGCGCCCGAATTACAGAAAAAGGCTTTTTCCATTGCGGCAATACGGCACAGGGCATCACCGAGGGCTTGCTGCTCGGGTATGTGGTATAGGTTGGAGACGTGCACCAGCCGCTTTGCCTGCTCTGTAAGCGCTTCAGTGAGCGCCTGATTAGCGTGCCCAAGGGCGGTCACTGAAATGCCTGAAAGGGCGTCCAGATAGGATTTTCCGTTCTCATCCCACAATTTTGCCCCTTCCCCACGAACCATAGAGACGGGTAGCCTGCCGTATGCAGACATTAAAGATTCCATGGTGTTCAAGCTCCGAAATAAGGGACGAATGATCGATACTATTACATGCTGCAAGGCAGGCCAACAGTCAAATGCCAAACCGGCGTATTATTATGGCCAGAAGACCCTATATTCCAGTGGCTGCCAAGCAGCTAGGAACAACAACCCGGATTGACTGAAAAGGTCAATCGCAACGTCAAGGACCCACTATGGCTTTTGAATTCCCCGATCTTCCCTATGATTTCTCAGCGCTTGAGCCACACGTCGATGCTCAAACAATGGAAATCCATTACGACCGGCATCACCGCGCCTACTTCACCAATTTCACGGGGGCGATAGTTGATTCACCTTTGGCTGACCAATCGCTCGAGCAGGTAATGGCGGGTATTGATGCATCCACAGCGCCTGCTGTTCGTAACAATGGTGGTGGTTTCTACAACCACATCCTTTATTGGAACTCCATGTGTAACGGCGGCAGCGCAGCTAGCAGTGCGCTTGCCTCAGCCATCGATGGTGAGTTTGGTTCTATGGACAAACTTAAAGAACAACTCAAGCAAGCAGGTATGACACGTTTTGGTTCTGGCTTTGCTTGGTTGCTTGTTAACAATGGCAAGTTGGCTGTTACCTCTACGCCAAACCAGGACAACCCATTAATGCCAGTGGCTGATATGCAAGGCACGCCAATTATTGCGTTGGATGTTTGGGAGCACGCTTATTACCTTAAGTATCAGAACAAGCGTCCAGACTACATTGATGGTTACCTTGAGGTGGTTGACTGGGCGAAAGCATCTGAGCGTTTTAGCGCAGCGATTGCGTAACACCACTGTTTAACCATCATTGCATAGCCATTTTGCATAATCATCATTGCATAAAAAATTGAGCCAACTAGGAGCTAACAATGTCTGAAGCACAACCCGAAGATGCCATGGCACGCATCAAGCAACAAACCCAGGAAAACCCAGTTATTTTGTATATGAAGGGAACCCCACAGATGCCAATGTGTGGGTTTTCGGCGCGCACTGTTGAAGCACTTAAAGCGTGTAATAAGGAGTTCGCTTACGTGAACATCATTGCTGATGTTGGCGTACACGAAAGCCTGCCTAAGTTCTCTGATTGGCCAACGTTCCCACAATTGTTTGTCAAAGGTGAGCTTGTTGGAGGTTGCGACATCACCTGCGAACTAGCTGAATCAGGCGAACTGAAAAAAATGATTGATCAAGCTTCGGCTTAGTCTGGCCATATTAGCTAGTCATATTAGCTAGTCATATTAGCTAGAACAAGGGAAGCGCTTCACTCGTTGAGTGCTTCCCATTTATTAACTATTTTGCAAAATAACTCTGCGGTCATTTGCGTATCGTACACCGCTCCGTGAGCCGCGTTTGTATCCCACTCCATTTCTGCCGCTGCGGCTGCTCTTGCTAACACGGTTTGACCGTAAGCTAAACCAGCCAAGCTGACTGTATCCAAGCTACTAAACGGGTGAAATGGGTTGCGCTTGGCGCCGCTGCGTTCAACTGCCGCATTTAAAAATTTCAAATCAAAGTGAGCGTTGTGCCCAACCAAAATAGCGCGACTGCATTCGCACTTTTTCACGGCTTGCCTAATGGGTTTAAATATGTAGCTCAACGCTTCGCGCTCAGCACGCGCAGCTCTTAGTGGGTTCCATGGGTCAATGCCGTTAATCTCAAGAGACTTGGGCTCCATGTTGGCGCCTTCAAACGGGGTGACATGAGTCGTGTAGGTTTCACCAGTTGATAGGCGGCCTTGATCATCCATATCAATTAGGACTGCTGCAATTTCTAACAAGGCGTCAGTTTGTTCGTTAAATCCGCCGGTCTCTACATCGACCACAACGGGCAGATAACCCCTAAATCGATCTGAAAACTTAACGGGCTTGCCTGGCTGGTACATGACTTGTTTTATCGAAAGCGAATAAGCGAATCATACACGGTGCTCGGTTGGTGGAGCCGAAACCGACCACCGTTTTCCTCAAGGTGGGCATTTTGCCAGTTAACTCTTCCAATACCCATTTGCTGTCGCAACTGTTTGGAAATTGCTTGCCGCTACTAGCGAAACTTGAGTCAGGCCATTTGCATCGTTGGCGTAAATGGGGCGCATTTTTCCCGTGCGGCATCGTCGGGCTGGGTTTTCTTCACGGCCATACGTGAGAGTTTGATGGCCAATTAGTAGCCTTCTTCGGGTGTACTTGTAATCAGGCTGGGTAACCAAGACATAGTGGAATCCTTACGTAGAATGTAGAATATATCGTGCACGATATTAATTACCTTGATGGACTAATTCCTATGGCTGACTCTCTACCGCGCCCTGAACTGCCCGAATGTGTTGAGGAGCTTCTTTGTTTCACCATCTATTCGGCTGGCCATGCGTTTACGCGTGCCTACAACCCCTTGCTCAAAAAACTCAATCTAAGCTATCCACAATATATTGCGCTGACGGTATTGTGGGAGGAGAACGAGCTTACGGTGGGTGCGCTTGGTTCGCGCCTTAAACTGGATTCGAACACCATGACGCCGTTGCTAAAACGCTTAGAAAAGCTGGGGTACATCAAACGCAGTCGAGGTAAAAAAGATCAGCGGCAGGTATTGGTGTCGCTGGCGCCAAGTGGGCGGGCTTTGCAGAAAAACGCCAGTAATATCACCCAGTGCATCATTGATTCCACCGGATACAATCACGAAACCTTAGATTCGCTTGTTAAAACCATTGCAACCTTGAGAGATAACGTGTTGCAGGCGTCGATGCGCGATAAAGATTCCGCTTAGCCTAATCTGTTAGTGCCGCAGCGCGAGTGATAATATTCAACTCGATCCTAAATTTATTGATTATGAACTTGCTGACACTACTCCAACAGTACGCACGTATCGCGTTATTGATGGCGAAGCCACAGGATTTACCTGCGGGCGCGCATCAGATGCTAACTGGCATCGTGCTTTGTGCAATCACTTACGTGCTGGCCGTCGCCAGTATTGATGGCGTGCTTAGAGCGATCGCTCAGGCGTTTATAGAGATTGGGCTAACAGGTCTGTTATTTTGGGTAGGTCTGAGCATCGTCAATCGTTCGGCACGGTTTGCACAAGCTTTTGGTGGGCTGTGCGGTGCTAATGCAATGTTGCAAATTGTCGCAATTCCTGTCTTTATGGGGGGGAATGGGGCCGAATTTACAGCCATAGGCGCGTTCTCGCAGTTCTTTTTGATTGTCTGGAGCTTGTCGTTGCTAGGGCATGTGTTCCGGCATACCTTTGAGACAAGCATCCCCGTTAGTATTGCCGTTGCGTTTCTTTTCTTCATATTTACGATGGCGCTGTTGACCGCGCTCATACCGCCACCCATGCCGCAAACCGCCTTATTGCAGGCTGCAGGGGTATGGGTGGTATGATTAGCGTCCCAATGGTCTCAACATATCGGCTGATCTTCATTACTCCGTGCCGGCTACGATCGACAAATCAAACGCTGTGAAGCATCCTGCTGAAGATAGCAAGCGGGCCAGTAAGCGCGTGCGTGACGCCGCGCCTACTGTGGCGGCAACTGAAGGTTCGGAAGATGTTGCGCCTAAGGCAAAAGCACCGCTTCGCATTAAGCCGCTTGATATTGTCGTTCCCGATGAAATCAAGCGCTATACGATTGGTGCCAAAATTGGGTCAGGCACTTGTGGCGTTGTGCATCTTGCACTTGACAACGTTTTGAATCGCGAGGTCGCGGTAAAGCTATCTCCGATTGGTGAGGCGCATGCATCCTCTGGAAAACTACCCGGCGCTCAACGCGCTTATCAAACAGAAATTATTGCCGCTGGTAAACTTGCGCACCCAAATATTGTCACTGTTTTTGATGCCGGGCAGTATGAGGAACTTAACTATCTGGTGATGGAGGCGGTAGAAGGTGAATCGCTAAAAGAATACGGTAAAGGTAAAGCACCACTGCCAATATATCGATCACTGGAAATAATTGTTGAGTGCTGCAAGGCGCTAGATTATTCACACAAGCAAGGCATACTGCATCGAGACATCAAGCCTGCCAATATTATGCTGGCAGATGATGGTTCGGCCAAGCTATTGGATTTTGGTATTGCTATAGGGCTTACCGGAGCCGAAGGCATGAACAATCAAGGGCCGACGCTCGGTACACCAAACTATATGTCGCCTGAGCAAATCTTAGGTAAAACGCTTACGCCTGCTAGTGATTTTTATTCACTTGCCACGGTGTTGTTTGAACTGCTCACTAGTCGTCAGTTGTTCAAAGCGCAAAAAGTTAAACAGCTTTTTAATATTGTTGTGCATAAAGATGCGCCGTTACTACATGAAGTTAAATCTGATCTACCTGCCGATCTGTCGCGAATAGTGTCAAGAGCACTGGCTAAAAATCCGCGCCAGCGCTTTCAAAACGGTAAAGCACTCGTAGCTGCGCTCACACCCTTTATTGAACGATTTCGTATTATCGAACAGCGCCCGGCGGCACAACAACGTTTTATTCGTCAGCTTAAGCAGCAATTGTTTTTCACATCATTTACAGAAGTAGAAATAGCACAGCTACTCGAGGTGATAAAGGTGCGAACCTACGCCAAAGGTGAAAAGCTAATCACAGCAGGTAGTGTTGATCGAGATTTACTCATCGTGAGCAGGGGTGCCGTTAGGGTGTCTGAAAACGGTGACTTGCTTCGTCTTTGTAGTGAGGGCGAATGCGTTGGTGAGCTTAGCTTTATTCATGGTGCTGCAGAAACCAAAGATGTTGTTGCTTTGTCAGAAGTTAGCGCACTAGAAGTGTCGGCAGATTCCTTAAATGATCTGCCGCCTAAGGTGCACCTACACTACTACCGACAAATTTCAGATGTACTGCTAGAGCGCCTGGCCAATGAAGGTAAGCTGATGCTGGATTACACGCTGTAGTTACGCGCTAACGCTAATCTGCCCTATTGGTTATGCTCGCGCTTCATTAGCTGGCGTTCCCAAGCAAGGGATGTCGCAACAATTTTATCCAGATCATCCAGCTCTGGTTTCCAATCCAAGGTTGCATGAATTTTATCAACCGATGCAATGAGGGCAGGTGGATCACCAGCGCGTCGTGGCTGTTCTTTCACGTTTAAAGCTTCACCGTGGACTCGCTCTACTGCGTTAATTACTTCGCGTACGCTAAAACCATGGCCATAACCGCAGTTCATTAATGTGGAGTTGCCACCTTTACGCAGGTAATCCAGTGACGCTATATGCGCACTGGCTAGGTCGCTTACGTGAATGTAGTCTCGTACGCCAGTACCGTCAGGCGTGTCGTAATCGGTGCCGAACACTTGTAGTTGTTCACGCTTGCCTAGTGCGACTTCAGCCGCAACCTTGATGAGCAGCGTGGCTTTAGGTGTTGACTGGCCAATACGACCATCCGGATCAGAGCCTGCAACATTGAAGTAACGCAGTATCACATGAGACATGTCGAAGGCCTTGCTTAAGTCTTGCAGCATGTACTCTGACATCAACTTAGACATGCCATAAGCATTGATTGGTGCAGTTGGCGTGCCTTCGTTGCAAGTACCTTTACTATCGGGCGTGCCGTAGGTGGCAGCAGTGGATGAAAATATAAAATGCTTTACCTTGTGGTTTTGACAGGCTTCTAACAAGCTGCGTGTGTTGCAGGTGTTGTTTCCATAATATTTAAGTGGGTTTTCAACACTCTCTGGAACGATGGTATGCGCCGCAAAGTGCATGACGGTTTCAATGTTGTGATCGCTAAATAGTTTGTCCAACACGGCTTTGTCGCCAGTGTTGCCGATAACAAGTTTTCCTGCCAAAACAGCATCCGCATTGCCTGTGCTGAGATTATCCAACACTACGATATTTTCGTTGCGCTCGCCCAATAACTTAACGACGTGGCTGCCGATATAGCCTGCACCACCGGTAACTAGTATGGTTTTTTTGGTCATGTTATTAGTTATTTTGTTGGTCATGTTCAGTGAGCTGCTTATCCAACTTAATGGTACGAGCACTTCGTTTGCGCATCTTTATATTAAGCATTTCCACTAGTACTGAAAATGCCATTGCAAAGTATATGTAACCCTTTGGTAGGTGTACATCGAATCCTTCGATAATTAACGTCATACCAACGAGAATCAAAAATGATAGCGCTAATATCTTTAGAGTCGGATTGTTATCGACAAATTCAGATATCGATTTAGACGCAAACAGCATGACCATAACAGCGGTCACAATTGCGATCACCATTATGGGCAGTTCGTCAACCAAGCCCACGGCGGTTATTACTGAATCGAGCGAGAAAACGACATCTAGAATCGCTATTTGTATTAGTACGCTGACGAAGCTTGACGTTTTTTTATTTTGGGCATGCTCAGAATCGACGATTTCGAGGCTGTCGTGGATCTCACGTGTCGATTTGGTCAGCAAAAATAGGCCCCCACCAATCAATATGAAGTCGCGCCCGGAGATATCATGCCCAAAGGCGCTAAACCAGTTTTCGGTCAAACTCATTACCCACGTGATCGAGAACAGCAACAACAGCCGAGTAATCATCGCCAGTGCAATACCGATTACACGTGCTCGGTCGCGTTGCTCTGGCGGTAGGCGGCCGACTAGGATCGAGATAAAGATGATGTTGTCGATACCGAGCACGATCTCTAGCGCAGTTAGAGTGGCAAGCGCTATCCAAGCCTCAGGGCTGCTAATCCATTCGATCAATTGATGCTCCTGAAAGGTTAAAGAGTAATGTTAATCATTGTAGTTGAAGCAGAGCAGGAATCTGCTACCAGCGCTAGCCGTTAAGTGTAATATTGAGGCATGTCAAAAGATGAACAAGGGCTGATTGAGCAGAGCTGGACGGATGCAGTCAATGCGGGTGCCGTGTTGCTAACAGTAAACCAACGTTTGGCGCGCGAATATGTGCATAGGTATAGCCTCTATCAGCAACAATCGGGCCATGCGGCTTGGCCAACACCGGCCATATTGCCATGGCGAACATGGTTGTCCTCACAGCTTGATCAGCTTGCGATTAGTGGGAAGTCAGATCGTGTATTAATGCCCGCGGTTGTGCAACAACAGCTGTGGCGGGAAATTGTCGAGGGCGACAAACCTACGCACCGGCTGCTGGACGAGCAGGGTGCGGCAAGGCAGGCCGTGGAGGCATGGAATATTGCGCATGCTTGGGGCTGTATGCCTAGTGCACTTGATGCTCATTTGTCAGCGGATCAATTCGCGTTTGAGCGATGGAGCCGAGCCTATACCAAGCACCGCGATACATTGCAGTTTATTGATGAAGCTTCGTTGCCTGATCACCTTTGCTCGCTTATCCACAATGACCCAAGCCTGATAACACTGCCAGATCAAATATTGATGGCTGGTTTTTTAGAAACGACACCACAACAAGAGAAATGGATTGAATGCCTACAAGCGCAGGGCTGCAAAGTAGTAGCCGTTAATCCAAGTCAAACTGCAAAGGCTCGCGCAGTCGCTTATATGGATGATGATGCGGAGCTATTGGGTGTCGCTTGCGCTGCTAGGGCTGCGCTTGAAGCTAATCCAGGTCAAAAGCTGGGCGTGGTGATTCCTAATTTGCATCAGCGACGCGCAGCTTGCCTACGCCTGTTCGATCAACAGTTTTTCCCCTCGCAAAGCCCACAGCAAATTGAAAGCCTGGGCAGGCCCTACGATATTTCTTTGGGTACGCCAATTGACGAACAAGCAGTAGTAAAAGCGGCGTTATTGGTGCTGCAATTAAAGCTTGGGGTATTGCGTGAATCCAGCATCGCTGAGTTAGTGCTCAGCCCTTATGTTGGCAATGCGGATAGCGAATTCCGCGAACGCGAAAAGCTTGATCGGCAGTTACGTCAAAAACGCATGGAGCAAGTTGGCCTTATCGGTTTAATAAAAGAAACCCAGTCAAGTTCTGCCAAGTTACGTAAAGCGTTGGTAAAGGTCTCAGAAGTTGATACGGGTAAGGCACGTGGTTGCGCTGCTTGGTCAATCGTGTTTGGTCAAGTGTTAGATAGCTCGGGGTGGCCTGGCGCAGGCATAAGCAGTGCTGAGTATCAAGCCGTGCAATCGTGGAAACGCTGTTTGGATGATTTGCAATTGTTGGATAACGGCAAAAAAATATCAGCCAACAAGGCCATGAATCTGCTACGTGAGCTTCTGCGTGATCGCTTATTTCAACTCGAAACTCCTGCATGTCCAATACAAATCATGGGACGTTTGGAAAGTCATGGCATCGAGTTCGACAAACTTTGGGTGTGTGGCATGGATGCAAGTCAATGGCCTGCGCCTACGTCTCCCACGCCGTTTTTACCCATCGGCTTACAAAAAGAAGTAGGCGTGCCGCAGGCTGATTCCAGCACGCGTTTACAACTTGCGATGCAAGAAGTCTCCCTGTGGCTCAAGAGCACTCCAGAGCTTGTTTTTAGCTTTAGTAAAACGCGCGACGGCGCGAACGTCATTCCTGCGGCGATGGTGTCAGCTGGCTTGGCCGGTGATGAGTCATTGCAAGCAATTTCCCTAAACGATGCGAGCGTTAAAAATTATGCTCATCCCGCTGCACTGGTACAGCAGGTGGCGACACTTGAAAGCATCGAAGATACCCACGGCGCTAAGTTGCCTGAAGGTAGCCCGGTGAGAGGTGGTGCACGCTTACTTGAAAACCAATCCGAGTGTCCATTCAGGGCGTTTGCTTTGCATCGCTTAAATATCAAGCCGCTAGAAGAGGCGGGCCTTGGCTTGGACGCTCGTCAACACGGTACTTTGCTGCATTTTGCACTGGAGCTTTTTTGGAGCAAGATGAAAACCTCTACTGCCTTGTTAGCACTTGACGAGGCACAACTTCACTTAGAGATTGATGCAGCTACTGAAAAAGCGTTAGATGAATTGGAGCTTGGCAAGGCTTTGCGTTCACTTGAGCACAAACGTTTGCATCGTCTGCTGTATGAATGGATCGAACTACAAGAAAAACCTCGCCGTATACCATTTGAGGCCGTTGAATTTGAAACTAAAAGAGAGATTCATCAAAACGGAATAGTGCTAACGCTGCTAGTTGATCGCATCGATCGTTTAGCGACCGGTGAAAAACTCGTTATTGATTACAAAACGGGCGTCAACAACCGAACCAAAGACTGGGAAGAAGAGCGGATCAGGAGCCCGCAGCTTCCACTCTACGCCTTAACCGATGATGAAATACAAGGCGTCACATTTGCACAGCTTGCCAGGCACAAATACAAGTTTCTCGGCGTCGGTGCAGACACATTTGTGCCTAATATGACAGCAGCACAAGATTGGGATGCAACAGTGAGCGATTGGCGTGCTCGTATCGATGCGATTGCATTGGAGATAAAACAAGGCCTTGCCACTATCACGCCAACTAAAAATGCTTGTCAGTTTTGCGATGTATTGCCACTGTGCCGCATTGAAAAACAAGCAGTAGAAGAAGCCGATGAATGGTCTGCTTACACAGGCGGGCCACGCTAATGGCTGCAATCCCTGAAGATGCAGCAATCCGTAAACAAGCGCTGCTAGCTGATCAATCGTTTATTGTTCAAGCGCCTGCAGGTTCTGGTAAAACCGAATTGTTAACACGACGCGTGTTAACTTTATTGGCGGTTGTTGAAAAACCCGAAGAAGTCTTGGCTATTACGTTTACCCGCAAAGCCGCCGTGGAAATGCAAACCCGCGTGTTTGAGGCCTTGCAACTGGCTGCGAGTAATACATCGCCTGAAGATGCCTATCAGGCAGAAGGTATTGCCTTGGCAAAAGCTGTGTTGCAGCGTGATCAGCAACAAGGTTGGCAGTTGTTATCCAATCCGCAACGGCTTAATTTGCGCACTATCGATTCCTTGGGTACTTCTCTTGCTCATAATTTACCACTTGTGTCAAAGCTGGGTGCGCCCTCATCGGTAGTCGATGACGCTAGTGCCTTGTATCGCGAAGCGGCTGCAATTTTTATTAACAAAAATATCGAAAGCCTTGATCTCGTATTGCTGCATTTGGGTAACAAGATGGCTGATGCTGAACGTCTGCTTGCTGAAATGCTTGGCAAGCGTGATCAGTGGGGCGGCTACGTTAACAATGATTTAAGCACGGATACCCTGCGCGATGGCTTAGAGGCTGTGCTGCTAGGGTTGGTTGAGTCACGTTTGGATGCCTTAGTTGAAAGTGCCCCTGTTGGGTTTGTCGAGCAGTTGTTGCCATTGATTAATTTCTCCCAAGAAATGAAAGCACTGCTGTTTGAAACGGGCACACCGACATTGTTCGAACAATCCCCTGGTGCATCGGTAGAGCATCTTGGCACGTGGCGTATATTCGCTGACTGTTTACTCACAGCGGACGTGAAAACGCCTGCCGTACGCAAACGCATAACGCGAGCAAATGGTTTTCCAAGCAATGCTGCTGATGCAAAAGTGGTTGGTATGTCAGCGAGGGAACTAACCATACCTAAAAAGCGAATTGTTGAACTGTTAGAAAGCATCATTGAGTACCCGGCCTTTGTAGAGCTGATCAACGAAGTCAGAATATTGCCTAATCCTGAATACGACGACGCCGATTGGCAGGTGATGGAGCAGTTGATCAACACATTGCCGCTGTTGCTTGATGAGCTAGAGGCGGTATTTGCTTCTGTGCATCAAGTCGATTTTACCGAAATAGCGATTAGGGCCAGAAAAGCTATGGGTAAGGAGGATGAGCCCACGGATCTTGCGCTGGCAATGGATTTACGCATTAGCCACATACTGGTGGATGAGTTTCAAGATACCTCGCACTCACAGCTTTCCTTGTTTCAGCAGTTGGTGGCAGGTTGGCAGCCCGATGATGGTAAAACGTTTTTTGCAGTGGGTGACCCCATGCAGTCGATTTATCGATTTCGTAAAGCGGATGTCACCTTGTTTGCTCAAGCCCAAGACCATGGCATTGGTACGACAAAGCTTACGCCCCTAACCTTAACGGTTAATTTTCGCTCGTCTCCTGCTGTTACTAATTGGGTTAATCATGTATTTACTAATCTGTTTCCGCCTGAAGCTGACGAGGTGACTGGCGCAACGGCCTATGCGCATTCAGTGGCTTTTCGGGAAATAGCCGGGTCGGTCACTATCCATCCAGGGTTTAATAGTAGTGTGGAAGATGAAGCCAGCCAGGTGGCTCAACTCGTTAAGGCGGCGGTTGATTCAGACCCAGAGCATACCGTTGCGATATTAGTGCGTAGTCGCGCTCAGGCTACGCAGATATACCCAGCTTTGCAGCAGCTGGGCATACGTTACCAGGCGCTCGAAATGGATAATCTGGGCGATAAGCCCGTAGTTCGTGATCTCTTGTCGTTATCTCTGGCCCTGCGATACCCGCATGATCGCCTGCATTGGTTGGCAGTGGTCAGAGCACCTTGGTGTGGTTTAACTGCAGCTGATTTAAACGTGCTGATGGATGATAGTTCGCATGTTCCGGTAATGCAGCTATTACAAGACACCGCTCGTACAAGCCAATTGTCGGATGACGGTGCGCAACGGGTGCGCTCGTTATTACAAATTCTACTGCCGGCCGTGCAGCGTTCAGCGCGTTCAGCGATTATTCCCTGGGTTGAATCCTGTTGGCTAAACTTAGGTGGTCCGGCGGTTTGTCGTGATCAAAGTGATCTCGATGCCAGCGAGCAGTGCATCAAAAAATTGCAACAAATGGAAGCTCGCGGCATGTTATGGCGGTTAGGGTCGCTACAAGATGCCATGAAAAAACTCTACGCAGTGGGTGATGTCGGTGATGAGCACCATATTGTGCGAGTGCAAATTATGACAATGCACAAAGCCAAGGGTTTAGAATTTGATACCGTTGTGATGCCAGCTTTGAATCGCAGGCCACGAGGTGATGCCAAGCAGCTGCTAAGCTGGTTTGAGAGTAGCGCGCAGGGTAGTTATCAACTATTGCTTGCACCATTTAATGAAGTTAATAAGGATCCCGGCGCGATACTAAAGTTAGTGCGCAGCGCTAACGAGCGCTGCAACGTGCAGGAAGTTATTCGTTTGCTTTATGTAGCCTGCACACGTGCGAAGCAACATTTACATTTGCTCGGCACAGTAAAACATTCGATTAATGGCGAGCTTAGTCATCTACCTAAGAGTTCGCTATTGGGCACCTTATGGCCGATTATCGAAACCGAATATGAAAACGCAGACCCTGGCCCACCGCCCGCTACAGACGAAGAAGCAGTCGATGCACCAATCGTAATTCCTCGTTTGCAACGCTTACCCGTTGATTGGCAAGCGCCAACCATGAATGTGTATCAAGGCGAAGGCTTGCGGCCAAAAAACACGGCTGATGTGCCGTCCATTGACTATTTGTGGGCCAGTACGGCTGCGCGTGATATTGGTACGGTGGTGCATGCTCAGCTACAGCGATTAGCAATTAATCCATCCGCGCGCGACCCTAAACAGCTAAATGCATTGTCAAAAATTGCTGCCTGTCAGTTACGCGGTTTGGGTATGCCTGAAAGTGAACTTAAAGAATCAACCGATAAAGTGATCCGTGCAATCAACAATACTCTTGAAGATGATCGCGGGCAGTGGATTCTCGATGCAAGCCATGAACAAGCAATGTCAGAATGGGCGCTTACCGCGATGACAGGCGAAGGTTTAAAAAGCGTGGTTATTGACAGAACCTTTATTGATGAAGACGGTGCACGTTGGATTATTGACTATAAAACGAGTGATCATTCGGGTGGTTCATTGGATGTGTTTTTAGATCAAGAGCAAGAGCGGTATAATGAGCAGCTGTGTGCTTATGCCGATATTCTGCGTTTGAGCGAAAATCGCCCGGTGAGGATGGGGCTTTATTTTCCGTTACTCAAAGCGTTTCGTGAAATACCGCATGGCTCACCGCCCTTGCCAACTGACGTGCCAGCTGATAAGCCAGCTGCTGGGCCAGTGCAAACAGATATGTTTTCGAGTGATTAATTAACAATACAAAAGTAACAGTAAGCAAATTTTAAGTTGGGCATTCAAGCGAGAACCGAAAGATGGAAAGCAAATTCTGGCACTCACGCTGGCAAGAAAATAAAATCGGATTCCACCAGTCGAAATATAACTCTCGTCTGACATCGCTGTGGCCGTCGTTATCGTTACCACAAGGCGCCGAGGTGTTCGTACCTTTGTGCGGTAAAACGCTTGATATGCTCTGGTTGCATGAGCAGGGCTTTAAGGTGTTGGGTGTGGAGCTTAGTGAAATTGCTGCCGCGGCTTATTTTGATGAAAACGATCTGCCATATAACGTCACCCAATCGGGTGGTTTACAACTGTTTACCGGCGCCGGCAGGGCTGCTGGAATACGCATTTTGGCTGGTGATATGTTTGCCATGAAATCGGCCCAAACTGCTGGTGTTTCAGCGGTTTATGATCGTGCCTCAATGGTAGCGATGCCACCAGAACTGCGTCAACAATATGTTGATCATTTGGCAGCGTTGCTGCCTGTCAACGCAACTGGCATCTTGATCAGCATGAATTACGACCCATCTAAGATGAAAGGCCCACCGTTTTCAGTGCCGGATGACGTAGTTCGAGAGTTGCTCCAACCGTATTACTCGCTTAGTGTATTGGCACACTCAGAAGGCCCAGAACGGTTGGGAAACCTAAAGGGCCGGGGCCTCGATACACTTGAAGAACACGTGTATCGTATTACTAGGATTTAAAAGGATTACTTATGCCTATATTGGTACAACGTACAATTGGTTTTATTCTGCTATTCGCCACTGTAGGCGTGCTTTCTTTGCAAGCGTGTTCGAGCGCAATTTGATGTCTGCTGCAAAACGATATAACCCCGACACTAGCCCTCGTAAGGTGCAATGGCGTGGCTTGCTGTTGTATATCTTGCCGTTACCGTTGTTGCCTGCCGCTATCGGAGCATTGATGGACGGCAGCATTGTGCAAGCATTGGCAATAGCGGCTGGTTTCGCTCTGGCTATGTTGGCTGCTGGGCTTATTCGAAAAGGTATTCGCCTGGAGCAAGAAGGCAAGCTGCGTCGTTTTAAACGCCGCGCCAGCACTACGCCTTATCGAATGCTCGGCTCTGTTGCCTTGGCGATGGGTATGTTCTTGGTCGCCTGGTTCGGTATCCCAAAGGCACATGGATTATTTGACAGTATTTTGTACGGCCTGGCTGTGGTGCTAGGTAGCTATCTTTATTACGGTTTTGATCCGGCGCGAAAAAACCCAGATATCGTAACGATTGGTATCACTACCGAAGAGCTGATTGAGCTGCTGGATGAGGCCGATGGCCGTATCGACGCCATAGAGACGGCAGGCAAAGACATCCGCAATGCAGAATTTCGCCAACGTTTGCGTCGCATTGCCACTGAGGCACGCGTTATACTAGACACCATCGAAGAAGACCCAAGCGATGCCCGCCGGGCACGTAAGTTTTTAAAGGTCTATTTGGATGGGGCTCAGCAAGTTACGGAAGGCTATGCGCGAACCCACAAAAATGATGATAATCCCGAGTTGGAGGATAATTTCCGGCGCGTACTAACAACAATAGAAACGGTTATCAGCGAGCAACAAGCCAAGCTGCGCGAAAACAACGTTTCAGATCTCGACGTAACCATTGAAGTACTGCAGATGCAGCTTGAGAAAGAAGGGGTGGTTTAGCTCTTTAGGCACAAGCGGTACAAATTGATTACGCCAAATTGAATATGATTAAACCGAACAAATTAGGAGTGAACGATGGCCGATACCAAAGTAGATGTAGCAACGGATGTAGATATTTTACCTGGCACTGAAATGCTGGCAGACGTCAAATACGAAATTGTGACTTACGAAGAGGCGGATGCAACGGAACGCACGCGTATCGACAAGCTTATGGAAGACATCGATCTATCCGACAGCAACTCAGTTATCTTTTTTGGTAGTAAAGCTCAACAAGAGCTCACTACTATTTCTGACAGTATGCTTGAAGGCGTTCGTAATAAGGATGTGGGTTCGGCAGGTAAATCGCTTAATGGAATGGTTACAGTACTACGTGGTTTTGAAGTTGCTGATTTCGATCCTAACAAACCGCCGGGTTTTTTCTCGCGCCTGTGGCGCAAGTTGTTTGGTGGCATAACCCCGGTTGCCAAATTTATCCAGCAATATGAGGGTGTGCGCAAGCAAGTCGATGTAGTCACTGACGATCTGGAAGGGCACAAAACAACATTGCTTCGTGATATCAAATCTCTCGATAAGCTTTACGATGCCAATCTTGAGTACTTTCACAACCTTGAGCTCTACATTGCAGCCGGTGAGCAGAAAATTAAGTACATCGAAGAAAACATGATTCCTGCCGCCGAGCAGGCTGCTGAAAATTCTGATGAAGTGCTAGCCGCACAACAGCTACGTGATATACGTGGTGGCCGTGACGATCTCGAACGCCGAGTACATGACCTTAAGCTGACGCGCCAGGTTGCCATGCAAGGCTTGCCTAGTATCCGCCTTATTCAAGAAAACGATAAAGGCTTGGTTAATAAAATCAACTCAACGCTTGTTAATACTGTGCCATTGTGGCGCCAGCAACTCGCTCAAGCTGTCACTATTTTCCGCTCTGCTGAAGCCGCTAAGAGCGTTAAAGCTGCAAGTGATCTTACTAATGATCTTCTCGAGAAAAACGCTGAAAACCTACGCACGGCAAACCGCACAGTTCGTGAAGAGCTAGAGCGTGGGGTGTTTGATGTTAATGCTGTGCGTAAGGCAAATGAAAACTTAATTGCTACTGTTGAAGAAAGCCTGCAGATTGCTGATGAAGGCAAACGTCGTCGCGCCGAAGCTGAAACTGCTTTGCAAGAGATGGAGGCCGAGCTAAAAGCATCGCTAAAATCAGCGCAAGCAAAGGGCTCGACAGCTGTGCCGACTTCGGCGGAGGTTTAAGATGGGGCTATTTAGCCGGTTGTTTAATGAGTTCGTTGATGTCATCGAATGGACCGATGACAGCAGCGATACCATGGTGTATCGATTCGAGCGCTACGGCAACGAGATTAAATACGGTGCAAAGCTGATTGTTCGTGAGTCCCAGTTTGCTGTGTTTGTGAATGAAGGTGAGGTTGCTGATGTTCTCGGCCCAGGTACCTACGAGCTAGAAACGCGCAATTTGCCGCTGCTCACAACACTGCAAAATTGGCATCACGGCTTTGAAAGCCCGTTTAAGGCTGAAGTCTATTTCTGCAACGCGAGACGTTTCACTGATCTCAAATGGGGTACCAAACATCCATTGATGCTGCGTGATCCTGAATTTGGTGGCTTACGCTTACGTGCGTTTGGCAACTACTCGATACGCGTGCTTGATCCATTAAAATTTATTCGCGAGATCGTTGGTACCGAAGGTGTCTTTACCACTGACGAAATCAGTAATCAGTTGCGTAATCTAATTATTTCGCGATTTGCAACTATTGTTGGTGGTGCGGGTATTCCAATATTGGATATGGCGGCAAACTACGATCAACTGGGTGAGTTTTTAACACGACGCATCGCACCTGAGTTTTCTGAATATGGACTTGAACTGACTAAGTTGTTGGTGGAGAACATCTCATTACCACCCAGTGTTGCTGAAGCGCTGGATAAGCGCACCAGTATGGGTATGACCGGCAACCTTGATCGATACCTGCAATATCAAACAGGTGTTGCGATGGAGCAGGCTGCACAAAACCCAGGTGGTGGGGCATCAGAAGGCATCGGTATGGGTGTTGGGCTAGCCATGGCCAATAGAATGAACGAAAGCGTCGGCAGTGGTCATTCTGCTAAAACATTGCCGCCTCCTGTACCTCAGGCTGTCGAATTTCATATTGCTGATGGGGATGCGGCATCTGGCCCGTTTAGCGTTTCTGAATTGAAGAAGCGTGCTGCAAAAGGCTCGATCACGCCCGCAACATTAGTATGGTCACCATCGATGGCTGACTGGCAATCGGCCAGTAATGTGCCGGCTCTGGCTGATTGTTTTAAAGGGTTGAGCTCATCGCCACCGCCAATCAACCGAGCCTAAACCTGCAATGAAAGTTTGGCCCGATGAAGGCGGGCGATCAGTTGGTGAAGCCACTACTGCTGCACTAACTGAAACTCGGTTTCCGTGCCAACAGTGCGGTGCGGTGCTGCATTACGCGGTGGGTACGCAGTCGCTAGAGTGCCAGTACTGTGGGCATGTTAATGCCATAGCAAGCCCAACTACGCACATAGAAGAGCTCGACTTACACACAGCCCTGCGACGTTTGCAAACGTCCAGATCGGTGTCAGTCGAAACCCACATTATCAAATGCCCTAACTGTGCCGCTGAGTTTGCGCTCGATGCGCACATACACGCGGGTGAGTGTCCGTTTTGCAGCACCACGGTGGTGACATCCACCAGCAAAGCTAAGCCGATAAAACCTAAAGCCTTGTTGCCATTTGAAATAGGTGATACGCAGGCACGTGAAGCCTATATCAAATGGCTCAATAAATTATGGTTTGCACCTAATGAGCTAAAACGCTATGCGCGTGATGATGCATCCTTGCATGGTGTGTATATCCCCTATTGGACCTACGACAGCGATACCGCTACTGCTTACCAAGGGCAGCGAGGCGATGTGTACTACGTTACACAGCGTTATACGGCCATCGAAAACAATCGTCGCGTTACTCGTACGCGTAGTGTTCCCAAAGTACGCTGGACGCCTGTGAGTGGTCGCACGTCGCGTCATTTTGATGATGTATTAGTTGGAGCGACTAAAACCTTACCGCGTAAAATAACAGATTGGCTCGAGCCCTGGGATTTAGAAAATTTGGTGGCTTACACTGAGGCGTATCTCAGCGGTTTTAGCAGTGAGGTGTATCAAGTCGATCTTGATAAAGGCTTCAACTTTGCGCAGAGCACGATGGATCGTATTATCCGCAGTGATGTTCAACATGCAATTGGCGGCGATCAACAACGCATTGGTGGTTTGCGAACACAGCACAGCGATACAACGTTTAAACATGTGCTGCTGCCGGTATGGACGGCAGGCTTTTCGTTTCATAAAAGAACCTATCGGTTTGTTGTTAACGGGCGCACGGGTAAAGTTCGTGGAGAACGGCCTTACAGCGCGGTCAAAATTGGTCTAGCGGTGGCTGCTGGAATAGTGGCGATTTTGGGCTTTTTGTCCGTAGCGGGGCAGTCGGGTGCGTTCGATGGAGGCTTTAGCAACGGCATTCAAACCCGCAGCCCGGTTAATTGGGGTCTTGAGCCTGCGCCATCGAGGTGGCCTGACGTCCCATTAGGTGGTGGTTTGCCCCAATCAACGTTCCCGGAACTACCGGATAGCTTGCGCTACTAAGGTTTATCGGCACAGACCTTGTAATGATCTTGGTCTGGTCAAATTTGCCTTATTAGCCGCAATTAAACCCTTGGAGGTTATCAGTGGGTATCAACATTATTGATGTTTGTGTATCTGAACCAACACGTAAGTTAGTTCACCTGTCTTTTTTGATTGGCGCCGTCGCGCTGATAGCCGCGCCAGTATTGTCGCAAGCCGCCGAGCCCAGCCATGGCTTGTCCAAGTATGGTGATTTAAAATACCCCGCTGATTTTACCCATTTCGAATACACCAACCCCGATGCCATTAGAGGTGGCGAGGTTAGGCGCGCCGCGCTGGGTAGTTACGATAATCTCAACCCGTTTATTCTTAAAGGTGTTTCTGCAGCAGGTGCTGGAAGCATCTATGACACGCTCACGGTCAGTAGTGGTGATGAAGCGTTTTCAGTTTATGGGTTGATTGCTGAGACAATGGAAGTACCGGACGATAAACGTTGGGTTATTTTTAATTTACGCACCGAAGCTCGTTGGCATGATGGCGTTGCCTTAACTGCAGAAGATGTTGTTTGGACGTTTGATACGATCAAAAGCAAAGGTCATCCTTTTTATAAATCCTACTACGCGTCGATTGTTAAAGCGGAAGTGCTAGATACCCACAAAGTAAAATTTCACTTTAGTGAAGGTAATAACGGTGAGCTGCCTTTGATAATCGGAGGGTTGGCAATCCTGCCTAAACATTTTTGGGAGGGCCGAGAATTTGAAAAAACCACGCTTGATCCGCTGCTTGGTAGTGGGCCCTACGAAATTGGCAAGATCGATCCGGGTCGTTCAATTAACTACGAACGTGTGACGGACTACTGGGCGCAAGATCTTCCGGTGAATAGAGGTTCAAACAATATCGATTTGTTGGGCTTTGACTACTATCGTGATTTGACCGTCGCACTGGAAGCGCTCAAGAGTGGTGATGTCGATTTTCGCACTGAATACATCTCGAAAAATTGGAAAACAGCATATGATTTTTCAGCCTTAGATGCTGGCCATGTTGTCAAAGAAGAGCTGCCTGATCTAAGGATTCAGCGCATGCAGGCGTTTGTACTAAATTCTCGCAAGTCAAAATTTTCAGATGCCCGTGTGCGCCAAGCTCTTGGATATGCATTCGATTTTGAATGGATGAATAAAAATCTGTTCTACGGTGCTTACCAGCGCGTAAATAGCTACTTTCAAAATTCAGAGTTTATGGCTACAGGTTTACCTGAGGGCGATGAGCTTGAAATTTTAGAGCAATATCGTGATCAACTTCCTGAGTCGGTGTTTGTCGAAGAGTACACGCTGCCATTAAATGATGGCAGCGGCAATATACGTAAACAATACCGTAAAGCACTAGGGCTCTTTAAAGAAGCTGGATGGGAAGTGCGTAACGGTAAGATGACAAACCTAAAGTCGGGCGAAGTTATGGAGATTGAGCTTATGATCGCGCAGCCGAGTCTTGAGAAGATTGGCTTAGCATTTCGTAAAACACTTGAACGGCTCGGTGTTGAATTGAAAGTTCGTGTTATTGATAGTTCTCAATATGAAAAACGGTTAGAGGATTTCGACTATGACATGCTTGTGTCGGGTTGGGCGCAGTCCGACTCACCTGGTAATGAGCAGTTTAGTATGTGGAGTTCAGCTGCCGCTGACGAGTCGGGTTCAAGAAATTATGTTGGTATTAAAAATCCAGTGATAGACGAACTAATCAACCTTATTGTTGATGCACCGAGTAGAAAAACATTGGTTACTGCAACAAAGGCGCTAGATCGTGTGTTACTCCACAATCATTATGTAATCCCACAGTACTTTGGGCCAACGTACCGAGTTGCCTATTGGAATAAATTTTCAAGGCCCGAAATTGCTCCTGTGAAGAGCATGGGTTTTAATACCTGGTGGATTGATCCAGAAAAAGCAGCGATGCTGCCTTGATCGCTTATAAGCCTTTATAGCGGATCAACTAAAACCACTATGTTGGCTTATATTGTCAGGCGTCTGGTATTGATAATCCCTACCTTGCTGGGGATTATGGTCATCAATTTCGTCATCGTTCAATCAGCACCGGGCGGCCCGGTTGAACAGATGATCGCCCAGTTAAACGGGCGAGCGGTGGATGCGACCGCACGAATCTCTGGTGAAACGGCCGAAACCAGCCAAACAAGCAATAACACTGGCTCCTCGTCGGTGTACAGGGGCGCGCGCGGCCTTGACCCCGACCTAATCAAAGATATCGAAAAACAATATGGTTTTGATCAGCCCGCACATATCCGATTTGTCAAAATGATAAAAGATTATGTTCGTTTTGATTTTGGCGTTAGCTTCTTTCGAGATCGATCCGTGGTGGATTTGGTCAAAGACAAGATGCCAGTGTCAATATCATTGGGATTATGGACAACGCTGTTGGTCTATTTAATCTCTATTCCGCTCGGCATTAAAAAAGCAGTTAGAGATGGTAGTACTTTTGATGTGTGGACAAGTGCGCTAATTATCATTGGTTATGCCGTGCCGGGTTTTCTGTTTGCAATAATGCTTATCGTATTATTTGCTGGCGGTAGTTTTATTGATTGGTTTCCATTGCGCGGTATTACATCAGATAATTTTAACAACTTGAGTTGGAGTGGAAAAATACTCGATTATTTCTGGCATATGGCGTTACCAATAACTGCGATGGTAATTGGTGGGTTTGCCAGCTTAACCATGCTGACTAAAAACTCGTTTCTGGACGAAATTAACAAACAGTACGTACTTACCGCTAAAGCCAAGGGCCTAAGCGAAAACCAAGTGCTATACGGCCATGTGTTCCGAAACGCGATGCTAATTGTAGTTGCGGGCTTCCCCAGTGCATTTGTCGGCATATTATTTACAGGTTCGTTGTTGATAGAGGTGATATTTTCACTCGATGGGCTTGGTTTGCTTGGTTTTGAAGCGGCAATTAACCGAGATTACCCTGTGATGTTTGGCACGCTGTTTTTCTTTACCTTGCTTGGCTTGATCATGAACATCCTGGGTGATGTGATGTATATGGTGATCGATCCGCGTATTGATTTTGACAAACGAGATTACTGATGTCTCGCTGGTCGCCCATAGCCCAGCGCCGCTGGACAAATTTTAAAGCCAACCGGCGTGGCTGGTATTCGCTATGGTTGTTTTTGATTATTTTTATATTAACGCTGTTTGCCGAATTTATCGCAAACGATAAGCCGCTATTGGTAAAGTACGAATCAAGTTATTACTTTCCTGTGTTCAACGATTATCCTGAAACAACATTTGGTGGTGACTTTGATACTGCCACTGATTATCGTGACCCCTACATTAGCGACATCATCAACGAGCAGGGACATATGCTATGGCCACCCATTCGCTACAGCTTTGATACGGTCAATTATAGTTTGCCAGTACCTGCACCTGCACCGCCTTCGACGGACAACTGGCTGGGTACCGATGACCAGGCTCGTGATGTTATGGCGAGAGTCATTTATGGTTTTAGAGTGTCGGTGTTGTTTGGCCTCACACTGACGATTTTTAGTAGCATCATTGGTGTCGCTGTTGGGGCGATACAAGGTTATGTGGGTGGTTGGGTTGATTTAATCGGCCAGCGTTTTATGGAGGTTTGGTCCGGTTTGCCGATGCTATATTTGCTCATTATTATGGCCAGTATTGTTGAGCCTACGTTCTGGTGGTTGCTGGGTTTGATGCTGTTATTTAGTTGGATGTCACTAGTGGGGGTTGTACGGGCCGAGGTATTACGCGCGCGAAATTATGATTACGTTAAGGCTGCGCGTTCACTGGGTGTTAACCGCTGGACAATCCTGCTGCGCCATGTGCTGCCAAATGCGATGGTAGCGACACTCACCTTTATGCCGTTTATCCTTAATAGTTCTATAACTACCTTAACCTCACTGGATTTTCTTGGTTTTGGATTGCCGCCCGGTTCGGCCTCCTTGGGAGAGCTGTTGGCACAAGGTAAAAATAATTTGCAGGCGCCTTGGTTGGGTGTCACAGCATTTGCCGTGTTAGCGTTAATGCTGAGCCTGTTAATATTTATTGGCGAAGCGGTCAGAGATGCATTTGACCCACGTAAGGCGTTTCAATGAGCGACGCCATCCTATCTATTGATAATCTCTCCATTGGCTTCCGCACTCGCGATAGCGTGAATACCGTCGTCAACAATATTGGTTTAGAGCTGCATTCAGGCGAAACTCTGGCCTTGGTTGGTGAGAGTGGTTCAGGTAAGTCGGTTACTGCATTATCTATTATGCAATTGCTCCATCCTGATCAGGTCGTGTACCCCAGCGGGAGTATTCGATTTAAAGGCCAAGAAGTTATTGGTGCTAGTAAGGCGAATTTACGCATCATGCGAGGTGATCGTGTTGGCATGATCTTCCAGGAACCCATGACATCACTTAATCCTTTGCACACAGTTGAAAAACAAATAGGCGAAGTCTTGTTTTTGCACAAAGGCATGGATAAAGCTGCCGCGCGCGAGCGTATTTTTGAATTATTAGAACTTGTTGGCTTGGATCAGGTTGCGACACGATTGCAGGCGTATCCGCATCAACTTAGTGGCGGCCAGCGGCAGCGCGTCATGATTGCAATGGCCTTGGCCAATGAGCCCGATATCCTTATTGCTGATGAGCCTACCACTGCATTGGATGTCACTGTGCAGGCACAAATACTCACGTTACTGGACAGCTTGCAGAAGCGCCTTGGCTTAGCAGTATTGTTAATCACACACGATCTCACCATTGTGCGTAACGTGGCGCACAGGGTGTGCGTGATGAAAGACGGGGAAATAGTTGAGCAAGGTGATACCGATGCGGTATTTAATACTCCGCAGCACCAATACACCCAAGCGCTTTTAAACGCAGAGCCCTCTGGCACAGTCAACGAAGTTGATCAAACCGTTGAACCTCTCATTGTTGCCACTGATATGCGAGTGTGGTTTCCCATTAGGAAAGGTATTTTCAGGCGCACTACTGGCCATGTCAAAGCAGTTGACGGCATCTCTTTGGATGTTCGTCCTGGTGAAACTGTGGGAATCGTTGGTGAGAGTGGTTCAGGTAAAACTACGCTAGCTCAAGCCATCATGCGTTTAATACCGTCGCAGGGCACCATCATGTTTGATGGGCGAGATATATCCAACCTTGATGGCTCTGAACTCAAACCCTTAAGGCGGCATATGCAGTTCGTGTTTCAAGATCCCTACGGCAGCCTTAGCCCGCGTATGTCGGTTGGGCAAATAATTCTCGAAGGTTTACATGCACACGATTTATCCAAAGGCGCTGAATCAGACAAAGAAATTGTGAGCGCATTGCTTGCGCAAGTTGGCTTGGAGGCAAGTGCTGCCAATCGTTATCCACATGAATTTTCAGGTGGTCAGCGGCAGCGTGTGGCCATAGCTCGTGCAATGATTTTAAAACCTAAACTCATCGTGCTTGATGAGCCTACCTCAGCGCTTGATCGGGCAGTGCAAGTGCAGATGATTGACCTATTGCGCGCCTTGCAACGCCAACACCAGCTAGCCTATATGTTTATCAGCCATGATTTGCGAATGGTCAGAGCCATTGCGAATAAAGTGATCGTTATGCGCCAAGGGCTGGCGGTTGAAATTGGTGACGCTGATCAACTATTCGATAACCCGCAGCATGAATATACACGTGAGTTGTTGACTGCTGCATACACATCTCGTGTGGAAACTCAATAAGTTAGGCCTTGAGCCTTCATTTACGCGGCTTTTATTTTTAATTGCCAGGAACTTCCCTCTATTGCTTCGATTCTATAAGCGAACACCCTATAATCCGTTCTGATCCACCGAGAAGCTACATCTGATGAACTTGTTCCCCCAATCCTTACGAAAGTGCTTGCTTGCTTGTGCTCTATTACTTCCTGTTCAATTGCCTGATGCCGCCAGCGTCGATGACAGCTGGGCCGATGTTGTTCAAGAAGCGCGAGGGCAAACGGTTTACTTCAATGCCTGGGGTGGTAGTGATCGAATCAACGCGTACCTTGAATGGGCCGGTAAGCAATTACAGAGTGAATACGGCGTTTCGCTAATTCACGTCAAAATTGGTGATATTGCCGAAGTAGTTGGGCAGCTAGAAGCGGCTAAAGCAGTTGGTCGCGATACTGATGGTAATGTTGACTTGATGTGGGTTAATGGCGAAAACTTCGCTGCCTTAAAGCGAAATGAATTGCTGTTTGGCTCATTTACTGGCCTGTTGCCCAACACTGCCTATGTAAAACAAGCACCATCTATCACCCATGATTTTTCTATTCCGGTTGAAGGCCTTGAATCCCCGTGGGGAGGCGCACAGCTGGTATTTATCTATGACTCCGCTGTAACCAAAACGCCACCACAATCAGCAATAGAGCTGATGACGTATATTAAAGATGGCGGTCGCTTTAGTTATCCAGCGCCACCAGCGTTTCATGGCACCACGATGGTTAAACAATTTTTGAGTGAACTCACGGATGATAAGGCCGCTTTGGCAAGCCCGGTGGGTGAGGCTGATTTCGACGCAGCGACAAAGCCACTATGGGCTTATCTCGATGAGTTACACCCGATGTTGTGGGGCAAGGGTAAGAGTTGGCCAACTAGCGGAGAGCAAACCCGACAAATGTTGGATGATGGTGAGGTTGATATCGCTATTTCATTTAACCCGAACGAAGCTGCGGCAGCGGTTAAATCTGGCCAGCTTGCTGACACGGTTCGTACCTATACATTTAGCGAGGGCACCATTGGTAACACTCACTTTGTCACCATCCCGTACAACGCAAAAGCTGCTGCGGGCGCTATGGTTGCAGCCAACTATTTAGTGTCGCCAGAAGCACAGGCACGCAAAGCTGATCCGGAATATTGGGGCGACCCTACGGTTCTCGATATCGACACGGTTCCCAGCGAAATGTTGGCAAAATTTTCTGAAATCGATCTTGGCGTTTGGGCCCTGCCGCTGGGTAGTGGTAAAACCTTAAGCGAGCCCCATGCCTCTTGGGCGCAGGCGCTCGAAGCGGCATGGATAGAGCGTTACGGTCAGTAACAAATTCTTAAGCCAAAGCGGTGCCACATTTTGTAGCTCACGGTCGGGTTTTAGCCGCGCTTGCTGCTATTGGCGTGGCATTGTTATTTACAGCTCCGCTTCTAATTGGCCTTACAGGTACCATAGCGCCAGCATTCGGTTTGATGCCCGAGCTCGCCCCTGGTAATGGGTTTTTGCAACTGCTAGAGGATCCTCGATTTCTACCCGCGCTTAAACTCAGTATTAAAACGGGAGTCATCGCGACACTGCTTGTGCTGTTATTTACTATAGTAGCGTTGGTGTGTTTGCACAAAACGCGTTGGTGGCGATGGATGCTTGCTGCCTTGCCGCCATTGTTAGCGATACCTCATGCCGCATTGGCTGTAGGTTTAGTTTTTTTAGTCGCGCCTAGTGGCTGGATAGTTCGATTGTTTTCTCCGTGGTTAACTACTTGGGAGCGCCCACCTGCAGATTGGGTGGTGCCCGACGCGGGGGGCTGGTCTTTGATCGCTGGATTAGTGATGAAGGAAGCGCCGTTTTTATTGCTTGCCGCTGCGGCTCAGTTGCCAAGGTTGAATGTAGACGCTTTACTCAAAATTGGCCTTACGCTGGGGTATTCACCGGCGCGTTGTTGGAGCCGCTTAGTGTTGCCGACCTTGTATCCGCGAATTCGCTTAACTCTATTCGTAATATTAGCGTTTAACTTAAGTGTGGTTGATATGGCCTTGTTGCTTGGCCCGGGCAACCCACCCACTTTGTCAGTGTTATTGTTGTCCTATGTCCACGAGCCTGGATTTAGAGCTGCAGCTTCCGCAGGAGCGTTGATGTTAGCGGTCGGTATGGCGGCGTTTTTTGTTGCGGTGATACTGATCGAAAAGTCAATTGCACAAGTGGCTAAGCGACGTCGCGAAAGTGGTCATAGAGGTCATGGTATTGGCTTGTTCCGTCAAATTGGCAAGTATTCTGTGGTGGCGTTAATTCTTTGCAGCGTATTTACGCTTGTCGCGTTGTTGTTATGGAGTTTCACTCAGCGTTGGCGGTTTCCTGCAGCGCTGCCTGATACTTTCACAGCGCGCCACTGGTTAGGCCGAAGTGATTTATTACTCGATCCGCTTTGGGCGACGATATTGTTTGCCATGTTTAGTTGTGTCGCAACCTTGGTCGGTGCAATGGTTTGGTTAGAAGCTGAACGCTTAGATGCCGTAAAAAAAATAGATTGGCTATGGTATGTGCCATTTTTTATCCCTCAAGTTACCTTATTGTTTGGTTGGCAGGCGGCTAGTTTGATTACCGCAAGCGATGGGCAATGGCTAACGGTTGCTTATGCACATTGGGTGTATACATTGCCTTATGTTGTATTGATTCTTGCAGTGGCCTGGCGTGAGCTCGACCCTAACTGGAATAATGCCGCGTCGGTGCTGGGTGCTGGGTATTGGAAGGTGCTATTCCGCATCCGCTTACCACTACTGATTAAACCCGTGTTGCAAGCCATGGCCGTGGCAGTTGCAGTTAGTGTTGCTCAATATTTACCCACAGCGCTTCTGGGAGCGGGCAGGCATAACACATTAGCTATTGAAGTGGTTACAAGCTTCGGTGGTGTTGATCGGCGAGTTATTGCAACGTTGGCAGTGCTGCAAAGCTTGCTGCCACTTATTGTATTTTCATTGGCGTTATTGATCCCGGCCGCGATGCAACAAAAGCAGCAGCAACACTCATGAACGCACTGCGTGTAGAACAACTCACCATAACCTTACCCAATGACGTAAAGCTGTGCGATCAACTCTCGTTTACAATCGAGCCTGGTCGGGTGCTAGCCTTGATGGGCCCCAGCGGTAGTGGTAAATCTTCCATTCTTAGTTGGATTACCGGTACATTAGCCAAAGAAATTCATGCCAGCGGCGAACTTTGGTTGGGGGGTACATCCTTGGTGGGCGTGCCAACCGAAAAAAGGCGACTCGGCCTAATGTTGCAACAGGATTATCTATTTCCCCATATGTCAGTTGACCAAAATCTTAAGTTTGGTTTGCAATCAGGAGACAAAGTCGAACGTGAGCGTAAAATTACTGAGAGCCTGGGCAACGCAGGCCTTGCATCTTTGCAACATGCTAATCCTGCAACGCTAAGCGGTGGTCAGCGATCCCGCGTCAGTTTGTTACGCTCGCTATTATCAGAACCCTGCGCTCTGTTACTCGACGAACCTTTTGCAAGGCTCGATTCTCAATTGCGACAACAGATACGTGAGTTTACATGGGCTGCATGCAAGGAATTACCGGTGCTGCTGGTCACCCACGACAAAGCCGACATCCCGGCTCACGCCGATGTGCTAGAGCTTGCAGACAATCATGCTTGATAAATACATTGTACCTATTTTAAAACCTCGCCTTGCCGATGTGGCTAAGCAGTTGCAAGGTGAAGGAATCGCTGCTGATCATGTCACCCTGGTGGGTTTTGGTATAGGTTTAGCTTGTGTGTTGATGCTGAGTGTGGGGCAGTTTGGTATAGCCTTGTTATTGCTGCTCATAAATCGGCTTGCTGATGGCGTAGATGGTGAGTTGGCCCGGTTGTCTCAACCTTCGGATGGCGGCGCGTATTTAGACATCACACTCGATTTTATTTTCTATGCGGTGTTTCCTTTGGGCTTCGCATTCTATGCACCGCAAGCTAATGCGCTCCCGGCGGCGGTATTGATTGCAAGTTTTGTTGGTACCGGCGCAAGCTTTTTAGCGTTTTCCGGGCAAGCTGCAAAGCAAGGGATGGAGCATCCTGATTTTGGCTATAAAGGTTTCTATTATCTAAATGGCCTGGCGGAAGGTACCGAAACGATACTGGTGTTTGTTTTGATGTGTTTACTACCAAGCCAATTTGCACTGATCGCTTTTGTTTTTTCGGCTGTGTGCGTGCTGACAGCATTTAATCGTGTTGTTTTTGGCTATTTGTCACTGGTGCGGCCAAAAAAATAGCCACTGGCGCAAAAAACCGGAAGATATCGTGCGTGGCTAGCATTACACTGGGTTCAGTTATCAATACGAAGCCTGCATATGCCTGCCTCATTAAAAAAATCAATGCTTGTATCGGCAGATCATGGTCAGTGGCACTGTATCGTTGATGCTTGCAGGCTATTAGAAGCCTCTGACACCCCTATTTCGTTTACACATTTGGCAAGTGAGGTGAGTTTAAGCCCTTGGCATTTTCATCGGCTCTTCAAACAAACCTTGGGAATCACGCCCAAGCAATACGCCAATGCCTTACAACGCCAACGATCTCAACATCATTTACAAACTAGCGTATCGGTTGGCGATGCGTTATTTGCTGCGGGTTTTGAGTCGATGAGCCAATTTTATTCGCGAGTGCCTGCTATGTTGGGCATGTCTGCTGCTGACTTTCGCTCAGGTGCAACGGGTGTCGCAATCGATTACTCAATTGCCTCCACCTCTCTTGGTACCTTGTTAGTGGCAGCAACAGGTGAGGGTGTTTGCAGTGTGCAGTTTGGGGATACCGATGATCAACTACTCACAGAATTAGAGCAGCGATTCCCCAATGCTGAAATTACGTTAGGTAGCGAGTTGTTCAGTCATACGGTTTCATGCGTTGCAGAGCTGATCGAACGGCCCGAGACATTGATAGACATGCCACTTGATGTGCAAGGTACCGCGTTTCAAGAAAAGGTTTGGCGCGTGTTGCGTGGTGTGCCTGTTGGCCAAACCATGAATTACAAGGAGGTTGCGACCGCTATGGGTGAGCCCGATGCACATCGCGCTGTTGCCAATGCCTGTGGTGCTAATCCGGTAGCGTTGTTAATCCCTTGTCATCGCGTGGTCAGAGCTGACGGATCATCTGGCGGCTATCGCTGGGGCATTGAACGAAAATCACAACTGTTAAATGGTGAAAAACAATTGAAGCATTAGTTTGCCAATTTTTCACCGCGCCCGAGCGGGATTGATAAAAACAACGGCTTAGCAATAATTGCGTGGCGAAGCAATATTCATTTAATCGTTTTTCAGCGCGATGGATCAGCGTATAGTGGCGTAAAATTTCGTAAGCCTACTATTTTCAAAGCAGTGTCTGATCAGTTAACAAGCAACAACAAAAAGCATTCGGCACAGCCGTTTAATTCGGTTGCGCCGCTGGGTTCACTGCTATCATTCGAATCCGATACCCTTTTGAAAGCCTGCGTCGCGCCAGCAGTGGCGATTGCGCATTATCAACAAGCGTTGCAGTGGTCAAATGTTGCAGTACCGTTTAATTCTTGGGTGTCTGTACTCGAGGCTGTAGGAACGCAGCAACTTTCAGGTACGCCTGTTGCCGCAGCGGACCTTTTGCAAACAGGGCGCAGTAAAGATAACGCCCCGATTTATCGCTTGCTCGAATTGCTCGGCGCACCAGACGCCAATTATTCAACACAAAATGTTGATGCAACCGTCGCGCTGCACATTGCGAACGCTATCAATCCGCGTGAAGTATCGTTAAGACGCCGTGCAGCCAATCAAGGCGAGCTGGCAGGCTTGCCTGAGGAGTATGTTCCTCCGACAGGTGCAGAGCGCTTGCAATTGTTATTGGATGATTGGCAGCAATTTGTTGGGCGTGGCGCCGCCGACATGAATCCGCTATTGCTTATTGGCCTAGCGCATTGCCAATTTATTTGTATTCGCCCCTTTACGTTTTCTAATACCGCTACTGCTCAAGTACTCAATCAAATTATGCTGGCAGAAGAGGGCGTGCTTAATAAAGGTTCTGTGTTGCCTTTGGCTTGGCAATTTAGTCATCGCGCTACTGATTATTGGCAAATGCAAATCAAGGCCGTCCGTGAACAATGCTGGGAACCGTGGTTGTTGTTCTTTTTACAGAAGATCACTGACTGTGCGGATCGGTGCACCAATCAACTGCATCTATTGGAGCAACTTAGATCTAAGCTGTTAATTAAAATTGATGAACATCTACCGGGTACTAGTAATGCTCAAACATTGGCCACTATATGCGCACATCCGAGCTGCGGCATCAGTGATGTAGTGGATGCAGGCGTTGCTAAGCGGCAGACAGCTGCCAGTTATCTCGGGCGCTTGGCGCAGGCAGGGGTGCTGCGGGAATGCCGTTTCGGCAAGGAAAAACGCTTTGTGAACGACGGGGTGTTGGCCTTGTTGCTGGACGATATTTAAACAAATTTCTGAACTCTGCGGCTTATCTAGTGTCAAGTTATTAACGGTATTGCCTTGTTACAGTACCGAGAGTATATTCTGCAACACAATGATAATTATAGAGTCGGTGAGATGAATCCATATCAGGTTATGGGGGGCATCGCTTGTTGCACACTGATATTTGCCGGGGTTGTTACCTTTCTAACGATTCAAGGAGTGCCATTGTTAGTGGCATTTCTCGGCGTATATCTTTTAGCCATCTGGATAATGATGGGCATGCAACGCAGAGCGAGACAACTCTTCGAAGAAAACAGCGGTATTAACTATCAGCGTCGTCACGATAGAGAAGCGCGCTTGCGAGCAGATCTTGAAAGTAATGTTATTAATAATGATATCGATGCAGATGCTACTTTTTCTTCGCGTGGGCATTTCTCTGCTTAAGCGACTGGCATAAATAACCTTAGACCTCCGCGCGTTTCAATATCATTAAACTACGGTCCTATTCGCTCCTGTTGCTATTTTCTTTACCAAACGTGTACCAAGCGTGCCTTCAACTTTACGTGAGACTTGTTCAATACTTCTGCGTGCCTGCAATTGCTTTTCATGTAGTACAAATTGCTTTGCCATCGAAGATATCTCGCTTTGTGTGCGCAGTTTTTCTTTCTCCAAGGCAGAGATCAAGCTACCGATCGTTTTTTGACGCTTGTTTAGAGCCAGTTCTGCGTCTTTTAATTGTGCTTCAAAAATTCCGCGCTCTTTGATCGCTTGTTGTGCAAACGCTACTGATTTATTTGCAGTGCTGAGCGCTTTTGCGCGAGCTGCAGTGCTTTGTCTGATTTCACGTTTAGCTTCGACTACTGAAGTTTTTAGCTTAAGCATCTGAGTTTCTAAAGCAGTTTTTTGCTTTTCCATTCGCCCAGCACGTGCCTCAGATATTGAAGTGCGTTTGATCTGTGCTTCAAGCTTTTCTTCAATTTCAATCACAGCATCTGCTTTTTGTAATTCAATGTGCTTTTGTTCAGATTCAAGGGCAGATAGGCCTCTACGTGTGATGCGCAAATGCTTTTCAGTTTCTTCACGTAACGCCACTTCGTCCGAAAGGGAGCGGCGCATTATTTCAACTTCAGCCGCAAGCTCTAATTCTGGATTCGGCGCATTATCTGTATTAATTGTTAGTGCTGGTACAGAAGCTTCAACTTCAACTTCAACTTCGGCTTCAACTTCGGCTTCAGAAGCTTTAGGCCATGTCATGTGTTCGATGCCAGTAACCCATTGTTCAGCGACTTCTGTTTCTTTAAATATTGGGACTGGGTTGGCCACTACTACAGCGGGCTCGTCGTCGTTCCAAAGCATATGCTCAATACCAGTCACCCAAGTATCGCTCTCAGCCGTCTGCGTAGCCGGCGCTTCAGTCCAGCTCATGTGTTCGATGCCAGTAACCAGTTCTACGTCATCAACAGCACGGTCAACAATAATGCTGTTTTCGTGATTGTCGAAAATTGCTTCGTTAGTGTTGACCTTCTTGGCAAATTCATCGACGAGAATGTTGTTAGCTGCCGTCACTGGCAGCTCGATATCTTCATCCGTGATCGCTTCGTAGTTGTCGATGTCGTCAAAAATCTTTTCAGGCTCAGTATCCCGACCATCAACATTGTTGAAACCAACATATTCACTATCTTCAGCTATAGCGGCAGAACTAGCTTCTGTCAGGCTTTGCGCGGCGATCTCCAGACGCACAGAGCGGGCGTAGATGAAGTAGGCGATTAAGCCCGGCGCTAGAATGCCAGCTAGTAGGAATCCTGAGGGCTTCAGCATCTGCCGCACTTCGTACAGGTTCATCTGATAGGCCATATTAAGAGCGATTGTGAGCCCCAAAGTGACCGCTACAGCGGTCCACAGACCCAATAACCACGATGGGCGCTCTGCTAGCTCTGACGGCTTGCGAAAGGGCATTAGCTGGCCTGAAATGCCAACAAATAAGATATATCCCAACAATGCAGGGAGGCAATATTTAAAAAAGATCAGCGCCATGTCTGTTCCCGAAATCTTCGATTGTGAGAACTGGTTAGCAAAATGCTTGCCTGCGACAACTTCAACGGTCAAATGTGAATTTCTGTGAGATACCCGTTAGACTGCAAGTCTTACAAGATTAGATGTTGGAGGCGACAATGGTGTCCTACTGCAGATCAGCCCTTTGGGCGCTGATGCTGGCGGCGGGCGCAGGCTTTGTGTCGGCGAATGCGGCATCAGCTCAATTTTCTTCACAGAATTGGGCCTATGCTCGTTACGAGAACATCCTCCCGGATGGCTCTGTTCTTACCGAATACGCTGGTGGCACACAGGATGCACTAAACTCAGATGTGCGGTTTCGCATAGGATTTATCCCTCGATTTGGCTGTGTACCTTTAATTTCTTTGTTTTCTGACGTCATAATTCCGACTGATGGATCCGCTGAGTTATTGCTCGCGACTTTCTCTGTTCCTGGGTTCTCCATTGATCGCACACCGATGAGTTTCCCAGCCCTGATAGAAGGGGTTGATCGCAGGGTCGTGGCGTATTACAACGGTGATGCGTCACGACGCATAAAGTTGCGCCTGCAGGTTGATGAGGGTGGTAATGCTGCTTTCAGGTTCTCCAATGGCCACAAAGTCTCGTTTTCTTTGTCGGGCTCGCGTGCTGTGCTCGATTTTGCTGATGTTCAATGTCGGCAACATGCACCCTGACACGGCAGTCAGCGAATAACCATGCTGAGAATCAATAGTTAGACGGCTCTACTTTCCAGTACGTTAAATTCACTTAGGCGTTGCTGCCATTGCATCTTGTCGAGTATGTCGTCATCTTCCTTCGCTGATGCCAATAACACAGCCATCGCTGTGCATTGTAAATGTACGCGTTTGTAATGAGTCGTGGATACATCATCTGATAACACATGATGAATGTCGTATTCATCATGTGGCACGTTGCTTAATGCTTCGAGCACTTGATTGTTGTTGCTAGATGCTGGCAACCTTAGGTAGCTGAAAAAATTTCTCACACCGACACCCCCAGTAATTTATCGCGTGCTTCTTCGAATCGTTCGTACTGACGCTGTGCAAGCAACTGTTCCCATTGACCTAGGTGTGAAAAGCGATCTGGATGACATCGTTTGGCCGCACGACGAAATGATTTCACTACGTCTGATTCTGTGTAATCGCCACTAAGCCCTAGCCGAGAGAGCATCTGCTCAGCTTCAGGTAGCTTAGCCATTTGGCGAGCATCCCAGCGCATTGTGGTTTCTGGTGATTGCTCCAGCCACCAGCTTTGTTTGTCGGTACGTGGAAATGCAGGTAGATCTTGAGCGTAGGTATATTGGAACCGCTCTTGCAGGGCGGTGACGCCAATGCCGAATGAGTCGGCTAACATGCGCAAAAGCACATTTTGATTGGGCGTGACGTTGTTTTCAGTAACCAATAATGCCATCAGCAGATCCAATATCTGTTCTTGTTGAACCTTACTGGTGTTGCGCTTTAGCCAATTGATGGTATCAGCAAACGCGAAGATATCCTGCTTAAGCACCCATCGCTTAATAAGGTCGTGTTGATTAGGTTTTTGCAGTGTAAAGATGCGTTCTTTCAAGCCTTCTTCATGGCGTTCGTCGCCATAGGCCATCCAGTAAATTAAAAATTCAGTGCAATGCTGCTGTCGTTCAGCCATTGTTTCTGAATCAAGCCATTTTCCAAAACCCGATTGCCAGCGTGTTTCAGCTTGCATGGGAGAGGTAGCTTGGTTGGGCCGAGGGACAAAGCGCGTGGCTGTCGTATCTACCGCGGTTTCTTTCACGGCATGGATGGCGGGTTCGGCCACATAAGGCTTTGTGGTTAGTGTTTCATCGTTTAGGAAGTCGTCATCCCAACGTGCCTTAATTGCTTCAGTGCTGTTGACGGCATTCGGTGTGGCCTGTAGTCGATAGTCTGCGTCCCAACTTTCACTTTGCTGTTCGCGTCTGCGTCGCACAAGGCTTCGTAGCGCTAACAATAAAAAGGGTAGCGCAAGCACCACTGCTGCAACGGCTTTGCCAAGCGCTGTGAGCGAGTCGAGTTTGTTCTTAATGGACTCCGTTGTGTCATTGAATAACTTGACCAAACCAGCGCCGGGTGAGGCTTCTGGCGGCACATTGTTCTGTGCATCTATTTCGGTCTGTGCCATCTGTTCGACCAACTCGGGCTGAGTAATAACACGGGGCTCGCTTGCAGGCCTTGGCGTATCAACTATTGTTGTGGACGCTGCCGCAGTGGACGCTGCCGCAGTGGACGCTGCCGGTGTTAACTTTATTGGGGCTGACTCTACGGCTATTGTTTCTGGAGTAGGGATGCTTGGAAATTCTGGCGCAGTGCCTTGAGTTTCTGTTGCTCGCTGCGTGTCGATGCTGCTTGGTAGAGCATTGTTTTCGGGAAGAGCAACATTGGTGGTGGCAACGACTTGATTGCTGGCTTGTGGTTTGGCTGTTTCGGCCACTTGTGTGGCTGTGGCTGTGTTAGTGGTTGGTGCTGCTACCTGCTCAACAACAGCTGCCGGTGTTGTTTGAGAGGCTGGTGTTGCTTGATACGTGGGTGCAACGCGACTAAACGAGCTATATTCCACTGCCAAACATTGGCGGTATGCGGAAGCAGTTTTGCTATTGGCGGAGCAACGCAGCTGCAAGGCGTTGCGTTCTAGTACCGGCATAGCGCCGAGCTCGATCCTGGGTAGTTGCCGCAGGCTTGCTACTTCATTGCCTACGCATTGGCGATAGGCGAGCAAGCCCTGTGTAGATTGAGCTGCAAAACAGGATTGCTGAATTGCATACTGCTCATCATCTGCGATGTTGCTCATTGATGGTGCTGGGATATTTCGAACTGAAGCGACTTGGCTTTCCACACAACTTTGATAGGAGTCGCCTGCTGTTGCACAAAACTGCTGCACGGCATATTTGTCATCAAAACTAAGCGTAGTGAGCGCACTGCGGCCACCTCGTTGCTGGCTTTGGATCTCGGATTGCACACACCGGCGATACGCCTTCGCGCCTTCGCGATACTGAACTGGTGAGCACAGTCGGCCGATGGCACTTCGGGCTTCAGCTGTAAGCGAAGCGAGATCAGTAGCTGCCTGCAACTGAGAAACAAGCAGCGGAGTAACGCTCAGGATGCCGATGGTGATGATTTTACGCATTGCGATTTGGTTTGTGCAGATTGTCCAAGTGTGTAGTGTAGCGTTGAAAACGACTTAATCGCCATAGTTTACAGCCTGTCATTTCAAGGTTTTACGTTTCAATTGGCGTTATTGGCCGGGATCTGCCGCTTGTCGGTAGAATTACCTATGGATTTTGTCGCTTGTTGAGGATCAGGAGCCCTATCCCTGCAGCCCAGTTATCATCCCTTCTAGGCCCCACCCAGAGTAGGCTGATCGGCCCCTTAAGCGCGAAACCTGCAGCATTGAACCTGCGTACTGATCCGATCCCAGGCCTTATTACGCAGCTTGCTATGCCGGCAGGCTTGGGGATGATGTTTTCTATCACTTGCCATTAGTTATATGCGAGTTGTGCTGGCAGGCACTGTAGGCATCAGCCTCTACGTTGTTTGTTGCTGCGGGCGGTATTGTCCTAGTGACGTTTGTTTCTAAATTCGGCGATTTTTACCAATGCCGTTGTGGTGCGAGCAATTGGCGTGACTTATTTGTACTTTGAAGCCTTTATATTTCCAGCTGTTGCACTGATATTTTAAGCGCTGCGGTGCTTCAAGGCTTTAAGCTGCCTCGTATTGCCTTGTACTTCAACATTGCCAGGCAGGTGGTTGGGCAACTTATTTTATTTTACATTTCCATATGTGTATTGAAGCTAGGTGTCAGAGGCGTTTGGGGCTCGATACTAGTGTTAAATTGGGTGTTAGGTGTGAGTATCGTGGACGTCACCATTAATCGCATTAAAATGGCGAAGGCTGCGGCCATTGCATAGAGATTTCACTAATGAGCATAGGGGGGAGTAAAGGGATGAGTATCAATAGACAAGCTCGGGCACAACGTTATTTGGTTTGTTTGGTACTACTATTGTTTGTCAGTGGCTGTGCAAGCATCATTCGGCCCAATTACACCCAGGAGCTGGTTAAGTTGCGCTCGGGAAACTACAAGCTAGATAAAGACCACGCCTACGTCAATTTTAAAATCGGACACTTGGGCTTGTCTACGATTGTTGGGCGGTTTAATACGGTAGATGCATCGCTCGAGTTCGACCCAGCCAACATCGAATCCATGAAAATTGAGGGTGTTATTGAAGCGTCCAGCATTGATGTTAACAACGAAGATCTAGAAGATACGCTTCGCGGCGGCTATTGGTTTGATACTGATCGTCACCCTCAAGTGGCGTTTGATAGTACCGATGTGGTATTAGGATCTGACGGTGACTTGCAAGTGAGTGGAGAATTAACAGTTCTTGGTGTTACCAAGCCAATAACACTTATCGGCCGTTTTAATGGAGGTGCGGATAATCTGCTTACCCGCAAGTACACGCTAGGCTTTACAGGCGCAGCCACTATCTCACGAGCTGCATTCGGTATGGATGCGTTTGAAGGCATAATAGCGGATAATGTCGATATCGAAATTCATGCTGAGTTTCAGCGATTATAATTCCGATTAAAATCAGGTTCATAATAAATTGTTCATAACGAATTTTCCATAACAAATAGCTCACAACAGGTCGGTGTAGGCCGACGGCGAAAATTGACCATGCTAGTTTTAATTTCTCCAGCCAAAACGCTTGATAACGAAACGCCATCGCGTACGAAAAAGGTATCAATGCCGCAGTTTCTTGATCAGTCCGAAAAGCTTGTTGGCGTGCTAAAAAAATACAATAGTAAAAAGCTCTCGTCGCTGATGAGCATCAGCGATAAGTTGGCAGATCTAAACGTTGATCGGTTTAAAACCTGGCAAGCTGATTTCGATATCAACAGCGCGCGGCCATCGATCCAGGCTTTTCGAGGCGATGTGTATGTTGGCCTTGACGCTGACACTATGTCGATGAGCGATATTCGATTCGCACAAAAACAGTTGCGGATTTTGTCCGGATTGTATGGTGTTTTAAAGCCGCTGGATTTAATGCTGCCGTATCGTCTGGAAATGGGTACGTCACTTAAAACAACCCGCGGCCGCAATTTGTACGATTTTTGGGGCGATCAAATTACCCAGTCACTCAATGCTGACCTTGCCAAACACGGCGATCAATCAGTCGTTAACTTAGCGTCTAACGAATACTTTAAGTCGGTCAACAAAAAAATATTGCAAGGAAATCTTATTTCACCAGTATTTAAAGATGAGAAAAATGGTAACTATAAAGTGATTAGTTTTTTTGCCAAAAAAGCTCGTGGCGCAATGGCTCGATATTTAATCGATGAGCGACTCGAAAGTACCGATGCGGTCAACGCGTTTAGTTCGCTTGGGTATCGTTACAATAAAAAAGCCTCAACAGAGGAGCAGCCGGTATTTCTTCGTACTGAGAAAGTGGCAATGAAGTTTTCGCCAGCCGCCGCCTAAACCATGTTTCCCATTCACGACGAGAATCCTGTATCGATTATACCGCTTGTAACATATGCATTAATCGCTGCGTGTGTGAGCGTGTTTTTGTGGCAGTTCACTCGCTCACCTGATCAGCAGCAAGTGATAGTTTATGCGCTAGGTGCTATACCGGCCGTGCTTCTTGGCGGGATGGAGTTGAGTGCCGATGTTGCCATGGTGCCGGATAAGGCTACGGTGTTTACATCCATGTTTTTGCATGGTGGCTGGATGCATCTAATTGGAAACATGTTGTTCCTGTGGGTGTTTGGTAACAACATAGAGGCCGCGATGGGCCATGTTAAGTACGCGATGTTTTACGTAATTTGTGGTATCGCAGCATTTTTTGCGCAAGCATTGCCCGACGCTGCTTCAACCATACCGATGATCGGTGCCAGTGGTGCAATCTCAGGCGTGCTGGGCGCGTACCTTTGTCTCTTTCCGCAAGCCAAAGTGTTATTAGTCATTCCCATTTTCATCATTATACAAACGGTTAAGTTGCCTGCAATGGTGGTGTTGATCATTTGGTTTGTGATGCAGCTTGTTAGCTCCGTCACCACAGCTGCCGAGCCTGGTGGTGGTGTAGCATTTGGTGCGCATATTGGCGGATTTATCGCAGGTATGTTGTTGGTAGGTTTGTTTAAAAAATCGAATGTGCGTTTGCATATTCCATTTGTTCATTTTAATCCGTTTAACCGCTAATCGTAGCCTAAGGCAAGCGATTTAATGTGGAGGCAATATGATTGACGCACGAGTATTTGATGAGCTGGCCGAGAATCTTGGCAAATTACTGCCACCGGGCGTGGCATCAATGAAATCCGATTTTGAATCCAACGCTAAGGCTGCGGTGCAAAGCGCTTTGGGTAATCTTGATCTAGTAACGCGCGAAGATTTTGATATTCAAGCGAAATTACTGGAGAAGACAATGCAACGCGTTAAGGAATTGGAAGGGCGGGTGACTAAGTTGGAATCGGGTAAGTTGGAACCCTGATCTATTAGTGCGTTTGCCTAATAGGAATGCGTACCTCCACAGTGGTGCCGCTAGGTTGTGTTGTTTGACTGTCTATCTTTAAGGTGCCACCGTGGGTATCCACGATGCGTTTCACTAATGTTAATCCCATTCCAAAACCCCCGGTTGTGCGTGTGCGGGATTCATCCGGCCGATAAAATGGTTCGCCTAGATTCTCGATATGATTGGCGCCAATACCTGGGCCATAGTCGGTTACACGTAATATAGCGTCTGTATCGGATCGATCGAGACTAACGTTTATATTTTCCGATTGCTCCATGCGCCCATGCTGTAGGGCATTGTTGATCAGGTTGCGCAACATGATGCGAATACGGGCGTCGTCAGCTTCAATCTTAAATTCATCGGTGTTGATGTTCAGCTGAACAAAATCGGAATCATTGCCGGTTACGTCAATCAACAGCGCCGTTAAATCAACGGTTTGATAGTGCAGATCAGTATGGTGCTGTAATCGTTCCGATTCCATGATCTCGTGGATAAGTTTGTCCATTTCATTAAGATCATCACCTATACGTTGTTTATTTATCGAATCGGGTAGCATTTCATTGGCAATACGAGAGCGTGCCAGTGGTGAGCGCAGCTCATGGCTAATAGCCATTAGCAATTGCCGTTTCGCATCAAGCATAGTTTCTATGCGCTCAGCCATTTTGTTGATGCTGTCACCGAGTTGAGCCAGGTCGTCATTACCCGATATTGGTATGCGATGCTGCAGATCGCCTTGGCTCATCAGGCTAACTCCTTGTTTGATTTTTTTAATCGGCGAAAGTTGTCGCCTAATGATGAAGTAACTTAGCAATAAAATTCCTCCCAGGCCCAACAACACCCATACGAAGTGATCGTCATAGTGGCTGCGCCCCTCGCGGCGGCGTAATTCGTAGTACAAAGTATGCTCGTTTTGCATAACTCTTAGGTAAGACGTCCGCTTGCCTCTACCAAATGCGTGATCGGGTGGGAGCGCAAAGCGAGCAGTCTTGCCTGCCGACGGGGAGTGCTTATCAGGTTGCCTATTTTGCGTGCCGCTGAAATGGAGTGATTGGAATTCTAGTGCCTTGCCGTTAGTCGCGTACTCAAGCGTGGGGCCATTGTAGATATAGATATTAACGGGTAATCGCTCGGACAAGGAAAGTGCCTTGTTATGATCAGGTGGGCTGCCTACATCGTTGTGTACATAGCTCAAGTACTGAATCAAATGGGGTTGAATATTGTTTTTCCATTGCGCACCCATTCCTCTGGAAAACAATTGTGCTATAAAAAAAACCGTGAGCAATGCGATCAGGAAAAATATAGCGAGCAGTCGCAACGATAATGATTTACGCAAGGAATTCATAAATCCCTCTTAGGGAGTGTGAACGTGTAGCCTGCGCCATGCACTGTTTTGATCGCAATAATGGGTTTAAGTTTTGCTCGTAGGCGGCTAACAAGAATATCGACTGAGCGCGAAAAGAGCTCATTCTCAGCGCCTCTAAGTGCCTGCAGTATTTCATCGCGGTTAAACGCCTTGCTCGGTTGTTCGGCTAGCAGTAGTAATAAATCGTACTCTTTGGTTGTCAGCTCTACCGCTTTGTCTGCAATACGTACTTCGCGCTCAATCGGGTGAATCGAGAGGCCTTCGTAATGCATAACCGGTGGGGAGCTTTCTACCTGATGACTACTGGCAATATGCCGCTTGATATTACTGAGTAATCGGGCCACAAGCTCGCGCGGATCAAACGGTTTGGGTAGGTAGTCATCTGCGCCAATTTCAAGGCCGACGATACGGTCAGTTACATCGCCTCGAGCGGTAAGCATAATGATGGGGATGTCGCTGGTTTTTCTGATCTCGCGGCAAACGTCAAACCCGTTCATCTCGGGTAGCATGACATCAAGAATCACTGCATCAAATCGGTGTTGTGCAAGTTTTTTTAATCCAGCGCTGGGAGTGAGCGCCGGATCAATTGCAATAGAAAACTGAGCGCAGTACTCGGTGAGTACTTCGCCCAGTTTCCCGTCATCGTCGATAAGTAAAACTGGATGCATGGCTAGAGCTTATCAAATCGACTTTCACTGGTGGCCTTGTTTAATAATATTACTCGTCGCTATGTCCACGGTGATGTCCAAAGCGCTTGCCCTTGTGATCCATAAACTTTTGCACCTGCGCTTTTTGCTCTGGGCTAAGACTGTCGATAAACGTACCAGCCGTGGCAACTAATTCAGGTGCATTGGCCTGAAAGGCTGCTGCACGTTCATTGATCAAGCTTAGGGCTGCCCCTTGATCAAATGAATCAGCATTGAACATTTGAGAGAGCTGCCCTTTCATGTCTGCGCTATTATCTTTTACGAGTGTGCGGGTTTCGATTATTTCGGCCTGCAAGGCTTTAAGTGCTTCAGCTTGAGAATCGTCCAAGTCCAAACGCTTAACAATGCGGCTGACAATTTTGTCACCGTGATGGCCAGCATCTCGTTTGGCATAAGCGTTTGCGCCGAATGCAATGGCCGCAGCCGTTGTTGTTACTACGATGATCGTTGTCATTGTATTCATAAGTAATCTCCAATCTCTAACGTTGTGTGTTTAGTGGTACCTCGTCGCTGCAAGGTATGGAGTTAGTATCGGACTAAGGCGGCTGCAGAACATATCGTAACCACAACAAGTTGTAACAAGATGTAACGGAGGTGTTTTTGATATTAAAATTTATCGGGATAAACCCAGTAATTGCTTTTAGGTGGATCTACTTCGCATCAGCCTCATCTTGAAATCGTTTCACTATTTCGGCCGGATCATCACCCATTTTAGCCATTTTTTGCGACAATTGACCAAAACCACTTGCCCCTTCAGCGGTTAACGTTTCAAGTATGGCGGATATTTCTTTAACCTTATTAACGTAGTCGGGGTTTTCAGCAGAGGGGATATCGGGATCATAGAGCCCAGCCATAATAATCATGGAAGTTCTGTCATCGGCGACAAAGCCATCTGCGGCGTGTTCAACCTCTTCGTTAGACATGCCCAGGGCTGTGAATGCTGATCGACCCATGCGAACCGAACTATCAAACGTCTCACGGATGATGTCTCTGCAACCCGCCGCGTACAGATCGTAAACATGCATTCTATCGTGCGCCCGTGCAATGACATGCACGTGCGGATAATTCCGGCGCACGTATTTAACCAGCTCGGTGCATTGATCTTTTCCATCAATGGCGACGATAAATTGCGATGCTGCTCGAATGCCAGCCGCTTCCAGAAGATCTGGGCGAGTTGCGTCGCCAAAATATGCCTTTATCCCGAAGGCTCGTAGCATATCCAGTTGCGACGAACTGAAATCGACGACAGTTGCATGAATTCCTGCCCCTTTGAGCATACGACTGACGACACCACCTACACGCCCATGCCCGGCAATGAGCACTTGGCTGGTTTCGTCAATGTCGTCTGCTTCATCCTGTTGATGTTTGGAAAATCGGTGTGCAATAACACGATCATAAAAAATAAATAGCGCAGGGGTAAGCAACATCGACAGTGCAACCACTAGAAGCAAACGATCAGCAAGCGCTGTTGGAATTACCGAATTGGCTACGGTGAACGAGAGCAGAACAAATCCGAATTCACCGGCTTGTGCCAATCCCAATGCAAATAGCCATCGATCAGTGCCGCGTATTTTGAATATAAAACTTAACAGCAATAACACCAGCACCTTAATAGCCATCATCCCTAGGGTTAAGCCAAGCACTAAGCCTAGATTATCGAACAGCAACGCGAAGTTGATGCCTGCGCCAACCGTCATAAAAAACAAACCAAGAAGAAGGCCTCGAAATGGATCGATATCAGATTCAAGCTCGTGACGATACTCGCTGTTAGCCAAAACAACACCGGCTACAAATGTACCCAATGCAGGGGACAGCCCAACCAACGACATCAACAATGCAATTCCCACTACCAGCATGAGGGCCGCTGCGGTGAATAGTTCACGTAGCCCAGCGCTGGCAATAAAACGGAACATCGGGCTGGTTAGCCAATTACCCGCGCCAACAACAAAAGCCACTGCGGCGATGGTGACCAATGTCGTTTGCCAACCGTTCAAGCCATCAACCAAGCTCATGCTGGCGTGTTCTTCTCCATCGCTTGTATGTGTTGCCGCTACGTCCATGAGTTCTGGTAATGCCAACAGAGGTACCAGCGCAAGCATAGGAATAACAGCGATATCTTGAAATAACAGCACAGAGAAACTTGACTGACCACCATCACTGCGCATCAAGCCTTTTTCATTGAGCGTCTGTAGCACGATTGCTGTTGATGAAAGTGAAAAAACCAAACCGATAGCAAGCGCAATGGTCCACGGTTGCCCCATGGCCATGGCCGCGCCCATTACCAGCATTGCGGTCAGTACAACTTGCCCACCACCAACGCCAATAAGCTTGGCGCGCATTAACCAAAGCACTTTGGGTTCAAGCTCCATGCCCACCAGAAACAACATCATGACGACGCCGAATTCTGCAAAGTGCTGTAACGAAATAACGTCAACGCCGAGCAGTGCCAGCAGCGGGCTGATGGCGATACCCGCTATAAGATAGCCCAATACCGACCCCAATCCCAGCCGCGTGGCAATGGGTACTGCCACCACGCCAGCCACTAAAAATATAAATGCTAATAGAAGAAAATCTGTCACTGTAATAATCGCCTTATTATTAAGTTATCGTATGTGAGCTGAAGTACCGGTGCCTAGCCTCGATGTTGAACACCAGGTACAACAGGTCGATGCCGATGAAATCGAGTCTTGAGTAACGAGGGTCCAATCGGTTCACCACGCTCTACCTTACCGCTCATCCAGTAGGCGGTAGCAAATGCCAGAATGCCTGCCAATGCATTGGCTAATGCCTGGCCTGCCAATACCCCGCGTGAGCCAAATTCTGCTGACAACAAAAAAACGAGCGGTATGGCTAATACCAGATCGCGAATGATATTGCTTAGGGTTGCGAATCCGGGGTGGCGTAGTGCTGTAAATAACGGGTTGGCACTGAGTTGTAGTCCAAACAGAATGTAGGAACCCACTACGAAGGTTGCGTAGAACTTCAGCAGTTCGGCGGCTTCCCCCTCTAAATTAAAGATGCCTATCAACCCGTCTTGAGCCAGGTACATCAACACCGTAACGGGGATGACATAGAGGGCAACGAATTTGCCTGAAGCTGTTAACGACTCCCGTACTCTATAGAATTGTTTTGCACCCATGTTTTGGGATGCGACGGGGCCTACGGCACCGGATAAGCCGTATAGCCCAGCAAAGGCAACCGGTGTGACTCGACCTATCACGGACGCTGCGGCAACGGCGTCGGTGCCAAAGCGTGCCATTTGCGAAGTGGCAAAAGCCGCACTAATAGGGCCAGAAAGATTGGTCAGGATGGATGGGAATGCGATGGCGCTTAACGATTTAAAGTCTTGGATTAACTCTGACCAAACTGGCCGTACTATTAACCCATGTTTTTTTACCAGGCTATATAGCGCAATCACTGCCACTGTAATGCGGGAGATGACTGAGGCAATGGCGGCACCGGTTAAGCCAAGACCTGCGCCAAAAATCAGCATTGGATCAATCACTGCGTTCACGAGGCCACCAATGATGGTTGACCACATGGAGAGCTTTGCGGCACCAACAGCGCGCAACAGAGAGTTGGCAGCGATAGCCAGCCCTAAAATGGGCAAAGACACGCCAACGATTCGAAAGTAATTTACAGCAAGCGAGAGGGTTTCACCACTTGCACCAATTAATGACAGTAATTCTTCTGCATAAACCAGTGTCACAATCGTAATAGGAATGGTCCAAGCCAAGGAGTAAAGCAGGCCGTGCGTCGCGTAGCGCTGAGCACGCGACTCATTCTGCTCACCTAGTGCTTGTGCAACCACGGTCGATACGGCGATAGATATCCCAATCGTGATCGATGCCCCGAGAAACAAGCCCAGCCCAGCAAAGCCCACCGCCGCAGCCAGTGAAGGTATGCCGAGAATAGAGATGAAATACATATCCACCAGATCGACAATCATAATGGCGAACATGCCGATCGCCGATATGATTGCCAAGTTGCTGATGTGCCCGAATACCGAACCCTCGGTATAGGTAGCCTTGTGAGATTGGTTTGTCATGGTTTAGTGTTTATCAAGCTTGATTACGACTAATCCGGTAACTGGAATAGTGTCTGAATACTATGGTTTTGTACACGATGATGCTTGGAACAATACGATTAGAGCAATGCTTAAACAACTCTATCATCTGAAATGGAGTCGCTGCAGGATCGTTAGAGAAATATCATTCCCTGAGCTGCTAATTGGGTCTTGCTAATGTGGCAGCAAGCGCGTTAGGCTATTGCTTATTCATAAGAACAAGGATGTTCACTATGTCATTTGCTTCCGTGCGGTCCTGCACGTTATCGGGTGTTAACGCCCAAGAAGTCACTGTAGAAGTCCACATCACCGGCGGTTTGCCCGGTATTGCAATTGTGGGTTTGCCTCAGTCCGCTGTTCGCGAGAGTAAAGATCGCGTAAAGGCTGCCATCACTCACGCTGGTCTGACTTACCCTCAGGTTAAGATCATTGTTAATCTTGCGCCTGCTGATTTACCCAAGCAGGGTGGTCGATACGATTTGCCTATAGCAATAGGAATACTCATTGCCACGCAACAATTGCCTGCTCGCTGCACTGATGAAATGGTGATTGTGGGTGAGCTTGGCTTATGCGGCGATGTGCGCAGCGTATCAGGCGTGCTGCCTGCAACAATTGATCTAGCTAACAAAAATACTGCCATGCTTATCCCCTTGGCGAATAAGGCTGAAGCCTTGCTTAACCCTAGTATTGATTGTGTTGGAGTGGATACGCTTAATGAAGCGGTAGATGTGTTGCAAACGCGAACCAAACTGATGGCTGGCTCAGGTTTTAGAGTGGCAAGCTCATCCACACGCTCAACAGTGAAGCTTGCGCAAACAGCGGTGGACCTAAATACCGTATACCCCTGCATGTCAGATGTGCAGGGCCAACAGCAAGCGCGGCGAGCATTAGAGATAGCGGCGGCGGGCAGCCACAACCTGTTAATGACCGGGCCTCCTGGTACGGGCAAATCCATGCTCGCCTCACGCATGCCTGGCATTCAACCACCAATGACCGAAGGCGAAGCAATGGAAACTGCATCGGTGTTATCAATTACACATACCGGTTTTGATGCAAGGCTATGGGCAATGCGCCCCTACCGCTCGCCGCATCACACGGCATCAGGTGTTGCCTTGGTTGGCGGTGGCTCAGTCCCCATGCCGGGCGAAGCATCGCTTGCACACAATGGTGTGCTCTTTTTAGATGAGATCCCAGAATTCTCTCGCACTGTACTGGATGTATTAAGAGAGCCGATGGAAACAGGCACTATCACAATTTCGAGAGCATCACGCCAAGCCGATTTCCCGGCGCGATTTCAACTTATAGGAGCCCGCAACCCATGTCCTTGCGGTTACGATGGGGACGCCGATTTCAATTGCCGATGCACACCTGATCAAATCCTGCGTTATCAACAAAGGCTGTCGGGTCCATTTTTAGATCGTATTGATTTGCACGTAGCGATGACGCGTATCGATAGCAAGTTGTTGTTAGATCAAGTTTCATCGGAGCCTAGTGTCGATATTCGCCAACGTGTAATAGCTGCGCGGCAAATACAACTTGATAGGCAAGGCGCGCAAAACGCCACGCTAACCGGCAGAGAGCTTAAGCGTCATTGCAAATTGGGTGATGATGAAAAGGCCTTGTTAAAACAAGCGATGGATTCTGCGCATATGTCAGTACGGGCCTCGTATCGGATGGTGAAAGTTGCTAGGACTATTGCGGATTTGGAAGGGGTTGATGAAATTGGGGAGGAGGCGTTGGTTGAGGCCTTGGGGTATCGTGGGTGACCTTTTAATGGGGGACAGACCACAATTAGTTGCTCCCAACTCCCTAATTCAATTTGCTACGTAACGGTTGGAAAGTTGTTGCAAGCTAGAAAAACTCACCAATCGTGCTGTCTGATTTTTTATTCACGGAGGAATAACAATGCCAAGAAGAGCTCGTTTGATGCTGCCTGGAATTGCAGCTCACGTCATTCAACGCGGCAACAATCGTCAAGCTTGCTTCTATCAATCCGGTGACTATCGAAGGTATCTAAGCTGGTTGGAAGAGTACAGCGCAGAGCATGAATGTCAGATACATGCATTCTGTTTAATGACTAATCACGTTCATTTGTTGTTAACTGGAGAAAAAGTTGAGAGCATAGCCCTGTTAATGAAACACCTTGGTCAGCGATATACACAGTATGTGAATCGCCGGTATAATCGTAGTGGGACGTTATGGGAGGGACGTTACAAGTCCTGCCTAGTTTGGGAAGCGAGTTACTTGCTTGCGTGTTATAGATATATTGAAATGAACCCGGTCCGTGCTGGAATGGTTGAACATCCAGCTGAGTATCCATGGACAAGCTACCGTTACAATGCACAAGGTGATGAGCTGAATTTGATCACTCCTCACGAACACTATTTGCGATTGGGGCTACCAAGGTGTAAGCGCACAAAAAATTATCGGTCACTATTTCATAATTGCATGCCGTCAGAAATGATGGAACAAATTCGCCAATCTACTAGGGGCAACTACGCACTGGGCAGTGATGTTTTTGTCAGCAAGGTTGAGACAACGCTTGGCTGTAGGGCAAAGCGTGGGAAGGCGGGCAGGCCGTTTTCTCGTGTAGCTGAAAAATAATCGTGGTCTGTCCCCCATTAATCCCGCCCGGCTGCATAACGCAGCCCACCCAACAAATGCGCGCGAAAATCTGGCTCTGAGTAACTCTCATCAGTATGGCCACCGCCGGTGTACCAGGATCGCCCGCCATCATAGTCGTGATACCAAGCGCTCGGATGGTCGTTACCCATTATTCCACCGGTGTATGAGCTTTCGTCTAGGCTAAGTAGCACAGTCACTTCTGCACGAGGATTGCTGCGGTAGTCATACCACTCATCGCTGCGTGTCCATGTTGAGCTTAGATGAGCAGTCGATGAATGAGATGTGTCCTCTACAATTTGGGTGGCTGATTGAATCGCTGGATGAGTATCGAAATAGGCGCCAACAAGGCTGCCGTACCAAGGCCATTCGTATTCAGTAAAACTCGCTGCATGTAGGCCTGCGTAGCCACCACCTGAGCGGATGTATTGTTCAAACGCAGCTTGCTCGCTATCGTCCAACACATCGCCCGAAGTCATCACCCAAACCACGGCATCGTAGTTGGCAAGGTATGCATCGGTAAACACTCCGGCGGAGTCATTGGCGCGATCTGATTGAAACCCGGTGGACGTTGCCAGCTGCTCAAGCGCGACCAGTGCAACTTCAGTAGACTCATGACGGAAATCGCGAGTCTCGCTAAAGAGCAACACTCGCGTCGCTTCGGACGCATAGCTTCCCGCGACCAGCTCGGTAAGATTGCTAACGCCATCGCTATCAGTGTCCCACTTGTCTGTATCAAATTGTTCAGCGGTGATTTGAAAAGCCGCAGAAGCGTTTGAGCCCGTTTTATACATTTGTTCAAAAGTGCCTACGGTGATGTCGCCATTCTCATCATTGAATGACACCACAAGATTGTTTTCTGTATTAGTTGGGAAGTCATCAGAGGCTGACCAAAACTCATCGCCCACCCAGCTCGCTGTGATATCTTTCTCGCCCCACATCACGCGAACCTGTAATGCGTTAGATTGGTAAGTAGGAACTTGGATGTTAAAACTAACGCGTGTTGTGTTTTGAATTAAAGGGTCGGCTACAACTGGATCATTCGCGGAGCCACTATTCATTCCGTTCGTATCAGCCCCATCTATTGGTGTCATCTCATCTCCAGGCAATGGCGTGCCGCTGGAGCTAGAACAGCCGACAACAAGCCACGAGCTGATAAGTAGCGCGAACGCGAATTGAAAAGGTGTCGAAATTTGAGAGATCATAGTGTGTCCTAGGGTGGGCTACGCTAGTATAATGGGGATCAGCAATGCAATTTTGGTAGTAGTAAAACAAGTGTATCGGTACTAATACAGCCACACATACAACGCAGCGAGTTCACGTTTTTAGTGTGTCGAACTTGTCCTTTACGGATTGATCGTACTGATTCGCGTAGCAATGATATCTGTTCGACGATCGCTGAAACTGGCCAGGTACACCCTAGCAGAAGCGCAGCGCTTTCACCAAAGCGTTAAATTCCGCTGAATTAATCAGTTATCCTTGAGTCATCCTTTGGTTTCGCATATAAACAATGGGATAGCCCAAATGACAAAGCTGACAACTGCTCAAATTTATCAAAACCGGCTTAACAAGGTCGTCAATCATGTGCCTAGCAATTTGGATGATGACATCCGTATTGGTGATCTTGCAGAGATCGCGCATATGCCTCCCTACCACTGGCATCGCATCTACAAAGCGATGCAGGGCTAGGCAGTGGCTGCCACTATTATCCGCTTACGCCTGGAACGGGCTGCTGACCAACTAGCCAATAGCCATACGCCTGCCAAAGAAATTGCAGCCGATGCGCCTAATGTCGAGATCTACATTAATAACCCGAAAGAGGTTGCACCCACTAAACTAATTACCCAGCTTTGCTTACCATTGTAAGCTGACTCAATTTAAACGGAGCAATGACTATGTGTGCAACTAAAAGCAAAGGTAAGGCAATTACCGGCGGAGACATCGAGTTGGCTCAAGAAACGCTGGCGCAATTTCCCAGAGAGGTCGGCAAGGCACTAACGCAGCTACGTTCGTTGATTCTGGCCATACACGCAAGAACGAAAAATGTTGGAGAGCTATCAGAGGTACTTCGATGGGGGCAATTGAGTTATTTAACAGTGAAACCGCAAACCGGCTCGATGATACGGTTGGGTATGAGTCAGTCTGGGAAGCCTGCGATGTTTTTTCATTGTGGTACTTCGTTAATCGAAACGTTCCGAGCACAATATTCACATGAGTTTGAATTTGAAGGCAATAGGGCAGTGGTGTTAACCAGCTCGGTGAACTCAACTAAAGTGGCACTTGCGCATTGTATTGAGCAAGCCCTGACGTATAAACTGTATAAGTGAATAACCGTGTCTTGTTTGTGCAAGGTGCGAATGCGCACTAACTACTGATTCTTGTTTTGATAACCACAGTGCCGGCTATTTTGTCGTGTAAACCTTGTTTGCGTTTATCAAAGGCTGCCCATATGAATCCAATACCCAATATTACAGTGGCTGGAATATAGGCCAAGAATCGGAGGATACTTCGCCCAATCCCAATTTTACTGCTATCTGATGCGCGAACAATTTTTAAACCTAACAGCATTTTCCCCGGCGTTGCCCCGAAAAAAAACCAGAAAGGAACAATGACCAGTGCCGGTAAAAGGTTTTGATACAGCATCATAGGCAGTTCTCCTGCGAGAGGCTCCTCTGAGACTACCCAGCTAACTAGCGTATCAAGTAGTGCGTCGCCATATATTGCCCAAGCAATCGCACCGAAAACAACAATCTGCCACACGATATCGACGAGCGAAGCGGCGACCCGAATCCAGAATCCCGCGTACTCGGTATCACCTAACTCAGGATTCTCGTTCATATTCCGCTTGCCTTTGGATCAGTTGCTCCGCTCTGAGCATAGATCGGATCTATCGTTAATGCGACCTATGTCAAAATCTGTTCGTCATTTGGGTTTTCTCGATCGTATGTCTAGTGCAGAATAAGGCTAGGGGCACAAAGGGCGATCGCATGTCTAAGAAACACTTTTTACTAATAACGGCTGACCAATGGCGTGGCGATTGTTTGTCTGCTGCTGGTCACCCAGTCGTTAAAACACCACACCTTGATTCGCTTGCTGCACAGGGAGTGCGTTTTAATAAGCACTACGCGGGTGCAACGCCATGCTCGCCTGCAAGAGCATGTATGTATACCGGCCTATATCAAATGAATAACCGAGTATGTGTAAATGGTTCACCGCTTGATAAGAGGCACGACACCCTTGCCTTAGCGTTTCGGCGTTTAGGTTATGACCCCACGATGTTTGGCTACACCGATCAAGCCCCCGACCCCCGAGGTTTACCGGCGCTTGACCCGGTGCTAACAAGCTATGAAGGGTTGCTGCCCGGTTTTAATTGGCGGGTGAGCTTGCCGGATCATCAGCGCCCTTGGTTGTCTTGGTTGGAACAACAAGGTTATGAAGGTGCGCTGGCTAGTAATAGTATGCACACGCCCGCTGCAGGCGTTGATGATCCCCCCAAATCCGCCGCGCCGCAATACCGTGCAGAACATACCGAAACCGCTTTTATGGTTAATGAGTTTGATCGCTGGTTAGGTGAACAATCACATGCCATGGCCAGTGATGACGATCATCGTTGGTTTGCCCATGTCAGTTTTCTCAGGCCGCACCCTCCATTCACGGTGCCTGCACCGTACAACACACTGTTTTCACCATCGGATGTGCCAGCGTTTGCGGGTGGTGATGATTGGCAAAAAACGGCTGATAGCCATCCGTATCTTAAGTACGCGTTTTCGGTGCTGCCTAAATCTCGGTTTATCCCTGGTACGCAGGGCATGATTTCAGATTGGAATACTGATGATTTGCGTTATATCGCGGCGTGTTACTACGGCATGATTGCAGAGGTGGATGCACAGCTTGGCCGATTGTTTGATGGCTTAAAGCGGCGAGGTTTTTGGGACAACACTGTTGTAGTGTTTACATCTGACCATGGTGAAATGATGGGCGATCACGGATTGCTGGGTAAACAAGGTTTTTATGATCAGAGCTATCACGTGCCGTTAATCATAAAAACGCCAGATCAAGCTCAACGCGGTACGGTGGTAGAGCACTTTACTGAAAGCGTGGATTTAATGCCAACGCTGTTAAATTTGGCTGACGCAAAACTACCTCCACATCTGGATGGGCATTCAGTGGTGCCGTTTTTGCGGGGCGATACAAAACACGATTGGCGAACCGCTGCGCATTGGGAATTTGATTTTCGTAATATCGACACCCGCTTCGCTGAACACTCGCTGGGCTTGGGTAGCTCGCAATGCAATCTATGCGTGCATCGCGCCGATTCATACAAATATGTGCATTTTGGAGGCCTGCCTAATATGTTATTCGACCTCTCAGCCGACCCAACAGAATGCGATAACGTGATTAACCACCCTGATTATCAATTCATCAGGGTCGACTGCGCCGAAGGCATGCTGAGCTGGCGAGCTGAGCATCTGGATCAATCGCTGAGTTACAGCAGAATCACCAATAATGGCGTGGTGAACATATAGCCACGCTTGCGTCAGTTGGCTGGCGGTTACGAAGGCGAATGAATCACAGGCTACTCAGCGCAAACGGGCCGCATTGGCTATGATTAAGCCATGAGGATTATTATAATGCACCGGGAAAACCGGTGCGCGTAGCAAGCTACAGCCAGCCGGCGGCCCACGCTAGAGTGTCACTGATCGCTATTGCTCTGTTAGTACTAACAATATTGCTGGGCACGAGTGCCATGCACTCAACGATGGTGCACTTTGTACCCCAGCTAAACACAGTGGTTACGCTAATTTGGGTGGCAGCCTATTTAGCGGCTTTTGCCGGTTTGATGTTTTCTCACGGAATCAACTGGATATCCTGGATAACGCGCTATCGGATTTTGCTAGTCATTTTGTTGCTAGGTTGCATTATTTCTGTCGCCTGGTCTCCGATTGCACTCGTATCGGCTGAGCGCGTGGTGCACTTATTCGGTTGTTCAATTCTCGCCATCTACATCGGCTTTATGGTGCCGCTGTTAACCATCTTGCGTGTATTAGCGGTAGTGCTGGGCGGGATAATGCTGGCAAGCGCTGCAGCTGCTTTGTCACTGCCTGATCTTGGTATTGAAACCTACGAAGGCATCCAGGTTTGGAAGGGCGTACTAAATTCCAAAAATGCCCTTGGTTTTTGGGCCGCTGTAGGTGTGCTGTTGTACATCACATTGTTCCCGTCCACTGACACCGCATTTTTTAAATTGATTTGTATGTTACTAGCGGGTGTCTGTTTGGGAGTGCTCTACTTTAGCCACTCAGCCACATCGCTATTGGCTCTGCTAATTGCGGGTGCAGTGTGTTTGTACATCTATATTGCGATCCGATTCAAGCTGGGTTTTATTCGTATGGCGATAATGGCCATTTTGTTTGTGGGCCTGGTGGCAATGGTTGCTTCCAATATTGATACAGCCGAACTGGTTGGCCGCACGGACGATCTAACTGGCCGTGGCGAGGTGTGGAAACAGACCTGGAAGCTGATCATGAACAAACCACTAACCGGATACGGCTACGGTGCATTATGGTTTCCGACTGATTCCACTATCTGGGTTCAGCAATCATTAACTGATTTCACTTGGGTTGTGTTTCATGCGCACAACGGCCTATTGCAAGTGGCATCTGAAATTGGTTTGCCGTTAGCCTGCATTGCTTTGTTGATGGTAGCGCAGCAGTTAATAGAGATTTTTTATTGTCAGTACGAAAAACAACAAGTAGGTGTTTTATTCGTGCTGGGGTTTGTTGTAGCGTTTTTAGTTAGTAATTTTTCAGAAGCGCGCTTCTTGGTTAATCGAGAGCTTTACTGGATTTTCTTTTTAGCCTTGCCTATTAGCATGCTGCGACAGATCAATATTGTATCGCACCATGAAGAGCTGGGTGAAGGCGGAATTGATGGCACTACACATTCGGTGCCTGGTAAGCCATGGCTTGATCGACGAGACGCGCCAGCTGGTCCGGCGATGACTTCCGAGCGTCGCGTTCAGGCACCTCTTGCACTTGATAGCGCTGATATCGACTTGGGTGGTGGTCTGGATGATAATCTGGCTAATGACTCAGAAGCTACCGCTACAAGTGCATTAAGCTCATATGATTCGGAGCTTTTTGGTGGCACCCTAGATACGATGGACGATCACGGAGTGGTGTTGGATTACGAGCTAGGTGAAACGGGCAATTATCAAAATTTCACTGATGAATATGATGGCGTAGGTGAGGATAATTTGGACCGCTACGAAAAACACTTTGCCAGTGATGGGCAGGATATACACGACGTGACTGAAGAGCACGATGACACCCTAGAGCAACGCTAGATATTGATCACCCCACGTTGCAGCAACAGCTGCAGTTTTAACAGTGAAGCCATCGCTAGGCCATCTGTTATTTCTCCATCCATCACCATCTCTATAGCTTGCTGAACCGGCAGGTGTTTAAGTTGGATTAATTCCGTGTCGTCGGGTTGAGTTTCGCCAATGGTTAAGCCTTGTGCGATATAGGCGATAGCCGATTCGTCAGTCACAGAATTCGAGGTATGTAATCGCAGCAGCGGTGCCCAGTTAGCGGCAGTGATGCCGGTTTCTTCTTGTAACTCTCGTTGGGCGGCCAACAGCGGATCTTCATCTGCTGCACTACCACCTTCAGGAATCTCCCAAGAGTAACTATCCAATGTATAGCGTTGTTGGCCCACCAACCAGGTGTAGCCTTCGGCGTCAATGGGAATCATGCCAACAGCAACTGATTTAAAATGCACCAAACCGTAAATGGCCGCGTTGCCAGTAGGCGCGGTCACTTCCCGGTGGCTAACAGTAATCCAGTTGTTGTCGTAAACGGTCTCAACAGAGTGAGTTTGCCAAGGGAGGGTTTTGTCTGACATTTTTTTGCCAATGTTACGTGTTAATGTTACTTATCGGTGTTGAGAACAGCGCCGTTTTGTAAGGTATTCTCAACTTGGCCAGTTACTTCCTCGGCTACCTCCTTAACCACATTGCCGGCAGCATCAAGTGCGACGCCTGCCGCCGCACCCGCTTCTGCTACAACCGTTTGTGATTTGGCCACCGTGTTTTTGTAGGTGTCGGCGAGTAATTCTTTGGCGGCTTGAGAGCTAGCAGATATTAACAGTTTATCCTGAACGGCTTGGCCGTTGAAGACCACTTTATGTGGAGCCGTTTTAACAATACCGCTACCTCCCTGTTTTTTGTATACGCAATCAATGCTGCCAGCTTGGTCGCGGCGAGTGGTGAAAGCGACCTTTGTTGTAAGCGAGCGACTACCGTCGCTTTGACTAGCGCTGCCCCATTCTGAAATGGTGTTTGATGTGAGCTGCTTTGCCACTGCCTGGCACATCGACAACTGTGGATTGTCTGAATTGGTGCAGCCGACGGTAATAAGAGCAACTGGCGATGCCGCTGATAGTGTACGAGTGTGAGTGGGTTTCACAGTAGAGCTGTCCTTTAGGATTGATAAGCAGAAAAAATGCTGTGGTGGTGAATGCGAGCATTCAGGCATTGTACGCAAGGTCACAATACTGTAAGGGCACATGATTTTAGCGTAAGGGTGCACCCAATACGTTTGTCCAGTAGCGGTTATAGTCTGCGTTCTCATCCGCAAGGCATGCAACGGCAATTTCTGTATAGGACGAGTTCATCAAATTACGACAGTGGCCATCGCTGGCCAACCATCCCTCTACCACTTCCTGAGCGGTTAGTTGGCCTGCGGCAATATTCTCACCAATCGCGCGCCACTCATACATCTGTGCGTCTGCTCTTGTGGTCACGCTGCTGCCATCGCTGCCAGTGTGGTCGAAAAAATTATGGGTAGTCATATCAAGAGAGTGAACCTCAGCAGCGATTTGTAGCTTGCTGTTCCACTTAACGCTTGCCACGGCGGGAAAGTTGGTATTACCACAAGCCCGTGCTTCAGCGCGTGCCGCATTGATTCTAGCAAGCATCACTTCTTCAAGGCGGTTTTTGTCGGCATTGCAAAACACAGGTGTTGATAGATCAACGTCTGTTGGGTTACCCGTCGCGCTGCTAGTGTCGGGTGGGTTGTCAGTAGAAGCCATGCTGTCGCCAGTGTTCACGGGCGTCTCGTTGGCAGGCGTCGTACCTTGCCCAGTAGCGGCCTGTGCTTCAGGTGGGTTGGACGCGCCGCCTCCGCATGCCGTCATTGCTACTGTGAGTCCGAATATGATTAGACATCGAGCAGTTTTTGATTTGGATAAGATTGGCATAAAGATGGCCTGGCAACTAACGTATCGATACAGGGGCAAGTATCGAGCCGCAGATCACCGTTTGTGGGTTGCGATATCGGAAGATGGCGCTTTGCTTGCATGAAACTGTGATGTTTCGGCCAGTCTTGGTATTATCGCGAGCGTTAATACTTCGGCGGATTGTAGTTTTATCGCCCTCAGAGGTGGTAAAAATGCTGTCAATTTCGTATAAATGGATTTGTTCACTTTTAAGAATATTTAGGTTACCTATGAAAGCTGTCTTCATTCTGTTGCTCTCAACACTGCTGGCCTCATGTGCGAGTGGTGAATATTACGAGGCGCGGCCAATCACACCCACCAATTTATCGCCTGCAGTGAGTAGCGATATCACAGTGGGCGCCGAGACTGAATTTGTGTGGACCGCTGTATCGCGGGCTGATCGTTATCAATTTCATTTGTTTAATCGTAACAACGGCGACATCACGCAGTACTACATGGAAAACTTAAGTGCTTCTCAGGTGTGTGCTGCGGATCGTTGCAGCGTGGTCGTAAAGGTCGAGCTGCCAGCAAATATTAATCATGCTTGGCGAGTGCGAGCGATGAACAATCAGGGTGCGTCTGTTTGGTCACGGTCGATGTTTAATTTGGTTGAACCGTAGGCTGATCTATAACGTTCTTAGCACTGCCATACCGATCGTAATAGATATCACACTAAAGGCGGTTGTCATCGCGATAATTTCTGCCGCTAACTCACCGCTGTTTGTCATCTTTTGTGCCATTACATAACTGGCAGATGCTGTCGGTGCGGCCGACATAAAAAATAGTATCACCAGTAAATCTCCACGCACTCCAAACATCCAGCCGATCGCGACAATCAGCGCGGGGGACCCGATCAATTTAACCAAGGTGGCCGTGCTCACCAACACGCTGTTGGTTTTTAAGCTGCTGAGCTTAAGATTGGCACCAACGCAGATGAGTGCAATAGGGAGTGTCATTGCTGAAATATAAGCACCAGTGCTTATTGCAACGACCGGTAGTTGAATGTTGGTAAGCGACACCAAGGACCCTAAAACGATACCAATGATAATGGGGTTGGTGACGATGCGTTTAAGTGCGCCTTTGGAGTTAAGCACCCACACGGCAAAAACGTTGTAAATAGTGGTCACTACCGCAATATAGACACCTACCGTGGGTAGAATGGCTTCGCCGTACGCCGCCACTGATAATGCAACAGCAACGATTGCCTTATTGCCACGATACGCACCCTGAATAAATACGCCCCGCTGTTGAGTTGGCACGCGCTTACTGAACAACATCAGTAATAACACCAGTAGCAAGGTGCCAACTACGCCGCTAGCGACAAAGGGCAGATCGAAAGACTCAGTTATATCCTTGGATGAAATTGCAAAAAACAATAGCACGGGGAGCGCGATATTAAAAATAAGCCCGTTGGCTTGCTTAACAAATATTTCGTCGATCACCTTGGTTTTTTTCAACGCATAACCTAAGAGTAATAGAAAAAGGATTGGCCCAGTGACACTAAAAGCAAATTGCAGTTCTTGTGACACTAGCTTGTCGCCGCTGTCCGCGTAGCCTGTTCTCGTTTGTACGCAAGGCCAATCAGTTGGGTGGCGAATATCGATAATAAGCAATAGATCAAAAAGTAGTAAAAGCCTGTGCCCAGTTGCGCATCAAAATCGACCAAACCTTTCTCTTCCTGAATGCCATTGGTGGCCAAGTAGGCAACGAATATCCCCACCACAAATACGTCAGCCATCGACCACTTGCTTAAGGCATTGCCCACCATCATAAATCTATCTTTCAATTTGTCAGATACTGGCAGCAAAGTGCCAGCTGCCAATACACCCTTAATCACAGGCACCACAACACTGAATAGTAGTATCAATACTGCTACCAGCCTATGTTTGCTGGTGTAGAGCTCTTGTGCAGTGCCGATAATGCTTCTGGTTTTGTCAAATGCCGAAATGGTGCCCGAGACATCAAGAGTTTGAATCAGCTTATCAGCCAAGTCGGTGATAAAGCCTAAGGTTTGTTGGTTTTCCTGAAGGATCTGTCTCCCTTCATTTACCAGTTGAGATCGCTCTACCGTACCCTTCACTGACAACATAGGGTGAGTCAGACCTGGGATCAATGACATGTAGGCAAATACTAAGAACAGGAAACCAACGATTTTTGACATGGACTGGTGTACGACGCGTAAAAGCTGCAACCTAGAAGTATAGCAACACAGTGGTAAAACAAGGGCTGCCTAAGTTGTGGCTGAATATGAGTCGTGCCCAAATATTGCTATATCAACATGTCACCGAATTGCACAGAGCCCTTCATGATCAGATCGCTGTTAATCCTAATATTGGTATTTACGCTTAGTGCCTGCAGTAAGCCCGAATTGCTTACCCGGTTAAGCGATGGTTCGACGGTGTTAGCATTTGGCGATAGCTTAACGGCAGGCAAGGGTGTTGGTACCGATGAAGCCTATCCTGCGAAACTCGCTGAGATAATTGGCATGACGGTTGTTAATGCGGGAATATCTGGAGAAACAACCAAGCAAGGATTGCAACGTTTGCCAAAGGAATTGGAAAGCCATTCGCCCGATCTGGTTATTTTGTTTGAAGGTGGTAACGATATTTTGCGCGGCTATGATCTTGCGAAAACCAAGCGGAATCTAAATGCAATGATCAACTTGATTAAGCAAAGTGGGGCAGAAGTTGTACTGGTGGCGGTGCCACCTAGATCGCTTTTTTCAGCTGCTGCTGGATTTTATACGGAGCTTGCCGAAGAGCATGAACTGCCGTTACAAAAGAGTATTGTTTCAAGCTTGCTTAAAAAATCCAGCATGAAATCAGATTCGGTACATTTTAATCAGGCGGGTTATCAGGCAGTGGCGGTTGCGATAAAAAAATTACTGGAAGATCACGGCGCAGTTTAATGATACCACTCATCAAGCAAAAAACTATTCGCTTTTAACTTTAACGTTGCGTAGCTTTGTTAGAAGTTGCGGAATTAGTGCTTCGGCTGTTTCATCATTTGACGCAAACGGAAATTGTTGAGCGGCTTCCATTTTAAGGCAAGCAGCGCGAATCATTTCATCAGTGATAGGTTTTTCCGCAGCCGCGCGATCTAGCAAGGCAGCATAGGTGATATCTGCCTGATTGTTTTTTAGCTTGTCACTATCTTGCGGATAGTCCGTTGGTGGCAACACGCTATGTCTCCTATCGGCTCGCTAATTCGTCGAAACCATAAAAGCATTTTGCGGAGACGCTGTCACGCGACAGGGTGGGAAGTGGTTCTCACTTCCAGAATCTGATGCGTAAATAAATGTTGGATTTCGGGATCACGGTTGTAGCGATGCAGAATACTGCTTTAAGCGTTCCCACAAGCTGGCGGCTCCAGCCTTGCCCAGAATTTTTTCAAAATGCTTTGGATGCACATAAGCTAAGTCATGCAGGGAGTGGGCGTGGTAGGTCACTTTGAACGTAGCAATAGACTCCTCGGGCACTATCGTGCTCAGCGCCTCGTGTAGAAAGCTCGGATGCCAGCCAACGCGGTTGTAAAATGCTAGCGTACCCTCGCATCGAGCAATGGCGATGCCCTGCAATGGGGGTGACAGGGTTGAAAAAAACTCCCCGGACATCACATCGTTGTCAAAATCCACGTTTTCGGTGGTATCAGGTTTGATTCTGGCTATGCTGCTGAAAATATCTTGTTTGAGGCGTCTTTCAAGCTCAATCGGACTCTCTTTGAAAATGAGCTCGGCGGTTCGCCTAACGGGGTCGATGAGTGTGGCCATAAGGGGTATTCTGCAGCAGCAATGACAAAATCCAAGTATCTATTAGTTTACACCCCGTTGCAGCGACGTCTGCATTGGTGGGTGGCTGGCCTCATAGCAGTGCAATACGCCATGCAGATCTGGCTTGTCGACGCAATGGAGCGGGTTCGCGGCGGTGAGAGCATTGGCTTTGCCGACTTCTTGCTCACTAGTGCGCACATGCTGATCGGTGCTGCAGTGGCCTACTTGGTGGTGGTGCGGCTGCGGTTACGAGGGCAAATGGCCAATCATGCGCCTGTGGCTATTTTTTCGCCTGTGCAGCAATTGGCTCTGTGGGCCCATCGCTTGATGTATGCGGTTTTGCTCGGCATGGTGGCCAGTGGTGCACTACATTATTATGCGGACTGGTCATTTGCTGGCCAGTTGCATGAATGGGGCGATTGGCTGCTCGGACTATTAATTGCCATGCATCTTGCAGGAGCCGCTTTGCATTTTTGGCGACAGCGAGCGTGATCATGATGCGTAAATACCCGTAAGCGGTCGGTGCGCTGATACAATACTGGATTAACTTAAATTACTGTACGTGGCGCCCTCAAGCGCTTGGAGATATCTATGACTGAGAATGCCAACGACTCCGGCATGGTTCGAATGATGATTATCGTGATGGGAGCTCTAGTTCTGTTCACTCTTTTGTGCGTGACGATGGCCCGACTTTTCGGCATCGCTGATGGCGATGGCGGAGACCCGCTTATGCGTAACGCGCTGATTGAGCGTATCCAGCCAGTTGGTGTTGTCCGTACCGTTTTAGAAGCACCTGCGGCGGCAGCTACAGCTGAGGTTGCTGCAGTGGAGATGTCCGTTGAAGAGCTCTACAACGGTGCTTGCGTCGCCTGCCATGGCAACCCTGGCTTACCGAACGCTCCTAAGGTTGGCGACGACGCTTGGGCCTCTCGCGAAGGTGGAGATATTGCAGCATTAACCACTAGCGCTATCGAGGGAAAGGGCCAAATGCCTGCGCGTGGTGCCAGTACCTATACCGATGATCAGATTCGTCGAGTTGTCGAATACCTTGTGGGCAAATAGGCAGCTTATCCTATGGGTCAGATAATTGAATTTATCGGCAACCATCCCTTGCCGGTCGTCGCGTTTTTGGCCACCTTGGGCATGTTGTCGTTTACTGAGTACACGCGCATGTTTTCAGGCGTTAAAGCCCTGGGGCCTTATGTGGCTACTCAACTGTTAAATAGCGGTGAGGCAATTTTTGTGGATGTGCGTACCGATGGCGAATACAAAAATGGGCACATCATCAATGCTCGCAGCATGCCAGTGAATAATTTAGATAAACACATTCACGAGCTCGAAAAATTTAAGGAAAAAGACATCGTCGTTTATTGCGAAACCGGCATGCGAGCAACAAAAGCTGCCGGCAAGCTAAGAAAGAACGGTTTTACGCGCATCAATACGATTGCCGGTGGCTTGGCGGCCTGGGAAAAAGCCAACTTGCCCACGGTATCTAAGTAACTCCAAACTAGAATTGATAAATAAGACATGAGCGCAAAAATCGTAATCTACGAATCCATGTTGTGTGGATATTGCCGTGCAGCCAAACGTTTGCTAGACAACAAAGGATGGGAGTACGAAACCATCGGTGTTGATGCTAGGCCAGCCAAACGTCGCGAGATGCAAGAAAAAAGTGGACGTACATCAGTGCCGCAGATCTGGTTTGATGATTTGCATGTGGGTGGCTTTGACGATATGGCCGCACTTGAAGCCGACGGCAAGCTTGACGCCCTTTATGAAGCTAAGTGAAACCCCTAGCTGATCGCTAGCAACAGAGGCATTACCCATGGCTGAAGATACTGGATCGAAAGATCAGGCAGCAACGGCGACCACTGAAAACAGTGGTCAGCAGTTCAAGATACATCGCATCTACCTAAAGGATGTCTCTTACGAGTCGCCGCATACGCCTCAGGTGTTTGTTGAAAACACGGCTTGGCAGCCTAACGTTTCATTGCATATTAATACTGAAAGCACCAAACTTGAACAGGATATGTACGAGAGCGTGCTAACAGTAACCGCCACGGTTAAATTGGGTGAAGAAACCGCTTACCTAACCGAAGTTAAGCAGGCGGGCTTGTTCCAGGTAACGGGCTTTACTGATGAGCGCTTAGGCCCAATGTTAGGTAGCTTTTGCCCCAATCTATTGTTTCCGTTTGCTCGCGAAGCCATTGCATCATTGGTGCAAAAAGGTGGCTTCCCGCAACTGTTGCTTGATCCGGTTAATTTTGATGCCTTGTATCAGCAGCACGTGCAGCAGGCTTTGCAAAACGCACCAGCGCCTGATACTGAACAGTAACGATCAAGCGGAGCGCTGAGCCGTTAGTGCCCAGCCACCTGCAATCGTTAGCAGGGTGCCGCCCCCAATATTAAATCGACGTTGTGCCGCAGGCGATGACAGTAGCTTACGCGCGCCCGATGCAAACACGGCATACAAGCAAGCATTAAGTGATGCTAGCGCCACGAAGGTAACCGACAGCACCCATAGCTGTGTTACCACGGCCGACATTTTATCAATGAACTGCGGCAGGAAGGCGACAAAAAATATAATGCCCTTTGGGTTAAGCGCAGTGACCAACCAGGTGTTGGCAAAGAGCTTCCAGCGTGATTTCATGGGCGTCGCCTCATCTGCTTGTGCTTCGGTAGATTGGATGGGCGATGTTTTAGCTAACAGCAATTTGACACCCAAATAAATCAGGTACAAACCACCTACTACTTTAACGGCAGTAAACATCCAGGCAGAAGTGGCCAACACCGCGCCAAGGCCAGCCAATGACAGTAATAACGCCGTTGAGTCGCCAAGGGCCACTGCTGCAACCAGCGGAACATTAGCGCGCTTACCATGTGCAATCGAATAACTGATTACCGTGAGTATAGTTGGGCCAGGAATGATTAGCAGTACGCAACTTGCTAATACAAATGCTAACCAAAGTTCAATTGCCATATCTAATGTTGTTCTTCGCCCCGGAGGGCATGTGCCCTCTGGGGTGAATCCATACTTACAGAGAAATCATTATTGCACGAAGGAGTCAAGTCATTGGCAAAGGGTGTGATTTTTGAATTAATAACAAAAAAAGAACATCGTTTGTGCATTTGATACGCGAAATCTTGCGCCAAAAAATAGTAAAAATAAATGTTTACATTTTATTTTTTTATTTTTTTTGAGTTGCTAACTGTAAATGGCTTAGGCGCCATGCGGCTTGTGCGCCGCCTTAAGCAGATACGGTGCCAAAAATACTCAAAAATAACCTTAAAAAAGGCTTGCAGTTGCTTGCGAGGCGATGCTAAAACTATAGGCACTGAAACACGCAGTGAACTGCAGGAGGTTATCAACCAGACAAAAGCACTAACAGTTTTAGCGGGCTAACCACCACAGCAGTTAGCCGCTTTATGTAGAGGGTTTAGCATTCAAGCGTTGTGGCATGAATAGATCTACAAAACTGGGGATGAGGAGGGTTACTGTTACCTTCATCCAGCGTTTACCGGCTATCAATGAAGCAACATGCTGTTGCATACTTAAGTGGTATGTTTGATGGCATGTAGAGGCAAACCTTAGGGGCTAGGAGACAAAATTCTATCAGCTATAGCTTTAAGGTTAGTAGTCCAGAGATCAAAACGCAAACAAAACAGACCATGATTAATGCTCGGCGGCGCTACTAACTTGAAGCGCGTCAGCAAGACATGGGACGCCACGTCGGAGCCGGCCGACGGTGGTGGATGTACTAAAAACTACCCACACTGCTTGCCTAAGCTACAGTCCAAAATCATTTTGCCGCCAAGCTTCAAATGCAATAATTGCTGCAGCATTCGAAAGATTAAGGCTTCGACTACCCGCTTGCATAGGGATCCTAATGATGTGATCCACCACGTCACTTTGCATTAGCCCTGCTGGTAAGCCTTCGGTTTCTGAACCCATCAATAAAACATCGCCCGGTTTATAAGTTGGGTCGGCATAACTCATCGTGCCTTTGGTGGAGCATGCATACACCTTCTCACCGTTGCCCGCAACCGCTGACAAACAATCATGTATATTTTTATGCACCTGCACGCGCGCGGCTTCACGATAATCCAAGCCTGCACGGCGCACTGATTTTTCATCAAGTGAAAACCCGAGCGGTTCAACCAAGTGCAATTCAAACCCCGTGTTTGCACACAATCTGATCAGGTTGCCTGTGTTAGGAGGAATCTGCGGATTATGGAGAACAACTTTAAACACGATGGGCCTGCACAATAACTTCGGTGATACAGGGTAACCAACTAAGGCGTAAATAGGCAGGCGTTTGCAACGCTTGATAGCTCACGAGGCGATACCGTAAACATTTGATCAATTACTAGGCAACAATAGGTACATAAGTTGCGTAACTATCTGCTACGCCTTGCTTTTGGTGGTGAGTTAACTTGCGTTACGTCAATTGCAAACTATGTTTAGAACTGAGCTAAATATCATTTCTCAGATTTAATGTTTGTCGGTTACAAAGTATGAGTCTCGAACAACAAAGCACTAGCGTTGAAAAACGTCAGTATTACTCTTCCTCGCAAGGGCCGTTTCACAGCGCCAACAATATATATATGTTTTTTGGTGGTGGTGAGCGCGGTGAAATAGTTGAATCCATTCTTGACGAAATTCGTCGAGGTGATCAGCTCACTACTGTGCACGGAGAACTTGGCAGCGGCAAAACAATCATGGCGTTGGTATTGGCTGATCGTTTGAAGCACCGATACAACACTATTCACTACGAACTACAGACCTTATCGATTGGCATGTTGTTACGGCATTTGCTTATTGAAATATGCCCACGCCAAATTGAGTTGCTTAGTTCGGACATGGCTGCAACAGGTGCAGACGAGGCAACGATTGAGCAGGCAACTGAACAGTTGTTTACCGCCTTAGCTAACCCATCATCAGGTAATAAGCCTTATGTGTTGCTAATCGATTCGGGTGCGTCGGTTGATGCGGATTCAATGCAATTGATAAAGCGTTTGTCGCAGTTTCAAAAGAATGGTCAATCGGCAATCCGGATCGTATTGTTTCGTCGGATCGAGGCGGATGCTGCAAGAATGGTTGCTGGGCAGAATGTCATCAATCAGCCGCGCCACCATTATTGGTTGCGCCGCTTAACACTGACTGAGATCAATGCATACCTTCGGCACCACATGATGCTGTTCGATTTTACTCAACGTGACATGTTCACATCCGATATGGCCTATTTTATTGCTGATCGCTCCGAAGGGGTGTTTAACTCGATCAACGGTTTGGCCAAAAATGCTTTTAGCTTGGCTAGCCTAGAAGATTCTGAAAAAGTATCGATTACACACCTGATGTCAGCAGATGTGCCGAAACCTGCAGAAAGGGTGCCCAGTAGCTTTTTACATCGGCATCGCCAAACGGTCGTGTTGTTTATCGGTTTTTGTTTGCTTATTTCGCTTGCAGTAATGTTTACGTTGCTATGATTTAAGTTGTTTGATCCCGTAATTGCCGAACATCCCCGGTACGCAACCAGCCATCGCGAACAATCATTGCTGAATAATTTTGCTTGCAGTAGTGGCCACTTTGCGATAAGTTAAATAGGGAAGCAATGGATGCTTCGTGATTTCGCATGGATAGCTAGAGGTAAATAGGGTTGGCCGATCGGCTACCGTTCTTAAGTTATTGCGTTGTCCTCCGTATTGTTTATGTAGTTGTTTATTTTTGTGCTGACAAAAGGAATTGTCGAGTGGTTAGTGGGTTTAATTTCAGATGTGGGTGTGTGCGCCGGTATACGGTGTTTTTAGTTCTGCCGTTGTTATCGGCTTGCGAGCTATTGTTACCGAGCCATCAATCTACAGGCCTTGCCAATGCCGTTAACGATCAATGGTCTGATTGGCAGGATGAGCTAGAACAACCAAGCAATGTAGCGCTCTCGCCCAACGCTGCAGCAACTGAACAGCAAGATACCTTCGCTTTGCCCTTGGATGTTAATGCCGTTAATGCGCCCATCGAATCACTCCTATTTGCGCTTGCAGCTGATGTGGGTGTGGGATTACACATCAGGCAGACGTTGAGCGGTAGTGTCACATTGCGAGCTAGGGGGCAGACTCTCCAAACCGTATTGGATCTTCTTTCCCAGCAAGTCACCATGCACTGGCAGCTTGAAGCAGGAAGGCTCGATATATGGGGTAGCCAGCCTTTTATGCAAAGTTACGCGGTTGACTATCTCAATTTGGATCGCACTACACTGAGTAGTGTGGGTCTGGCTACTCAAGTAGGTAGTATTAATGCCAATCTGAGCGAAGGCTCCTCGGCTGTGACGAACAGCTCCGAAACACTCATTAGAAATCATGCGCTGCATCGTTTTTGGGATTCACTGGCAACCGATCTGGAAGGTTTTCGTAATCAATTTTCTCAACCTTCTCTAGTAGGTGGATCTACTCGCACCATGTCATATACGATCAATCGCGATGCAGGCTTAGTGACTTTGTATGCTGACGCTAAGGTACATCAGCTACTGGAGCGTTATCTTGTACGACTCAACAACAGTGTGAGACGGCAAGTGGTCATCGAAGCGACGGTAGTGGAGGTGACCTTGTCTGATAAATTTGAGGCTGGTGTGGATTGGCAATTTTTGGCTGACGGTGTAAGTGGCTTGAGTGGCGTACAGAAATTACTAGGAGCAGCTTCGGTGGATGCAAATTCTGTTGCTAGGTTGCCAACGCCATCAGCGCTATTTGGCATGGTTCAAAAAAGCAGCAAAGGTAATATGCGTGCAACTCTAAGCCTGTTGCAGCAGTTCGGTGATGTTCGAATCCTATCCAGGCCGCGTATCATCGCATTGAATAATCAATCGTCGGTGCTGAAGGTTGTGGACAATCGTGTGTACTTTACTCTTAACATTGAACGCAAAAGTAGCGATACAAACGATCAAATGAGCACGCAGTCAGAAATTCACACCGTGCCCGTGGGGCTCGTCATGAATGTCACACCATATATAGGTGCTGACAATGAAGTTATGCTCAATGTTCGGCCAAGCTTGTCAAGAATTATCGGATTCGTAGACGATCCTAACCCTGAACTAGCTCAAGCCAATGTGCGCAATGGTGTACCCGAGATTCAGGTTCGAGAAATGGAAACTATGCTGCGTGTCAAAAGTGGCGAGTTAGCCGTTATTGGGGGCTTGATGCAAGATGTGGTTGAAGATAATCAGCGGCAACTTCCTGGCCTGTCCCAACTGCCAGGGATCGGTAAGTTATTTTCCAGCAAAAAACGTAATCGACGACAAACCGAGCTGTTGGTGGTATTGCGGCCAACTGTCATGCCAAATTTATAACTCTTATCTATAACAAAAGGAACGCCCCATGGATGGAGCGAATTTTTCGATTAGCGCGGTGGGCACAACCCTTGTCGATCTGAATAGTTTTATACCAGATCCACATGCCGCTAGTAAGTTGGATATCGACTTAGCCAAACAGTGCTGTACCTTACCAATCTCTTTTGATCGTCAACGTAATCGTTTATTTTTAGCTACCGAGACAATACATGATGTATTGATCACGGAGCGAATAATCCGGTCAATCGCTGATTCTATGCATGTGACGATTGGTCCTCTGTGTTGCTCATCGCTCGATGATGCCATTGAGATTTGCTACTCACACGCCTTAGAGTTTTCAGAAATTGTACCTGAGCTAAGCTCAGCTTCAGGTAAAGCGTTGCAGCCATGGCCTGATTATTCCCATCCGCTAATTCGCTTGGTAAATAGTGTTCTGCATGCTGCAGTGGATCATCGTGCATCGGATATTCATATCAATCCAAGCCTGAGCCTGTCTTGCCGAATTCGATTCCGTATAGACGGGGTTTTAGGTGTTTGGCAAAAGATTCCGTCGACACACCTGGCTGCGGTTGCGGTGCGCATAAAGCTATTGGCATCATTAGATATTGCTGAGTCCAGGCTGCCTCAAGATGGTCAATTTAGTGTGCAAATACAGGGGCGCTGGATCGATTTCAGAGTGTCTACATTCCCTACGACCGAAGGTGAAAACCTTGTGCTGAGGGTGCTCGACAAGCGGGCAAGGATGCTCGGTATAAATGAACTGCTTGGCACTAAAAAGCAACAGCTGCAAGTTAAAACTCACTGCAATATGAAAGATGGGTTAACTATAGTGTGTGGCCCAACTGGTTGTGGCAAATCAACCACCTTGTTGGCCATGTTAGCAGAGCTGGATAGTCAATCACTTAATATCATGACGCTGGAGGATCCTGTTGAAAATACGGTGGAAGGGATACAGCAGTGTTCAATTCGCGCCGCTCAACAGCTAGATTACACAGATGGTGTTCGCGCGTTGTTAAGGCAAGACCCTGATGTGTTGTTGATTGGCGAGATACGGGATTCTGCTAGCGCAGCGATGGCTTTTAGAGCGGCGTTAACCGGGCATGGTGTATTTACCACGATACATTGTCGAGATACTCAATCGGCTATGTCGAGGTTGCTGGATTTAGGCATCGGCTGCAGTGGTATTGCCAGTTGCGTTAATGTGTTGATTGCACAGCGATTGGTGCGGCGGTTATGCAGTGATTGTTCGTCAAGCAAAAAAGGCCAACCGTCTGCACATTGCCATCGGTGTAACGGAACGGGTTATTTCGGCCGTTTCGCGGTGCTTGAGATCATGTCGATAACGGACTCCTTACGTTCGCTGCTGTGCAATCGAGCCACACCGGCTGATATTTGGAGCCATGCGGTTGATGGAGGCTTGCAATCGTTACGTGAGCAAATACAATTGATGGTTACTCAAGGTTTAACTGACGGTGCTGAGCTACACCGTGTTATGGGGCCGATGTGATGCTGGTTCCACCTGCTGTTCTTGCACTGTTTGCAGTTAATCTATCATACCTACTGCAAGGCGGTATGCCGTTGCAGGCTGCGCTTACATTGCTAACGCGTTCTGAGTCGTCAACACGATTTAGGCAACTGATTGATCAGCTTAGCAAGTCAGTGCAGGCCGGGAGTATGTTATCCGCGGCGATGCGTAAACACTTGAACGTATTTGGCGAAGTGAGCATTGCTTTGGTAGAGGCCGCGGAACGCGATGGCACTCTTGGTAGGAGCTTTATAGATATTGCAGAATTGATCAACAGGGAGGCGGCTAGCCGCGATCAACTACGCAACGCGATGGCGTATCCATTGCTGCTGTGCATTGCCGTGTTGATAACGCTGGTGTTTATGATTGCGTATCTAACGCCAGCGGTAAAGCCACTGTTGATGTCTGTGGGCGCAACACCGGGTTTAATTACACAAGCACTATTTTGGTTGGCAGACGACATGGCTGTCGCGGCGGCTTCGCTTGCCCTACTTCCTGGTTTAATGTGCGTTTTCTTTGTGTTGTCCAAATTTAATGTTGCAGCGCGGTTTTATTGGCACAGATGTTTGTTGTCGGTTTGGATGGTGGGTGATGCCAGGCGGGATATTCTTTATGCACGCTTATGTCGTGTTGTCGCGCGATTATTAGACAGTGGATGGGATATAGATAAAGCACTCGCTATTGCAAACAGCAGCATCGGCAATCTGTTTATTAGTGATGAGCTCCAAAAGCTGAGATTACAAATGCAGGTAGGCAATCGATTTAGTCAATCGTTGTCTGTGTTGTCAACTGCGCCAATGATATTAGAGCCGTTGATGATAGCTGCCGAATCTTCTGGCGATGTCGCCCCGGCGTTGCATAGAGCTGCTTGGCAACTGGAAGAGCAAGCCAACACTATGCTGAAACGTTTTACCGCTCTTGTGCCTCCTTTTCTGGTGTGCGCATTGGGGTTTATTCTTCTGGCGTTAGTCGTGGGTTTGCTTGCACCGATATTTAGCTCGGCAATAACAATGGGAGCAAGTTAATGAGCCCAATTGCTCTGACAACGGTTGCTACGGATCAGCTGAAAATTACCGGTAGCGATTCTCCAAAGGTGTTATTGATCGATAGCGTGTTTGAGTCGATTTCAGTTAAGCGCGTTACTGTGCATAGAAATCGTATCCTTCGAATATGGCATCGCTATAAATCGCTGCGTGAATTGCAAAGGGCTAATCCAACTTGTGCAATCTATTGGTGTGCATTGGATAGAGACAACGGCTATTTGTGTGTTTCCAATTTATCGTTATCTGAGCATGTCAAAATTGATGTTGATAGTTATATTGCGCAATCCAAGCGATTAAAAATGGTGTGTTCGCAACTGATGAGTATTGGCAATGGCTTGCCAAGGAAATATCGGCAAGTGTTGATGGTAATCAATAGCCCGCTTGGTGTTCGACATGTGTACTTTGTTGATCACAAGCCTGTTTTCACACGAGCGTTGCCGCCGGTAAGCGGCGTCACTGATTATATTGAGCCTTTGCAATCAACTCTGCAACATTTGTTAAACAGGGGAATGCTGGAAGATTATCCGAGTATTTTGTGCCATGGTGTGTGCGCGGCTGCGCAATCATCTATTAGAGAGAATTGGGCTGCAAGTACGATCGACACCCTAGACAACAATGCATATTCAATCTCATCGATTGCTGCAAAAGCTTACGCAGCTAAACGTATACAACGATTTGCCACCGCGCAACTACCCGCATATTGGCTTGATGGCATTGATCGCTATCGTTACAGAGGCGCATCCTTACTCAGCTCGTCTATTGTGTTCGTGCTGGCAATGGTGCTGGCGGCAGGGTTGCTTGGTATTAAGCTGAAGAATTGGTCAGCCTTGCTACGTACGCATGCATCGATAACCAGCACGGTTAATAGTACTCAATTGTTGAGCGCCCAAGCGGCAGCTTTTAGTAGTGCTCCAAAGATCACAGCGCAACGATTGCACCGGCTTGACCTGCTGCGATCCTTACAGCCAGCTGGTCCTGATGTATTGCTTTCTACGGTATCCAGCGTATTTGAAGCGCACCCTCATGTCACGCTAAATCATATTTCGTGGTACACGGTCATTGCCGATGATGATTTTAAATCGCAAACGCAGGTCGCTCATAGAACGCACTTGTCGATCGATGTGGTTAGCTCCGACTATTTGTCGATTATAATCACCGGAAATATTAAGGCGGGATCACTCAGTGAGCAGCAAGCCTTATTTAGTAAATTCAAGGCAACGCTAGTATCCTTGCAGGGAATCGGTGATTTAATCGAGGAACAAACACCCGTTACTCAATGGCGCATGCCAGGTAGTGAAACATCCCAAGCAAGTGAATTAACGGACGATAGTTTTACATTGAGATTTTCGCTCAGTGATGCATCCAGTTAAATCGTTATTGCTCATTGTGCCGTTTCGCTATTTAATGGGCCCTTTTTTATTGTTGCTTGTGTTAATTGGCTTGCCACTGTTTGCGTGGCAAGTGGATATTGCAGGGCGACAGATACAAAGCCTGTATCGTGAAGTGCAGCTTGAGAATACACGCTGGCAGCGATATTTAAATCTGCTGTCAAACGCACCTATGCAGCAGTTCGCCAATTCGGGTAGTCGAACGGCACTGGAGGTGGCCTTGCGTGAAGCCGCTCAATCGCTACAGATACAGCCTGAGGTGCAAATAGATGCCTTCACTGTAGTGCCAACAGAAACGCTGGACGTTGATGATGATCTGGGTAGTTCAATTGAGCCAATACGGATCGGTTTTGAAGCAACGTTATTGCATGCGCCGGCATTGCTCGAAATATTTGGAAGGCTTGCGACAGTAGCCGGCTGGCGTGTAATGGAGGTGCGAGGATGTGCGATGCAACGCTTAGCTTCCGAGCCCCGATTAGCCACTGCTTGCACGATTGATATCTACCATTGGTCATGGACTGACAACATTAATATGGAGACTAATTAATGATGAGATCACTAATAACAATCGCCTTACTATGGCAGTTAGGGTTTTTAGTAGCCTATGCAAATACATTGGATTCAAACTCAACAGCAATTGATACTGAAGCGTTAGATAACAAACGACTGTTCTTTAATGAGATTCAACGCCAAGTTGATGGTATTGGAAATATTAAGAAAAAACCAGTAACGCCGAAAAAAGACAGTGACGGCATCGATGGATCTGCAAACCAGGCAAGCCCAACAGAGCGTGGATCAACTGATATGTTGCACTACACGGGCGTTGTTTACAGCGTTCGAGGCGTGCAACTATTGCTTAACGGTTATCCGTGGGTGCCCGGCCAGTTGGATATTGTCAGCGCTCGCCTGCAGCCGGACACACAGCTCGTTGAAATCAAGACCGCTAACGGTGTGCTCCATCGCTTGCTGCCAGGCGATAGGGTAGAGCTATCCCCATGAGACAAAGTGGTTATGTAATGTTGTTATTATTGCCAACGTTAATAGTATTCACTGTATCGATCTCGTTAGTCCAGCCCTCTGTCAATAATAAGATCATTCGGCAGTCACAAACTTTGGTTGACGCGCGACAGCATTTAATTGCTTATTCTGCAAGCTATCTTGAATCTTATAAGCCGACAGGTGCAGGCCCCGGGCATTTGCCTTGCCCGGACACTGATCAAGTATCTGATGAATATCAAGTTCAGGCAGGATTGCATGGCGACGGGCCTAATCCACCTTGTGGAAAACGCGATATTGCTATTGGTAAGTTGCCCCGGCATATATCTCATGGAAAACATCGCTATGCGTTTCATCTTGAAGATAAGCATGCCCTGTGGTATGCAGTTGATACCCGTTTTATCAATAATCCTGTTAATCGTGTAGTAAACCCTGACACCGCCGGTCGCATTCGTTTGCTTAAAGAGTTGCCGGCGGCGGCAGTGATATTTATCCCGCTTGAAGGGGCGCCGATATGGACGCAATCTCAAAGTGCTGTAGCTAAGCGATTGCTGCAAGCGTTGCAAGGAAGCCAAGGCTCGGGTGTATTTGAAGAATCTATTTCTCAATATGTACTAATAACACCAGCGGCGTTACTTAATGCGGTTACACAGCGGGTTGCACTTTGGCTGCACGAGCAATACCGCATTCCAGATGGTATTGCTTATGCGGCTATGCGCGCTTGTAATATTCCGCAGCGAGATAAGATGTTGTTACTACTGCTGAGCAATAGCCCTGTCACTGAATGTGATGGCTCGTTAGCTGATGTTGGTCGAGCAAAACGTCTTTTCACAGATGCCAAGCTGGATGCTGTTTTTTTACGTCGCCATTGGTTTTACCGAAACGATTGGTGGCGCTTTGTCGCCGTCCAGTTGGATGATGGGTGTGAGGAGAAATCAGTAGATTGTTATGCCACGGTTAATGTCACTGCAGGCCAGCGGCCTATAGCTTTGCGTGTTCATCCGCTGTGAATGCAGTTAAGCAAAGCGGTTTCTCACTGATTGAGCTAAGCATTGTGCTCTTTATTAGTGCTATTTTATTACGCGCTGCAATACTCCCATTGCCTCAATTGCGCGATGCAGCAATGCGTAAACAAACACGACAGCAACTGCAAGATGTTAAACAGGCTCTCATCGGGCATATTATTAAAACGGGCGCACTGCCTTGCCCAATTTCACTAGCAGGAAGTGGTAACACCGTGGCAAATTGCCAGATTACCGAAGGTGGTGTGCCCGCGGTAACAGTTGGTTTGGTGGGTGCTGTTAGCTCTTCAGGAGCCATATTGGATGCATGGGGGAGGCCACTTCGCTATGCACTAAGCCGAGCAGATCATCAAAGCGAAGGTACGGTGGGTTTACCTGATTGGTCCACAACAGGCGAGATTGCTGCAATCGGCCTAGCAAGGATCGAGGCTGATCTGCGTATTTGCCTTCACGCCGATACAAAATGTAAACAACATTTACGTACTGATCAACTGGTGGCTATAGTTATCTCTGATGGTGGGGACAGCAGTGCAGTGGGAGTGCAGCAAGAGAATCAGGATGGTGACAACGACTACGCACTTATCGCTCATTCTCAGGTAGATGGAAAGGCGTTTGACGATATGATGATTACGCTAACTAGCAGTGATGTGGCTTATTGGTTATTGCGCGCGCAATGGTTGGCACCTTAATCCTGATTAAGGCCAAGTTCTTTCTGCTTTTTTTTAGTTAAGCCTAAGGACACAATCCGATGTGACTCTTTGAGATGGTCTTTTAGATCATCGATTTTCGATTTATCTGAAGTATCTTGTTGTTGTATCCACTTCATACCGCGAGATGCTAGATAGGGTGCGGGTCTGTAACCGGGCTGATCCTTCAGGAAATAGAAGTCACCCTCGGAGGTTTTAAATGAGAAGGCAGGTTCATCGAGTTTTTGCCATCCACCAACCGCAAATACCTTGCCACCGACTTTCCACACGTGAGACCCGCCCCATTGAACAACGTGTGTTGTTGCCGGTAGTGATCCGCAATAGTCGTTGTATTCGTCGTAGGTCAATGCTGGCTCCTTAGATTCTATATGGTCGTGCCCGCGTGCTAGGTGCCCTCTGGGGTAGATCGATGCAAGTGCTTGGATCGATTCTACTTATCACCTACATAGGTACCATCCGGCATTAACTTGCAACGACGTCCGCCAACATAGGTGCCGTCAGGGCACATCGTCGCTGTGTCGCCACTAACGAATGTGCCATCCGGTGCAAGAGTAGCGCTTCTACCTCCAACGAACGTGCCATCTGGCGCAAGGGTAGAACTGCCGCCTCCAACGTACGAGCCATCAGGCGCCATTGAACATTGTCCTGAAACATATGAGCCATCTGCGCATAGTTCAGCCTTGGCAATTTGAAACAGCGGAAGTGCCACAACAACGAGTAAAAGCATGTGCTTCATGATTTTCTCCTTATTCCACTAGTGAAGATAGCGTTAGGTGTTTATGGTGCTCAACACTAACAGCGAGCCTGTTGATTAGCAAATTCAGCTTTCTAGTAAATTATTTGCACCACTAAACAACTTAAAAAAATTCTTAGTGGTCGCTTGTGCCAGTTCTTCTAATTCAATCCCTCGTAGTTCAGCAACAAACTCAGCTGTATGCCTAACAAATGCAGGTTCGTTAGTTTTGCCACGATGCGGCGCAGGGGCAAGATAAGGGGCGTCGGTTTCAACTAGGATGCGATCAAGCGGCACTTTGCGGGCCACCTCTTGCACGCTGGTCGCACTCTTAAATGTCACGATGCCTGAAAACGAAATATAAAATCCAATGTCGAGTGCCTGCTTTGCTGTTTCCCAATTTTCGGCAAAACAATGCATCACGCCGCCGGCATCCACCGCTTTTTTATCACGAAGCGTTTGCATGGTGTCTGTCGCCGCTGCGCGGGTATGGATGATCAGGGGTTTTTTGCATTGGCGTGCTGCATCAATGTGGTGATGAAAACGTTCGTGCTGCCAATCCAGGTTGCCGCTGCTTCTGAAGTAATCAAGCCCGGTTTCACCGATGGCGACTACCTTGTCAATTTTTGCAGCTGTCAGTATGTCATCAGCCGTGGGTTCGAAGCCGCCTTCCGTGGTGGGGTGTTTGCCGATCGCCGCATAGATGGGCGCATGTTCGGCTGAGAGCTTAAGCACATCTTGTTGGTTCTCCCAGCTAGTGGATATACAGAGCAAGTGATGTACATCGTAGTTACGACAGTTTTCTAAAATTTCGTCGATGCGGCCGTCGAATTCGGGAAAGTTAAGGTGGCAATGGGAGTCGACGATGTGCATAAGTGTTTTCGCTGAAAAACAGGTAGTTTAGCGTGTTGTCAGGGTGTGAGTCAGGGCGGTTATCGGTTATGGTTATGATATTGCAGCCAGGGTGCGCTAACGTGCGACAAATGAACAATCAATCTCAAACTACAGTAATTGATCCAGTTGCTCATATTAATGATCTGGGCCAACGTGCGCGTGCAAGTGCCAAGGTGCTATCGATTGCCGACACTGACAGTAAGAACACTGCACTGCTAGCGATGGCAGACGCGATAGCTGCGCAAGCGCAGGCATTAATTGCAGCCAATCAAATTGATTTACAGGCAGCCGGTGAGCGAGAAATTTCAGAGGCGTTGCTTGATCGACTTGAATTAACGCCTGCACGTATTACATCAATGTCGGCAGGCTTGCGCGCTATTGCAGCGCAGAGTGATCCGGTTGGGGCGATGTCAGCAACCGAGCTGCGGCCATCGGGCCTTGAGATTGGGCGCATGCGAGTGCCCTTGGGCGTGATTGGTGTTATCTATGAGTCGCGCCCTAATGTGACGGCTGATGCGGCGGCGATCTGTTTGAAGTCAGGCAACAGTGTCATATTAAGAGGCGGTTCAGAAGCGTTTAATTCCAATCAGGCAATAGCTGCGTGTGTGCGTGCAGGGTTAGAGGCGGGGGGCTTGCCGCTTGATTGCGTCCAGCTAGTGGCGACAACTGATCGTGATGCGGTGGGTGCCTTACTAGCCGCTCGCGATTGGGTGGATGTCATTGTGCCACGCGGTGGAAAAAATTTGGTGGCGCGAGTGAGCGAAGATGCGCGTGTACCCGTGATTAAACACCTGGATGGTATTTGCCATGTCTATATTGATAGCGGCGCCGATAGAAACAAAGCGCTGGGCGTTGCGTTTAACTCTAAAACGTATCGCTACGGAATATGTGGATCGATGGAGACTCTCCTAGTAGCGGATTCAGAAACCGACATATTACTGGAGTTAGCGAAACAGCTTGAGGCACACGGTGTAGAACTACGTGGGTGTGAGCAAACACGCAATTTGCTACCCAATGCGGTGGCAGCTAGTGATGATGACTGGCAAACCGAGTATCTCGGCCCCATATTATCAATACGGATAGTGGCTGGAATCGATGAGGCCATGCAACACATCGCGCAATACAGCTCGCACCATACTGATGCCATCGTTACGGAAAATATGCGACGCGCTCGACAGTTTGTTCGAACTGTGGATTCAAGCTCTGTGATGGTGAATGCCGCTACCTGTTTTGCTGATGGGGCAGAATACGGGCTCGGTGCGGAGATAGGCATTAGTACTGATAAACTGCACGTGCGTGGCCCGGTGGGTGCGCTGGGGTTAACTACCGAAAAATATGTGGTTACCGGCGACGGCACCATACGTTCCTGATCTGTTTTTATATAACTAGTATTTGCCTATATAGGAGGTTCTTGATGAAGCGAAAAAAGGCACTGGCAGCCAAAAAGGTGTCAGTACGAAATCGGGTCGCACAAAACCCTTTGATCCAAAAAGGCGGAGTGCATCAACAAAGTAATAAAGCAAAACGTCAGGCACAAAAAATGGCCATGAAAAAAAGAAAGTTTGAGCGAGGCGCTGTTACCACGGCGATTGGCTCAAGCTTTTTTTGGCTGTATCGAGAATTTAGAGCAGCAGTTTAATGGCACAATCTCATCGAATAGGCGTGCTTGGCGGCACGTTTGACCCGGTTCATTATGGCCATCTTCGGCCAGCACTCGAATTGAGCGAAGCGCTTGAATTCGATGATATGAAACTAGTCCCCAATCACCGGCCAGTTCACCGTGGGCAGCCTCAGGCCACCACCGCGCAACGTTTGGCTATGTTGGGCTTGGCAGTTGCAGGTACTACCTTGCAGGTGGATGATCGTGAAGCGCGCCGTGACGAGCCTTCATTTACGGTGGATACATTACAAGCCATGCATAATGAAAACCCGGCCAGTAGATTGGTGTTTTGCATGGGCGAAGATGCGTTTAATGGTTTTGCTAGTTGGCATCGTTGGGAGCGGATCCTAGAGCTTGCTAATATTGTGGTGATGGCGCGTCCTGAATCACAGCTCTCGAAATGGGCGCTGCAGCTGATTGATCAGCAAGCGGGCGTAATTGAACGACGGCCCGTTACTCAACTTTCCATATCGGCCTCGGACATAAGACGCCGAGTATTCCTCGGTTTGAGCATTCGGTACTTGGTACCGGAGCCTGTAAAGGAGTATATTACGCACAACAATTTGTACCAGAGCGCCTCCAGCGTGACTGGCCAACTAAAGAACTAAATATATGAACACTGAAGAAATGACTAGCTTGGCCGTGTCCGCCTTGGAAGAACTAAAAGGCATTGATATCGTGGTTTTGGATATTGCCGATAAATCTAGCATCGCCGATAACATGTTAGTGGCGACTGGCAGCTCGCAACGTCACGTGAGCTCGCTCGGTGGTGAAGTCCGCAAACAGTTCAAAGATGCTGGCCATCCGCCATTAGGTGTTGAAGGCGACAATCGTAGTGATTGGGTGTTGGTTGATCTAGGTGATGTAATCGTGCATGTTATGACACCAGAGATGCGTGAATTTTACGCGCTTGAGAAGCTATGGTCACTAGGGCCTGATCAAGCCGACCAAGAGTCGTCCGTTTTAACCTCAGTTTAAACCACCAGCGTATCTGCCGTAGTGGCATTTAGCGTTTACGCAGTTGGAAAGCGTATGCCATTGTGGGTGCAACAAGGCGTAGGCGATTACCAAAAGCGATTACCCTCTCACTGGCGTTTTGATTTGCGCGAATTTGCGCAAGCCAAACAGCCCAATGCGGAGCTGGCAATGCAACGCGAAGCAGATGCCTTGCTTGATGCTACCCCCGATCAGGCTCACGTCGTTGCGTTGGATAATTTGGGTAAACAGTGGTCCACCACTGAGCTCTCATCACAATTAGAAAACTGGCAATCGCTAGGTAAGCCGATCGTATTTTATATTGGTGGGCCCGATGGTTTGCATTCGAGTTGCCGAGATCGCAGTAATCAGATGTGGAGCCTTTCAGCATTAACCTATCCTCATCCATTAGTGCGTATTGTTTTGTTAGAACAACTCTATCGCGCTCATAGCTTACTCATTAACCACCCTTACCATCGTGCCTGATAAACCTGCCTACACGTTGGTATTGGCGTCGGCATCGCCGAGACGTCGTGAACTTCTGGCTCAGCTGGGATTCAACACATTAACAAGGGTTGCTGATGTTGATGAAACGCCTTTACAGGGTGAAACTTCGACTGACTTGGTTAGGCGTTTGGCTGAGATTAAGGCGGCGGCTGTTAAAAGAGGTGTAAATGAGCTGGTGATAGCGGCCGATACAGTGGTCAGCCTTGATGGCCAATCATTGCTTAAGCCAACTGACAAAAAGCACTGTATTGACATGTTGACGGCTTTATCTGGTCGCCGTCACGAAGTTGTCACGGGTGTTTGTGCGTGCTTTGGCGAGCGGTGGGTGTCAACTACCGTAACAACCGGGGTGTATATGGGTGTTATCAGCTACGCTGAAGCGGCGAGCTATTGGGAAACCGGGGAACCAAGCGATAAAGCCGGGGCCTATGCCATACAAGGTTACGGTGCGGTATATGTAACAAGCATAGAAGGCAGCTACAGCAATGTTGTTGGGCTACCTTTATATGAGGTAGCTCAAATGATTGAGCAGTTGGGTTGTCGTATATATGATTTTAACAATTATGAGGGCTTGATCGTAGATGACTGAAGAGCTTCTTATCAATGTGACACCACAAGAAACACGCGTGGCCACGGTCGAAAACGGCATGCTCACCGAGGTGTGGATTGAGCGTGTGCAAAAGATTGGTTTGGTTGGCACGATTTTTCAAGGATCGGTTAAGCGCGTGTTGCCCGGGATGGAGGCTGCGTTTGTTGATATTGGTCTTGAAAAGGCTGCATTTTTACATGTGTCCGACTTAGTGGGTGCCGTGATTGTGGGTGATGATGGAGAACGGACAACCCAATCTATTTCGCGCATGTTGCATGAAGGTGACCGTATCGCAGTACAGGTGATAAAAGATCCATTGGGTACCAAGGGCGCAAGGGTAAGCGCTAACCTCACTACACCTTCTCGCTATCTGGTCAAAATGCCTTTTGAACAAAATATCGGCATCTCAGCAAAAATAGAAAATGAAGAAGAACGAGAGCGCTTGCGTGCATTGGTAGAGCATGGGCGTGGCGTTGATACCGATGGCTATATCGTTCGCACCGCAGCAGAAGGTGCTCCAGAGGAATCGCTATTGGCAGATATGGCCTATCTGGATAAAGTGTGGGACGGTTTACGTACTAAGCGCAAGTCAAGCAAGCCAGGGGACGTCATCTTTAGAGAGCTGCCACTAGTGCAACGAACGCTACGAGATATGAAACGTGATCATGTTGAGCGCGTTCGCATTGATTCGCGTGAGACTTTTCAAAACTGCATCGAATTTTGCGCCGAGTACGTGCCCGAGCTGTCCAGTAAAATTGAACATTATCCTGGAGAGCGCCCAATATTTGATCTTCATGGAATTGAGGACGAGATAGAAAAAGCGTTAAACAAAAAGGTGTTACTTAAATCGGGTGGTTATTTGATTATCGACCAAACCGAATCAATGACAACCGTTGATGTGAACACAGGGGCCTTTGTTGGACGACGTACGCTTGAAGAAACCATATTTAAGACTAACCTTGAAGCTGCCCAATCAATTGCCCGCCAACTTCGTTTGCGAAATCTTGGCGGTATAATCATTATTGATTTTATTGACATGAGTGTCGTAGAGCATCGACGGCAGGTCATGCGTGCACTTGAAAAAGCACTGGAAAAAGATCATGCCAAGACACAGGTTAGCGAAGTATCTGATTTAGGCCTGGTTGAAATGACTCGCAAGCGAACGCGGGAAAGCTTAGAGCAGGGCCTGTGTTCAGAGTGCACGGTGTGCAGTGGGCGCGGCATGATCAAAACAATCGACACAGTTGGTTTTGAAATCACCAGAGAAATTATCCGCCAAGTACGACAGTTTGATATCGAGTCCGTCACGGTCTTGGCGTCGGTCGAACTACTTGAATGGTTTACAGAGGAACGCTCTGACGATCTTGCTGCCTTGGAAGATTTTGTTGGTGTGCCTATTCGCCTACAAGGCGAACAATTTTATGTGCGAGAACAATACGATGTTGTCTTGCAGTAACGGCCTCGCTTAAGGCGATGATGATTAGATTTGCACAAGGAACATTACGCTATACGTTGCTGCTGCTAGGTATTGGTTTGATCCTACTGGCACTGCTAAGCGCTGTTGTGCGTGTCGGTTTGCCGATGGCCGCGGGCTATAAATCTGAAATAGAATCCCGGGTTAGTGGTTACATAAAAAGCCCGGTCACGATTGGCGAGCTGGAGGCGCAGTGGCATGGCTTCGGGCCGCAACTGCATGCAGCGGACGTGGCCGTGATCCAATCCGCTGATCGCCAAATAGTGCTCGAAAAATTGGTAATCGATTTGAACATGTTCAAATCGTTGTGGCACGGTACTCCGGTAATAAACGATCTGACATTGATCGGCGCTGATCTGTCGATGGCGTATGCCGGGGATGGCACTTTTCGCATCCAAGGCGTGACGGTTAGCAAATCGGCAAAAAACAATACCGGCAAACGAGGATTAGATTCCTTGTCATGGCTACTCAAAGCGGGGCACATCAACCTTCAAGATGCACGTATCACCTTTATAGATGCAAAGCAGAAAGAGCTTCGCATTGAAAATCTAAATGTCCTGGCGCGCAATAGCGACGATGAGCATTTCCTACGCGTTGACATGCAATTGCCAGCAGAGCTTGGTGGCAAGGTGTCCATGGGTATTGACCTAAGCCAATCGATCACACGTTTTTCAGATGCTAGTGGCAAGATCCATATTAAGGCTGATCAATTGCATTTTGCTGGATGGCGCTCACTACGTTCGTCAGCCTTGAAGCGGTATGGGGAAGTGTCCAATAGTTTTGCTCGTTTGGATGGCACTGTTGATTTGGAATTATGGGGCGCGCTGGAGTCTGGCCGATTGGAAACGGCTAGAGGGCAGATCACGGCGTCTAACATTCTTGATGTGCGCAATGGAGATACGGTTCTTGATCGCATTAGCACTGATGTTACCTACACCAACAAGCCTGCGGGTTGGGTGTTGCAATCAGATGAAGCGGCGCTTCAGTATGGAGACGAGATATCCGTTATCGATAGTGTTGAATTTGCCTACGAGCCTGCACCGAATGTTGATTGGAAGCTATCAAGTTCGAGCAATGAAATACCACTGGCTTTAGCGCTTCGTTTGCCTGCAATATTACTCAGCACTGAGGCGGGAGTTTCTCGTCGAGACTGGCTAATTGATGCGGCACCCTCAGGTGTAATGCATCGATTTGATTCTGAATTTGCGATGTTTGAAGGCGATGCTGATGTTAGTGTTAAAGGATCGTTTTATGATGTATCGCTTGCGGCAGCAAATGGTTTGCCGGGTATAGAGAATCTCACGGGCTCATTAGATATTAGTCACAACCAAGGTGCCGTAACTTTACTGGCTAAGTCAATGATAGTGGATTATCCCAAGGCATTGCATCGAGTTGTGTCTGTTGAAAAATTGCAAAGTGAATTACAAGTCGATTTTAAAAAATTGACTCAAACCACAGTAACAGGCACAACAAAAATTGATACACACGGTATGCAATTAGAGCTTCGTCATAAGCTGCGTACAAAAAATGGGCAATCACCACATGTCGATGTGATAGGGCAGTTTCAGGCAATTGATATTAGTCAATTGCATGCATTGCTGCCGGCTCGCTTATTGACTAAGCCGACACAAACCTGGTTTAACAACGCGTTTAAAGGTGGTCAAGTTGATAACGGCGAACTTCTGTTGTTTGGTGAGCTGGCTGATTTTCCGTTTGACGACGACGAGGGTGTATTAAAGGTGGGGTTTGATTACTCAAAAGGTCATTTGGAGTTCTTGAATACTTGGCCTGCAGTCAAAAACGGTAAAGGTCGAGTTGAGCTTTCTGGGTCTAGTTTAAAATCCACTACAAGCAGCGCAACGATAAATGACATGACGTTATTGTCTGCTGTGGCCAGTATCGCTGATCTTAAAAAACCGCACTTAAAGCTCGAGTCATCAACTACTGGTAAGCTTGATCAGATGATTGAATTTGGCAATACGGGGCCGTTAGCACCACTGCTGGGCCCGGCGTTGGCGAACACAAGTGGTACTGGTTCTGCGCGGGTGGACCTGACGCTCGAACTACCGCTAAAGCGCGAAAAGGATCAATTCGGTAAGCCCGTAGGCAAGGTTGGCGATGGCCTAAAACTTGATGGCAATGTATTTTTGAAAGGCAACAATTTTTCTTTGCCCAAAGCGAAATTTACAATCAGTGATATAAATGGCGCGATTGGTTTTAATCAGCGTGGTATGCGTATCTCAAATTTGAACGCCCACTACCTTGATCAAGCTGTGCGTGTCAGCACCGATAACAAAGCTACGCCAAACCAACGAGCGACGAAGATCCGTGTGACGGGTGCGTTGCGTGCTGGTGATGTACTCTCGCATTACGAGCTACCAATGGCAGAGTATGTCGAGGGTGTATCGCAATGGAATGTCACTCTCGACCTTGCTGCTGCACGGGAAAACCCGAAATCCGGTATTAAGCTAGTTGCAAAGAGCGACTTGGTTGGCACACGCTTGCTTTTGCCAAAGCCTATGGATAAATTGACCTCAGGAGCATTACCGATAACGCTAAAAACAACGCTGAGCAGTACATCAAGCGGTAGTGAGTGGTACGTCAAGGCGGGTGACTTAGGATCCTCTCGTATAGTGAGCAGCCCCGAGGGCTTGCAATCACTGGCGATCAATCTTGGTGGCGGTAAGCTTAATCGCAAAATTAAGGAAGGTATTCGTATAGATGGTGCAAGCAACGAACTTGCGCTAGATGGTTGGATTGAAAAGATATCGGAAGTTATCGAAAACCTGCCAGAAACTGGTGAGCAGACAGAGATCTTGCCAATCTCGGTGGACGTGGTCACGCGATCATTAGTTGCCGGTGTGGAATCGTTAGGGGCTGCTCAACTGCGTGCAAACACCGATCAAAACTACATCAACGTTGCGGTAGATAACCCTTATATTCAAGGCAACCTTCGTTACCCGCGCGAGCACTGGACTAAAACTAAGCCAGTAAAAGTTCGTATTGCGTATGCAGAGATGCGCGTGATTGATGCGCTGGGTTCGGCGCCAGACACCGGCGAGAAGAAAGTTCGCTTGGATCCGCGTGAGCTACCGCCTGTGGAAATGCGCGTGTCGCAGTTTGTTTGGGGTGATTTGAATTTACGCAACGTGATCTTACGTGGTACGCCTGACATTAGTGGCATGCAAATAAACACACTAGGTTTTGCAACCGGTACGACGCAACTGATTGGTAGTGGTTATTGGCGTGTTAAAGATCCGCAGTCGGTCAACTCGCAGCTTGCCGATGCTCAGCTCACACGCTTAAATATGACATTGCAAAGTGATGATTTTGGCGATGGCCTGCGATTCATGGGCCTTAATAAAATCATGGATGATGGGCAAGGGCGGATTACTGCAGCGATCACGTGGCCGGATGCGCTTTATAACCCGGAGATCAAGAATATCAACGGTACGATGAATTTTGACTTGGAACGCGGCCGTATAATAAAAATTGACCCCGGCGCTGCAAGGCTGGTCGGCTTGTTTGCCCTGCAGGCTATTCCGCGCCGGCTTAGCTTAGATTTTAAAGATATGGTTGAGGATGGATTAGATTTCGACACTGTTACTGGCCAGGTTGAAGTGGCGAACGGAATCAGTAACGTAAGTGCCATTCAGCTTAATGGGCCAGTAGGTGTGGTTGAAGTCACCGGAGAAACCAATCTGCTGACGCAAAAATTTGATCAAACTATCACGGTGTTGCCTCGTGTAAGTTCGGCGTTACCATTGCTGGGTGCTATTTCGGGTGGTGCCTCAGGTGGCCTTACTGTGCTACTGGCCGGCGGCGTGCTTAAAGCCATCGGTATTGATTTTGACCGCCTCGGTTTAAGAGAATACACGCTCACGGGCACCTTCGACGATCCTAAGATCGAACAATCAGCTTATGATGTAGTGAGGGGTTACTAAGCAATACAAGGAGAGCATCACTCAAATTGTGTATAGCTTGGCAGCGCCATTATTGGTGCGGGCAGCTTTTCGGATGTCAGCCACAACATACCATCGTTATCGATAGTCATTGCTTCTGCCTGTCGTAAACCATGTTCATGAATTACTTCCCCTTGCCCTAATAGTGCATCCGCCCAACTTTGACCTGCGCGCTTAGCAAAACGCACAAGGTGTCGGTAGGTCAGCACATAAGCAGCTGTTTTGTCCGCGGCGAACGTTAGCGCTGTGGCTTGATTCAGATCCACGCCAGCAAGGGAGGCCGCTAAACTGGATGTTAGCGAGCTAGGGCGCAATTGCATTTGACCCACGTAAGTGGCCATTTGTTCTGAATCGTTTTGACTGTCATTAATATGCAAGCGAAATAATTTTCCAGCTGTAGCTTTACCGTCACATAAGGGTTCTTTAGTGATCAGATAAATAACATTGCCAGTTGCTGCCATTGCTTCCACATTATGGCTGCCATCGGGGAAGCGATAGCTCATGGTGTGATAAGCCGTGATAGGTGCTACGGGTTCGCTTTTAAGTGTTGGTTCGATAACAAAGTGCAATTGGTATTGTTTGTGATGACGCAGGTTGTCGCCGGTTTCGCCAACGATCAAAACAGTTTTGTTGCCTATTCGCGTACGGCTAAGCGACTCCCAATCACGATTGTGCTCAGGTAGTGAAACCTGGTTGAGTAGCTTGCCGTCGTTGCCTATGGCGAATAGGATGCTGTCGTTACCGCTATCGTTGATTGCCCAAAAGCGAATGTCGGCTGAAGATGCTGCCGTGATGCCACTGATCTCGGCGAGTTTTTCGTGGGTTATCTTTGCGTTGCTGATAGCAGCGTCCGTTGCTGCCGAAGGCGTTGGTGTTGATTGTTGTGGCGTTGGTCGCTCAGGAGCGTTGCTTACACAAGCGCTGAGTAAGCCTAAAAGCACGGCGATACAAATCCGGTTGAGCATCAGTCCGGAATGACGCTTTCGCGCACCAACTTAAATAATGCGCGCGCTGAGCTTGGTGGGCGGTGAGCCGCTCGTTCAGTGATCGCCTTACGTTGCAGCTGTCGCAGACGCTGTCGATCAGCGTGGGGATACTCAATCAGAAATTGTGTAAGCGCCTCTGATGCGCCGGTTTCCTTTAAACCTAGCAGCATGTCGCGCCATTCCTCTACGCAATGGTGCAACAGGCTATGGCTTCGTGCATTTTGGCGAATCGCCTCCAAGGCATCGAGCATGGGTTGTACGTCATGTCTGCGCAGCTGTTTGGCCAGAAACCCAAGTTGACGCTTGCGGGCTCCGTTAGCTTTGCATGCATTGAGTTTATCGATTTCCCTAAGGATATCCTCTGGGATGGGCACGCGAGCTCTTTCGCTTGCGCCAAGGGCCGCTAGCTCACCGCCCAGGTCGCGTACCTCATGCGCATCCCGCTTGCGTTGGCTCTTGCTGAGCGCCAGAGAGTCGTCATCTTCACTGGATTTTGGCGAATTGTCGTCTACCATATAGTTAAGGCTTGTTATATAGGCGATCCGAGGATCATGATAATTGGCTAATTTTCACAATATTGGTGCTTTTACCGTTGTATTTTTACGACAATAGCGTTCTAATCGATCCATGCGAACGATCCTAAGCAATTGCGCTAAATGCGCGCTCATCATACCGTCTTTACTGGTTACGGCTGCGGCTCATGCCGGGTCTGTCGGTATTGGATCCAATGTGGCGGCCGATATGGCGAGTGTCGGGCCCATAGATGCAACTGAAGCGTTCCGTCTAAACCCGGAACAACTAGCGCAGATTCGCTTTTCGAGATCGGATGTTGAAGATACTCAATCAATACCCCAGGCTGCTGATCACCGCACCGAGTTCTCATTTCAACTTAAGCCAGGGAGGCCAGATTTCAGTCGCGAAGGTGCGTTTGGCTTGAAGATGTTCGGTCGCCCGGAAATGGCCATTCATACTGGCAAGATCAGCAACGAAGATTTGCAAGACTTTATCCCCTCGTTGCACGAAGGTCTTTCGTACTCAGCGGGCGTTAAAATTGAACACGAAGATGAAGATATCGATGGCACAGCGTATGTGAGTTCAAGCCAGCTGGGCTTGTCTTACGGTCGACTAGGGCGTACCTGGTACGGCGGTGTTGATGTCAATCTTGAACAGTTCGCCAATCCCAACGGCGAAGGGCCAAATGAGGTTCTAACATTTGATCTAACCACTGGTCGGCGTTTAGGCTTTACCGGGCTTGATGCAGCGTCCCCACTTTGGTTATTGTCACTGAAGGGTAACTTTGATGTGCAGCAACAAAGCGCAGAAGATGAAAACAGCGATTGGTTTCTAAACCCATCATTGTTTTGGCAACAACCTGGCTTTACGTTTTCCGCTCAGGTGCAGTTGCCGGTTGAGCTGACTACGGATGATACGGAAAAGCCTGATTACAAATTACGCGCAGTCTTTGAAAAACAGTTTTAGTAGTTGTCTTAAACTCGCCTCACTTATTAATCATTTTTTTTTTGACTGAACTCCAGTCGCCTTTTTCGGTGCGTAATTTAACCAGCGTCAGCCGTGCGACAAGATCGCCACGTTTGTGTTGTTCGATTTTGACCGGGATGTAATCTAAATCGGGTGCGAACCACGTGACAGTATGGCGAACGCTGCCAGCGTTTTCGCTGCGTACTCGGATAGTCTCGATTTTGCCAATGTTCGTTGAAACAGTTTCAGCCCCTTCGTTAATAAACAACACCTGTTTGATACGGCCTGAATCGAATACGGTTAGCTTGGCTTCTTTGAATGGGCGATGTTTGAGTTCGTTCATTACCTTTAATGTGACAGACAGGCGATCAAGAACCGGATCGGAAAAAGATTCTATACCTTCTTCGCCACGGCTTTTGTAAGTGAGTTCGTTATTATCCCAATTGAACCAAGCATCAACGCTTCGCCTTGCTTCCTCGTCCTGACGATAGCTATAACGTTTTGGTAAAACGCGCATGTTGTCGTCGGCAGACTTAACGATCGTAAAAACGCTGGTTTCTTGTATCTTGCCTTTGCCTGTTAATTTGAATACGCCAGTTGGTCGTGTGGTGAGGTTGTATATCCACTCGTCGCCTTCGCGCGTTAAAGACAGGTTCGCGCTGCCCGCATTGATCAAATTATTGCCCACATCGTAAACCACTTCAAATGGCAGCAACGGCTCGGCATGCTCGGCTTGTGTAGCTGCAGTCTGCTGTGCGTAGGCCTGCCCGTTTAGTACCAATAAGGTACCCAAACAAAGAGTGAGAACGCGTTGTTTGATGCCGCTCATTTTGTCGTGTGTCCGTTTGGAGCTTTTGGGCTCAACTCGTGTACTTACTTTCGTATACTTATTATGTGCGTTAGCGTGAAGCATTGCCGGGTTAATCGTCAAGGTAACATTTCCCATTCTCGTAACGTGCATGACCACTAATTAGGAACTGCATCACAAGCGGGTAGAGTGTGTGTTCTATTTGCAACACCCGTTTTGCTAAGGTTTCGGCCGTATCGGTGGGCAACACATCTATGCTCTGTTGTTTAATTATCGGTCCGCCGTCCAGCTCTTCAGTGACAAAATGGACAGTCGCGCCATGTTTTCGTTCTGCGGCGTCAATTACACGTTGGTGTGTATTTATCCCGATATAGGCTGGAAGTAGTGACGGGTGGATGTTGATTAACTTGCCGATATAACGATTAACAATCTCTGGCCCCAAGATCCGCATAAAACCAGCTAGCGCCAACCAATCAGCGTTTATATAATCCAGTGTGCTAATTAATGCGCGATCGTATTCCTGTCGGCTTTGACTGGGAAATTTTTCAACGGCATGCGTGGCGATGCCGTGCTCGTTTGCAAACTGCAGTCCGAGTGCGTCAGGATTGTCAGACACAACGGCGCAAATGGTTGCGTCAATTCGCCCATCATTACACGCATCAAACAAGGCTTTGAAGTTGGATCCACGTCCTGAGATCAGAACGGCGATCGTGTTCACACGTAGGTAACCGTCGGGGTTTCATCTGTCATGTGGCCGGTCATATCATGAGAACCTGATTCTATCGATCCGATAACGGTGGCTGGGTTGCCACTGGCATTAAGCATTTGGCAGATCGCATCGGCATAGCTTGAGCTAACAATAAGCGCCATGCCGATTCCGCAGTTAAGGGTGAGGCGCATTTCACTCGTTGCGATATTGCCGGTTTCTTGTAGCCATTTAAATATGGCGGGCAATTGCAATTTCGATTCGCTTAATACAGCAACGGTATTTGCCGGCAGGCATCTTGGAATGTTTTCTGTTAAGCCACCGCCGGTGATGTGTGCCATCGCTTTGATGGGATGTTTGCGCAATACCGAGCGTATCGCTTTTACATATATTTTGGTTGGTGCTAATAATGTTTGGCCAAGCGTTGATTGTTCAAACGGTTGGTTTAGATCAAGGTCTTTAGTAACTGCGCGTATTAACGAGTAACCATTTGAATGTGCGCCGGAGGATGCAACGCCAATTATTGCGTCACCTGCTTGCACTGAATCACCGGTAATGATTTTAGATTTCTCAACTACGCCAACGGCGAAACCTGCCAAATCGAAATCTTTACCGCTGTACATGCCCGGCATTTCGGCTGTCTCACCACCTAGTAATGCTGCCCCTGCCAATTCGCAACCTTTGGCGATGCCTGCAATTACTTTGGAGGCTTGATCGACGTCGAGTTTGCCGGTGGCGAAGTAATCCAAAAACCATAGTGGCTCTGCGCCGCTGACGAGAATATCGTTGACACACATGGCCACTAGATCGATGCCGACGGTGTCGGGATAATTCAGATCGATTGCGAGGCGAAGCTTGGTGCCCACGCCATCAGTGCCTGACACAAATACCGGTTGTTTGTATTCGCCTTCGGGTAGCTCGAATAGGCCGCCAAAACCACCCAGCCCGCCTAACACGCCAGGGCGGTTGGTACGGGCAACCAAGGGTTTGATGCGCTCAACCAGGGCGTTACCGGCGGCGATATCAACCCCGGCGGATGCGTATGTCAATGGTTTGTCGTTAGTCTTGCTGCTCATCGGTGGTAATTTCAGGCATAAGTGTGCTGGAACGGGCACATGATACGCCGGAACGCGCAACCACTGTCGTGAATATGAAACAATGCACATGAGTATGTAAGAGCACTGGTCACCATGCAAAATAGATGGCTTAGTTTGTCCAATTTATCCCCACAGTCGGTCGCTTTTCGCCTGCTGGCTGCCGCCTGTCTGATGATCAGTGGCAATAACGCTATCGCGCAAAGTAGCTATCAAGTTGAAGTCGCCGTGGCTGACAAAGGCGCTGCTGAGCAAAAACAGGCCTATCAAGTGGCGCTACGACGAGTGCTGCTAACTAACAGCCCTGACAAAACCTTACTGAATCGCGACGATGTGCGCGCCGGCATTAATGAAGCCGAGCTCTATGTCCAGTCGTTTAGTTACCGCTCACCAGAGCCGGGTACCGTCATCAGCCGCGCTACACCTGTAACTGATTTAGTCCGTCGCACAGGCGAGGCGACTCAGCTAGTGATGATCGCGTTTGATCCGGCGCGTATTCAAGAGCTGATCAGTACAAAGAAACCCGAAAATGATGAAGACGACCCTGCGCCATCAGGCTTGGCTAATGTTAGATCAGCGCTGGCGTGGATCCTGGTACAAGATGGCCGATCTGATTTACTAGTGGGTGGCAGTGTAGGCGCTAGCGTTATGCAACGCTCTCTAGAAATTGCTGGTGGCAATGGAATCCGTTTAATGTTTCCTACGGCTGACCAAACTGACATCGATGCCTTAACCGGCGATCAAATACGCGCCAAAGATACCGCGGCTACTAAAGCAGCAGCTTCCCGATATTCAAGCCCGGTAGTGATCACTGCCTATCTTGCGCGTAAGCGTTCGCGCGGTTGGATTGGTTTGTGGAGCAAAGTAGCAGGCGAAGAAGCTGAGCATCAAGAGTTTGAATCAGAAACATTAGATGACATGATGGCGCTGGGTATTTCATGGTTAAGCTCGACCTCCGCTGGTGGGCAAAACGAATACCAATATGGTGGGGATGCAGCTGCCCATACTGAAGGGTTAGTTTGGGTAAACTCTGTGGGTGAAACTGCTGCCTATGCCAAGGTCATGGCGTATTTGGATTCTGTTGAAACAGTGGTTAGTGTTTACCCAAAAGAGATCGGGCCTAACGGAACTTTGTTTGCCGTCATGCCGCGTACTGCCTTAAATGCAATTGCAGCGAATGCTACATCGCTTGCTTGGTTAAGGCGGACATCGCCACCTGCTGACGGTAGCCTGTCGGCGCAAGCCGAACTCGCGTTTGACTTCTTGCAGTAAGGAATTATGCATCCGCAAATACCGTTGCCGCTGGCTACGGCTCCATCAACGTCTTTCGACACATTCTTCACAGCCAACAGCAACGAGCATGTAGTGGCTGCATTGCAAGCGTTTGCAGCGTCCACTCTGGACGAATCGCAGATCTACCTGTGGGGTGATGCGCAGTGTGGTAAAACTCATTTGTTAAGTGCTACCTGCAACACGGTTGCGGCAAATGGTTACCGAGTTGCTTACCTGCCGGCAGAGTACATTGAAAGCGAAGGCGCGTTGGAAGGTTTGGAGGAATGCCAGCTAGTGTGTTTCGATGACATTGATACCATTAGCCCGGCTGCTGAAATTGAGTTGTTTCACTGTATTAATCGTTGCCGTGATAAGTCAGTGCATTTGTTGTTCGCAGCAGCAGGGCAAGTTGGCTCTCTAAACTTAACACTGCCGGATTTGCGCACTCGTTTGTCATGGGGCCCAGTATTCCAGGTTCAGCCCTTGCCAGAAGATCAACTGCAGGCGGCATTAATGCATCAACTCGAGAGTCGATCGCTAAGGGTTCACAACGATGTGGCCGTGTATCTATTAAATCGCTTTCCGCGAAATATCACGTCGCTTAAAAAAATTGTGGACTTATTGGATCAAGCGTCACTTAAAGAGCAGCGTAGGGTTACCGTACCTTTGATCAAGCAATTGATCGATGAAAAGGTGATCAGCTAGTTTTTTTCGTTTTAGGTACGCTGTACCGAGCGTACACCACGCAACCAAGAAATAGCAGCATGCTAAATAGCGTAACCAAGGCTCCAATCCAAGCGCCGCCGCCGCCGGGGTTAAACCAGGCATCGACACCAACACAAAAATAAAACAAAGAAAAGAACATCACCCATTGATGCGTGTAGCGCCTAGCGTGCAATAAGCCGCGCAGCGGAATCAGCAATGGCACAACGAACAACACAATTAATACTACGCGTGGCACGTTTTCAGGTGGTGCCAACCAAGTAAACCAGCTCATGAGCACAATAAACAGGCCAAAATAGCCAAGCAGGGTTATCCATCTGCCAAGTGCGGTGAGGGTTTTTGGGTTGGCCATTGAGTGCGGTTATCAGCTAAAAACTGTGCAATGAGTCACATCATCAGTGTAATTGAAATCCGCGTTCATATGCGCGGGAATCAGCCGATACAGGTACTGATGAACATACCACTCGAAAAACCAGAAGTCACTGACAGCGTTGAGCATTTTGCTGATCCAGCGACGGGCATGCTTGAACTTGAAGCCGTGCTCGAAGCATTGTTGCACGATGGCTTGATTGAAGAAGCCAACAGCCAGCTATTGCGATCCTTATCCACAGGTAGCAAGGAGAAAGGCGCTTTAGCACGCATTGCCGCAAGTGGCTGGGGTAGCGCTCTGGATGAGAAACAAAAAATTGATTTGGAATTTTTGACCAAGTGGCTTGCGAAGAAATCGGGTATCCCTTGGGTACGAATCGATCCGCTTAAGGTTGACGTGCCAGCGGTAACTGCTGTGACGTCTTCTGCCTATGCCACGCGCTTTAATGTTATCTGTATCGAAGCTAATAAAGATTACGTCGTGTTTGGCACCGCCGAGCCATTTTATCTGGAATGGCAAAAAGAACTAACCCGAATACTCAATAAAGAAATCAAACTGGTTATTTGTAACCCTGATGATATTCAGCGATACTTGGTAGAGTTTTATTCTTTGTCCAAGTCAGTTTTGGGCGCCAGGAACGATCAAGCGCTAACGTCTAGCGCTGTTCAAAACCTTGAACAACTTATGGAGCTTGGCAAGGGCGGCAAGCTTGAAGCCAACGATAGCCACGTGGTTAGTATTGTTGATTGGTTGCTTCAGTATGCCTATGAGCAACGGGCCAGTGATATCCATCTCGAGCCGCGTCGTACTGACGGTGGCGTAAGGTTCCGAATTGACGGTGTTATGCAACAGGTGTACGACATGCCAGCACCGGTTATGGCGGCCGTTACTAGCCGCTTAAAAATTCTTGGCCGCATGGACGTGGCTGAAAAAAGGCGCCCGCAAGATGGCCGCCTAAAAACTCGAAACGGCGACGGTAAAGAAGTTGAACTACGTATGTCGACCATGCCAACAGCGTTTGGTGAAAAAATGGTTATGCGTATTTTCGATCCAGCCGTGTTGGTTAAAAACCAGGAAGAGCTCGGGTTTGATAGCAGGGAATCTGATATCTGGAATGGCATGATCCAGCAGCCTAACGGTATATTGTTGGTAACCGGCCCCACAGGTTCTGGTAAAACGACAACCCTGTACAGCAGCTTACAATTACTAGCAACGCCTGAAGTTAACGTTTGCACAATCGAGGATCCAATCGAATTAGTGGTGCCAGCGTTTAATCAAATGCAGGTACAACATAATATTGATTTGGATTTTGCATCAGGTGTACGTACCTTATTACGCCAAGATCCCGATATCATCATGGTGGGTGAGATACGTGACCTTGAAACAGCGCAAATGGCGGTACAGGCTGCACTTACGGGCCACTTGGTAGTCTCTACACTACACACCAACGATGCGCCTTCTGCGGTCACTCGTCTGCTCGAGCTGGGCGTGCCGTACTATCTTATACGTTCAACATTGATCGGCGTTATCGCACAGCGCTTGGTAAGAACCTTCTGTCCACACTGTGTTGAATCAGTGCCTGCTGATGCTGAAGAGTGGACATCGAACATGGCCCCATGGAAAGCTGAAGCACCGAAAACAGTGAACAAAGCAGTGGGTTGCCTTGAATGCCGTGACACGGGATTTCTTGGCAGAGCGGGTATATACGAATTACTACAAATGTCACCGAGCGTTAAAGAACATATCCTGCCCGATGTGCATTTGGAAGACTTGCGCAAGCAAGCCTATAAAGATGGCATGCGTCCATTGCGTGTTAGTGGAATGGCCAAGGTTGCGCAAGGTAAAACCTCGTACGACGAAATTTTAAAGGTTACACCTTCTCCTTTGGGGAGCTAGTAATAATCTAAGGCTGCTAGGTACCCAACATCAGACAAGTGGTAGAGTATGGGTGCTAGGTACCCAACATCAGACTAGTGGTAGAGTATGGGTGTGGATACCCAACCAGTTACACCCATCGGCATAATCCCTGCGACCGCAAAGCACATACCTGCAATCGCCGAAATCTACGCCCAGCATGTTTTACACGGCAACGGCACCTTTGAAGAAACTCCGCCGGATGCCACGCAAATGTTGGAACGTTTTAACGCGCTGCAAGCACAGTCGTATCCCTATCTCGTTGCGATCTTAGAAGGTGCTGTTGTAGGTTTCGCCTATGCGGGCCCACACAAAGCGCGTTCGGCATATCGTTTTACCGTTGAAAATTCCATCTACGTTAATCAACATTTCCAAGGCAAACGTATTGGGTACCGATTACTAGATGCCTTGATTAGAGCCTGCGAGCAGGGTGGCTACAAACAGATGATGGCGGTGATTGGCGATAGTAATAACGTAGGCTCAATTGCTTTACATAAAGCCGCCGGGTTTGAGCTGCTTGGTATGGCTAAATCAATTGGGCATAAACATGGGCAGTGGTTGGATGTGGTTTATATGCAGCGGGCATTGAAGTAGCGTGAAACCTTAGTGGCGGAAGTATTGAGCAGGTTTACTCAAAGCGTTTTAATAGCATTCTGAAAATCATTTCATGTAGTGCCTTTCGTGCATCGTCTGATGGCTTTTTGTTGGCAAACCCAGATCGCAGACCTAGACCTTCCACAGCATCCAAAAGCAATCGTACTGTTTCATCAACATTGGTTTGTGCCCGCAGCAAACCTTTCGATATGCCGAGCTCAATCGTGGCGGACAGGACATCGATCAGGCATTGCCGGCTTGAGTCGAATTGCTCGGCAACGATGGGGTTACGTAGAGCTTCTGAAATTAGCTCAATTGTCAGAAAAGCGTTTTCTGCATCAGATACGTAGTCCAGATAGTGATCTACAAATTTGCGTAGTGCGATAAGCGGGTTTTCGGCTCCAGTAATCTCGATTGCAAAGCGATCAAGGTTTTGTCCATCAATCACCGCGATTTCGGCAATAAGATCATCTTTGCTTGCAAAGTGATTGTACAAGTTTCCTAGACTGACATTCGCCTGCTTGGCTATGTCACGTATACCTGTTTGATGAATGCCGTTTTTGATAAAGCACTCTATAGCGACGCTCATAATATGGTGACGTCGCTCCATTTTTCTCTTCTCTCTCTCGCCCATGCGTTTTCTGTGCTTTGTACCTTGATTGGTTGTTCATCCAAATTATATACGATACAATGAATGAACGTTCGTTCATTATATTATTCAAAGCCCTGCGATGAAAATGCAAAAACATTGGTATCTCGGATTTCTCGGTTTGGTGGCGTTGTACAAACTCCCTACATTATGGGCTGCAATTAATGGAGCGGGACACTGGATGGGTTTTTCGGGTGTTCTCTGGTTTTTCTGGTTCTTCTACTTTGTACCAGGCACCGAAATAGACACGGAAGCGGGGCAATAACAACAGATGGAAGACTTTCTCAAGATAATCGACTATTTAGCGTCACTGTTTGAATCTCATCAAATTATGCTGGTTGTGACGACGCTTTTCGTCATCAACTTGAGCATAACTTTGTTCGAAATTGTGCTCGATTTGGTTACAAAAAAGGAGCGTCGTTGGAGCGATACCCTAGCGAACTGCGCGCTCTTTGTTGTACATCAAGTCACTGAAAAGACAGCTTTTGCCTCGTTGGGCTTTGTGGGCTTGCTTCCTTTTTTTGCCCTCGCTCCACTACACATCCCAATGAACGCCTGGACTTGGGTGTTGGCCTTGCTAGCGGCTGATTTCACTTATTACTGGATGCACCGCTTTGAACACGAACATCGGATTCTATGGGCTTGCCACAGTGTCCATCACAGCTCAGAGGACTACAACCTCACTGTAGGTTTCCGTTTAAGCGTGGTAGAAGGTTTTTTCGAATGGGCATTTTTAATCCCGATGATTCTAATTGGCTTCAATCCGTTTCAGGCAATCGTAGCGCTTGTCCTTGTCGCGCAATATCAACATTGGATTCATACCGAACGGGTAAATCGACTAGGTTGGTTCGATGAGGTGTTCAATACTCCCTCTGTGCACCGGGTACATCATGGGTCAAATCGACAGTATCTCGATAAAAACTACGGTGGAATTTTAATGATATGGGACAAGCTCTTTGGCACATTTGCTCGCGAAGAAGATGAGGTTATTTACGGACTCACGCGTAACATTCACACCAACAATCCGATCGAGATTACTTTCACCGAGTTTGGCAACATCTGGAAAGACGTAAAAAAATGTCGAACAATGAGGGATAAGCTGCAGATTATATTTGGCGGCCTATCTTGGCGTCCTGAATATTTTTCCAAGCGAAAGATAAATTGATTTTTACGAGGCCGTTACTGCTTCGGCTCGTTCGTTAGCTCATTTATACGTGCCATTTTTCTCCAAAGTGGACTGCCATAAAAAACACTAGATAAGGCCGCTTTGAAGGGTTTCAACACCAATTATTTCGCCTAATTGGAAGAAGTACGTATTGATAGGAGATAAAGTCACCTCCGCGTAGGAAACCGCGGCTGAGTGTTGTGGTGTGCGAGTTGGCATTGAAGCCAATGCTTTGGGGATTTGATTGATGCGGTCAGTCGATTTTCGGAGTAAAACAGATTTGGAATTCTGCCCCAGCCGGTGCTCATAATAGTTGGCAATCAGTGGCGGATCATTCTAAATGGTCCGTTGGGATTGGTTTCGATAACTGCATTGCAATCATCTTCGCTGTGCCCACATTTTGTTTGATGAACGCTTATACCAGCTGAATTAACAAAAATATCAACTTGGCCAAACGTCTCTTTCACCAAGTGGGTAAATTGCTCAACAGAAACCGGCTGACAAACATCTAGTTGGCCTGTCAGGTAGCCGGTATTTTTATATGTGAATATTCTTCAGGCTTTCGTCGGCCACCAACTGCCACCTTTGCACTTCGCTGCGCCAATACGCGAGCAACTTCTAATCCGATGCCAGAAGTGCCGCCAGTAATAATGGCGACTTTATTTTTATGCCAAAACTCTTTGGTCATAAACTTTAAGCCGAAACCCCTAACTTACTCAGCGCATCACCAATATCAATAATCTCAGCTTCGCTTTCACGCCGGCCTTTGTATTCAAGTTGATTATTGGCGATATGTTTTTCGCTTACTACAAAACGATGCGGTATGCCGATGAGTTCCATGTCGGCAAACATAACACCAGGGCGTAGTGGCCTGTCATCAAACAGAACATCCACTCCCGCTTCTTTCATTGTTTTGTATAAGGCTGTCGCGGCGGCTTTTACCGTTTCGGATTTAGCCATATGTATTGGTGAGATGACCGCGGTAAAAGGTGCAATTGCATCAGGCCAGATAATACCTTTAGTGTCGTTATTTTGTTCAATTGCTGCTGCAGCGGTGCGCGTGATGCCGATACCGTAGCAACCCATGTGCATGTTTTGCATTTCGCCGTTTTCATCAGGTATCGCGGCTTTCATGGCTTCGCTGTATGTGGTGCCGAGTTGGAAAATATGGCCAACCTCTATGCCGCGCACAATTTTAATTTCGCCCTTGCCCGTTGGGCTTGGGTCGCCATCAACCACGTTGCGTATATCCGCAACCACTGGTTCTGGTAGATCGCGTACCCAGTTAACGCCCTGCAAGTGCTTGCCGTTTTCGTTAGCGCCGCAAACGAAATCACTCATTGCCGCGGCATCGCCATCAGCGATCACTGGGATCGTTAAGCCTACAGGGCCTAGTGAGCCTGCATCGCAATTAGCCGCTTCGCGAATATCTTTGGCATCGGCAAACGTTAACGGTGTGAGCACAGCTTCGAGGTGCTCAGCTTTGATTTCGTTTAACTGATGATCTCCACGAATTATCAGTGCAACCACTGGTGTGTTACTACCTTTAACCAATAAGGTTTTCATGGTTTTCGTAACATCAACTTTTAACGCTTCAGTGAGTTGATCGATGCTGTGTACTTTTGGTGTATCAACTGATTCCATTTCTGCTGTTGCAGCATCTCGAGTGGCGATACTTACAGCTGCGGCTTTTTCGACGTTAGCGGCAAAATCGTCGCCAGTTGAATAAGCCAGTGTATCTTCGCCACTATCTGCAAGTACGTGAAACTCGCGTGACTTTGCGCCACCGATGCTGCCGCTGTCGGCATCTACTGGTCGGTATTCCAAACCAACGCGATCAAACACGGCGCAATAGGCAGTGTGCATATCGTCAAATGTTTGTTCTAACGATTCTTTGCTTAGGTGGAATGAGTAAGCATCTTTCATGATGAATTCGCGTGAACGCATCACACCAAAGCGTGGGCGTATCTCATCGCGAAACTTAGTTTGGATTTGATAAAAATTCATTGGCATTTGGCGATAGCTACGTAGCTCACGCCTAGCGATGTCGGTTACAACCTCTTCGTGAGTTGGGCCAACACAATATTCACGATCGTGTCGATCAGTGAGGCGCAGTAGTTCAGGCCCGTATTTTTCCCATCGCCCCGATTCTTGCCAAAGTTCGGCTGGGTGGATCGCAGGCATGATTAGTTCTACGCCACCGGCTCGGTCCATCTCTTCGCGCACGATTGCTTCGATTTTGCGGATTACCCGCAAACCCATCGGCATCCAGCTGTAGAGACCAGAGGCCAGTCGGCGGATAAGGCCAGCTCTGAGCATTAACTGATGGCTGACGATCTCAGCATCAGCTGGGGTTTCTTTGCTGGTGGATATATGAAATTGGCTGGCGCGCATAGCCCTAACTCTATTGATTGAGCCTCGAGTATAAGCCACGGGCCGCGTAGCTGTAACGGTTCCTGTATTCTGTCTTCCAGTGAGTGGCCAAATTACGGATCCTACAAATCTATGTCTGATCGACGATTACAAGTTTTTCATACTGTGGCGGGAGTATTGAGCTTTACACGCGCAGCTGAAATTCTCAACATGACTCAGCCAGCCGTGACTCACCAGATCCGTCAATTAGAAGCTGATTTTAATACCCGATTATTTGATCGCGCCAACAATCGGATCAGCTTGACGGACGCTGGTAAGAAGGTTCTCGAATATGCAGACCGGATTATTGCCTTGTATGGCGAAATGGATGTTGCGGTTAAAACACTCACCGGCGATACCACAGGTTTAGTTACGCTGGGGGCCAGTACAACGATTGCCGAATATATGTTGCCAGGCCTGTTGGGCGATTTTCAACAACAGTTCCCGCAGGTACAAATGCGCTTGCGTGTTGCCAACACCGATGCCGTGGTGAGCATGGTGGCTGATAATTCAATTGATTTGGGTGTTGTTGAGGGTGAGGTTAATAGTCAATTATTGTTAGTGGAGCATTGCCAGTTTGATGAACTGATAGTTGCGGTACCACCCAATCATGATCTAGCCCACAAGACTGAAATCAAACCTACTGAGCTGCTCAATCACCCGTTTATATTTCGTGAGGATGGTTCAGGCACACGAACCGTAATAGCAGCCTATCTTGAAGAACACAAGCTTCATGAAGACCAACTTAATCAACCATTCGAATTAGGCAGCACTGAAGCCATCAAGGGTGCTGTGCAAGCCGGCATGGGTATATCGATCGTGTCGCGAGCTGCCATGAGTAAAGAAGTTGGTTTAGAAATGCTGAAGGCAATACCGCTGTCGCCACCGTTGGTCAGGCGCTTTTATTTTGTGCGCCAGCGCCAGCCGTTCCGGACACACTTAATGGACGAATTGTTTCAATTTGCCAGGCGTTACTGCGGGTCTGATGAATCGAAAGGTTGATTTCGAGGCTGTAATCCCATCTAATTCACCTTGTAGCCCTCGAAAATGGCAGCATGAGCACCAATATTGCTTTATTAATCAATCAGGTTAACGAGTTAGTTGACCGCAGCGCGATGGCATAATGCTCCAGTGAATAACCCAACGAGTCAATCACCCCAAACCACCACCGACCCTGTCGCGCCAGCCATGCTCGACATTATTCGTGATTGGTATAATCGTAATTTCTCAGACCCTCAAGCTGTCATTTTGTCGATGGTCCTATTGCTGGCGTTTGCCATGCTGTGGTTTTTTGGCGATATCCTGACGCCCGTATTGGTCGCGCTTGTACTGGCTTATTTGTTTGAAGGAATCGTTGCCATTATGGTGCGATGGGGTGCTCCGCGAACGCTCTCTGTCATCGTGGTGCTGCTATTGTTCATCGCCTTCTCACTGATTATCTTTTTTGGTCTGTTGCCGGTGTTGTCACAGCAACTTACGCAAATGGTGCGTGAGCTACCGGGCATGATAGCCAAAGGTCAGGAGCAACTATTGCGTTTGCCTGAGATGTATCCCGACGTATTTACCGCTGAACAAATTACTGACCTGATTAACGAAGTACGAGCAGAAGCCGGAAGTATTGGCCAAAACATCCTCACGTTTTCGGTGGGTAGCTTGGGCACCTTGGTCATGATCACTATCTACGCGGTGTTAGTGCCGTTTATGGTGTTTTTCGCTTTAAAAGATAAAGACAAAATACTCGCCTGGGCAAATAAATTTGTTCCTCGTCGAAGTGAACTCTCATTTAAGGTGTGGCGAGACGTTGACCAAAAAATGGCTAACTATATTCGCGGCAAGGTTATTGAGATCGTTATTGTGTGGGTAGGCACCTACGTGATGTTTGCGCTGATGGGGTTGAACTACAGCCTATTGCTGAGTGCCCTTGTTGGCTTGTCCGTGATCATCCCCTATGTGGGTGCCGTGGTGGTTACCGTGCCGATTGTGCTCATTGGGTTTTTCCAGTGGGGCTTCACCGCTCATTTAGGCTGGTTACTGCTGTTTTATCAAATCATTCAAGTACTCGATGGCAACGTATTGGTGCCGCTACTGTTTTCTGAAGCCGTCAATATTCATCCACTGGCGATAATCGTTGCCGTGTTGTTTTTTGGTGGGCTATTTGGTGTGTGGGGCGTGTTTTTTGCGATTCCACTGGCCACCTTGATACAGGCCGTATTTAATGCATGGCCGCGCCATGGCCACAGATCGGCTGACACGGCTGATGTACGCGGCTAAAGCGTAGTAGTATGGCGCGTCGGATAGAGGGATAAACATGTTTCAAGGCAGCATAGTCGCAATTGTCACACCGATGCACGCGGATGGCAGCATCGACGAAGAGTCATTGGCCAACTTGGTCGAGTTTCACATTGGATCAGGCACTCACGGCATTGTTGCTGTTGGTACCACTGGCGAATCCGCCACGCTGACCGTGGCTGAGCATGGTCATGTGATCAAACGCATGGTTGAGATGGCTAACAAGCGTATTCCGATCATTGCAGGCACTGGTGCTAACTCAACAGCTGAAGCAATAGAGCTCACCACGCACGCTAAAAGTGTGGGCGCTGATGGTTGCCTGTTGGTTACGCCGTATTACAACAAGCCTACCCAAGAGGGCTTGTACCAGCACTTTGCTGCCATTGCGGCTGCAGTGGATATACCGCAAATTCTTTACAACGTGCCCGGCCGTACCTCTGTTGACATGAGCCCCGAAATAACGGCCCGACTATCATCAATAAAGAACATCGTCGGGATCAAAGAAGCCATGGGTACGATTGAACGCATCAAGGAATTACTCGAACTGTGCGAGCGCGGTTTTAAGGTACTCACGGGTGATGATGCAACTGCGATGGAAAGCATGTTAGTGGGTGGGCATGGCGATATATCAGTGACGGCAAATGTTGTGCCTGCACAAATGGCTAAAATGTGTACAGCTGCGATGACGCATGATCGTTCGAAAGCTGAACTAATTGAAGCTAATATCAAAGATTTACATACGGATTTATTCTGCGAATCCAGCCCAATCCCAGTTAAATGGGCTTTACATAAGATGGGCCGCATACCTGCAGGCATACGTTTGCCGCTTACGCCATTTGCCGAAGAACATCACGAACGCGTTATTGCTGCATTGAAAAAGGCCGAGGCGCTTTAAACAGCCTATAATCATGGGCTTTGGCACGTAGACAACAATGATGCGCTCAAGCTCTTTTATCCTTATCAGCCTTTTGGCATTGTCCAGTGTGACTTTGCTTGGCGGATGTATTTCGATGGATCGCTTAGGCAGTCCTGAATCCGAATATAGTGCTTCTTCCGATAAAGCTAAGGTGCTTCAGGTACCACCTGATCTCACCGACATCAGCAATGGCGAGCAATTTATCTTGCCAGGTATTAGCGGCGATGCGCTCTCGCGCAACACGTTGCTGCCGGTATTTGAATCCGTAAAATTTGTTCGCAATGGTGGTCAAAGTTGGCTCGAGATCGATCAGGCACCAGAAGAATTATGGCCAAGGCTGCTTGCGTTTACTCGTAAACAAAATTACACCGTCGCTCAAACTCTTCCGGTATCGGGTGTTGTTGTCAGTGATTGGCGCACACTATCTGAAGGTGGTTTGCTTAAAGGTTTAATCGGTAAAGCGGCGTTTGTGCGTATCGCATTTCGCCTCGAACGTGCAGGTAATGCGTCTCGCTTATTTGTTCGTGTGCAACAAGCTGATAAATCCTTCGTAAAAGACAACCCTGAAGCAAATTGGCCTGCCTCTGCACACGCACCCGAAAACACTAACCAGATACTTAGCGAGCTATTAGTGTTTTTTGGGATCGAGGAACAAAAAGCCAAAGGCATACTCAGTGACGCAACGGCCGCTAATTTATTAGATGATGCAACATTGCAAACTACTGCCGGAGGCAGTGTGCTTGTTATGCATAAGGGTTATCGCCCTAGTTTTAGATCCGTGAGTCAAGCCTTGGTAAATAATGGGTTTAAAGTGACACGAGCAGATATGGAGCGAGGGCAAGTTGAAGCCACTGCTAATGATGCAGCCTATGTTTTTGCTATCTCGCCTGTGCATGTCAGTGCATCTAGAGTGTCGGTGATATCGGCCGCAGGGGAAAGGCTTGATGCTGCTACCGAGAAATCGGTACTGGATACGCTTCGACAGCGACTTATCTAGGCCAGAATTGCCATGTTGCATGTAGCCTCCTTGGGTAGCGGTAGTGGTGGTAACTCCACGGTTATCCGTACAGACAACACAACCTTGCTGCTCGATTGCGGCTTCACGCTTAAAGAAACAACCGCACGTTTATCGTTGTTGGGTTTGCACCCGGCTGATATCGATGCGGTGTTGATATCGCATGAGCATGGCGATCACGTTAAAGGCGTTGGTCCGTTGTCACGTAAATTTGCTACGCCAATATGGTTAACGCACGGCACCTACTCAAGCTTGCGTGATAATCGGTTTCACAAAATACAAATAATCGATGCGCACTCCAGTTGGCAAATAGGCGATATCGAGATAAACCCATTTCCTACGCCGCACGATGCGGCTGAGTCTTGTCAGTATATTTTCACGCATGACGAAGTTCGCTTTGCTTGCGTAACCGATCTGGGCGCCTGTACGCCGCACGTTATTTCGACGCTAGAAGGTATTAATAGTTTGATCGTAGAAACCAACTACGACAACGTGATGCTGGCTAATGGGCCATACCCATATAGTTTGCAACAACGAATAAAATCCAATTACGGGCACTTGGGCAACGATCAGGGTGCAGATTTGGTGAAGCATTTGGACCACGCTGGTTTGCAGCATATTTTGCTTGGGCATATCAGTGAGCAAAACAATAGTGATCAAGTGGCGTACGACACCATGAAAAACCGCCTCGATGATGGCCATGAGCGCATTCACGTATTGGCGCAGCACAAACCCAGTGCGTGGTTTGCTGTTGGCGCGAAAGTATCTTCAGAAGTGGCCGAACCGGCTTAAGTTGCACAATTTTCGCTGAATTATCCAAGCTCCCCACCTTTATGAGTGGCAATACACCCGCCCTCATGCGCCCTCAAATAGCATCATCAGAATGTGTTTTAACGTCTCGCATTAGCCGATTATGTACTCATCAACTAATAGGTGAGATGATCATGCAATTGATTAAGACGGAACAGGTAACAAGCCGCACAACATCCGCTGCACCATCACTGCGTCCTGGTTTGTCTGTAGTTCAGATGAATGCCAATGGTCGACAAAAGCTACCGCGTAGTAAGGCGGTTGAAGAGGCGGCAAAACGAACCGGTTAATTGGTTTGCACGCTACCGCTGTTTAGCGAAGAGTAGTAATAAGCAATCGCCTGAGTGCGATTGCGAACAGCTAGTTTTTCATAGAGGTTTCGCAAATGAAACTTCACAGTATTGATACTGATGTTGTGGTCGCTCGCCAGCTCTTTGTTGGACTTGCCCAAGGCCAGCGATAATAGCAAGGCTTTTTCTGTTTTCGTCAGGCTCTGTAATGGGTCACGCAGGTCACGAATATCCAGATACGGAAATATCATTTTCCCATCCGCTACGTCCATCACGGTGCTGAGTAAGGTCTCCGTTGGTTGATCGTGTGAATAATATCCAGCGGCACCTGCAGCCATTGAACGCTTTGCTAATTCACTTGATGCGGTTTGTGTGCAAATCACAATGCGCATATCCAGCTCCTGCTCACGCACAATGTGCATTAGCTTCTCGGCGCCAAGTGTCGGTAAATGCCAATCCATGATGGCTACCTGAGCGGGTACCGTTATCACGGTCTGCAGAAAAGCCTCGGCTGTACTGGTCGTGCTGAGAATGCTGAACCGACCATCTTTTTCGAACATTTCTGACAGGGCCGATAGCACCAGCGGACTGGACTCGGCCAAAGCAATATCCAATTTCATAATAAAGTACACCGGCAACTGGAAGCTGCAGTATAGAGGTAAAGTACTGTTTTAGACCAACACTAAAGAATAGTATATAGGCAATACTAAAGGTGTGTAATTAGTACTGGAAAGGATGTGATTGATCGGCTGTACCCCCACCGCAATGCGGGACTGGTAGCATGCTGATCACTATGGATATACATGAATATCAATCAAAGGAGCTATTGGCGGGTTTTGGCGTCTATGTGCCCAAGGGTGGACTGGCTTATAGCCCTGAGCAGGCGGCTTATCGTGCAAGAGAGATTGGTGGTACTGGCTGGGTGGTCAAAGCTCAGGTACACAGTGGTGGACGTGCCAAAGCGGGCGGCATCAAAGTGTGCAAAGACGAAGAGGCTGTATACAACATGGCCGATTCGCTTTTTGGCACGCGACTGCAAACCGACCAAGCGGGTGATAAGGGCAAGGTGGTCTATCGAGTTTACGTTGAAAGCCTGGTGCCGATTCAACAAGAATTTTATTTGGGCTTTGTGCTGGATCGTAAAACTGAGCGCATCATGGTCGTCGCATCCAAAGCCGGTGGAATTGATATTGAAGACATCGCCGCACAACAACCGGAAAGCATAATTCGTTGTGCGGTAGAACCGGCAGTCGGTATGCAAGCATTTCAAGCCAAGGAAGTGGCGTTTAAGCTCGGCATTGATCCTGCCCATATAAATAGCGCTGTTGCAACGATTATGGCCAGCTATCGTGCCTTTGATGAGTTGGATGCAACGATGGTTGAGATTAATCCATTGGCGGTGTCTGAAGATGGTTCCTTGTATGCGGTTGATGCAAAGATGACTTTCGACGATAACGCGCTTTATCGTCACCCGGATATTGCCGAGCTACGCGATAAATCCCAAGAAGATCCTTCGCAAACCCGGGCAATGGATCGTGGCTTGAGTTATGTCGGTTACGACGGTGATATTGCCTGCATTGTCAATGGTGCTGGTTTAGCGATGGCAACAATAGAAATGTTACGCCACTTTGGTGGTGAGCCTTCGTGTTTTATGGATATTGGCGGTGGCGCATCTGCCGACAAAGTTGCCAAGGCGATTCGTTTGGCCAGGCGAAACCCTAATATCAAAGCGCTACTGATAAATGTGTTTGCTGGAATAAACCATTGCGACCGAATTGCCGAGGGGATTGTTCAGGCGGTAGAATTGGATCCGCTGGATATGCCATTGATTGTGCGATTGGCGGGCACTCGTGTTGCTGAAGGCAAAAAGATTTTGTCAAAAAGTGGTTTACCGATAGTGCGTGGTGATTCGCTAAAAGAGGTAGCGCAACGTGCAGTGACCGCAGCTAGTCGGTTTAAGCCTATTGAGAAAAAAAGCTCATGAGCATTTTGATCGATGCTGACACGAAGGTCGTGATGCAAGGCTTAGGTAGTCGTACTGGCGAATTTCATTGTCAAGAGATGCTGGACTACGGTACTAAAATCGTTGCTGGTGTATCACCTGGCAAGGGTGGGCAATCGGTGTTGGGTATCCCGTTATTTAATACGGTTAAAGATGCAGTTGCCGCAACGGGCGCTACTGCTAGCATGATCACGGTGCCGCCACCGACGGCAGCCGACGCTATTATGGAAGCAGTGGACAGTGGTATCACAGTCGCTGTATCGGTTACCGATGGTATTCCTGCACAAGACATGATCAAAGTAAAACGTTATATGCGCATGTATCGCTCAGAGCGGCGCATGCGTTTGATTGGGCCGAATTGCTCCGGCATTGTGAATCCGGGCAAAATACTGCTGGGTATTATGCCGTCAGCAATTTATACCGATGGCAACATTGGCATCGTATCGCGTTCGGGTACATTGGGTTATGAAGCGGCGCTGCAAATTGCGGAACAGGGTTTAGGTGTGTCCAGCAGTATAGGCATCGGTGGCGACCCAATAGTGGGCAGTACATTTCACGATATTCTGCAATTGTTTGAAGCCGACGACGATACCCATGCGGTTGTGCTAATAGGTGAAATAGGCGGCCCTCAGGAAGCGGATGCAGCACGCTACATCAGTGAGTCGATGAACAAGCCAGTTGTCGCTTATGTTGCTGGCCGCGGTACTCGTCGCAATCAAACGATGGGGCATGCGGGCGCGATAATTTCGGCCTTTGGTGATAGTGCCGATGAGAAACAGCAAATACTTCGAAACAGTGGTGCGCACATTGCGCCATTACCATCTGAAATTGGCGCGACTGTTGTCGCAGCTCTTGGCGCGGGCAGTTAAATGCAAAAGGTGATTGTGACTAGGTGTTGGCCAAAGTTGCTTAAACCAGTTGCTCAACCAGCGTGTTGCAGCTTGGCATTCTCTGCAACGGCTTCACTCACTTGCGTTTGCAAACCCAGTAGGTCAAGTTTGGCATAACTGAGTAGCTCATCGCGGGTGCCGTGCTCGATGTATTCATCGGGCAAACCGATTAGTTTGATAGCGCTACTGATGCCCGCTTCGCTCAGGTGCTCCATAACACCAGCGCCAGCGCCACCGGCGATGCTGTTTTCTTCGAAAGTGATCAGTAGCTCATGGCTAGCGGCCAAGGTTTCGATCAGTTTCGTATCCAGTGGTTTTACAAAGCGCATGTTCACCACGGTATAACCGTGCACTTCACCTATCTGTAAAGCGGGTTCAACAAGTGTGCCGAATGCCAACAATGCCACTTTCTTACCCTGGTGCAAGGTTTGTGCTTCACCAAGCGGTATCGCTTCCATGGCTTCGTCTACTTCAGCACCGGTACCTTTGCCGCGTGGGTACCGAACTGAGCTTGGGCCATCAAATTGGAATGCGGTGTAGAGCATTTGGCGGCATTCGTTTTCGTCTGATGGTGCCATGATGAGCATGTTAGGTAGGCAACGCATGAAACTAAAATCAAAACTGCCCGCATGCGTTGGGCCATCAGGGCCAACTAAGCCGGCGCGATCAATGGCAAACACAACAGGTAGATTTTGAATTGCAACGTCGTGCACGAGCTGGTCGTATGCGCGTTGCAAGAAAGTTGAATAAATCGCCACCACGGGTTTTTGTCCGCCACAGGCAAGCCCTGCTGCAAGCGTGACTGCGTGCTGCTCTGCGATGCCAACATCATAGTAACGATCAGGAAATTGATTTTCAAATTCGACCATGCCAGAACCTTCACGCATGGCTGGCGTGATACCCACTAGACGATCATCAATTGCTGCCATATCGCATAACCATTTACCAAACACTTGGGTGTAAGTGGGCGAATTGGATTTTGAAGACTGCAAGCTCTTACCCGTTTCAATATCAAACGGAGTTACGGCATGTAAGGCGAGCGGATCCTGTTCGGCAAAATGGTAACCATGGCCTTTTTTTGTGACTACATGTAAAAACAATGGGCCCTGCAGTTCGCGCATGTTTTGAAGTACACCCACTAGGCTGTCGATATCATGACCGTCAACTGGGCCAAAGTAATTGAAGCCAAGCTCTTCAAATAAAGTGCTGGGCACGACCATGCCTTTCATGTGTTCTTCCCAGCGCCTCGCAAAATTAAACATGCTAGGCATTTTTCTTAATATGCTTTTGCCGCCTTCTCGCGCACCCGATACAATCTTGCCGGTAAGAATTCGGACAAGGTATTTGTTCATCGCACCAACATTGGGTGATATCGACATATCGTTGTCGTTGAGAATTACGATCATGTTGGCCTTGATGCCACCAGCGTGATTAAGCGCCTCGTAAGCCAGGCCTGCGGTTAATGCACCATCGCCAATAATAGCTACGGTTTTGGGAGCCTCATCGCTAGTGCCAGCGAGTTTATGTTGTAGCTCGGCTGAGAGCGACATGCCCAGGGCTGCGCTAACCGACGTGCTGCTATGCCCAACACCGAAGGTATCGTAGGGGCTCTCTGCACGATTAGGAAACCCCGCCAAGCCGCCTTGTTTGCGCATGCTTAGCATGCGGTCACGCCGCTCAGTAAGTATTTTGTGCGGGTAGGTTTGATGGCCTACATCCCAAACGAGCTTGTCATAAGGCGTGTTGAATACATAGTGTAGCGCCACAGTCAGTTCAACCGTACCAAGGCTGGCACCTAAGTGCCCCCCGGTTTGGGCTACCGAATAGAGCAGAAACTGGCGTAGTTCTGCACAGAACTCTTCCAACACGGGTTCGCCCAGCTCGCGCAGATCGGCGGGCTTTTTGACCGAGTGCAACAACGGGAATTGTTCAGAAATGTCCATGAGATCGATTTTTTTATACAGGCTGAATTATGTGCTGGCCAAGCAATCATTACAAGTGGAGGCGGTGTTCGCAAGGAGAGTCCGGGGCTAAAACCGATATGGGGTGGCGAAATGTGGCTTAATTGGGCCTGCTAGTGGCTGCGGCTCAAGACATAAGCCGATAGATTACGTAATTCATCAAAAGATTCGCCTAAACCATCGAGCGCTTGGCATGCAGTATTGTGCATATCTTGGGCGTGTCGCTGTGCGCCATCAAGGCCTAAAAGGGATGGATAAGTGGGTTTGTTGCGAGCAATATCGGCACCCTGAGGTTTGCCCAGGGTTTCGGTGTCACCAACGACATCTAGAATGTCATCAACGATTTGAAAGCTTAGGCCAACCGCGGCAGCGTAATCATCAAGCCGGTTACGCAGAGAATCGGTAACACCGGCAGAGCACAAGGCGGCCAGTTGGACGCTTGCACGAATCAATGCGCCAGTTTTGTGTCGATGCATATCTTCAAGCTCATTTAGCGCTAGCATTTTGCCAACTGCTTCTAAATCGATTGCTTGTCCCTCGGCCATGCCTTCTGCGCCGCTTGCTTCTCCTAGCACACCGATCATTCGTAGCTTGTTGTCACTTGCCAAGTGGTTATCGTCGTTCTTTGCCAGGATGGTAAACGCCAGCGCTTGTAGTGCATCGCCTGCCAGTATTGCAGTGGCTTCATCAAACTGCTTGTGACAAGTTGGTTTGCCACGGCGTAAATCATCATCATCCATTGCGGGTAGGTCGTCGTGTGCCAATGAATAGGCGTGCATCATTTCGACGGCGCAGGCGGGCGTATCTAATCTGTGGATTTCGACACCGAGTGCTCGGCCTGTTGCGTAGGTTAAAACTGGCCTTATGCGTTTGCCACCGTTGGTAGCCGCGTATTTCATTGCGGCTTGCAAGTTGGTGCGATTGTTTTGACCAGCTGGCAACTTTAACAACAGGGCATCGTCGACTCGCTGCTGATACGCTGTCATTTGTTGACTGAAGCTACTCACTCTGGCGGGTCTAAATCTTCCAGCGAATCCGTGCCATTTTTATCCATAAGAATTTTAACTTTTCGTTCAGCATCGAGAAGGCTTTGCTGACAAAAGCGGGCGAGGCTGACGCCTCTTTCAAACTGGCCGAGTGACTCATCCAGCGATTGCTCACCCGATTCAAGTGTTGTCACGATAGTTTCCAGCTCGCTTAGAGCGTCTTCAAATTTTGTGGACTTTGGGATCGCTTTTGGGGCCTTGGTATTTTTGGTGGTCATAGCTCTAGTCTAACAAATCGATAGCTTCATGCAGCCTGTGAACCCCATCTACGTGCATATTTTTTATGGCTTTTTTTGGCTTATTGGCGTGAGGCACAATAGCGCGTTTGAAACCGTGCTTAGCGGCCTCTTGCAAACGCTCTTCGCCGTTTGAGACAGGCCTGACTTCACCAGCAAGGCCGACTTCACCGAAAATCACCATATCAGATGGTAGTGGGCGATCACGAAATGATGATAGTGCAGCCAACAAGACAGGCAAATCGGCTGCAGTTTCGCAGATGCGTACTCCGCCAACAACGTTGATGTAGACATCTTGATCAAACATCGCGATGCCAACGTGTCTGTGCAGCACGGCCAACAACATGGCTAAGCGGTTTTGTTCTAAGCCCAGCGCGACACGGCGTGGATTGCCCATATGGCTGGTATCAACCAGTGCCTGTGCCTCGACTAACATCGGCCGAGTACCTTCGCGAGTAACCATGATGACACTGCCGTTTACCGGTTCGGGGTGTTTGGATAAAAATATTGCCGAAGGGTTTTTTACGTTTTGCAAGCCCTTTTCACTCATAGCAAATACACCGAGCTCGTTTACTGCACCAAAGCGATTTTTAACGGCGCGTATAACCCGATAACGGCTGCCTTGCTCGCCTTCAAAATACAAAACGGTGTCAACCATGTGCTCCAACACACGTGGCCCGGCTAGCGCGCCTTCTTTGGTTACGTGCCCGACCAAAAAAATTGAACAACCTGTTTGTTTGGCATAACGTACTAACCTTGCAGCACTTTCGCGCACCTGTGCTACAGCACCCGGTGCCGAATTAAGCATTTCGGTGTACATGGTTTGGATTGAGTCGATCACCATTATGGTGGGCTTTTCTTTTTCAGCGTGTGCAAGGATTGCTTCTACACGCGTTTCAGCTAACAAACGCAAATGCTTTTCGGGCAGCTCTAAGCGCCTGGCACGTAGCGTGATTTGCTGTAGTGATTCTTCGCCGGTGGTATATAGCGTGCGATGGTTTTCGCTGAGGTTGGCTAGGCACTGCGTGAGTAGGGTTGATTTACCAATACCTGGATCACCACCGAGCAAGGTCACTGAGCCGGTTACTAAGCCACCGCCAAGCACTCGATCAAGCTCCGTCAAACCAGTGTTGGTGCGTTCTTCTGCTCTGAGTTTAACGTCAGAGGCATTGATGATGCCGCTGGCGCCTGCGTAGCCTTTGAAGCGACCGTTACTAGCTTCGCTACCGCCGTCACTGAATTCTTGCAGGGTGTTCCAGGCTTCGCAGTCGGCGCATTGGCCGTTCCATTTAGTGTGAGTTGCGCCGCAATCAGAGCACACATACTGCGTCTTTGCCTTAGCCATTCCCGCTGGTCTCAAAAGAGTCGGCCTGATCATCGAGCGCGGGGTCGATGCGCACCTGTAGTACGCGATTATCTTCGACCGAGATAATGGTTAGCGGATGATTGTTGAAATTAAACACAGCGCCTTGAGGCGGAAAATTTTCGAAATGCTCCAGTATTAACCCATTTAGTGTTTTAGGACCATCGGCTGATAGTGTCCAGTTAAGTGCTTTATTCAGATTACGTATTTGCGCAGTGCCATCAACGATAAAGCTGCCGTCCATTTGTGGGCGAATTTCCGCTGACGCTTGTTGCGGGTCAGTGTCAAATTCACCAACGATTTCTTCTAATATTTCTTCAAGTGTGAGTAAACCTTGTATATCACCATATTCATCAACCACTAATCCAATGCGTCGTTTCTCTCGTTGGAAATTTAATAGCTGCACCGTAAGCGGTGTGCCTTCAGGTATGTAGTATGGATCGCGAACAACGGATTCAAGATACGCAAGATTTAGTGTGCCACTAAGTAGCGCGTCAACCATTTTACGCAAATAGATAAACCCTACAGCGTTGTCGATATTATCTCGGAACACCAGTAGCCGACTGTGTGGGCTGTTGGTTACTTGATCCAGTATTTCATCCCATGGGTCATCCAAATCAATACCGACAATTTCGTTGCGTGGCACCATAATGCCGTTTACCGAAATCGTGCCCAGATCAAGAATATTTAATAGCATGTCGCGGTGACGAGTGGGTATTAACCCGGCGTTTTCAGTCACAACGGTACGCAGCTCATCACTGCTGAGGTGTTCGTCTTCCGGGTTCAATTTCGACACATTAAAGAACCCCAAAATGTGCGCGCTGATCCAGTTGATAACGATTACCAATGGATAGGTAACGGTGAGTAACGGCGTGTAGATTGCCGAGGCAACAAACGATACGGACTCGGCTCGTCGCGTGGCAAACGTTTTAGGTGTGACTTCGGCAAACACCAAAATAACAAAGGTTAGCAGGCCAGTGGCAACAGCAATGCCGGCTTCGCCCATAAGGCGTAGTGCAATGACGGTGGCTATTGCTGAGGCAAGGATGTTGACAAAGTTATTTCCTAGCAGAATCAAACTGATTAGTCGATCTGGTTGGTCTAGCAAATCAAGCGTGCGTTTAGCCGCGTGGTTGCCGTTGTTCGCCTGGTGACGCAAGCGGTAACGGTTAAGCGACATTAAAGCTGTTTCGGAGCCGGAGAAAAAACCGGACATCAGAATTAGCAGTACTAAAATAAAGAGGAGTACGCTAATGGGAATGGCGTTCAAGAAGGTGTTAGCCTTTAGTAACTATAGTGGCTTGCATCATAGCAATGCCGTGCAGTTGGCACTACATAAAAACGACTTCTAGCGTTGCAGGATCAGCTCCAGCACCAATTTGCTGCCAAAAAAAGCTAACACTAGCAAGATGAAGGCGGCTACTGACCAATTAACCACCCGCTTGCCTCGCCAGCCAAACATCCAGCGCCCCACCAACAATACCCCCATTATTGCCCATGCCAGGCAAGAGAGTACCGTCTTGTGCACTAGGCTTTGCCCCCACATATCGTCCAGATAGAAAAAGCCTGTGAGCAAGGAGATGGACAGCAGTACAAAACCGACGGTAAGCAGCAAAAAGAGCAGGCTTTCAGAGTTGTCATAGGGTGGTAGCGAACGCACGAAGCCGCTGGGCTTGTGGTGGCTGAGCTGGTGTCGTTGTAATGCAACCACCAAAGCCTGAGTGGCCGCTAATGCCAATACTGAATAGGCCACGATAGACGACAGCGCATGTAAACCCGTGGCTGGATCGAGTGTGGCTTGGCCGCCTGTTTTTTGTGTAAAAAGTAGCGTGATGGCAGCGGCTGGATAAACCAATAAGCCCAGATGGTCGGCGCGACGCGTAACGGCTAACAACAGTTGCAGTAAAACGATGCACAAAGCGGTAATGCTTAAAGCGCTGAAAAAGCCCCATATCAACCGACTGTCGTTGGCACTGATGATGGTGATGGCCAGGTGAATAAGCCAGGCTGCAATTGCCAGAATACGAGTGAGCCGCAGGGCGGCGTTATCTGTATTGTCACCAGAGGCGTTGTTAAGGCTCAGCCAAAGGCGAAACGCGGCAACCGTATATAAAATTGAAGTAATTATGGCGAGCAGAAAGGTTGTCATGGCGCTACTGTTAAGCTCGGTGGCCGGTATACTGTTGTAGACAATTCTGGATTCATTTAGATAGCTAGGATAACTGAGATAACCATGTTTGATTCGTTGAGCGAACGATTAGGCCGTACTATCAAAACCTTGCGAGGGCAGGGGCGGCTTACCGAAGATAATATCAAGGATACCATGCGCGAAGTACGCATGGCCTTGCTGGAAGCTGATGTGGCATTGCCTGTGGTCAAGACGTTCATTGAACGTGTCCGCGAAAAGGCCTCAGGCCAAGAGGTGCTTGGTAGCTTGACCCCTGGCCAGGCTCTGATAAAAGTCGTTAGTGATGAGTTGACATCCATCATGGGCGAGCAGGCAGAGGATTTAAATCTTGCAACGCAGCCGCCGGCGGTTGTATTGATGGCAGGTTTGCAAGGTGCTGGTAAAACTACCACCGTTGGCAAGTTAGCGCGACGCCTAAAAGAAAAACAAAAAAAGAAGGTGATGGTTGTGAGTTGCGACGTATATCGCCCGGCTGCTATTGCCCAGCTCAAAACTCTCGCTGACAGTGTTGGTGTGGCATTCTTCGAAAGCTCAGTTGATCAATCTCCTATCGATATCGCTAATGCCGCGCTGGCTGCTGCCAAAACGCAATTTATTGATGTGCTGTTAGTTGATACCGCGGGTCGATTGGCTATCGACGAAGAAATGATGAACGAGATACAACAACTGCATGCGGCAATAAACCCAATCGAAACGTTATTTGTTGTCGATAGCATGACTGGTCAGGATGCTGCCAATACGGCTAAGGCGTTTGGAGACGCACTGCCCCTAACCGGTGTTGTGCTAACTAAAACAGATGGTGATGCACGAGGCGGTGCTGCCTTGTCAGTGCGCATGATAACCGGCAAGCCCATTAAGTTTATTGGCGCGGGCGAAAAAACGGATGCGCTTGAGCCGTTTTATCCTGACCGGGTTGCGTCACGTATCTTGGGTATGGGCGACGTCGTCAGTTTGGTTGAAGAGGTCACTGAAAAGGTCGATCACGCCAAAGCCGAAAAATTCGCAAAAAAAATGCAGAAGGGCAAGAATTTTGATTTTGTTGATCTGCGCGAACAACTTGAACAAATGGCCAATATGGGTGGGATGGCATCACTGCTCGATAAAATGCCTGGCATGAGCAACATTCCTGAAAAGGTAAAAAATCAAGCTAACGATGGCGAGTTTAAAAAGATGATGGCGCTAATCGATTCGATGACGCCTCACGAACGCAAGTATCCGGCAGTGCTTAAAGGGTCACGAAAAAAACGCATTGCAGCGGGTGCCGGGCTTCAGGTGCAGGATCTAAACCGCTTGGTTAAGCAGCACTTGCAAATGAGCAAGATGATGAAAAAAATGAGCAAAGGCGGAATGGCCAAGATGATGCGCGGTATGCAAGGTAAGTTACCACCTGGTATGGGTATGTAAGCATGCAGTCTGACGCATCAGGAGGGTTGCCGGCTATTACGCTAAAAAATGTGCACAAGCGGTATGGCTCGCTGCAAGTGCTGGATGGTTTGTCGCTTAATGTCGAGCGTGGAGAAGTGTATGGCCTATTAGGCCGCAATGGTGCTGGCAAATCTACGACCATTCGCTTATTGATGGGCATAACCCAGGCGGACGAAGGCCTGGTTTCGTTGTTTGGTGAAGACATTCGCCATGCCTTAATACCGATAAGGCAGCGGATTGGTTACGTTGCACAAGAGCAACATTTTTATCCGTGGATGTCACCCAAGGCGCTCGGCAATTTCTTAAAAGGCTTTTATCCAAATTGGGACAATCAGCGGTACGCACAATTACTGCAGCGTTTTGAGCTGCCACTAAAGCGCAAGTCGGCCGTGTTTTCTGGAGGTATGAAGGCAAAGCTTGCCTTGTCGGTTGCTCTGGCATCAAAGCCGCAATTACTAATTTTAGATGAACCAACCGCGGGTATGGACCCAGTTGCGCGGCGTGAATTTTTGGACTTGGTTCGTGAAGAAGCTACGCAAGCAGGCACAAGCACCTTCTTTTCCACACATTTGATCGACGACATCGAATCCATCGCCAGTCGCATTGGAATAGTTGAGAATGGTAAAACGATATATGACGGCAGTTTGCAAGCCTTGTCGCAAGGTGTAGTGGCGTACCGTATCGATTCTGAAAATGATTTCCCAGATGCGCTCCCCGGGGAATTTGTTAAGCAGGCAGCTCAGGTTTTGCAACACGCGCAAAGCCCGCAGCACCGCACCCTGATACTAAAATTTGCTGATAATGTGCCAGCTGATGTGCCGTTAAACCTGGGTTGGTATGCCCATCCAATGTCACTTGAAGATATTTTTATCGCTGTGGTAGCTGGCCGATCCCAAGGTCGCAATCAAGGTCAGCAAAAATGGCCTTAGCCGGTGCGCCCACGCTATTAAAAAAAGAATTTCGCGAACACGGTTTATCAATGCTGCTGCTCAGCGGCGGGTTTATCATCACTTTGTTGTTGGCCCATGCGCAAAATCAACAAGCCGCATTCACAATGAGCCCACTGCAAGTACTGTTGTTATCGATCACATTAGTGATACCGCTAATCGCCTTTATTATGGGCAACCGGCTTATAGCAACTGAGTACTTAGGCCATACGCGCCAGTTCGTAGAATCATTGCCCATAAAGCCTTTGGTATTTTTGATCATCAAGTATTTGCTGGGCTTGTTTTTTGTAAGTGGCTTGGCGTTGGCGGCTATTGCATATGCTTGCTTGTTATCTGATAGTGGCGATGCGCTGGATCAGGGTTTACTGAATATCGTATTGGTGAAAGTCCTTTGCGTGGTTTTCTTTATCTGGAGCGTGGTGTTTTGTTTTAGTTTCTTTGGCTTTCTCAGGTTTGCGCTTTACGTAATGCTCGGCGTAGTGATGGTGACACTTATCAGCTATCCTGGTTTTGATCAGCGAGAATTTGGGCCATTTGCGCTACTTGATCAAACCGTGTTCGCATTTGAGCGCGATCAAATGCCAATCAAGGCGGTCATGCAAACGTTATTAATGGGCGTCGTTTTTACGCTGGGGGGCTTTCTGCTGCCGTTAATGCGTGATGGTTCTTTGATTGAATCACTTGCTAAGCCTGTTAATCGTAGCAACATGGTCGTGTTGGCCGTTATCGGTGTAGGTATTTTGGCAACCTTGGGTTCGTTGTTTGAGAAATGGGATGCACCGGAATACAATTTTAGTAGTGATCACGTGGTGTCAGTAGTTGATCCGCCAGTATCAATTCTTTATCTCGAACCTGAATATGAGGGGCAATCACAACAGTTGCTGGAATCAATGCGTGTTCTGATCATGCCGTTGCAACAAACACTAAATTTAGAGGTATTACCAACAGTACGAATAGCGCTAGATAAAGGGCTATCAGAAACCGATTTAAATGACATCCGATTTGGCGCTGCCGATGGTGTGCTGGTGAGAGCTAACTATTTGCAGTACGACAGTTTTTCAATGGCTGTGTTGCAAACTAATGCTGTGCATCAACTAATCCAAGCTACATCCGGTAACCGCCGTACCTTTGAGCCGTACCATTGGCTAATTGATGGTTTTACCCGTTGGTGGGTTGAAGAAAATTTGGATGAAGAGGCGCATAGAACCGAATTATTAACACGCGCATTGCATAGCCTTGATTATTTAGAAGAGCCGATTGATCTTGCAAACAACTGGCAGTGGATAGCAGAAGCGGTAAGTTACCCTTCTGCTGAAGCATTGGCTTATACAGCTCTGGTTTTTTTCGAGCAACGGTTTGGTAGGGATGCAGTACTTGAGCTGGCCAATATTGTTTTAGTGCCAAACGTAAGTGAGGATGTATTCGGTATGGTCAAGGATCGTAGCGTTGGCATCCAAAGCCCGTTCAGTGAAATTGCAGGGCAAGATCTGGATAGTTTTTTTACAGATTGGCAGCAATGGTTGTTGAGCCAACAATCCGAGCCAGCCATTGCAAGCTTACTAAGCCGATTGCCCAGAGTGAAAGGTATTGCCAACAGTGAAACTAGTGTCAATGGCGTGCATGAGCTAACTGGACGCTATCAAGCGATGGATTCGCTAGCTCAGGTTCAGTTTGCCGGTTTCATGTGCGATATGCAGCATGTGTTGATATCACCGTTTGATTATGAGATCGCTTGGACTTCTGGCGAACACGAGACGCAAGCTTGTGACAGCTCTGATGCCTTGCATTCGGCGTCGTCGTATTACGCCTCTGGTGATAGGGTATTTGTGGCATTTGAAGTACAGCTTGATGCCTTACATCAAGCGCTTCGTGTGGGCGCATACCGTTTGGTGGTTGAGTGATTGCCTTAATTGCTAAAGAGCTGCGGCAATTAAAGCCCATTGCTTTTTTATGGCTTGCTCTGCTTGCGCTCTCTATCGGCATTGAGCTTTTTACAGCTCGTATCGATGAGCAAAGTTATGAGTTATTTTGTGACGCCCTATGCTCGCCGGGTATTGAGTATGCGCAAGCCATATTTTTAATGATTTTGTGTTTGGTTACGGCGTACAGTCTTTATCCGCGAGAGGTGGATGAGCGCACGATAGATTTTTTACACGCATTGCCGATAAAAAAATCAACGATATTTTATGGTAAATTTATCGCAGCATTTGGTCTGGTTTGCATGCTGTTGTTATTTGGTTATGGCGTGTTGAGTTTGCTTTTAGCATTCAACCCCGAATCCATGTCAGGCAAGCGATATTTCGCTATTGATAGCAGCTTATTTTTACGGGATTGTGTTTTCGCATTTGTAGTAATGGCGCATGGTGTGTTTTTGTCCCGGTTTCGTACCGCTGGGCTCATAATTTATGCACTCTACTTATTATTGATTCGTTGGCTCGAAACCCAGTTTGATGGTGTTGGATGGGTCAGTGTTTTCGAAATTTTTAAAATTGCATATGCAGGCACTGCTTTTTCGTTTAGCTTAAATGTTATGGCCGGGCACGTGCTAGTAGCGATAGTGATGCTGGTGTGGGCTTGCCGTATGTGGTCGACCGTGCAGGGAAAAGCACAAGGTGTAAATAAAAACGAAAATGTTCATCGAATTTTAAAAATTGTGGCAAGCGTGTTTGCTTTTCTATTCGTGGCGATGGTATTGGTTGGTCAAGTACTACAAAACTCCCAAGTGGTAGAAGCAAGAGCCACCGATACTCTGTTGACAGATCACTATCGCTTTGTATTTTTGACTAGCGACAAGGTGCGAGCAAAAGAGCTGCACGCTTCTGCTGAGCAGCAGTATCAGCGGCTACGTGTTTTGCTAAATGCCTCAGAAGAGCCTGTTATACACGTTAACATGACTTCAGAAAACGACCATGCAGCTGGGCTTGCGCAATGGAAAACAATCAAGATGGGGCTCAGTGGTGGTGAGTCGCCGGATCGCTACGCGCGAGTGCTGAATCACGAAACGGCGCATGTGTTTCAGTCGGTGGAATCCAAGCGAGGGTTTCATGCTTATTTCAATTCGACCCGTTTTTTTATAGAAGGCATGGCCAACTACGTCTCGTTTGAAATAGTGCCACAAGCCAATACGCGTCGGCAAAATCGCGATATCGCCGCGGTCTCCTGGGAGCGTCAAAACATACAATTTGAAGATATGACCAACAGCGCGGCCTTTTCCAATCAATTCAATGCAGAGCTTGTGTATAGCCTTGGCGAGATCTGGAGTGAGGCGCTGGTGGATATCTGCGGCAAGGATGCGCTTGGTGAAGTGTTGCGCTCAGCTGGCCGGGATAACGCGCCACAGGATTTGTCGGCTATGGTGTTTTGGCGAGACACGCTGCAACATTTTTCATGTGAGTTAGAGCTAGTGAATGCGGCTTGGCGCACGAAATTGTCCACGCGCTTTGATAATCTAGATCAAAGCCGGTTTCCCATTCTCGATAACATGTCGGCCGTTGAACATGATAATGGGATCACTATCAGCCTTTCCGCTCCGCTTGCCAGCGAGGTGCCTGCTCACCATTACGCGCTGAGAATCGCTAAAGAGAGCAAATCGGTGGCGTCGGTTGACGCTGTCTTTAACCCCGATGAACTTGTGGTTGAGGAAGGCTTGCAGCTGTTGACGTTTGAAGTGCCATCCGCACTCATTGACCACGGCAGATTCCGGTATCAGATCGGATACCAAATCGATGACGGTTCGCGCATTTATTACCAAACGTGGAGAAGTGGCTCGGTATTCTAGTGAAGAGCTCAATGTTGCTGCGATGGCCCGGTATTAATCCTGGTCGACCACCTGGGCGGGATTGGGCGATAAACATACACTCGGACCAGAATATCCAGTATAATTGGCGGTTCACTAATGAGGCGCCGCGTGTGCCTTAAGCAAGACTGACTGGAATACACATGGTAACAATACGCTTGTCCCGAGGCGGCGCCAAAAAACAGCCGTTTTATCACATAGTTGCGACAGATAGCCGCGCTCGTCGTGACGGTCGCTACATCGAACGCTTGGGTTATTACAACCCGGTTGCTCGCGGTGATGCAGTCGCACTGAATCTTGATCTCGAACGTGTTGACTATTGGGTTGGTGTTGGCGCTCAAATGAGCGATCGCGTTAAAAAAGTCGTAAAAGGCTATCGTAAGGAGCATGCAGCCGCTTGATGGCAAGCGCCCTGAGGGATTACCTGATGTCTTAAATGACTTCATAGCACTGGGGCGTGTCAGCGGACTGTTTGGTGTCAAGGGCTGGGTTAAGGTCTTTTCCGATACCCAACCTCGAGAAAACATTACTCAATACGGCAATTGGTGGCTTAACAACACCGAAAGCACAAAAGATTGGCAGCGGGATTGGCAAAAATACAAAATCCTGCAAGCGCGGCCTCACGGGAAAACCATAATTGCCTTATTTGATGGGATAACGACTCGTGAAGCAGCAGCTAAACTAATCGGTCAGCAAGTAGCGATACCCCGCAATTTGCTGCCAGAAGCTCAAGAAGATGAGTATTACTGGGCTGATCTGGTCGGCTGTAAGGTCGTTTCGGTGTCAGGTGAAGAAATGGGCTTGGTTGACAGGCTTTTTGAAACCGGCGCCAACGACGTACTGGTAGTCAAGAAAGGCAAAGACATAATCAATGGCAGTGACAATAGCGAAGTATTGATTCCTTGGGTTGTACCTGATGTCATTACCAATATTGATATAACCGCCAAGCAAATTGTGGTGGATTGGGACCCAGATTACTAACGTGCGTTTTGCCGTTATTACAGTATTGCCGGATCTCATAACGGCCTCGCTTCAACAAGGTGTTGTGGGCAGGGCGGTTACAAATGGCAAGATTGAAGTCAGTTTGCACAATCCTAGGGATCACACCCAGGATGTGCACAGAACGGTTGATGATAGGCCGTTTGGTGGTGGGCCTGGCATGGTGCTTAAGCCTGAGCCGGTGGGGCAAGCAATAGTTGATGCTCGAAAGAGTTTGCCAGATGCGCCGGTGGTGTACTTATCACCACAGGGGCGTCAGTTTGATCAACCGGTGGCGCGCCAATGGAGCGAGCACGGGTCGCTGATTCTGCTTTGCGGTCGGTACGAAGGTATTGACGAACGCATTATTGATCAGCATGTTGATGAAGAGGTCTCAATAGGGGATTTCGTCATCAGCGGTGGAGAACTAGCTGCAGCCGTCATTATTGATGTAGTGTCGCGGTTACAGCCGGGGGTGCTTGGGCATCCGTCGTCAGCAATGGAAGATTCGTTTGAATCCAGCTTGCTAGACCATCCGCACTACACGCGGCCGGAAACCTATAACGGGCAGGGAGTACCCGACGTTTTGCGCAGCGGCGACCATGTAAAAATTGCACAGTGGCGGCGGAGGCAAAGCGTCAAAAGAACACAGGATCGTCGTCCGGATTTGCTGCTAGAGGCCAATCTAAACGACGCAGATAAACAGTATTTAAGGTTAAAAAATAATGAGCAAGATCATTGATGCAATCAACGCCGAGCAAATGGGCAAAGAGATTCCTGTGTTTTCAGCAGGCGATACCGTTACTGTTCAGGTAAAAATTAAAGAAGGCGAGCGTGAACGTTTGCAGGCATTCGAAGGCGTTGTTATTGCTAAGCGTAACCGTGGCCTAAACTCTGCATTTACTGTGCGTAAAATTTCACACGGCGAAGGCGTTGAACGAGTATTCCAAACCTATAGCCCGTTAGTTGACTCTATCGAAGTTAAGCGTCGCGGCGATGTTCGTCGAGCCAAGCTTTACTACCTAAGAGGCCTAACTGGTCGAGCAGCCCGTATCAAAGAAAAATTGTCGTAAAGAAAACTACACTGGCCCCTCAATCAGGATGTGGCCAGTTGACACATCGCCACTTGAAGTCCAACTATCTGTTCTTATTGTTGTAATACCGCGATTTTGCGAAACTCTATCGCAATATTCTGTAGACAATACGAACCACAGGTTTTACCCACATGACTGATATCAAAACCGAATCAATGCCGTTTCAGGCAGAAGTTAGCCAGCTTCTGCAACTGATGATCCATTCGCTTTACAGCAACCAAGAAATTTTTTTGCGGGAGCTTATCTCTAACGCATCTGATGCTTGTGACAAGCTGCGTTTTGAAGCAATAGCCGACAGTAGCTTGTTGGAAGACAACAGTGATTTGGCTATCACCGTATCGTTTGATAGTGAGGCTAATACCGTCACTGTAAATGACAACGGCATTGGCATGGACCGCGATGATGTCATTAACAACATTGGTACTATTGCAAAATCAGGTACAAAAGCGTTTCTCGAATCTCTTACTGGTGATCAAAAAGCCGATGCTCAGCTTATTGGTCAGTTTGGTGTTGGTTTTTACTCCGCATTTGTTGTTGCTGACAAGGTGCAGCTGAACACTCGTAAGGCAGGCTCTAATAGCGATCAAGGTATTAGTTGGGAGTCGGATGCGTCGGGTGGTTATACGCTAAGCGAAATTGATATGCCGTTACGTGGCACGACAGTCGTGTTGCATCTTAAGGCTGACGCAAAAGAATTTGCAGATAATTTTCGCTTGCGCCATGTCGTCAAAAAATACTCTGATCACATAACGTTCCCAATCATGATGCTTGAGCAGGTAGCGCCGCTAACTGATGAGCAGGTGGAGGCAGGGGAAGTGCAGGCCGCTGCACAGTTAGAGCAAGTTAATGCAGCTTCAGCCCTTTGGACTAAGCCAAAATCTGAAATTACCGATGATGATTATCAAGAATTTTATAAGCAAGTTTGCCAAGATTATGAAGCGCCACTGACGTGGGCACATAATAGGGTAGAAGGTAATCTCGAATACACATCGTTACTCTATATTCCAGCTAAAGCGCCTTTCGATTTATACGATGCATCGATGCAGCGTAACGGCATAAAGTTGTTTGTGCAGCGCGTGTTTATCATGGACGAAGCAGAAAAGCTGATGCCGCGTTATTTGCGTTTTGTTCGAGGCTTAGTTGATAGCAACGACCTACCGTTAAATGTGTCTCGAGAGATTCTGCAAAACAACAAAATCATTGAATCGATCCGCAAGGCTTCCGCCAAAAGAGTGCTGTCACTTCTAGAAAGTCTTGCCGACAAAGAACCCGAAAGATACAAAACCTTCTGGGCAGAATTCGGCGGCTGCCTTAAAGAGGCGCCTGGTGAAGATCATGCCAATAAGGAGCAAGTGGCTAAGCTGTATCGATTTAACTCAACTAACAATAGCGATGCATCTGTGCAGACTAGCTTGGATGATTACATTAGCCGAATGCAGCCTGGCCAGGACAAAATTTATTACATTACTGCTGACAGCTTATCAGCAGCTAGCAATAGCCCACATCTGGAAATTTTCAGAGAAAAAGGCATCGAAGTTGTACTGATGCATGATCGAGTTGACGAGTGGATGATGACTTATCTAAGCGACTACGAGCAAAAGCCTTTTGTCTCGGTTGCCAAGGGTGATCTTGACCTGGCAGGCGTGGGTAAAGATTCAAGCGAAACAGAATCTGAGAAAGCTGCGAGTGAGAAAAGACTGGCCGATGCTGAGCCGCTGATCAAGCGCATTAATGCGATACTTGAGGCCGACACCAGCGAAGTCAGAGCTTCTACAAGGCTTACCAGTTCGCCAGCTTGTGTGGTACTGGCTGAGCACGAGATGGCGCTGCATATGCAACAATTGCTCAAACAAGCAGGGCATGAAGTGCCGGATAGCAAGCCTATACTAGAGGTTAACCCCGAGCACCCCATTTTGGCCCTGCTGGATCAGGAGCAAGACGAGGAGCGATTTGCTGACTGGTCTCGTTTGTTGCTTGATCAGGCCTTATTGGCAGAAGGTGGGCAGCTTGAGGACGGGGCTGGATTTGTCAAGCGCATGAATGAGCTATTTTTGGCTATGGGCCAATCAAGCAAACAATCATAGGTTGGCAAAAAAAAATGGTGGATCGGCTTGGCGGGCTGCGGCTGAACGGCTAGACTATAGCGATTGGACCTTTTAGATGAACTTGAACTAGATGAACGTCATGAGAATCAAACTGTTATTGGTTGGCATCTTACTGGCTGCGGTACAGTCAACTTCAATGGCTGAAGGCGACGTGGTCGAAGGCCAGAAACTGGCTCACACGTGCCTAGGTTGCCATGGTGTTAAGCATTACGTCAACACATACCCTACTTATCATGTGCCACGTATCGCCGGACAGCACGAAATCTACATTGTAGCGGCACTAAAGGCATACCGCTCAAAGCAACGCCCGCATAAAACCATGCAGGCTAATGCCAGCGACCTAACAGATCAAAACATGGAAGACGTAGCCGCGTATTTTGCAAGCCTGGGTGCAGATGCCAAGGGTTCTTCAAAAATAGAGGATGAACCGCTAGCTGCTACTTGCATGACTTGCCACGGCCCAGGCGGCTTATCAACAATTACAGCAAATCCAATATTGGCTGGCCAATATAAGAGCTATATCAAGCAAGCGCTTGAATCTTATCGCGCAGCTGATCGTAAAAACCCAATTATGGGTGGTTTTGCATCAGCGTTGAGTGATGAAGATATCGGCAAATTGGCCGAGTATTTTTCAGCCCATAATGGGCCATTGCGCACCGCCGATTAGTCAGGCTTGTTCTTAATAGCTTGTTGAGCTATTGTCGCGATTTGATCCTCGATATCACGCGGCATTTGAATATGAAAACCCTGTGATTCGATGTTGCTAATGACGGTGGTGGGGTCTTCTTGGCCTAGCTTACGATCGCTAGTTAGCATAAAGCTCAAGGCGAGCTCGGGTTCACCCATTTGCTGTGCAACAGCATCGGGCAATTCGCATTTGTCGATGGTATTGGGCAAATACAGGTACAAGCCATCTTTTTTAGAACTGCGGTAAACGTAGGTGTGCATGGTGAATTGCAAGCTTGAGTGGCGAGTGGTAAGGATAACCACATAGTGAGGCAAAATCAGTCTGACATTGAAAAAATGCGGCTAGATAAGTGGCTTTGGGCGGCTCGATTTTTTAAAACGCGATCATTGGCCACAGAGGCCATAGGTAAAAACCAAATTAAAGTCGGCGGTCAACGAGTGAAACCGTCGCGCAATATAGCCATAGGCGATACCGTGTTGGTTGAAAAACCGCCGTATCAGCAAGAGCTTACGATTATTGGTTTGTCAGAACAGCGGCGCCCGGCGAAGGAGGCGCAACTATTGTTTGAAGAGCTGCAGTCAAGCATAGAGCTGCGCGAAACTCTGGCTAATCAGTTACGTGTTGAACGACAGATGAATCCACGCTTTGTCAGTGATGGAAAGCCGAGCAAAAAACAACGCCGGCAAATAATTCGTTTTCAAAATGTACAGGACGCAACTGCTGATCCTGATAGTGATCCAAACAATGATTAATGATCTATCGAGCCTATCTTGAGTATTCAACCTAAAGCAAAAGTTGCGAAGAAAAAACCTGTGGTGCCAAAAGTCGTGGCACAAAAAACTGTCGCCAAGAAGGCTGCTGCTAAGAAAAGCGCCTCTAAGCAGGTTGCCGCAAAGGAAACTGTGGCCAAGAAAGTGGCCAAGAAAAAGGCCAAGAAAAAGGCCAAGAAAAAGGCCAAGAAAAAGGCTGCGCCAGCGAAGATTAAGAAGGTAGAGGCTGAATCGCCAAAAGCAGTGAAGCCAACAGTTGCAAAGCAAGATGCAGCTACATCTACAGTGGCCAAAGCCTTGATAGTGCCGCCGTCGAGACATTCAGTTTCACGCAACTCGATTGGCAGAAATGCGCTGAAAGTGCTTACCCGACTTCATCAAGAAGGCTATGCCTCCTACTTAGTGGGTGGTGGTGTGCGCGATGCTCTTGTAGGTATTCAGCCAAAAGATTTCGATGTGGCTACCAATGCCAGCCCCGAACAGGTGAAAGAGTGTTTCAAAAATTCACGCATTATCGGCAGACGGTTTAGGCTGGTGCATGTGGTGTTTGGTCGAGATGTGATTGAAGTGGCCACCTTTCGTGCGGCTCACGATAAAGGTGATGGTGGCGAAACCGAAGAGTCATCTGGCAGAATCGTTCGGGATAATGTTTTTGGCACCATAGACGAAGACGCCATGCGCCGTGATTTCTCAGTAAACGCCTTGTACTACAACATCGCTGATGATTCCGTCGTAGATTATTGCGGCGGCTTAAAAGATATCGATAAAAAATTGTTTAAGTTAATAGGTGATCCGCAAGTGCGTTGCGAAGAAGATCCAGTTCGAGTGTTACGCGCTGTGCGCTTAGCATCAAAACTTAAATTCGAAATACATGAAGATACCTTAGCGGCAATGAACAAAACTGCGCACCTACTTGCGCATACACCCCCCGCTAGATTGTTTGAAGAGGTGCTCAAGTTATTTCAAGGCGGCTATGCACAGCGTAGTTTCAACGCCATTAGAGAACATGATCTGCTCCAGTACCTATTTCCTATGCTGTCTGAACGCTTAGAGGACGAAGACGAAGAGATAATCCAAATGTTGGATGCAGCGCTAAGCAATACCGATAAACGCGTTGCGCAGAACAAGCCAATTACTCCTGCGTATCTATTGGCGTTCATGCTTTGGCCAGAGATTGAAGAACAAGCCACCGCACTTGTCGCCTCTGGCAACCCAGCTAATGAAGCGTTGCATACGGCAACTGATCGAGTCCTGGCAGAACAACTCCAGGTCATCTCCATTCCGCGTCGTTTCTCAGAGATGATGCGCGAGATCTGGTTGCTTCAACCACGGCTGGAGCATGCTCAAGGCAATCGCGCACTAAAGTTAATGGAAGATCGTCGTTTTAGAGCGGCATATGATTTCCTTTGCTTGCGTGCAGGAGTTGATGAGCGCCTAGAGGCATTGGCTGATTGGTGGACAAGGATCCAAGAAGTTAGCGGTGATAAACAGCAAAGTGAATTAAAAAATAAGCCTCGTGTGGACAGTATATGGGGTGCTGGTAGCGATACCGCGCCGGAGCCACACCGAGGCAATAGAAACCATGGCAAGCGACCTCAAGGTAAAAAGGTCCACGGCAAGAGAACTCAGGGCAGAAGGCCTCAAGGGGAGCGATCTCACGACGGCAATGCAAATGGTAACTCAGGCAACACTCATGCTCATTCCCAGGGCAATTCCCAAGGTGGCGAGGGTAATGCTCAGAGTGGCCAGGGTAATGGACAGGCGGGCGGCGCTCACGGCAAAAAACCTCAGGGTAAAAAGCGTTGGGCGAGGCGGAGAAGGTCGGGTCCGAAAAATTCCCAAGGCGGCGGTAATAGCGACGGTGGCGGCAATAACAGCGGTGGCGGCAACGGAAATCAAGCCAGTAATTAGTCGTGGCCCTTACTGATACACCATCTACTCAGGTATTTATTGGCCTGGGTAGCAATATGAATGAGCCGTTGGTTCAACTTAAAGGTGCACTCGCTGCGCTAAGAAGCACACCTGGCCTCACCAATATTTCATGTTCATCTGTGTATCAAACAACGCCTATGGGTCCCGCGGATCAACTTGACTACATCAATGCGGTGGTTCAATGCGATACGACACTATCTGCAAGCCGTTTGCTGGACCGAATGCAATTGATTGAAAACCGGGCCGGCAGGGTCAAAGACAGGCAATGGGGGCCGCGGTCCTTAGATCTGGATTTGTTGTTGTATGGGCAACAAGTTATCAACACGCTCCGGCTCACAGTGCCTCATGCGGGTATCGCGGAGCGTTCGTTCGTGTTGTATCCCCTCGCTGATTTAGCGCCGTCATTGGATATACCGGGTAAAGGCAAGTTAAGCGATCTTCTTGATCGCTGTCCACAACTGGGCATCTCGCAACTACAATCATCATTATGAAAAAGCAATTTATTGCAGTTGAAGGGCCGATCGGTGTGGGTAAATCCACATTGGCTAACTTATTAGCAGATGCAGGCAGTGCGTATTACCTGCATGACACCGAAAACACAAATCCGTATTTGCCCGCGTTTTACACGCAGGGTAATTCAATGGCGTTTCATACACAGATGCATTTTCTAATGTCTCGATTGCAGGTGCTAGAAAACCCAGCGGTGGTCAACCCGGTTCAGCCAATTGTTGCTGACTTTATGCTGGAAAAAGATCGCTTGTTTGCAGAACTGACGCTAGATGAGCAAGAGTGGTGGATGTATACAGGCCTGTATGAGCGAATGACGGCCAATTGCCCAAAGCCCGATTTTGTTATCTATTTGCAGGCGCCTTTGTCGCGGTTAATTCAGCGAATTGAAAAGCGAGGTATCGCAGACGAGCAGCGTATTGGCAGCCACTATCTGCAACAGGTGATTGATCAGTACGAGCAGTTTTTTCATAACTACACCAGCACACCGCTACTAATCGTAAACGCAAGTGACATCAACTTGGTTGATAATTCATCTGATATTAGTGCTCTGCTGAGCCAAATTGGTAGTATCGATGGTGGTCGACATTTCTACAATCCGAGCATCACAAGCGCCTGATCAATACCCCGCATGAGCCTAGCTGACAAAAAAGCGACGGGTTACTCTTAAGTGGACCTGAAACGAACCTTAATATCGTCGGTTTCAGAACAGCTAAAGCTGCAATTTGATCATTATTGAATGGATCGCTTGTATTTATTGCATTCAACCCGCTCGATAGGCGAAAATACAGCTTAGTAAGCTAATGGATTGAAATATGTCGGAAAGACAAAAACTGCGAATCGCCCTGCTCGAAGACAATCCAGATCAGGCGTCGCGCGTGTCTGGTTGGATTGAAGACAGAGATTATCACTGTGGGGTGTTCGCAACAGCCGATGACTTCCAGCGAGCGTTCCGAAAGTCTAGCTACGATGTAGTGGTGTTGGATTGGGAACTACAATCTGGCAGCTCAGGCTTAGAAGTGCTGCATTGGATACGCAAAACACTCACTAGCGATATCCCAATTATTTTTGTCACCGCCCGCCAGGCTGAAGAAGACATCGTTACCGCATTACAAGCCGGCGCCGATGACTACTTAGCAAAACCGGTTCGGCAACACGAGCTGCTTGCCAGGCTTTATGCTTTGGCTCGTCGTGCGCAACCCGAAACTGAAATCCTCGAATGCCCACCTTACACGTTTGATACATCAAACAGACAAGTGCTGCTAACCGGTGAGCAAATCAAACTGACCGAAAAAGAATACGAACTGGCGTTGTTTTTATTTCGCAATCGCGGTCGTGTGTTGTCGCGCCAACATTTGCTGACATCTGTTTGGGGCACATCTGCCGAACTGAACACGCGAACAGTCGATACTCACGCAAGCCGTTTGCGTAAAAAACTTAAGTTGTTAGCATCTGAACGATGGAAGCTTACCTCTGTCTATCAGCACGGCTATCGTCTTGAGGAACACACCAGCAACGACTAACTAGATGGCTGCCAAGTCTCGACCCAGTGGTATAACCCCTTTATGGCTGTTGGGTTTTCTAGTCCTTTTGTTGTCGCTTACTGGCGTGTTGTTGTGGAGTGATGCGACGCATAAGCTGGACCGGCTGTTGCATGACAGCTGGGTACGTTTTAATCAACGGGTGCCCCACGAAAACGTTGTCATTGCTGCGATCGATCCAACTAGCCTACGCCAACTCGGACGTTGGCCGTGGCCACGCAATGTTCAGTCGTTACTCTATAATCGGATAGCCGATCTTGATGCAGCCGCGGTGGTGGCCGATGTGCTTTATACCGAGCCCGATGACAATAGCTCGGTTGATCAGTTACTCGTTGATTCACTTGCGCGTCAAAAGATAGCAATCCTTCCGGTGTTCACCGAAGGAACGCAAGGCCAAAACGGCGCGGAAAAACTCCCGTTACCAGCGCTTACTCAATTAGTAACTGACTTGGGCCATATCCACTTGCCGATCGATGACGATGGCATTGTGCGCCGAGTTTATTTGAAGGCCGGTTACAATAACCCTCATTGGTCATCACTGCCGCTTGCCGCCTATTTGCAATCCGTTCCTGCTGATGATCGGGCCACGTTAGAGATCCCCGGCAAGCGCGTGCCAGATAAGGGCGAAAGTCAGTTTAAATGGGTGCAGGACTACGAAGTGCTTATTCCGTTTTACGGGCCGAGTGGAACCATTCCGAGTGTGTCGGCTATCAGCTTAATCAACGGACAAGCTGACCCTGAATCTATTCGTGGAAAAACTGTATTTGTCGGTATTACTGGCACGGGACTCGGCGACATTGTTCCAACACCGGTATCTGCATTGGATCAACCCGTACCCGGTGTAGAGATACACGCCAATATTTATTCTGCACTGCTGGACAACAGCTTAGTCATTCGTGTCGATTATTGGCTTAATTTTGTGGTTGCGCTTTTGTTGTTGCCGTTAATGTTATTGGTGTATTCGCGTGCGGCAACACGATGGGGTTTGGCCATGGCATTGTTTGGAGCATTGCTGCCAATAGCGCTAAGTTATGTAATGTATTATTTTGGCAAGCTCTGGTATCCACCGTTGTCTGCTAGTTTGCCAATACTAGTAAGTTACCTATTGTGGAGCTGGAATAGGCTCAGTTATGTCAGTTTATTCTTGGCGCAAGAAAACGCGCATTTGGTCCCCGCACTACAAGCGGGTGATCGCGCTGACAACGGGGCGTTGGAAGCGTTTTTTAAACATGCTGCAATGCATTTGCCGATTAAGTCTTGGAAGTTCTCGGCCCGTGGGCAGCTAGTAGAAGGGGGTGGTTCAATCCCCGATTTGCCTGATAACGCCAATGCCGTAAACTGGCTAAAGCATAACAACTATTACAAGAAAAACTATCCTACACCTGGCAAATTATCAATCTCATTAGAAGTTGAAGATGAGACAGTAGGAATACAGCTAACGCGTTATATCGACTCACTAGCGCGGGTTCAGTTACGTCGCAAACCTGGCAGATTCACAGGCTCTATCGAAAAACTTCAAAATAGCGCACTTAAACTTAGTGATCAAATGGCCACGCTACGTGGTATCAAGGTGTTCGCGGAAACTGTTTTAGCGGGTAGCCCAGCAGGATTCATCGTTTGGAATGCTGCGGGGGAAATGGTCAGAAGTAATCCATTGATACGAGAGCTGCTTCCAAGGCTGCGAGCTGCTCCCTTGCTGATCGATTTTATTAAGGAGTTGGATCGGGATCCCAGTCAGGGGCGTGATCGAAAATTGCTTCGAGCACTGATGTTAGAAAGTAAATCCTGGCAGGTAATCAAGATTGATGGCGAGCGTGAATTTATTGTTAACTTTAGTGCGGTAGGGGAGCAACTCAGCGAACGATTGATTTGCGCCTCGGTTGTGGACGTGTCTGATATACGTGGCGCTGAAAGAGCCCGGGCAGAGATGGTTGATTATCTTTCTCATGATTTACGTTCGCCATTAGTTTCTGCAATGTACGGCTTGGAGGAGATCGACGAAGATCAAAATGAACAAACAGAGAGAATTAGAAGCAACATCAATAGAAGCTTGCAAATGATGGACGATTTGCTGCATGTGGCGCGCGCAGATACTCTTCGAGCCGATAGTTTTTCTGAGGTGTTGTTTAATTCCGTTGTTGATAATGCGCTGGATCAGCTACTACCACAGGCGCGCAAACGTAAAATCTCAATCGAGATTGACACTGAGGACGATGACTTATGGTTGCTAGGCGATGCTTCGTCACTTGAAAGAGCGGTGGTGAATATTATCGGTAATGCGATCAAATATTCTGAAGATGCTGGGAAGATCCATATCAAAACCTTTCGGCAAGACAGCTCAGTGCTATTGCATGTCATTGATGATGGAGTTGGTATTGACCCTACGATTATTGGCGATGTATTTACCCGCTTTAAACGCGATGCCAAGGTTGCCGATAAATTTCAGGGCATTGGCTTAGGTTTGGCTCTGGTGTCCCGAGTGGTGTCACAGCATCGCGGGTTCGTGCATGCCGAGAGCCCGGGCAAGGGTACAAAAATTGTGTTGAAGCTGCCATTGCAGGTCGAAGCTCTTACTGACTAGACGCTGCGGTTAGTGTTCTTACGTTACCCTTCTCGTCAGATAATAGTAGTAGGTTAGCTGGCCTTGCCGCGAACAAACCGTTGGTAACTACTCCCGTGATGTCGTTGATAGTTGATTCAAGGATGTGTGGCTCGTCAATGGTAAAGCCGTGGCAATCAATAATTTCGTTGCCATTATCGGTGCGCTGATCTTCACGGTATTCTGGATCAGCGCCAAGCTTGACGATCTCTCTTGCGACATAACTACGAGCCATAGGAATGACTTCTATCGGCAGTGGGAAATCACCTAACACATTAACCAATTTTGAATCATCGGCAATGCAAATAAATCGCTGGCTTGCTGCTGCAATGATTTTTTCGCGTGTCAGTGCAGCCCCTCCGCCTTTGATCAGTTGTAACTCTGGGTTGGCCTCATCGGCGCCGTCAATGTAAAGCTCAAGGCTACCGCAGCTATTGAGATCAAGAATTTGGTAGCCATGCGCTTGCAGGCGTGCGCCGGTGGCTTCAGAGCTGGCAACGGCGCCAGCAAGATCGATATTGCTTGCGGCCAGAGCGTCAATAAATTCATTGACTGTAGAGCCGGTGCCGACCCCCAATATAGTGCCTGGTTTCACGTGCTCTACCGCGGCTAGGGCAACGGCTTGTTTAGCAGTTTGCATGGAGTTATTGGTTCAGTTGATGATATGACCCACAAGGGGGCAGAAAAACGGTACATTGGTATTTTGCAATCAGGATGCAGCGCGACCGCATGAGTAGGTTTCACGAGCAGTATATCAAACGCATACTCAGCGCGAGGGTTTACGATGTAAGCGTAGAAACTCGCCTGCACAGCGTGTCGATTCTATCTCAACGTCTTGATAACAATGTATTGCTCAAACGTGAAGATGAGCAAGCTATCTTTTCGTTTAAGTGTCGCGGCGCTTTTAACCAGATATTTCAGTTAACTCAAGCAAAAACCCTGACTGGCGTTATCGCAGCGTCTGCCGGCAATCACGCTCAAGGCGTGGCCTTGGCCGCCAGAAAGCTGGGTTTAAAAGCCATCATTGTTATGCCTGAAACCACTCCAAGCATCAAGGTAGAATCGGTTAAGGGCTTAGGCGCTCAAGCGATGTTGCACGGTGATGACTTCGATACAGCCCTTGAGCGTGCATTGATTCTGGCCGAAGAATACCACTACGAGTTTATCCATCCATTTGATTCACCCGACACCATTGCGGGGCAGGGTACAGTTGCAGTCGAACTATGCCGACAGCATCCTGAGCCTATCGATGCGGTTTTTGTACCAGTGGGTGGTGGTGGTTTAGCAGCAGGCGTTTCAGCTTACCTGAAATACATGAGGCCCGAGATCAAAGTGATTGGTGTAGAGCCTGTTGAAGCTGCAAGTATGCACGATGCACTCGAGGCCAATGAACGAATTATCCTATCGCAGGTGGGGTTGTTTGCTGATGGTGTGGCGGTTAAGCAAGTAGGTGAAGAGAACTTCCGCGTGTGTCGAGAATTTCTTGATGAGGTTGTCTTGGTTAGTGTCGACGAAATGGCCTCTGCGATCAAAGATATTTTTACCGATACGCGCACCTTGGTAGAGCCGGCGGGTGCCTTGGCGGTTGCCGGTATCAAGCGTTATGTTCAAGCCAACAAAATAAAACAGCAAACACTGATTGCAGTAAATAGTGGTGCCAATATTAACTTTGACCGCCTGCGCCACGTGGCTGAGCGAGCTGAAATTGGCGAAAATCGCGAAGCGCTATTCGCCGTGACTATTCCTGAGCGCCCGGGTAGTTTTCGCCGCTTCTGCAAGATCCTCGGGCGGCGCAGTATCACAGAATTTAACTATCGCTACTCTGATACCGCCAAGGCTGTCGTGTTTGCAGGTGTTGAGATAAGTGATGCCGAGGAAGAGCGTCTTGCAATTATGGAGGCGTTAAAAGCTAACGATTATCAAGTGCTTGATATGACCCATAACGATACAGCCAAACTGCATGTGCGACATATGGTGGGTGGTAGTGCGGGTTTAAGTAATGAACGCTTGCTGCGTTTTCGTTTCCCCGAACGCCCCGGTGCTCTGTTAGATTTTCTTGACCAAGTCGGTGAGCGTTGGAACATCAGCTTGTTTCACTATCGCAATCATGGCGCTGCGTACGGTCGAGTATTGGTTGGTGTTCAATTACCGGAAAGTGAACAACAACTGTTTGATACATTTATCGAGCAGTTAGGATTCAAAGCGACTGACGAAACTGATAACGAAGCCTACGCAGCATTTTTGAAATAAAGGCAGTTTCAATAATTAACTGAATTTCCTCTAGGCTTTTTGGTAGCCGGACTTGCTCGGATATTTTCAGGCTCTCAATAATAATAGAAACCTACAAACTAAAGCTTCGCTCTAGACAGGGAATCAGAATTTTACCTACACCACAAGGAGAATATGAGACTTCAGGCGGCGCTGCTTCAGTGTTCACAGCTCTAGTTACCCAGTCATGACTCGCTAGCATTTTCAATGTTTGCGAAAGCGCTCGGTCTGTGACTGGTTGGAGTTCTGAACGTAATTCTCCAAATCGCGGTGCTGAATTCGTTAACCTCATAATAGGCAAAGACCAAGTGCGCGCGGCAATATGCCAACTTTTTGGTAGAAGAATTTTGTCCAGCTCTGTTGCCCATCCAGCCACAACTTCGCCTTTTTTCGTGAGTCGGAACGCAGGCCGTAGCGGATGCCCGTGCCCACTCGTTCTGCGTACATACCCAAGCTCCACCAAGAATTCCATGGAGGTTGTAATAGCAGTTCGACCAGTGGAAAATTCATGCGCCAATGGAGAAATACGCGCATCGCGCCCCTGCCCAATGTAAGACAGAATGCGTAATGCCCACGCCTTAGAGCAGAGTTTGCAAAAATCTTTATTGATCATATAATATATCTACTATAATATCTGTTTTCCACTTCCAGGAGAATACCATGCCCACTGTGAAACTCAATGATCAGCTCACCATTTCGATGACGGTAACAGACCGCGCTCAATCGGCTGAGTGGTATAAAAATCACTTGGGTTTTGAGGAAACTCTATGCATCGATGAGGCTGGCTGGACTGAACTTAAAACCACGGTACCAGGAGTCACGCTTGGGCTTGGGGACACCGATAAAGCATCGCCTGGAAACTGTGTGCCAGTATTTGGCGTTGCTGATATAAACTCAGCCAGATCAGCGCTTGAAGAACATTCAGTTAAGTTCGATGGCGATACAATCACCATGGAAGGTATGGTGAGTATTGCAACCTTCTATGATCCAGACGGAAACGCAATCATGTTGGCTGAGGACTTAAGCGGTTCTAATTAATTGATGTTGACAGGGGTTCGCAAATTTGAGTAAAACTGCAAAAAGAGCAATTGTTTAAAAGCATTAGTTATACACAGCAATTAACATCTGCTGACACGCCCGAAGTGTTTTTTGATTTCAATGCGACGTCCCTTTTCAGGCGATCAACTAAGTGATAGGTAGCTTTCCTGTTAGGCATTCGTTTGTAGAAGGTACGACAGAATGGCTTGGTGTTAACATTATTTATTCTAAAACTAATAACCTACCAATTATGATAGGTTTCATTGCTGCTTGCAGTGTACAAAGCCTCTACAAGATCTCATCAGGTTTTTAATCATTGCAATTACTGTGGCTTGCATAACTAGACTTTGTTTACCATGCGCCTACGACTTCAGCTCTAGCTAAATCCAATAGATTACTTTGTTTCAAGATTACTAAGTCTCAAAAGTTTCAAAAAATCACCCATGTTTTCTGCACTATTTTGCCTGTGGATAAGTGCAGCAATCCCCGATATTCCACACGGGCTGTCATTGACTAGTTGCTTGCTCTAATAAGGGCGTAACGTTAAATGACTAACTCGGCATGATTTCTTGTATATATTTCCGCGCCCGATCTTCCCCAACGCAGGCGCATTTTTGACCAAAAATTGGTCGGACGATCGCCTGTCTGCAGCGACTAGCATCCATCAACTTCGGCCATTTAGAGATGCGAAAAATTAATTCACAATTATTATTAGACCTAACCAAAGAATTTTACTTAGCATAGCCTTTGTAACTTGTGTACTGTTCTGATGTCGGCTTGATTAGCTGTGGGGCTAGTTCAATAAACCACACCAATCAAGGATGGTAATATGCGTCACGTCGTACTTGCACTATGTCTTTTTCTCGCGGCATTCTCTTCAAGCTTCGCTGAAGAAACCGGTCTATACCAATTATCCGGTTTGGCAAGTGACCGCCAAAATAGCGTTGATGAAACCGGTCAATCGGTTGTCGATACGTTTAACGGGCGGCTTCATCTCAAACACACTGATGCGGCAATTCCTGGTGACGGTGGATTTGATCTGCCGATTGTTCGGCGCTACGTCAATTCGCAAACATCAGAAATATTATCTAGAGACTCAACAAGCCGAGTTTTTGGTTATAGCTGGGAGATCCACTTCGGCAGGATCAGAGCATCAGGTGCTGAACCGTTCTGTCTGCAATCCGCTGGTACAGAATACGTCAATCTGAACCCCGTATTCCAAGACATGATGGGTGACCAAGAAACGTTAGTGGTTAACAACTTGTTGGAAAATGGTGCTGGTGATATGACAAGCCGTTCAAATCATCGCGTCTATTGCGATGTCGGTGGCAATATGGAGGTCACGACTGCTGACGGTCTGACGTATGTTTTTGGTAAACAAATTTACCGAAAAGACGGATCAGCTACAACTACGCCAACACAGCCCATTCCTGCTCCTACGCTTGAGCAAGTCGTATTTGACAATCACCTTTATGCAACTTCAATTCGTGATAGGAACGGTAATACTTATAGCATTGCCTACTCACTGCGTGTTAATGCGGAAGGAAATGTAAGGCAAGAGATATTTACGATTGATTCAATCCACAAGGGAGACTCAATTACTGGCCCAACAGCTGCAACATTTTCCTACACAAGGCCCAACAATAGTGGCAGTGAGGCTTTCGCCGTTAATGTAATTTTAAAGCGCGTAAACATTCCGCGTGTGATGTCTATCGAATATGAGTACGACGAAATTGTCATCGATAATCTTGCCGACGAAATCGCGCCATACCACGCGCTAACAAACGTTTCATCATCCGGACAAAACGGTTACAGCTGGAACTACAGTTACCATTCTTTCAACGGCACTGATGCCAATGTTGGTAACATTAAATCTATAACCAATCCTTACGGCGGTGTAGCTACCTACGAATACCAATTTATACGCTCAGCATTCGCGCCAAACGGTTTGGGATTGCGTGCGGTTGCAAAAAAATCACTGTCCGGGTATTCGGGTGTCTGGACTTACGACTTCGACGAAGGAGTGGATCGACCTGGTTTCGATACTACAACTGTAACTGCACCGGATGGCACAGTAACAGACTACATCCATTGTAATGCTGACGTTACGGTTGCGAACAGTACAGACGTTAGTCACATTCAGAACTGCCTCGGTTTGGAAGGTGTGTTGATGGAGAAACGCATCTACCCCAATTTAAGTGCGCAGCAAACCCCAGACGAAGAGCCCACTCAAACTGAATACTACACTTGGCAGTTACAACGCACGATATCTACACAGTCAGACATAATAGAATCGCTTGGCAAAAGTTCCTATTTCTTTCAGGATGGCTATTATGATCGATCGCTGGTACAAACCGTCATCAGACGGGACGGGCATTACACTTCAACAGCCCATTACAGTTATGATCAATACGGATTTCCTGGCAAAACGGTTGAATCATACGGAGAATTTTCGGCATATGCCGAATATGTCGATACCGACCCTGATAACAACCCCAATATAGGTTCTGGGTCTTTAGGTTCTGGTTTTCAAAGGCCTACTCTTCCCATTCCCGATGGCTTCGCCTGTGTCGGTGGAGTATTAACTCTGCTCAATGGTGACGCAGCGATAGGAAACGTCGACTCATCACTATATTGCTCACAATCCAGTGGTGGAATAGACGGTGGCTCTGGTGACGACGATGTCGTTGCTGAAACGAATGTTTATTATTTTCCGTTTGATGAATCGAAGTATAAACCGTCCAGCCATCGTCTAGTCAGCTCCGGCTACCGACATATCGCTTCTGAGTCTAGTTGGGTAATAGGCTTGCAGGCGACGCGTGTTATCAGAGAAGATCAAGGATCTCAAGGCAACTATGGGGTGAGTTTTGGCTACGACGATCGTGGCAACACAACTACGGAGTCGGTGAATGACGAACGCACTAGCTATGAGCACGATGCAAAGGGGAACGTAACGTTAGTCACTGACGGCAATTTCAATGTCACGAAATACTCTGAGCATGTACTGGGTGTGCCAAAAATTGTTGAGCAATCACTGGTACGTCAAGGAACGCCGGGGCTTGTCGAAGAGCGAGTAATTGACCCTGCCAATGGCCGAATATCTAATGTAACCCTCCATGTTGCAACTGAAGCGGATGTGGAGGAAGAAACAAGCGATTTCCAGACGGTGCAATATGCTTACATATATGATGATCTTGGGCGTATCACCACCACCACCACGCCACGTTCCAGTGATGCCAATATCAGTATCGAACGAGATTGGGCGCAAACAACAACGACCCGCGGCGATATGGTTATCGTAGAAGAACTCGATAATTATGGCCGCGTGGTCCAAATCGCTATCAAAAATGCTGATACAGACGTGGTGTTACGAAAAACGTACTTCGAATATGACGAATTTGGCCGTCCAGTGTTCGAATCCAGGCCGTTTGATATTGAAAATCCGATCTATGGCAGTAGAAAAGAGAGTGGTGTGGTAACCGAATATGACGAACTGGGCCGGGTTGTAAAAGTCATAAACACTGCCGACGATTCGTTTGATCAGTACACATTCTCAAGCCGAACGATGGAGCACTTGGATCCACGTAAATTCGAAACCACCTACACCTATCGCTTCTTTGGTTCACCCAATTCTGGGCAGCTGATGTTTGTGGATCAGCCTGAAGGCGTGAGCACAATAATGTTTCGGCACAAGAATGGTGCGTTGATTTCGGTACAACAGGGTGGTTCGCAGCGCTTCTATTTCTACGGATCAAATTTTAGAATCAGTGAAATAAATGACCCAGAAATTGGTAGCACGTCGTTTGATTACGACGAGGGCGGAAACCTGAGTCACACTAGAAGATCTGGTCGAACCGTTAGCTCGATATACGATGGTCGAAACCGACTAAGGCTTGTCACTTACCCTGCGTCAGACGGTGACGATGTGATTGCCGCTCCGAGCATGTCGATGGAGTATTTCCTCGATGGAAGTCTAAAGAGCCTAACCAAGGCAGACTCCATCTGGCGCTATAAATTTGATGAAAATCGAAACAAGGTGGCAGAATCGTTGGAAGTGACAGGTGTGTCGCCGCAGTTGTTTGAATTTTCTTACAACTACGATGAGAACGATTCCGTGGATAGCATGACTTATCCAACTGGGTTGTCAGTTGATTTCATGCCAGATGTTTTAGGAAGGCCAACAAAGGCTGGTGCGTTCGTGTCAAAGGTGCAGTATTTTCCTGAAAGTCGCATCGAATCCATGGAGTATGCCAACGGGCAGGTAGCCAGTTACGAACGAAATTTTGAACAGCGAAACTCGACATTGCAAGTAGGGCGGGCAGGGCAGTCTATTGCTTTGCGATCATATCAGCGGGATATTTCAGGCAACGTCGATCAATTGTCTGGGCTGGGATTCACCACCGAGAAATTTGGTTACGATGGATTGAATCGCTTGACCAGGCGCACTGTTGGTCTAGGAGCTGACGCACCCGAATACAGTATTGGCTATGACGAGACCGGCAATATTCTGAGTCGTGAGGCGCCCGAACTAGCCGATGTGCCGCTCGGCTATAACTACAACGAAAACGAGCTACTGACTGAACTAACAGGAATTGATTCTGATCCTTTTGTGTTTGAGTATGACACCTACGGCAGCATCAAATCGGATGGGCAGCTACAGTATGTTTATGATGATGCCAAACAGCTGAGAAGAGTTGAAACTGCTGACGAATCAATACTCTATGATTACGATGGCAATGGTTTACGATATAGCACTTTGCAACAAGGCAAGCAAACCTACTCGGTATACGGCGCGAGCGGCAGCTTGCTTTTTGAATACACGCCTCTTGAAAATACCGAATCCAGCTATGTATATGTAAATAACAAACTGGTTGCACGAGAAGATATTGTCAATGAATTCAGCAACTCTGTAGATTCAGACTCTGACGGGCTATCGGACGCTGCTGAGGGGTCCGCAGATACAGATAACGATGGTATTCCTAATTACCTCGACAGCGACAGTGATAACGATGGCGTGGCCGACGGAAGCGAAGGCACCGGTGATCAAGATGAAGATGGAATACCTGATTACCTTGATCCAGATAGTAATAATGATGGCGTGTTGGATCGAGATAGCATGCTGACTGATGGAGCTTATTGTATTGATAACCCTGGCTACCGCAACGGTCGTGTGCAAATTCAAGATCAGGAGAGCGCATCGCTTCGCAACTACTATGAAATCGAACGTTACAGCAGTGATGGTGATCTTGATCGTGATGGTTTAACCAATGGTCTGGATCCTGATATCGATAATGACGGCCACTTAAACGAAGTTGAAAGAGCATTTGCGCGCTTTGATTTTGATTGCGATGGTTTGCCTAATTGGTTCGATGTTGATTCAGACAATGATTCGTGGTCTGATTTTGCCGAAGGAATAGAAGATTTGGATGGGGACAACCAGATCAATCTGGCTGATAAAAATTCCGATGCCAATTCTGGCGGAAATAACAACTTCAACTTCGCCGACGTCGTCCAACCACCTGAAGAGGCTGTCAACCCAACTGGTCAAGTGGGTTATTTGTACCTTGATCCAGAATTAGATGAATTCGGTTTTGTGCCGAGAAGAAAAAGGCTGACACTGGGAAGGGAATTCCGGCGTGAGTTTGAAGACTACGACGAATTCTATGTTGCGTTTAAGATTCGCAAAAATGACTTGCAATCAATACGCGACGATATCACTGATGAAGGTTTCTCATCCATCAATCTTGAATCGTCACATGTTGCCGTATGGTTTCGCGACGACATAGACTCCCAAACGACCACCAATGTTAGTCAACGGATGACAGCGCTAACTGAACACTGTTTATATATTGAAAGAGGTATACCGCTCTCAGAGCAGGTTATTGCTGAATATGGTCATCTGTTTGATACTGTTTGCGATTATTTTGACATTCCTTATCTTGGTGATGGCCCCGTTGGTTTGGCTCTATCATCTTATGGTAAATGGCGAATTAGTCCCGGAATACCAACGGCTGATTTGGGCATAAATGACGACGTCGCTGAGTCAGCTATTTGGTACTTCAAGTTTGTAAGCGACGGTGATTATACATTCTCAGGCGATTTGGAATTTCTCGGCGTAGCACCGGATGAAAATGTACTTGATATGTTTACTGGCCAGCCTATCGAATACAATGGGAACTATCCTCAATACATAGAAAATCCCGATTTCGTTCCAGCTACAGACTATGTGTTTGAAGAAACTACTGGAGGCGATGACGATGGGAATAATGAGCCGGAAAATTACCCGCCTTACGAAGGCTTCCCAATCTATGCCGAGAACCCAGACGGAAGCTGGCAGCCCTTCAATGCGTCCGCTACGTCTCCATTGGCCGACCGTGTATACGTAGAGCTGGGAACCTTTAATCTCGATGCGTATGACGACTACAATAAAAATGAAGTGGGGTACAGGTTTGCAGTAGAGGTAGAAGAAATCGAGCACGAATGGTTTCGTTCGAATAACCTCGGTGTTACGTTCTCCTACAACATTTATAATGGCGATGAGGAATTTTTCGCAGACAATACCCTTGTTGGTTGGGAAGGGGCGAATATTAGCTACGATATTGCTAATCTGGCAGAAATGCGATCTGCACTCGAGCCCTATCTAGCAGCCAATGCAGACGTAAACTTAATATTTGAGCTAAGCGAACCTGGCGTGTTAGTTCAAACTCCATGGGATTGGGATCAGGTTGATCCTGACAGTGCGGGACCAGGCGGTAGTGCCCAAGGCAGCGTCAGCTTTATTCGGTTGGCAAGCTCCGAAGAGCCAGGTGATACCGGCGGTAATGATAACCAAGCGCCGATTCTGAGCTCCACTTGCTGTTTAGGTTCCGATGGCGTCACCTATCACTATATCCAGACTAGCGCCGCTGAGGAGCAGCAGTACAGTCAGGTTGGTATTCGAATAGTCACTGAGCTATCGCCGAGCTTTTTCACCGATAGAAATCTAAATGACCCATTTGGCATCGCTTATGTAAATGGCGGTACGGAATCGCAGCTGTTGTTCGAGATATCAAACTTCAGTGCCATAACAGCTGATGTTGGCACATTTGAACCGCCGCCGAATACGAGGCTTATTCTGGAAGTCACTTCAGAACCTACGGTTGATGACCCAGGAACAATGACTTTCGTAAGCTTTTACGATTTACCGTTGCCGTCTGATACAACCTCTTTTGGTGATGATGGATTTCTTAACGACCAGCCTCAGTTGACGTTGCGCAGCCTGGGTGCGTCAAGCCTTACTTTGCGTATGGGAGACACCGGTAGTGTCGAGAGCCAGACAGCTACGCGTTTGCGTGACTCCGTGCGGTTTGGTGGTGATGCTGATGGCGATCTCATTCCTGACAGAGTTGAATGGCAAATCGCTGCGTTTCCAGTAGACACCGATCAGGATGGTACGCCAGACTACATGGATCTGGATTCGGATAACGATGGTATAAGCGATACCGAAGAGGCGAAAAGAAATTACCTTGACCCGCCGGATTCAGATGGCATGGGCGCGCCAGATTATCGTGATACTGATTCTGATGACGACGGAATACCCGATGCTGTCGAGGGCGCAATTGATTCGGATTTCGATTCGCTGAAAGATGCCATTGATCCAGACTCTGATGATGATCTGATACCCGATCGAATAGAAGCTGCTTTTGGAATTGTTGATACCGATGGCGACGGCTTACCGGATCATTTGGATCTGGATGCGGATGGCGACGGCTTGCCGGACGCTTTCGAAGTAGGTATGAGTTTCACTTCTCCAAACGACAGTGATAGCGATGGCATCCCTGATTATCTCGAAATCGACAGCGATGGCGATGGCTTGACGGACGACCAGGAATTCTTCTTTTTAACCGACACCGATGGAGACGGAATTACCGATTTGGATGAGCTAGCTGCAGGATTAGATCCGGCTAATCCAGATGATGCCCTGTCCGATCTTGACGGAGATGGCCTGACAAACGCCGAAGAGCTTGTTCTGGGTACAGACCCTGCCAATGCCGATACTGACAATGACGGTATCCCTGACGGCTACGAAGTGGTGAGTGGCTTTGACCCCACACAAAACGATGCGCTGACTGATACCGACAACGATGGTGTGAGCAACCTGGACGAATACGAAGCATCGCTGGAGCCGGCAGAAGAAACGCCTAGCGCGAAACCAATGAATTTCGTTAGTGTTAATGATTGGTATAACCCTTCATGGGGTGGTGGTCATATAGCTGTATATAACTATGTAGTGACTGAAGAAGATGTGGCTGTGGCTGACAATTTTGGTTGGCGTATTAATGTTAACTACACAGGTCCTGGTACCATTGCCTCTACATGGATGAATGGCTTTCCTGGTGCTGTCGAATCAGGTTTTGATGCTAATTTCAATGGGCACTATGTGACTAATGAATCTGTCAGCTACAAACCGAATTTATCTGTTGGCCAGGTTGTTGAGGTGTCAATCAGAGTAGATGGTGCGCCATATGCGGAAGCAGATTACGACCCTATGTTCTTCAACCTTGAGCTACAGGATAGCGACAATGAAGAGCCCACTGATTCCGGAAACCCTATTGCGGCACTTCCAGAAAACGCTACATTCGGCAATCTCAACAGTTGGTATAACAATGGGTCTAACAGCGGCGGTTATAACTTGATCATCCACTACACGATCACCAATGAAGATATGCCTACCGCTAGCGATCAACCGTGGACAATTGTATTGGCATACTCTGGTGCAGGTGCCATTACCAATGGTTGGGTTAATGGATTCGGTGGTGGCGTTAACAAAACCATAGTAAACAACAACCGTATTGAATATAGTAATGAATCGGTAGGGTATAGGCCAACTTTGCAAGCCGATGACGTTATCAATATAGCCGTTCAGATAAATGGTGCACCATTTAGCGAATCTGACTTCGGCATTGAATTTACACAATAAGGAGGCGACATGAAAAAAATTAATTTACGCAACACATTTATGATCTCCTTCGCGCGGCGCGCGTTTTTAGTTGCAGCCATGCTTTTGCTCGCAGGTGTAACTCATTCTGCAGAGTTCAAGACGATCACGTATTACCATGTGGATGATCTTGGTACTCCGATTGCGGCTACCAATGAAGGTGGAGACGCCCTTTGGCGAAACTTCAATTCGCCGTACGGTGTGCGCTATACCAAAGCGGGTCTCCAAAGCGCTATAGGGCCGGAGGGCCCCGACGTCACCTCGACTGGTGAATCAACTGCGATACTCAACAGAATCGGTTACACCGGACACGTTGAAGATAAGATTGGCGGCAGGCAGCTCATCTACATGCAGGCTCGCTTTTACGACCCAGCCATTGGGCGCTTTTTAAGTATTGACCCTGTTAGGTACACCGAGCGTAATCCGATGTCATATAACCGGTATGCATACGCTAACTCGAACCCGCTGGGATTTGTCGATCCTAACGGAGAATCACCATTAGAAGTATTCACAGAAATTCTTCCATCTGCTGGTCGTTCTTTCGGTGGCTTGGCTGCATTGGGTGTTGGCTTCGTCACTGGCGATCAGGCGCTGATGAATGCCGCGATGAACGGTATGGCGGCTCAGCAAAGCGAGAATCTGTTTGCACTTGCCTCTCTTGTCGCGCCTCCAGGAGCAAATAAAGCGAGGAAGGCAATTAACTATCGTAAGCAAGTGTGTTCCTTCGAAGGCTCTACGGAGGTGCTCACCGACGAAGGGTATCTGCCGATTCGTGATCTCAATGATGCTGACACAATCGTGCTGGCCAAAGACGAGAAAACAGGCGAGCAACGTTGGAAGCCTGTTCTTGATCATTACTGGAATCACTACGAGAAAACGGTTTATATCAGTATTGAAGATATAGAAACTGGTGCTAGTCAAACCCTTGTTTCAAATACAGTCCACCCGTTTTTTGCGGTCAGAGAAACGCATCGTTCATTAGCGAGCTTAAAGGTTGCATTTAAGCCAAAGGCCACAACGCCAGAGCCTACGGTATATTCCGGCTCAATTCCAAACGGTGCCTGGATACAAGCGGCTGAGCTTCAGTTAGGCGATCGTCTACTGAATGCAGATGAATCTTGGTCTGTCGTGACAGGCGTTCGAATTGCTAGTAAAGGACTCAGGGCCTTCAACTTGAATGTTGCTGACTTTGATAGTTTCTACGTTCGCGGATCGGACTCGAATAGCAGCGTCGGGGTTTGGGTTCATAATTGTAATAAAAACGTTGCAAACAGAGTAACACCAACTACAAAGCAACTAGATAAGTTCCAAGACCAGCTTCAAGAACATGGTCAAAAATCAGTTGAACGATCGCAGCGAAAGATCGAACGCCGAATAAGGGAGCACAGAGAGAATCTGGAAAAATACAAGGAGGCTGGCGGCCATACTAGTTCAGTGGAACGCGAAATACGGAATTTTGAACGAGAGTTGGAAGCGATTAAGCAGACCCTTGGGGAGGGATCTTGAAGAGTAAATTAGATGATGCACAGTCCATTATGCAGTTGGCGAAAAAGCTAAAGAAATACAGCTGCGTGTCTAAATTCGATGACAATGAGCCAGAGGCGGAAAGACTAGCACACTCATTATCTGATTTCGAACGGTCGTTCAATGTGGTTCTGAAGGAATTATTGCCCATATTGATCAAAGCAGATGGAAACGAGGAGGTGCAGGAAGCGCTACTGGATATAGGCGAGGAGTTGCGACATATTCTCTATCATATTAAAGACCCAAAATTTTTTGCGTACCTTAATGATTAGTAGTTCCAAAGGGGGGGAGATGAATTTGTTGATGGGTATCGCGCAGTATCCAAAGCAGAGGCAGCCGATATAGCTCAGCATGGTCTCAGACCTAACCCCAATGGAAGGTCTATGGAAGACAAATGGTTTTCAGAGACTCGAGAAGGTGCAGAAAAATTTAAGCAGAATTATGGTGATTTAGATAAGGTTGTTGAAGTGAGAGTTCCTAGAGATGTCTATAACCGTAGTCATCAGGTTCCAAATATTGACAACACAGGTGCCGGCTTTTGTGTTTCCTGTAGTGATTTGAGCCGGATAGAGGTCAAATAGAATGGACGAATTAGCAGTGGAGTTCCTGTGGGTTCCACAATGTCTAGGTGGTCATGGAGCAGAGCCTTACGAGGGTATGCGGACGACGATTAGATGGCAAAGATTTCCTAATGAGTCTATGCAAAATGCACAGGACGCGGAGTGGTCAAACATTGTTTACTTAAGTGAAAGCCAACAAGGTAAAGCCGTTTGTACGTTAAAGGCTCCTGAACTGACTCCAAATAATGTTGATCCTGCTGGCGAATTTGTGGAATTTTTGAGTGGTTACAGGGTTATTGCGATTGGAAGGGTACAGCAAAAATAGTTAATATTTACATAAAGGAATTGCTCGAGAATTTGATGTTGCAAAGAGTGGAGACAAATTCAGTAGGGCGCCAAAAAGCCTTCAAGATGAAATGACGTTGAAAGCAGCTCAAGAAGGGCTAGGCAGTGTCATCATGAAAAACCTCACTGATCCTAACTTTAAAGGAATGGCCAAAGTGGAACTCAAGGTCAAGTCAGCGAATGGGAACGATTCTGTCGTGCATTATGTTCGCGATCCCAACACTGGAGGCCAAATGGATTACAAATTTAAAAAGCATAGTACCGAAGGCTTGAAACCTTGGGGTAATGATCCTTCAGTACCACCTGGTGGGTAGCGTTTATGAAAGTTGTTTGTAAAATAAATAACCTGAGCAATATTTCAGATGGAAGTGTTTTAGATCGGTTAAAAAAATATATTTCAATGCCTGATGGTGAAATTGATCTCGTTGTGGGAAGGGAATATACGGTCTATGGTGTAGTATTTTGGGATAATTGTCCTTGGTACTATTTATGCTCCGAGGACTATGATGAATATCCCACACCCTTTGCATCCGATTTTTTTGATGTCGTAGATGATCAGTTGTCGCCTTGTTGGAAGTTGTCTCATGCTGCCGAAGGAGATAATATGCCTGTTACATCACTTGTGTTTGATGAATGGTCTAAAGCCCCTTCATTCTACGAGCGACTTATAGAGGGCGATCTTGATGCGGTTAGCTTATTTGCTAAATATCGTATTATTATGGATCAAGAATAAAATCAAAGCCCGCACTCGCGGGTTTTGTTTCATTTAATCAGCAGTAACAACAACGCCCCATCATTAGCTAGTCCTCGGCACATCGTCCTGTTCAAGATGCTGCCGTTTATGAATAACGGCCAGAACGATGATAAGATCATCAGATTTAATCTTATATACCTTGCGTGGCAGCTGATCCAAATCAACGGTGCGTTGAACGAGTGCTTCAGTGACGCGCTTGGCGTAGAACAGTGAATCCTCAGCGATGTGATCATGAATATAAGGAGGTGACATGAAAAAGATTAATTTACGCAACACATTTATGATCTCCTTCGCGCGGCGCGTGTTTTTAGTTGCAGCCATGCTTTTGCTCGCAGGTGTAACTCATTCTGCAGAGTTCAAGACGATCACTTATTACCATGTGGATGATCTTGGTACTCCGATTGCGGCTGCCAATGAGGGTGTTGGCCAAACCCTTGTTTCAAATACAATTCACCCGTTTTTTGCGGTCCGGGAAACACATCGCCCAGTCGCAAGCCTAAAAGTGGCATTTGACCAAGGGTCTAAATCGTCAGAGCCCACGATATACACAGGTTCAATTCCAAACGGTTCCTGGATACAAGCCGCGAAGCTTCAATCGGGTGATCGTCTACTGAATGCAGATGAATCTTGGTCTGTCGTGACAGATGTTCAAATCGTTAGTGAAGAACTCAAGGCCTTCAACCTAAATGTTGCTGGCTTTGATAGTTTCTACGTTCGCGGATCGGACTCGAATAGCAGCGTCGGGGTTTGGGTTCATAATTGTAATAAAAACGTTCCAAAGGGAACACCGAAAATAAAGTGGGGTCAACAGGAGAAGCATTTCCCGGGTCATAATAACTACACGCCTGGACCAAGTACGATGACCAGCAACCCAGAGAAGCTTGCGCAGCAAGCAGGTACAGGGCAGCAGGTTGGCAAGATCCCAGTAGGAAAACCTGGGTCTAAAGAAAGAGTTAATTTTGGAGAGAATATTGGCACATATCTAGATCGAGCTGGAAATTCTTCGCCCACAACAAATGGCATTATTCATTATGGAAAGGACGGAATTCATATTGTCCCATCAAGGCCGTGAAGGTGGGGGTTGATTTTAATCCGGTAGTAGATGCTCGATTGTCGATACAACGAGCATTGCTGGGAGAAGTTTTACCTCATTTAAGGGCCGTTGTATTTTCTATTGAAGCAAAAGCGGTTGATGTTAGGTTCTATTTTGATGGGGTTGTTGGTGAGGATGCTGAGGAATCAGCATCTTGTGTAGAAACTGAAATCCTTGCTGATTATGATCCCGAAGATACTGTGACTATCCATTGTATTAGATTGGATTATCCTACTCAGATTGATGACAGTGGTGTATGGGTTTATTGGAGAAAAGAATAAGCTACAATTCAGTGCCCCCGCACTGCCACGGGCTTTGTCTATCCGGCAACCCTTCCAGCCAGCGCCTTCATAAAGGAATCTGAAGGGCTAGAATTGAAAGTAATCCGATCTGGAAGAGATGGTACTGGCAAGATCATCGGTGTTGGTACAACTACTCGGAAAGGACCGACATATCGGGCAAAAGCCTTGTTAGTGCGCGGCTTGCTGGATAACAGTATCGAGCATCTCGCTTCGGTTATAAGCCTGCGTCTGATCGAGATCACGACTGGTTGTCTGGTGAAGATAAACGCTCGCCAGAGGATCATCTATTTTTTAGATTCGAGGGAGATCAGTTTATCCGAATTTACGGCAGTGTTGCTAATGCTTTATCAAAGTGTGGCTGATAAAACAGGTTGATCACTTAACGCCTTCAATCAAATCAATATCCTTCTTGAGCAGTTCGTTGATCAGTGTATTGAGTTCAACACCCTTGTTTTTGGCTTTGTCGGCGAAGTAGCTAAGCACTTCGGGTTCGAGATACACCGACAGTTGGTGAGTGGCCTCAGGGTTGTAAAACTTACCCCGTTCGGCGTTTGAAAAATCATATTCGTTTTGCATAGTGGTTACCCGTGGTATTGTGTGATCTCGTGCTTGGTGGCGTGCAGAGCCGAAATCAATCTGATAGTGACAGAATTGTCGTGTTCATCTCGATAGGTGTGCACGACCACCAGATAGTGTTGCCCGCCACTTAGCCCAAGCGTATTCCAGCAATCCTCATCATCAGGCTGCTCTTGATTATAACGCGTCATTTTTATATACACATGTAGAGTCAACCGTTTCTGCAATTGAATTGTTACGATAGTGATGCGCTGATTGATTTATTGGCTGGTTTGCATCAACCAGAGAGCGATTTTGCACATCAACTTGAAACTTATCGCTTGAACGACCCGAAATTACCCGCCCATGAGAATCGAGGATTCGATAGCGGAAGCGTGTGGGTGATAACTTGCGTACGGTGTTGAAGCTTTTTTTATCGTTGCGCAGTGATTGTTCAAAATCAAATTGGTTGATATCGTCAT
>JAZGEF010000074.1:0-9261 GCA_036478595.1 Granulosicoccaceae bacterium
GCAGCCTTCTTCTTAGTGGCTTTCTTCTTCTTGCCAGCAGCCTTCTTCTTAGTGGCTTTCTTCTTCTTGCCAGCAGCCTTCTTCTTAGTGGCTTTCTTCTTCTTGCCAGCTGCTTTCTTCTTAGTAGCCTTCTTCTTTGTGGTCTTCTTCTTCTTAGCTGCCTTCTTCTTGGTAGCTTTCTTTTTAGTTGCTTTCTTCTTAGTAGCCTTCTTCTTGGTTACTTTCTTCTTGGAAGAAGCCTTCTTTTTTGTAGCCTTTTTCTTGGCTGCAGGTTTCTTCTTCTTTTTAGCTGCTGATTTCTTCTTTCCAGCTGCTTTCTTTTTACCAGCTGCTTTCTTCTTCTTTGCAGCTTTCGTTGGTGAGGCTTTCACCGGTTTGCTAATTCGAGCCATGGACTAAACTCCTGACGAATAAATTGTTAAACAAAAATTCGGAGCCAGTCGACTCCACTTAAATTCCAGTTCGATCATATCGAATCACCGAACCACGTTTTACTACTATCCAAAATGTAGGCCAACATACAAAAAGACAAACGACCTACAAAAATGAATTCTCAATTTTGAAGCAAAAAACTTAACTTCAAAAATGCAAATGAAGGATTGACAGTGTTAACCCAACGTGCGCATTGTCCACATAGTTCATGTTTATTTCAACTACAAGTTAAAAATAAATTGAAATTAATTTGTTTCATGTTTGTTGCAAACTGTGTAACTGAAGGTCACTTCAAACTGAATTCAAACCGTTAAATCATCAAATTCGCTGTGTATACAGTGTTATTACATGCAACCTATATAGACAACATGAGCAATTTTTCATCTACTTCTTACATTTTATTTCGACGAGTCGCTGCATTTCTTTACGACTGTTTACTACTGCTTGCGATCTATTTCGTTGTTACAGCTGTAGCAATTAGCTTCAACAATGGTCATGCAGTCCATCATTTTGCTTATAAATTTCTTTTATACGTAATTAGTTTTTTGTTTTTTGATTGGTTCTGGATGCGCGGTGGTCAAACGTTAGGAATGCGTGCATGGAAAATAAAATTAAGCTCAACAAGCGATGCATCACTTACTCATGTTCAATGCTTGCAACACTACCTTTTAGGGTCTCTTTTCTTTGTAATTACGTTGTTTTGGATGTTATTTGACAAAGACGGAAGAGCGCTGCATGATCGATTATCGAATACAAAAATAAGCAACTATATCAAATAGTTGCATCTGATATAAATACTTCTTTATATGATAAAAATTGCTGTTTTCATGCACGTTTTCACCTATTTCTATGAGCTGCGCTGTATACCAATGGCAGCAACAAGAAAAAAGAAAATTAACGGTAAAAATGCACTTAATGAAGGCGACAAACCATTGGCTAATGCAAGTTGTGTAAGTAGTTTATTAATCAATACGTACACGATTCCAAGCATGATTCCGATAAAAATCTTTTGTCCTGCACCACCCGCACGCTGCGATGAAAATACAAACGGCAAAGACAACATCAGCATAACGATAGTGGCAAACGGGCTCGCAATTTTTACCCAAAATGCGAGTTCGGTCGCTCTACTGTCCAGTTGATTAGCTTTTAAATACTGTGCTTGGTCGTATAAATTTTGCGCTGAGAGGCTGTCAGGCGAAGTTGATAGGCTTTTTAGTACGTCTGCACTGACTAAACTAGGTACAGCTCCATCCTTTTTGTCGTGTTTTGCTAGTTCTTTCCAATTTTTTCGTTCGATTGATAACGTTTCAATTGAGTCGGGGCGAATTTTGGACACTTTTATATCTTCTAATTGCCAATCATTATCAATTTGAATTGCACGTGCAGCATGTATCGAACGGACTAATTTGAAACCTTCAAACTCTGCAATATCAATATCTAACAATGTAAAATCAGGCATAACAGTCGAAATATTGACGTAAGTTGCACCTGACTTGATCCACAAACCGTTACGCCCTTTTACTGATAAACGTTTTTCTAGCGCAGTTAAACGCAACTCTTCGGCTATCAGTTCAGTGCGCGGCATAACCGTTTCACCCAGTATCGCAATCAACACCATCATGCCAAAACCGGTGATCAACACAGCACGAATGATGCGACTATTAGCAACGCCGGCCGCCCGCATAACGGTTAATTCACTATTGGTGGCTAGTGCGCCTAAACCAAGCAAACTGCCTAACAATACCGAAGGTGCGAACAACAAATAGGCTTTGCCAGGCAGCGTAAGAAAAACATATTGCATCGCCTTAGCTACGCTATAACTGCCCTTACCTACATCATCTAACTCGCTGATAAACGAAAAAATACCCGCTAAACCTACAAGCGTTAACAATACCAGCAGGCTAGTGGTGAGTATTGATCGACCGATATAACGATCTAATATGCTCATGATCATGCAGCAATCCTCCTGCCACCACTAACCCAACGCCAACCCACGCGTTTGATCAACAAGTACACAATCAACGCTAGCACTAACAGGTGAATTGGCCATAATCCAACCCATGATGGCACCGTACCTGCCGCTATCCACTTACGCATCAGCACTAACAGGTTGGCGTATGGGATATAAATAAGAATCGCTATTGCGATCTTGCCAAAGCGACCTTCACGCGGCGATGTATAACTCAACGGTACAGCCAACAACGCTAATATTAATGCGGCTAAGGGTATCGAGATACGCCACTGCAATTCGGCTTTTTCTGCCAGATCCGGTGATGCCCATAACTGTGCAAGTGATTTGCCCTTTACGCGCAACCGCGGCTCGGTAACGTTTTGCCTAGGTCGCAACACACCTTGGCGTTTAAATCGGGTCACGGTATATTCAGCATCACCTGCGCTACCAACACTGGTTTGCCCGTCGGTGAATATCAGGTATTCGTTGCCGGTGAGAGGATCTTTTTGGTACGAAGCAATGCGCGCAATATCAATAGCGGGTACCTCTTCAGCCCTCTGTCGAAACATAAAGACATCATTGAACTGGGAGCGATCCGCTGAGGTGTTTTTAACAAAGAGTACGGTTTTGCCGTCACTGGACTCAACAAACTTACCGGGCGTCAGAATACTCAAAGCGGATTGTTCTTTTAAATCCTGTTTGAGCTGCTGCTCATATCTGGCCGACCACGGCGAGGCATAGACGCTCAAAAGCGTGATAAAAACCGCGCCAAGTAACCCCACCCATGCGGTCGGCCTTAAAAGATCCATCCATCCTGATCCAGTCGCCTGCATTACCGTCATTTCGTTATCGCGATAAAAACGGCCATGAGCCAGCAATATTCCGAGATACAGGCCTAGCGGTATGAGTGTTACCAGCAAACTGATCGATTTGATACCGACCAAAATCATTAAGGTATCGGGTGTGATGGCCCCATCAGTGACACTGCGAAGACTGCGCGCTAGCACATCGCCAATCATAATGACCAGCAGCACCACGGTCACGGCAACCCAAGTGACCAACATTTCCTTTATCAGGTAACGATCGAGTATCCGCACGGATGATTACTTTCAGTGATGACTTATGGGGAATCGATTTGAATGTAGCAGTTTCAGTCGGTAACCACACGATGACGGACTGATCGGAATTAATTACACTGCGTGCAAGCTTAAGAATACAGGAATTCACATGCAGATCAGCGTTGCAGTCACTCCAGCGAAAAAACAGGCAAATAACTGTGCAGTTGTGGCGGTTTTCAATGATGTTCAGCTTAAAGACGCCGCAAAGCTGATCGACACCGAAAGTGACGGCTGTATCAGGCGCGCCATCAAGGCTGGCGATATCACCGGCAAGCCAGGCCAAACGTTGCTATTACACACGAGGGATGCGTGCCCGTGGTCACGCCTTTTACTGGTAGGGATGGGTGACAAAGCATCGGTTTCACCCAATGACTATATAAAGGCTGTCGATGCTGCAATCAGCACCTTAATCGACACTGGCGTGGCATCACTTAATGTATTCATTTCATCAGATACACAAGTTGCAGATCGATCCAGCGCATGGCAGTGCCGGCAGTTGGCCAGCAAGTTAGCAAACGCAGAATACAACTACCGCGCACCCAAACATACGAGCTCGTTAGCGAAGATCAAGAAAGCCACGCTGCTAGTCGCTAAAAAGGAGCAAAAAGCATGTAGCGCAGCCTGCAAACAAGGTTTAGCAACCGGTGCTGGCATTTGTGTGGCTCGAGAGCTTGGCGACTTGCCGGCTAACATCTGCACACCTAGCTTTCTAGCAACAAGGGCGCAAGCTTTGGCTAGAAATCGAGGCAATGTAAAAGCCACCATAATTGATGAAAAACAAATGGCTAAGCTCGGCATGGGTTCTTTTCTAGCCGTGTCTCAAGGCAGTCGCGAGGAAGGCAAGCTCATAACTATCGAATACAAAGGTGGCAAGGCTAAGCAAGCGCCCGTGGTGCTACTGGGCAAAGGCGTGACATTTGATACAGGCGGTATCTCAATTAAACCATCCGCTGGCATGGATGAAATGAAATACGACATGTGCGGAGCTGCCAGTGTATTTGGCGCTATGCATGCCTGCATCGAATTAGGGCTGCCAGTTAATGTCACTGGCGTTGTCGCAGCTGCGGAGAATATGCCCGGCGGTGAAGCCACTCGCCCCGGTGATGTTGTCACCAGCATGTCAGGCCAAACCATCGAAGTTCTGAATACAGATGCCGAAGGCCGAATGGTGTTATGCGATGCACTCACCTATATTGAGCGATTTAAACCCAGAGCTGTCGTCGACATGGCTACTCTAACGGGAGCGTGCATCGTCGCCCTCGGCCATGAATGCAGCGGATTGTTAGGCAACAACGATCAACTAGCAACGCAACTAGTACAAGCTGGAGAAATTAGCGGTGATCGTTGCTGGCAGCTGCCCTTGTGGGACGAATATCAACAACAGCTCGATTCAAATTTTGCTGATATGGCCAATATCGGTGGCAAAGGTGCAGGTACCATCACTGCAGCGTGTTTTCTTTCGCGTTTTGCAAAAGCCTATCCATGGGCGCATCTCGATATTGCTGGCGTTGCCTGGCAAAGCGGCAAGAGCAAAGGTGCCACCGGCAAACCCGTTGCCCAGCTTATGCAATACCTGTTCGACAATCACGTGTAGAATTCGCGCATCCCACGCAAACGAGCGCACCGTGACTAAAATCGATTTTTACGTGTTGCCCTGCGAGAATGCCGACACTCGGCTCGAACTGGTATGCAAACTGGCCGAAAAAGCCGTTCGGGCTAAGCAGCCGGTATTCATCCACGCGGACGATTCGCAACTGCTTAAACAACTGGATGAGGTGCTCTGGGCGTTTCGTGCAGAGAGCTTTGTTGCTCACAGCGTTGTCACTGAGATTGATGCACTGGATCACCCAGATAAAGATCCCGTGCACTTATCGCAAGGCCCACCAGCTTATGACAGACGCGTTCTTATCAACTTAGCTCCCGAAGTACCGGCATTTTTTAGTCGATTTGAGCGCACTTTAGAGGTGGTTAACCAAGATCCTGGTGTTCGCGATTGCGGCCGTGATCGCTATCGATTCTATAAACAACGTGGATATCCGCTGCAACACCATAAAATGTAGTCCTATACTCCTGTTAGCTAAATCATATTGCTCAAAATAACAGCGGCTTAGGAGAGATCGAAAAATGGCGACACCAGACTACGATGATGACCTGCCCGTGCTGAACGAAGTAGTTGAATCAGGTAACGAATCAATTATTCAATCCAGCCGCCTAGGGCGCGAAGTGTTACGCGAGCTAGAAGTATTGCAGCGCCATGCGTCCGAACCGTTTACGATAGACGCTGACAATGCAATCGATCTGGTGGTGGATACGCCTCCAACAGAAACTGAAGAGCTTGAGCAGCTGGTAGATAACTTGGTCGACAAGCATATTACCGAGCTTCGAAAAGACATCACTCAATTGCTAGAACGCGTTAAACAACGCCCGTGACTCGACTTGTAATTAATGGAAAAAACTTACAACCCTCAGGCCATTGAACAAAAATGGTATTCCATCTGGGAAGATAACAACTACTTTGCTCCAAGCGGTACGGGTGATCCCTACTGCATCATGATCCCACCGCCCAATGTAACGGGCACCCTGCATATGGGTCATGCATTCCAAGACACCATCATGGATGCGCTTATCCGCTTCCATCGCATGAAGGGCTTTAACACGCTTTGGCAACCCGGCTGTGATCACGCTGGTATTGCCACGCAAATGGTTGTCGAGCGACAGCTTAGTAAAGAAAATCTCACTCGCCATGATTTGGGTCGCGATAAGTTTATCGAGCGCGTCTGGGAGTGGAAAGAAGAATCTGGTGGCACCATCACGCAACAACTTCGCCGCCTGGGTGCATCACCTGATTGGTCGCGTGAGCGGTTCACGATGGACGAAGGCATGTCGGATGCCGTTCAAAAAGTATTTATCCAGCTCTTTGACGATGGGCTCATTTTTCGTGGCAAGCGCTTAGTCAACTGGGACCCAGTGCTGCTCACGGCATTGTCAGATATCGAAGTACTTAATGACGAAGAAGAGGCGGGTTCCTTGTGGCATTTCAAGTATCCCTTGTCAGATGGCAGTGGCCATGCAGTGGTTGCAACCACGCGCCCCGAAACGATGCTGGGCGATACAGCTGTGGCTGTGCACCCAGACGACGATCGCTTTAAAAGCTGGATAGGCAAAACGATTACCCTACCGTTGGTTGGCCGAGAAATCCCGATCGTTGCCGATGATTACGTCGATCCAGAATTTGGATCAGGCTGCGTAAAGATCACACCAGCCCACGACTTCAACGACTACGCGCTAGGCCAACGTCACAATCTTGAAGTGATAAACGTATTTAATGACGATGCCAGCCTTAACGATAGCGTACCCGAAGACTATCGCGGCCTTGATCGTTTTGAAGCACGCAAGGTCGTGGTAAAAGCCATGGATGCTGCTGGGCTGCTTGAAAAAGTTGAACCACATACGTTAAAGGTTCCTCGTGGTGATCGCAGTAACGCAGTGGTAGAGCCCTACCTGACCGATCAGTGGTATGTCGATCTGACTCGTGAAACACAAGACGACGGTAGGCCCGGCGGCCTAGCGGCCATCACTCGCCCATCAATTGAAGCAGTGACGTCTAGCAACATTAAATTTGTACCAGACAATTGGTCAAAAACCTACTATCAGTGGTTAAACAACATCGAAGACTGGTGCATTAGCCGGCAAATCTGGTGGGGCCACCGAATTCCTGCCTTCTATGATAACGACGGCAACGTATACGTAGCCGAAGACGAAGCGGCAGCTCGCAGCAAATACAGTTTGCCAGGCGATGTTAAGCTTAAACAGGATAACGATGTACTCGATACTTGGTTTTCATCCGGGCTTTGGCCTTTTTCAACCTTGGGTTGGCCAGAACAAACTGACGCATTAAAAACCTTCTACCCAGGCTCCGTACTGGTTACAGGTTTTGACATCATCTTCTTCTGGGTGGCACGCATGGTGATGTTTGGCACCTACTTTATGGACGGCCAGGTACCGTTTAAAGAAGTGTATATGCACGGCTTGGTACGCGATGCCAGTGGTGCGAAAATGTCGAAATCAAAAGGCAATGTGCTCGACCCTATCGATATCATCGACGGCATCAGCCTGGACGATTTACTGGAAAAACGCACCGCTAATATGATGCAGCCGCACCTAGCGGCAAAAATCGCAGAGCAAACCAAAAAGGACTTTCCAGATGGCATTGGCAGTTTCGGTACCGACGCCCTGCGTTTTACGTTTGCCTCCCTTGCATCAACCGGCCGCGATATTCGCTTCGATCTAAAACGCGTCGAAGGCTATCGCAACTTCTGCAACAAGCTATTTAACGCAAGCCGTTACGTATTGATGAATACCGAAGGCATGGATCCAAACAACGTGCCGCCGGTTCGGAATACCATCGATAACTGGATGATCAGCCAACTGCAAATTGCCGAAAAATCAGTAACAGAACATATCGAGAATTACCGCTTCGACCTAGCTGCAACGACCCTATATGAGCTGCTATGGAACGAGTACTGCGATTGGTACCTAGAGATGGCCAAGCCAGTGCTCACCGGTGATACCGCTGAGGAAGCCAAGCAATCTACTCGCGTAACACTGGTCAGAGTACTCGAGGCAATACTCCGCCTTGCGCATCCAATCATGCCGTACATCACCGAAGAGTTATGGCATCAGCTTGCCCCACTTGCCGGTAAGTCAGGGGATACGATATCACTACAACCCTACCCCGAAGCAGACGATTCTAAAATCGATCAAACAGCATTGGCCGATATCGAATGGGTTAAAGAAAGCGTGTTAGGCGTACGAAAAATCCGCGCCGAAATGAATATAAACCCAGGCAAGAAACTGCCGCTCTGTATCGCAGATGCCAACGCAGCTGATACCCAGCGCCTCGATCAACACGGTGCGCTACTTAAATTTCTAGCACGCTTATCTGATATTTCGATTCTCGGTGCCAACAGCGAAAAACCCGACGCAGCTGTAGCATTAGTTGACGATATGCAGCTTTTAATCCCAATGGATGGCCTGATCGACAAAGAAGCCGAGTTACAACGATTAGGTCGCGAAATCGAAAAGCTCGAGAAACTAACAAAGAGTTTGGCAGGCAAGCTAGGTAATCCTGGCTTTACAGGCAAGGCCCCACCAGAAGTTGTGGAAGCAGAGCTGCAAAAATTGAATGAAGCAACGGCTGCGTTAGACAATCTACAACAGCAGAAAGCTAAGCTGAGTTAAATCACTACCGCACCCCGACGCCAATCACTCCCCGCGAACGCGGGCACACTTTAGTGACTCAGAGTCGTATCCGCGAAGGCCAGCATCCGTCACGAACTCGTCAATTAAGAAGCTCTAGGCTCAATGGGCCTCCATTCTTAACATGGGCTATGCCCGGTTCGGCCCGCATGCGCCTGACAAATCTCGAATTGGCGCGCCTGCCTTTATACGTCTAGTTAAATTCCACCCTCACCGAACTGATCGTAGCGATGGTGCTTGGCTACGCATCTGAACTCATCACGCGAATTACATACTGGCATTATTTACAGTTTTACCTTGCCCACATACCGCTCTCTTGATATAATCAAATCATCAAAAGGAGTGCAGATTCATGGATGATTCAACCAACCTTTCCCACAGTAATAATCAGCCCAAAACCCCACTTGGCATGAGCGCGTTTGGTCCAGCGGAGCGCGAGCAGTTCGGCACCAATGTGCGCTTGGCCATGGCCTGTATCGAAGCTCCACCTCAGCCAACAAA
>JAZGEF010000075.1:0-17757 GCA_036478595.1 Granulosicoccaceae bacterium
GTTTAACAACTCAGATTGCTGGGTCATGTAAATGGCTTCTGTAAAGGCTTGAGCCGTGTGCGGGTAAACTCGCATGCACGGTTCTTAGGAGGGTTGCGGCTGGTGACAGTCGCTGCCTATCCGATCCCAATCCTCTGTCTACCCCTTTATCGGTCACGATGGTCATGGGCGGGTAGAGCCCACAGTCTCTTTGCGCCTGAGCCATAAAGGCTTCTGCAGCCTTAGAGTCGAGCTTGGTGGTGAGCCGGAAATCAACAAATTGGCCGCGCTGGTCAACAATGCGCCACAGATATCGCCATTTACCGGCCACTCGGATGTAGGTCTCGTCGACGTGCCAAAGCATTGTTCTGGGGTAGCGTAACGGTCGAGTCTTTTTGGCAATCAAGGGGCCGAACTTAACCACCCAGCGATTGATAGTCGCTGGGTCAACGTGAATACCTCGCTCGCATAACAGATCTCTTACATCGCGATAGGATAAGGGATAGCGGCAATACCAGCGAACAGCAAGTAGTATGATTTGAAGTGGGAACCGATGGTGTTTAAACGGATTTTTATTCATAATCCCACCTCGGAAATGAGCTTGGAGAATCAGCCTAGGCTCGCAGATCGATTAATACAACAATCCCACTATTAGCGCAGTTGAAACATTTCGCACGATCATACGTGGTGATCTTTAAAACCTGTCCGGCAAACAGGGGCGACAAATGTCAAACGCCATAGTTATTGCGGAGTTAACTCAAATTCGCTTCGCGATGTTACCCAAATCGCTCCTATTGGGCATTCTCAGATTGAGTAAAATGTTCTGCACATTGACCGTTACATTCAATTACATGACTGGCGACGCGGCTATATTTATGCAGAGAGTGTAAGTCGCAACGCCTCGAATTTTAGAGGCGCGTGTTGATAAAGAACCATTAATGGCAGAGAAATATAGACAATGTACCGCTTTTCCGCCGCTAGCCTGCTTCGTAATGCATTTTCGGGTCACAAAAACTGGCCGCAGCAGTTCCAGTCAGTAGAGCCTAAACAAAAGTACCAGGCTGTCATAGTTGGTGGGGGAGGACACGGACTGTCTGCCGCATATCACTTAGCAAAGGAATTTGGCATAACCAACATCGCAGTGATTGAGAAGGGCTGGATTGGAGGTGGAAATACGGGTCGTAACACAGCTATGGTGCGTTCCAATTATCTCCAGCAGCACTCGGTCAATCTTTACGACGCGTCAATTAAGATGTGGGAGACCATGTCGAATGAGCTTAACTACAACGTTATGTTCTCTCAGCGTGGCCTGTTGCATTTGGCGCACTCTGTTAGCGACATGCAGGAAATTGGGCGTCGAGCTCACGCGATCAATATGTTTGGGGCTGATGCGGAGCTGCTGACACCGCAGCAAGTAAAAAAGTGGCTACCCAACATAAATCTGAACTGTCGATTTCCTATCTTGGGCGCACTATTGCAGCGGCGTGGTGCGGTTGCGCGACACGATGCTATGGCCTGGGGTTACGCACGTGGCGCTACCGAACTTGGTGTTGATCTGATACAGAATTGCGAGGTCACCGGTTTCGAGATAAACAACGGTGAAATCAAATGTGTACACACGACTAAAGGTCGAATCAAAACCGATACTGTTGGCATAGCAGTATCAGGTCATTCCTCTCATCTTGCCGAAATGGCAGGGTTCCGTCTACCGATAGAGACCGTACCGTTGCAGGCTTTAGTGACTGAGCCACTGAAACCCGTGCTGAATTGCGCTGTCATTTCCGCGTCGATTCATGCCTATGTTAGTCAATCTGACAAGGGCGAATTGGTGATTGGTGGCGGTACCGACCCCTACGTTGCCTATGCAAATCGAGGTGCTTTTGAGGAAATCGAAACCATGATGACGGCGGTCAAAGAACTATTTCCGAACTATTCGCGATTGCGCATTATGCGACAGTGGGCTGGTATGGTGGATTTGACACCTGATCGGTCTCCAATTATTTCAAAAACGCCGATAAAAAATATGTACATGGACGGTGGCTGGGGCACTGGCGGATTCAAAACATCGCCAATCGGAGGGCTGCTGATGGCTGAGATGATGGCCACGGATCAAGTTCCTGTACTTGCAGCGCCATTTGCATTATCGCGTTTTGAATCCGGCAAATTGATCGATGAAGGTGCTGCATCATCCGTCGCGCATTAGGAGGAGCTAAGTATGTTTCAAATCAAGTGCCCATACTGCGGCAACAGAGAAATGACCGAATATACCTACGGAGGTGAGGCCAATTTATCTCGACCAACACGGCTTGAATCAGAAGATAGCTTGGCCTTGACCAGTTACCTTTTTAGCCGCACCAACAAACGTGGCATTCATTTGGAACGCTGGTTTCACGTATTTGGCTGTCGCAAGTGGTTCAACGTGGCGCGCAACACTATCACAAACGAAATTGTTGAAACCTATTTGCCAAATGAACAACCGCAAGTTGTTGAGCAGACTAAAGAATGAGCCAACCATACAGACTTGCAACAGGAGGAGATGTTGATCGGAACCAGACAATCAACTTTTCATTTGACGGAAAAACATATACCGGTTTTTCAGGCGATACTCTTGCGAGTGCCCTATTGGCCAATGGCGTCTCCATTGTTGGGCGTAGCTTCAAGTATCATCGCCCTCGTGGAATCATGGCTGCTGGTGTCGAGGAACCAAACGCGCTTGTAGAGACCGGGGACAATGCCTTTCAAGAACCAAACCTTCAGGCGACAACAGTCTTATTACATGAAGGGCTTATCGCACGAAGCCAACACCGCTGGCCTTCGCTTGCATTCGATGTCGGTGAAATTAACGATAAGCTATCTTGGATTTTCCCTGCAGGGTTCTACTACAAAACCTTCATGTGGCCTGCAAGGGCGTGGCGCTTTTATGAGTATTTCATTCGCAAGGCCGCTGGTCTCGGTACATGTCCGGATAAGCCTGATCCTGATAGCTATGATCAGCGATTTGCCCATTTTGATATTCTGGTTGTTGGTTGTGGCGCCTCCGGACTAGAAGCAGCCGTACAGGCGGCCCGTAAGGGTGCGCGTATTTGTTTGGTTGAACAATCAAATGAGCTTGGCGGACAATTGCTACATCATCCGGAGCAAATAATAGATAGCTTGCTTCCAGCTGACTGGCTAAAACGCACAGTCGACGAATTAACGGCATTCGACAATGTAACCACTTTGCCACATACGACTGTTGTCGGTAATTATGGCTACAACTATTTTACCGCCATCCAGCATTTACGCACTGGCGTTACACCCGGTTCAAAAACGCATAACCCGCGCCAGCGACTTTGGAAAATTCGAACCAAACAAAATATCTTTGCAACTGGTGCACATGAGCGTCCTCTTGTGTTTAACAACAATGATCGCCCGGGTGTGATGTTAGCGGATTCCCTTGCCACTTACATCAATCGGTATGCGGTATTGCCGGGACGAAGCATACTGATATTCACCAATAACGATAGCGCATACCGTTTGGCCATTTATGCTGTCAAAGCAGGGGCAGAGGTCCGGATTACAGACAGCCGAGATGGATCTGAAGGCCACTGGGTAAAGCAAGCAGCTACGATGGGTATACGGATTGAATTCGGCAAAGTTGTGGTCAGCGCAATTGGTAAACGTAAAGTCGAAGCCGCGATAATCATGTCGCTTTCTAGTAATAACGCAGCAGTTGAAGGGGCCGCCGAAACTGTACCCTGCGATTTAATCGCTGTTTCGGGTGGCTGGAGCCCGGTCATTCATCTACATGCACAAGATCGCGGCGCACTAGTTTATGACAAAGATGTTAGTGCCTTTGTTGCCGCTGATGGGTTTGAGGATCAGCCTTCTATTTGCGTTGGAGCTGCACGAGGATGCATGGATTATAAAACATCGTTAGAACAGGCAGCCACTGCAGGGGCCAACGCAGCTTTCAAAGTAGGATTTGGTAACGACACACCAACAAATATTAGCGTTGCAGAAACGGTGGTGACCGGCGCTACTTCTCCACTATGGATGGTTCCCGCACCGCAAGGTAGCCGTGTGGGGTACCACAAACATTTCCACGAGTATCAAAACGATTCAACGGTGGCTGACATTCAACTGGCGATGCTCGAGGGGTTTGAATCAGTCGAACATCTGAAGCGTTACACAACAACAGGGATGGCTACCGATCAGGGAAAAACATCCAACGTCAATGCACTCGGAATTGCGGCTCAGCATAGTGGTCATGATATGAAAGATATGGCACCAACTACCTATCGTCCGCCATTTACACCTGTTACGCTCGGAACTATTGCGGGTCGTCAGCATGGGCCGTTATTTTCGCCAGAACGCAAAACTCCGATGTGCCAGTGGCACAAAGAGAACGGCGCGGTGTTTGAACACGTTGGTGACTGGTTACGTCCATGGTGGTATGAAAATCCTGGTGAAGATAAACATGGCGCAGTCGCCAGGGAATGTATGGCCGTACGCACTGCAGTCGGTATGATGGATGCATCGACGCTAGGAAAAATCGATATTTGCGGCCCAGATTCAGCTGAGTTCCTAAATCGTGTCTACACAAATTCTTGGCTAAAGTTAGGTATAGGAAAATGTCGCTATGGTTTGATGTTGAATGAACAAGGCTATGTGTTCGACGACGGCGTCACGACACGCCTAGGTGAGAACCATTTTCACATGACCACAACATCAGGCGGTGCGCCCCGCGTCATGACTTGGCTCGAAGATTGGTTGCAAACCGAGTGGGCCGATCTGGATGTTTACCTGACCAGCGTCTCAGAACAGTGGGCAGTGATTTCTTTAAGTGGTCCCAAGTCACGGGATCTACTCAGAAATCTAGTCGACTTCGATATTTCTAAAGAAGCATTCTCATTCATGTCGATGAAGATGGGAGCAATTGCTGGTGTGCCGGCCCGGATTTTTCGGATCAGTTTTACCGGTGAATCGAGCTTTGAAATCAACGTTGCTTCCAATCATGGTCTGCACGTCTGGAAGGCCCTTTTAGATGTAGGACAAGATTTCGGACTGACGCCATACGGAACCGAAGCTACCCATATTCTTCGGGCGGAGAAAGGTTTTATCATTGTCGGGCAGGATACGGATGGAACCAATACACCAATGGATCTTGGAATGGACTGGATTGTCGCAAAAAACAAAAACGATTTTTTGGGACGTTCTGCCTTCGATTTGCCGGTCATTGCCGAACAATCGCGCAGGCAGTTAGTAGGTCTTTTACCAATAGATAAAACTACACTATTGCCAGAAGGTGCTCATGTAACCAGAATGAGAGATGAGCCGTTCCCCTGTTCCACCCTTGGACACATTACCTCAAGCTATGACAGTCCGATTCTTGGTCGTACCATAGCGATGGGATTGATTGAAAATGGCCGCGATCTAATAAATCAAAGCATTTTCGCACGTAATCTGGATGGATCGTCCATCGAGATGATGGTCTGCGAGCCTGCCTTTTATGACAATGAAGGAGGGAAGTCACGTGATTAATTCATCGAACCAGGATTCTTATTCTACGCAACCTTTATCGATCGATACGATTAGCGTAGGCGCGCTATCGCTCCAACAATTACCAACATCCGGTAAATTGATTTTACGAGGTAAACCAAACGATAACGCCTTTACGAACCGAGTCTCACAACTACTTGAGTGCGAGTTACCAATAAAAGTAAACACCGTTGTAACGTCTAAGATTGGTACGGTAATGTGGCGTGGGCCAGACGAATGGATGATTGAATTGTCGTTAGATCAAGTTGACTCGTTACAGACGGATTTGATAGCGATATTGGAAAACCAGCATATCAATATCGTTGTGGTTACAGATGCTTATTCTGTACTGAGGCTTTCTGGCCAGGGCGCGCCTGACGTGCTGTCTTCGGGTTGCTCTCTCAATCTGAATAAAAGCGAATTCGGAACTGATCAATGTGCTCAAACGCACTATCACAAAATTGGGATTGCCCTTCGCTTTGTTGATGAAACGCCGACTTTCGATATTTTTGTTAGACGATCCGAGACTGAGTACTTGTGGCGGCATTTAGAGCTGGCTTGCCAAACCAATGCACCACACTAAGAGCAACAGGTAAATGCAGAATACATCACATTTGAAAATTAAATCAATCAAGGCGACGCCACTCTACCTTGAGTTCAAAGAACCTTATTACTGGGCGCAAGGTACAAATCGTGGTACGCAAATGGTTCTCATTGAACTCGAAAGTGTCGATGGCACTATTGGATTCGGGGAGTGCTTTGGCGCACCTAATTGCGAGATGACAGTCCGTGCTTATGATGCGCTTCGCGCTGATCTTGTTGGAATGGACGTATGCAATATCAGCGAGATAATGGCTTATTGTCATCAAGCCCTATTTGCTAGCCAGGGTCCGGGAAACCACCGTAGATTGTCTTTGCAAGTCACCGCCGGTCTTGAGATGGCGCTATGGGATGTACTTGGTAAGGCCAACCAAACAGCCGTACATAAAATGCTTGGTGGTGCTCAACGAGACTATATTCAGTACTTTGGATTCGCGCAGGGGAAGGGCCCAGCTGAGCTTGCAGCAGACGCAAAACACTATGTCGATGCTGGTCATGAAGTGATTTATATAAAAATTGGACGTGGCCAAAAAAGCGACATTGACTCGGTTGCAGCTGTTCGTGAAGCGATCGGTGACTCACGTCTTCGCGCCGATGCTAACGAAAACTGGGACATGCTGACGGCGCGTCGTATGATTGCAGCATTGAAGCCATACAATATTGAAATGATAGAGCAGCCAGTTGACAGTTCAAGTCTTGCGGCTCTTTCGCAACTTCGTAATAGCGTCGACACCCCAATTGCTGCTGACCAGGCTGTTCACACAATTCAAGATATTAACAGTGTTGGCCAAGCAAACGCTGCCGATCTTATTGTCATGGGGCTACACGAATGCGGCGGTATTTTAAATTTTATTAAAATCGCTGCTGTGGCTGAAGCAAACGGATTAAATGTCTGCATTCACGGCAACTTTGAAACCAGCATCACTACGTGCGCAGCTCATCAAGCAGGGCTGGTCATTCCCAACCTTGACGATGCCAATCAAATTATGGGCCACTTCCTAAAGGAAGACATAGTCGAAAGCCCAAACATGGCACCTATTGTTGGTCGTCTAGCTGCAATCGATCGTCCAGGACTTGGATTTGATTTAGACACAGACGCGGTAGCGCGTGCAGCGAATGCTTATATTAAGCTTTACCCTAATGAGGTATCGCACCATCGATGAAAAAACCTAATATTGCGCTATTTGCGCTCGGTGGAACAATCCTCATGTCTGGGGATAGTCGAACGGGTGTAAAACCCAAATTAGGCGCGAAAGAATTTGTTAATTCGTTGCCGCAAGTTGCCCAAATGGTTGATCTTGACGTGGAACAATTGGTGCAAAAACCAAGCGGTGCGTTAACAATTACCGATATTGCACAGCTTGCTGCCTGTGTGCGTGACGCGATTAAACGGGGCGTGGATGGGATCGTTGTTATTCAAGGCACGGACACAATAGAAGAGACAGCTTTCGCGCTGGATCTCATGGTATCAGCATCGTGCCCGGTCGTTATTACAGGCGCCATGAGAAACCCGTCGATGGCGGGCAGCGATGGCTCTGCTAATCTTATCACAGCGATATCCGCGGCAACTTATACAGAACTTGCTGATTACGGCGTGGTTGTCGCTTTTGATAGCGAGCTTCATCTCGCTTGTCATGTAGCCAAACAAGATTCTATCAAGGTTGATGCGTTTCATTCACCTTTATGCGGTCCCGTCGGGCGTGTTGTTGAAGATCGCGTATTGCTTTTTACTAAACCAATTACCCGAAGATCATTTCGGTGTGATCTGCAGGGTACATTTGATGCCGTGCCGGTGGCGCTGATCACCTCATCAATCAACGATGATTGCCGCCTCATAACCGCGGCCGTGCACGGTGGTTATAAAGCTATTGTTCTGGCCGCAATGGGAGCAGGGCATGTCCCACCCGATGTTGCCGATAGACTAGAGGAAGCTACAAGGCATATCCCCGTTGTTTTTAGTTCTCGCAGCCCAAGTGGGCAAATCTGTAAGCACACATATGGTTATGACGGTGGTGAGATGGATCTGCTTCGACGTGGATTAATCTCGAGCGGTTGGCTGCCTCCATTGAAGGCAAAGGTGCTAACTTCCCTGATATTAACGCAACACTCAGGAAAAAAAGTAATTTCGGAGTCCTTAGAGGCATATGATGGAGGAACACTGTAATCTTATTCACACCGAACGCTTGGTGAGGGAACTGTCTTAACCAAATGATAGAGCCTATACGCTAGATATATCGGATGACTATTTCCAATAGCACAAAAGTCGGCAAACATTCCCTATCTTTTGGGGGGAATCCTCAGATCAAACCAGACGTAAGGTTTGCCTTCATTTTATCGCCTGAGTTCTCTCTGCTTCCATTTGCTGGGTTCATCGATGCAGTTCGACATTGTGCCGATGAACGAGATTTAAGTCGTCAAATTTATTGTCATTGGAGCTGTATAGGCCCGACGCTTGACCCGGTAAGATCGAGCTGTGGAATAGAAGTGCCAGCTTGGAAATTATTCGACGACCCTCGAAATTATGATTATATTATTGTAGTAGGTGGAAGATTGGAGGCATTTGATCAACATTCACCTGATACCTTCGCCTATCTCAGACAATCTGCCGAACACGGGATTTCAATGGTAGGTCTGTGCACCGGCGGTTTCGTTCTGGCAGAGGCTGGTCTAATGGATGGCATAAGATGCGCCGTACACTCTGTCCACAAAGAAGAGTTAGAAAAACGATACCCTGATGTCATTCCAATCGTAAATGAAATGTATGTCTCGGAAAAAAATCGACTTACGAGCCCTGGTGGAACGTCAGCGATTGACCTTGCGGTTGATATTCTTACGAGGCATTGTGGGCCAAATCGAGGCACAAAGGTGTTAGCTGAGCAATTCATTGACGAGCACCGCAGAGCACATCACCTCGGCAAGCTACCGTTCAACGAACTTGAGTCCTGTGGTGACTGGCGAGTCGAACAAGCAATCAGGATGATGAGGCAAAGCCTGGCCGAACCAATCTCATCTGCAAAATTGGCTAAAAAACTGGCGATCAGCAGACGTCAACTTGATAGGGCGTTTCGAAATCATGCTGGGAAGTCACCGCCGGAACTATGGCGTGAGATGCGGCTTGAACATTCGCGATGGTGTTTGTTAAACAGTTCAAGAACCGTTACGCAAATTGCATATGAATGTGGGTTTGCTGACTGCGCTCATTTTGTTCGTTGGTTCAGGCGCAAGCACACTCTGAGCCCAAAGGAGTATCGCGACAGCAGAAAAAGAGATTTTTGGTCATCTACAGATTAGGTATTCGCGTCGGATTCAGAAGTAAACGGGCACACTACTTAATGTCGTGTCATTCGAGCTTCCACGCGTCGCGCAACAAAAGACATTGGCAGAGAAAGTCCTAAATAGATGACACCTACAAGCAAGTAGAGGTGCATCGGAAGGAATGTCGACGATGCAATATCTTTGGCGGTTAACATTAATTCAGGGGCCGAGATAAGGGCACAAAGCGAACTATCCTTTAGCAACAGTATTAGCATATTGAGCATCGGCGCCAAGATAATCCGGATGGCCAAGGGTAACATTATGTAGCGGAACGATTTGAGTGGCGTCATACCTACTGCCAGGGCTGCCTCACGCTGACCAGGATGTATTGCTTGAAATCCTGTTCTTAGCACCTCGGAAATGTATCCGGCCATGCTGAGAGTTAATCCGATAACACCAGCCCAAAATGCGTCAAATACAATGCCTACCGACGGCAAACCAAAATAAATTAAAAACAGTAATACCAGCGTTGGCACGCCGCGAGTAAACTCCACATAACCCTTGCTCATCCAACGAAGTATCTTGGAATTACTCATTGATCCAAACGCAATCACCATACCGAATGCCACTGCCAGTATGTATGAAGTAATCGTCAGACCGAGAGTAAACCAAATAGCAGAGTAGATCTGCGGACCCCAATTGTCCCAGTTCTCGCCATATACGGCTAGGAAGTCAATCATTTTTCACCAACCCTTGCCTGCCTTTCAAATCTATCAGCTAACCGGGCCAGCGGAAAACTGAGGCAAAAATACAGCACTGCTACCAACATATAAATAATTTCTGTATCAAAAGTTTTAGTCACCAAATTGCGTGCATAAAACATGATTTCAGGTGCAGCAATCGCAGATACTACTGCGGTCTCTTTCAAAAGCCCGATCGCATAATTTGCCAATGGCGGTAAGGTAATACGCCATGATTGCGGTAAGATTATTTCTCTAAAAGCACCGAACGGGGTCATGCCAACCGCAAGCGCTGCTTCACGCTGTCCTACATGGATTGCTTTAAATCCTGAGCGGAATACATCTGTCAGCGTTGCACCACCAATCAGACTAAGCCCAAGGACTGCAGCGGTGAACGGTTCAAGCCGAAAACCTGCATTTGCCAAGCCGAAGTAGAGGATAAACAAAACAGCTAGCGACGGCAGGCCACGAAAAACTTCGATATAAATATTGATTAAATAGATCGCGGTCTTTTTTGAAATGATAATCATCAACTCACGTACAGAATTCGAGGATGATATTTTTCCTTGTCCACCATAAGCCTTGATGGCGCCGAAAGTCAGGCCAATCAAAACCGCGAAGATAAAAGTCACTACTGTGATTGAGATGGTAAATCCAGCTCCCTTGAGCAGAGTTTCCGCATAGAGCTGTATTTTTTCAGCATTCATGGTGCTTCAATCCTTGCTAGGCTGGTTGACTTGTTAGTCACGCTCTAACATTTGACCCAAGAAGGTTTGCAATCTAATATTTTTTGGATTGTCGATAATGTCTTTGGCAGGGCCTTGCTCCGCAATAACACCTTCATCCACGAAAACCACCCAATCAGCCACTTCACGCGCAAAAGCAATTTCGTGTGTAACTAACATCATCGCCCGTCCCTCATCGGCGAGTTCATGGATAGTGTTTAAGACTTCACCGACCAACTCAGGATCAAGTGCAGAAGTGGGCTCATCAAAGAGCATTAATTTGGGTTTTTGGGCCAATGCCCGAGCAATTGCAATGCGTTGTTGCTGACCACCAGACAGTCGTTCTGGATATTCATCGGCTTTGTGTGCCATATGTACTTTTTCGAGGACCTCCTCCGTCAGTGCGTAAGCCTCATTTTTGGCCATTCCGTTAACTTTAATTTGTGCGATCGCAACGTTATCACGCACATTCAAGTGTGGCCATAAGTTGAATCCTTGAAAAACCATACCGATACCAGCCCGCTGGCGGGCTAATTGTTTCTCGGACATATGAGCGTATCCATCATCGGTTTTGTTTTCGCCTAATAAATTCCCTTCAAGATAAATATGTCCGGAAGTTGGCGTCTCCAGAAAATTTACACACCTTAGACAAGTCGATTTTCCACAACCAGACGGGCCAATCAGCGCTACCTTTTCACCAGAGCGTAGCTTGAGATCGATGCCTTTAAGCACATCGAGCTCACCATAAGATTTATGCAAATTATCAATAACGAGAAGATCATCTTGCATAAACGTCACCATTCACAGAATCAGAGAAAGACCGGGTTGGTGGTAAAACGGAAGTTCAACCACCAACCATTTTACGAGAAGAGTTATTTGTTTGCGCAGTTCGGCTGCTTCCAATCAGCAGGGCGATCTACGCCAGCACGTTGATTCGATGGGCCAGGGTCAAACCAGTGATCATCGGTAAGGCCATATTTGGCGCCGATATCTCTGATCGAACAATCTTCCCACAGCTCAGCAATCGTTTCGTTCACGGCATCGATTAGTTCTGGGTTATCAATGTTGGCCGCAAAAATGGTATTGCCAGCACTTGTAAGCTGTGGATAGTCAGCATTTTCGTCTTCGCAGAATGCTTTTTGATGCACACCCCAATCTGGATTTTGAGTGATCGCATACTGAACCAATGGCGGATCAGCAAGCAGCGCATCAACACGGCCCGTCACTAGATCACGCATAGCAGCATCGGAGGTATCGTACAATTTTAGCTTCAGTCCTGGAATACTTTTAAGCTCATCTACCCAAGAAAATCCCGTGATGGTTGCGACCGATTTGTTTTCAAGCTCGCTTAACTTGCACATATCGCTGTCTTCTTTTTGAGCTATCGTTGCACGGAAGTAATAGATTGGATCGGAGAGCGACATCACCTCCGCACGGGATTCCCGCCAACCCATCATGCCGTGCATGATGTCTACACGGCCAGACTTAACCGATGCAATCTCTGCAGACCATTCCATTAGAGCTGGCTCGACTGTCAGGCCCATTCGCTCAGCAACCAATTGCATGATTTCGCCGTCGACACCGATAAGTTTGTCGCCTTCAAGACTTGTACCTGGCATATCGCCATTGAATGCAACGGTTAACTTTCCATTTTCTACTAACTTATAATCAGCAGCATTGGCGTTAGCATTGAATGCAGTTAGTGCAACAATACCGGCTGCAATTCCTCCAATGAGATGTGATCCTAGGTGAACTGAATTTTTCATAATTTCTCCAAATGATTGGTTGGACTTCTTAGGTAATTACTTATTATTTTTCGTGCTCGAGTTAATCGCGTAATAGGGATTGCCCCAACGCTTGTAGAATAATTCTAGGCTTAGGGCGCCTCTAATTATTGAACAAAATGGACAAATAGCTGAATGTATTAACCGAAAAACCTGGATGACACGTCAATTTGGTGCTAGCAATTGATTCAGTTAAGAAGATTATGTGTTGAGCATTGTTCAGCTCTAGCAAGAGGAGCCAGGCGCGCTTCGTCGGCATAACCAGGCTGTTTTCATTCTAGCCCCAGCACGTTTAAATCTGGAATGAGCTGATTAAGTTAACGATCGCTGAATATATGCAGTAACCACACATTCGGTTTCGGCAACATGTCCAAAATCACCAAGTCGATTAGCGTAAAGGAAAACCACAAGGCCATAACTATATCGACATTACCTATATTTTTTAGAAAATTGGCTAAGCCCAAAGTGAAAATAATTTCACGACAACTACAAAGAGATTCTGGGAACGGACGGTTTATCAGCGAACAACAGGCAGAACGTCGTAACCCGAAAAATTGGCAGAAAGAATACTTCTACCGGGTCGTGGCGACACAGACAGAAGTAAGTAGCAACTAGAGTTGCTGAGGCGTCGAATAAGTGGCGCGGCGTTTCTATCATATATAATAACGTCCTTTATGAGGCCGAATCAATAATGACATAAAGGACGTTATGTCATTATTGTTTGGGCTATACTCAGTGCATGGCTAAAGTTCAGAACCTCGCGGTTATTAAACAATCGGCTGATATACCGGCACGTATTAGTGCTGGGCAGACACCGGCGCTGTTCGCTGGTACTAAACGCTGCGAGAAACGCTTCTGGGAGTTCTTTGCAGCGACCATCCGTAACAAGAACACGCGCCAGGCGTATCTGACTGCGGTGTACCGATTCGCTGACTGGTGCGAGCACTACAACATCGAGCTTGAGGATGTTGAGCCTTTAAATCTCTCGGCCTACATCGAGCAACTAACCCAGGTGTATGCCGCACCAACGGTCAAACAACACCTGGCAGCACTGCGAATGCTCTTTGATTGGCTAGTTATCGGGCAAGTCATTGCCACGAATCCCGCTAGCGTTGTTCGTGGTCCAAAACATTCAGTGAAGGTCGGAAAAACACCGGTACTCAGCGCTAAGGAAACCCGCGCGCTCTTAGATTCAATTGAAACTGATACGTTGGTGGGCTTGCGCGATCGCGCGTTGATCAGCGTCATGGTGTATAGCTTTGGTCGAATATCAGCGGTAGCTACGATGACGGTTGCTGACTACTACACGCAAGGCAAGCGCTCATACTTTCGTTTGCACGAAAAAGGCGGCAAATACAACGTTATCCCTGCTCACCACGTCGCCCAGAGTTACGTGGATGCCTATATCACTGCTGCCGGAATTGATTCAGAGCGCAAAACGCCCCTATTTCGTACCTCCGGTCGTGGCCGGCAGAAGAATGAATTGCAAAAGAAGGAAATGTCGCGGTTTTCAGCACTACAGATGGTGAAACGCCGAGCGGTAAAAGCGGGCTTACCTTCTGAAATATGTAACCACACCTTTCGTGGCACTGGTATCACTGAATTTATGCGAAATGGTGGTGACTTAGAAACTGCTGCACGAATTGCTGGGCACGATTCAACCAGGACAACACAGATATACGACCGAACTGATCATGAGCTGTCACTAGATGAGATAGAGCGAATACACATTTAGATCAAGCCTATTGCATAAAGAAAAACGCATCTAGACAGAGATTCTTTAGCCTGTGTTCGAATGAGAGATCATCAATGAAAATATTGAAAAACAAACAAATAACACTTGGCTCGCACACTGCAAATCAGTTTATAATTTTCGAATCGAAAATATTTTTCTCAATTATATTGTACTATTTCAAGAGCGCCGGATGGCAAGATAGATTTCACACTCATGCGTTTAATGCGATTTCTATTAAGCTTTTCGGAAGCTATGCAGTTAGGGATATCGTTGGAGATACAGTTGTGGAAGGTGAAAGAAAAGAAATTATTAAGTACTTCCCTAAGGCAACTAATCATATGCTAGGACCGAGCAAAGGATGCGCCACGCTACTATTCTCTGGACCTTGGGATCGCTCTTGGACCGAGACGAAAGAAGGACGTGTGCGAACGCTACTTTGGGGAAGAAAAATCGCAACATCGGACGAAGATAGTCAGAATGACTAATAGTGAACGACCAACTTTTGATAGCGTGTATGTAGAGTTTGCCTATTCTATTTCAAGACGATCAACCTGCGCTAGAAAGCAGGTTGGAACTGTTATTACATCTTATGACCATAGAAAAGTACTAGCGATTGGTTACAATGGAAACGCTTCTGGGTTGCCAAATTCCTGCGATAGGAATGAGTCAGGAAATTGTGGTTGCTTGCACTCTGAAGAGAACGCAGTGATCAATTGCGACGCACCTCGAGAATCCAAAAAAATAGTGTATATAACCCATATGCCTTGCCCGGCATGCGCAAAGCGACTAATAAATTTAGGAAGCGTTATACGAGTCGTGTATGCAGAGGATATCAGCCGTACAGGAGGGGTTGAAATGCTGGAATCCGTTGGAATATCTGTTCACAAATATGGAGCTGACTCAAAGTAAAAATTAATATTCTCTCAATCCTGATATCGGATATGCAACAATCGTACGATCATAGTGTTACTAGTTGCGCATCAACCAGCTTAGAATATAAATTATCGATTTCGCTATCTGAGTATTTTTCTTTCTCAATAGATTTAAACTTCCTCACTGATTCAGCTTTCCATGGCCCATCTCCTCCCCCTGCTTTAACCCATCGATAAGCGAAATCGAGAGTAGTAATCGGTTGCAAGGTGCTAGGGATAAGCTCCCCAAAGGAGTCACAGACATCATTAACTATCGGCAAATAGCTTTCCAATTGGTTTTTGAATTCGTCTTTTATATCTGCAATTGAATTGGATGGCTTGTAATTCGATTGACTGGAACTATTCTCGATGTTTTCGATCACTTCCTCAGCAAGCAACCATTCAATATCATCGTAAATATCTGGACAGCTTGGTCCATTAGGATGCATATCGAAACGGTAAGACATGGGAACTTTAAGAATTTTCAGGAAATATACTAATTTCTGAATTGTTGATTTTTCCAATGAACATTCAGAGCATCTTTCCGCTGCCGCTTCAATAGTTACAGCAACCAAAGCGTGCTCCCAGCGATATTCAAGTTCTAGCGCCATTGTTTATACCTTAGTAATTAAAATCAAGACAAATCTGAACCTAGTTGGCGACAACGCGTCGCAACTTCGTTTCTTTTCTTGGAATCATCAATGTTAGCAAAGATATATCCTATTCGAAATGTTTTTGGTAAGTGTTTCATAAGCTGACTTCTCTCACCCAAAGAGGTTTTTCTATTTCTTTCTATTAGAGGAAAATCGTCCAGCAAATTATCATCTTCGTCATCACGAGCAATTTTATGAATTGATATTGGCTTGTCCGGCAAATCAACGATGAAATCTATATCAGTATTTTCACTTTGAATCGCAATTGCTACTTTTTTCGCAATTTTAACGCTATGTGGACCGTCACCTTCATCCAATGAGAATACGTCTTTGTGATGTTTTCGATTTACAATTCTACTAGCCCATTTGTATCCAGCGCTAGAGGAATCATTTGCATCAAGAAATAATTGATTAGTTGCTTTTATATCGTTCCACTCAAGGACTTTTTCAGGAGTATCAAATAGCTGCTTTCCTAGAGACTCAAAATAACGCTTAAGGTAGTAATCATAGATGCGACGAAGTCGATGGTAGTAAACTTGAGTATTCATCTGATAACGAGCTAGAATCAACGACTCAAAACTATGTACGCCATCACGGTTGATAGCCATAGTTAATTGCTCACTGTCTTCATCTTGCCAACACGTTAAGCATTCTATCAGACGTAGGTGATCGAATCGACCATAGTCCACACCGCAATGTAGAGAGTCTCGTAGTAGATAATCAGAACGATCAGCATCGACCTGCCCCGAGACAATATCTCGGAGTAACTGCAACTGGGGAGCAAAATCACTGCCCGGCATTATCAGCGAGGCTGTAAGTTGTGGACAACCTTCAAAATACTCATTTGTCAGAATAGTGCCTAAAAATTCCGGCTGACATAATATATTGACAGACATAGATTCATGGTCAGAATCCTTGTGGATAACAGACTCAGCTGCGTGCGAAAAACAACAATGGCCTGTATCATGTAAAAGAGCTGCTAAACGACATATTTGACGCGCTCGAGCCATAGTGTCTTCCTTAAGCGAATCAACTTGACGAAATATCGCTTCCATTTGCGCGCCTTTCTCTGCAGCCAAGCGATCGAAAATCCGACTAGCCATCTCCATCACTCCAAGGGAATGCTCGAAGCGGGAGTGAGTGGCACCTGGGTATATCAACTCCGTTAAGGCTAGCTGCCTTATGTAGCGAAGACGGCGGAAACAAACATGGTCAATAATATTTTTTTCGCTAGCAGAAAATCGAATGAACCCGTGCACAGCGCAGCGAACTCGGTGAATTGGCTCGTGAGATTGACCGAGGAAACTCGGCTGATGAAATTGGGGTTCAATGGGCATGGCAGTAATATTCTAGTTGCTGCCGACATTGCAAAAGGTAAAATTTAACAAAAAATCGAATTCCGTTACAATTAACTGGGAGGATTTTTCCCTTAGACATAGTGACACAAAATCGACCCAGATCGCACTATATGAAAAGATGACTTTGAACCTAACGTCACAATAACGCGCAGCGTCAGCGGTGGCGTAATTGATTCAAAATTGAGCATTGCGCCATGCCTTTTTCAACACTGTATAAGGTGTCGGACTAATATTGAAGAGCGTTAGATCGTACTATTTTCTAGGCACCACTCGATGCCGTATACGTAAGCACAAAAGCCAATACAACCAAATAGTTCATTCGATTAATCGTGTAAATTGGCAACTCTTAATTGGGGGCGACACAGGAAACGGATCGGATAGGCAGCGACTGTCACCAGCCGCAACCCTCCTAAGAACCGTGCATGCGAGTTTACCCGCACACGGCTCAAGCCTTTACAGAAGCCATTTACATGACCCAGCAATCTGAGTTGTTAAAC
>JAZGEF010000076.1:0-28046 GCA_036478595.1 Granulosicoccaceae bacterium
CATCACTGAAGCACGATGAACATAACTAAGGGTTTCATTTTTCATCCCGATAACTGTAAGGCATGGACAATGGTCATTTGTAAAAACTGTTCTTAGGAAAAGGCGTCGCGTGCTTCGAAAATATGGAATCTAATGAGGATAGATAGATGGCACAAACTATAAATACAAACGTGATGTCCTTGACTGCTCAGAGAAATTTGAATAGCTCTCAATCGGCATTGTCCACTTCCATGGAACGTATCTCATCGGGACTTCGAGTCAACAGCGCACGTGACGATGCTGCAGGCCTGGCAATTGCAGAACGAATGAATACCCAGGTTCGTGGTATGAATGTCGCAATTCGAAATGCAAACGACGGTATATCACTTGCTCAGACTGCTGAGGGTGGTTTACAAGAAGTAAGCAACATGATGCAACGAATGCGTGAGCTGGCTGTTCAGTCTGCAAACGGTACAAACAGTGACTCTGATCGTCTTAATCTAGATGCTGAATTTCAAGCACTGGACGGTGAAATCACTCGAATCTCTGAGGTCACCGCCTTTAATGGTAGTGCAATTCTTGGTGCGGATGCCGGAGCTGTTTCGTTTCAAGTCGGCGCAAACTCGGGTGAAACACTAGATGTTACGACTACAGCAGTAGTTGCTGTAGGTGGTGATATAACTGATGCTACAACTGCAGCAGCGGCTATGGACGCCATTGATCTAGCAATTGACGTTGTTACCACACAACGTGCGACATACGGTGCTGTACAAAGTCGTTTCGACAGTGCAATCAACAACTTACAGGTTGGTATGGAAAATCAGGCAGCGGCTCGTGGCCGAATCATGGATGCTGATTTTGCAGTAGAAACAGCAGCAATGACGCGTTCGCAAATTTTGCAACAAGCAGGTAATGCAATGGTGTCGCAGGCTAACTCTGCACCACAAAGCGTACTACAACTACTCGGTTAATTGAGTAGAGGGTAGTAGAGATACCCTCAGGGCTTCGGTCCTGAGGCACTTCTTTTTCTTGTTGAGTAAACTCTATGATCACTTCAGCGGGCGTGGGCTCGGGAATTGATGTTGAATCCATTATTTCAAGCTTAATGGAACTCGAACGTCAACCAATCCAAGCACTTAATAATCGTCGAGAAACCTTAGACGTTGAGCTCAGTGCTATGGGCAGCGTCAAGAGTGCAATGAATGAACTCGCTACTTCTGCGCGCTTGATGGGCGATGACACACGGTTTGGACCCTTTCAGGCTAGCAGCATTGACGAGGACGTATTTACGGCGACTGCCACTGGTGGATCTTCGTCGGAGTATCACTCCGTTGAAGTATTAAGTTTGGCGCAGAATCATCGTATGGCTTCTGGCCTGTATCCTTCATCAGATGCACCAGTAGCATCTGGATCAATGAATTTTACTTCCGGGGAAAACAATTTCGAAATTACAGTCGATGGCAGTAACAACACACTCGTGGGGCTTCGCGATGCCATAAATGACTCCATCGACAATACTTCAGTCTCTGCAAGCATATTAAACGTTGACGGTGGTAGTCGATTGATTCTTAACGCTAATGAAGGTGGCACCGACAACATTATCGCTATAGCGGGTTCCAGTTCAATCGTAGCTGATCTTACCGAAATAACAGAAGCACTTGATGCCCAACTAATTGTTGATGGGTTTACTGTGAATAGTTCATCAAATTCTGTTTCTGACGTTATCGAAGGCGTAACATTGGACCTAAAATCCGTGGGATCTTCGGATGTCCAAACACAGCGAGATACCGATAGCCTGCGTGATTCTCTTGATGCATTTGTAACAAACTACAATTCACTTCGTTCTGGTTTAAATAGTTTATCAGCGGGTCAGCTTCAAGGCGACCAACTACCCAGAAACATAGAAACTAGCGTTCGAAACGTATTCAGCCAAGACATAGAATTGGCTAACGGTCAAAGCATCAGTCCGCTTGAAATCGGTTTTACATTTGATCGATTTGGCGTGTTAAGTATCGATGAAAAACGCTTAGACAACGCGCAAATTGGCGGTATGGAGCGCTTTATCGATGCATTCTCTGCTGCAGATACTGGTTTCTCTGCAAAAGTTGAAGAAGCATTAGATAGGTTTACAAGCATTGACGGCATCATTGCTGGCAGAGAAAAAGGAATTGAAAACCGCCAGGGATCCTTAGATAGTCGAATCGAACAGATGGACTACCGGCTTGAAAACACAGAAACACGATACAGACGACAATTCACTGTTATGGATCAATTAGTTTCTCAGCTGCAGTCTACCAGCAGCTATTTAGTAAACCAACTAAGCACTCAATAATTTCATGAACACCAATGTCGCAACGAATGCGTATCGATCGGTTAAACGCGCCAGCATTGCTGAGGGCAGTACGCCACATAGTTTAGTTGCGCAACTCTATGCCGGTGCAATTGACTCTGTATCGGCCCTCGTGAATAACGATGCAGACAATCTACCACTGACTACGCACTATATTAATAAAGGCATTGCAATCATCAATGAGCTTCAGGCATCGCTACACCAGCCCGATAAGGGTGAAATTTCGGGGAATTTGTTCATGCTATACGGATTCATAGTGGATCAGTTGCAGTTATCTAGAAAAAACGACGGTACTGCGAACCTTCCGGCTTGCCTTGACGTTTTGAAAGACTTGCAAGAAGCATGGGCACAAATTGCACCAAACGGGTTAAAGAGTTGAACGTACAAGCAACAGTGGATTTACATTCACTTAATCAGCTGCAGAGCGTTAGCGCGGAAATGCTTGCCTTCGCAGAACTAGGCGACTGGGATGCCGTACTGGCATGCGACAATAAACGACTACAGATACTGAACAAGCAAACTGACAACAGTTTTGAAGGAACGAGCGATCCATCTCGCAAATCAACTATTGGGAGGATACTCAAACTTGATCATAAGATTAAGGAGCTTGCCAGCAATCAAAGACAACTAGCCATGGATGAGGAAATTCGACGACAGGCACAAGTGGCAGCACAAACAAGTTATAAGCAAGCACTAACACCTGACACTGGATAATAAATAGAATGCTAGACAATGCAGAAAGCCACACAGACCAGCCTTCAGCTGTGTCGTCGGCACCAGTAGTCAGCGATCTAAAGCCTGTAATGACTGGCTTATCTCCAGCTTTCAGGGAAAGCACAACAGGCGAAGTGCACCTGTCGCGCGAAAAGAATGGCAAACTCTCTCAAGATCATTGCTTTTTTCACCTACCCGAGCACTGGATAGGCGAATGTGATTCTTCTGGGGAAGCTATGTCTTTAATCCCTACCATTGAGGCGGGGTATTGGCGTTCTACAGGCTTTATAGCAATAAAAAAAAGTATTCAGCTACCGCTGGACTCATGATCGTATCCCTAACTAAACATGGCTTAACCCGTTAGACGCTTCTTCTGTAGATATTGTCGCTGCATATAGAGCATATGATGAATGACCAGTTCTTTGTCATCATCATTCATACTGACATACTCTACCGAGATCATATAATCTTCTGCATCATTGTCCCATTCAGAACGCAAAACTTCGGCTAATACTGGTATATAGTCCCCGCCAGGAAACAAGGCATATATCATCTCCAGCTGATCGCCGACTCGGTACTCAATCGCACTATGGAAGCGCATACCTTCGGCTGACATATTGACCGTTTGCAGCGGTTCATTTGACAAAAATATCGAGCCCGTTAATAGCCGTGTTGCCAGTAGATCAACTTGATCACTCAACATAGAGACATAACTTGCTACTGCTATATCCCGTGACTTGATCTCTGCGAGTACTGGTGCTAACGCTGTACGTTGTTGGTGAAATCTTGCAGTAAGAATTGTCGATTGCCGAAAGTTATCGAAATACGTATGCGAATCGGTGCTATCGCTTGGTTCTACTATCTTTACACGTAAATATACTTCGTCATCAATTCGGAAGTAGCCGCGCTTGTTATCTTCTTCCTTCATAGCTCATCCTTTTGTTCGCTCGCTTGTTCACTTTGCTGTTGGTTTTGCTGTTCTATGTCTTGTTCATCGTCTTGCTGTTCAAAGGGTTCATCCCCTTTACTAACAGCAATATTAATTTCAATACGTCGATTTTTAGCTTGATTAGCCCTTGTATCGTTATCAACAATTGGCAACGTATCTGCATGCCCGCGTATTTCAAGCCGTTGTGTATTTTTCATCTTCTCAGTGACCAAATAATGAACCACAGACGAAGCCCTTGCCGACGATAGGACCCAGTTGGAAGGGAATTTTTCAGTTGAAATAGGCAAATTATCAGAATGCCCGGCCACCACTATCGATCCGCTGACTTTGTTGAGCAATCCAATTATATTGTCCAAAATTATTTGAAACTCGTTGTTGACAACAGCACTACCGGAAGCAAAAGAATTATGCTCCTGTATTCTGAGCATTACGCCATTGTTGTAGGGCAGCACTTCGAGAATCTGTTGTTCAATTTCACTGCTTAGCTCTCCCCTCGCCAACTCTAATAACGCTTCCACTTCTACGCGTAAGTCGTCAACAACTTCAACATAGGTGCTAGAATCATCTGAGGTCTGTTGTTTCATGACATTCAGCACCGTTGGATCAGGCCTGCCAGGGGAAAACTCCTGTGCCACGATCGATGTACCTTTTGGAATTTCATCAGCATCAACTTCTCGCTGCACTCCAAACGCGTCACTCATCGACCCAGCGACTTGTTTATATTTCAATATATCCATTTCAGAGAACGACAAAAGCAGAACAAAGAAACACATAAGTAGCGACATGAGGTCAGCGAATGTCGCCAGCCATTCCGGCAAACCCTCATCTTGCTCTTCTAAAGGGAGGTCATCTTCGCTACTCACTTACCTTACTCCGGTTTAGCTTTTGCAGCCATAGCCGCTTCGCGACGATTCCCAGGCAGATAGGTAGTAAGAAGTTGTTGAAGAACGCGTGGATTTAGTCCTTCCTGAATACCGGAAATAGATTCCAGAATAAGTTGTTTGTTCAAACGCTCTGCATCTCTGATCGATGTTAACTTCGCCGCTATGGGGCCGGCTATTGCGTTGGCGATAATCGCACCATACAAGGTAGTCAACAATGCAACAGCCATGGCCGGGCCAATTGATTTTGGATCATCCATATTGGCTAACATCTGCACCAATCCGATCAACGTCCCGATCATGCCCATTGCCGGTGCTGCAACAGCAATGGATTTGAACATGGTGATACCGATGGTATGCCTCTCCAAGGTTAGATTAATGTCCTTGGAAAGCATCTTTTGGACAATTTCCAAGGAATGGCCATCTATGCATAACTTGACACCATTATCCAAAAAAGGGTCGCTGATCTCTTTGCTCTCAAGCGCCAAAATGCCCTCCTTCCGGGCAACATCCGCAAGCTCAATCGCTTCCTCGATAAGTGATTCAGGCTTAGTCGACTTGTGCATAAACGCTGTTAGCGTCACTTTAAACGAGCCGAAAAACTGCGCCAAAGAAATTTGGCACAGCGTCACCATGAAGGTGCCTCCAACGACAACCACCATACTGGGAATATTGACAAACGTCCCAACGCTACCGCCTAAAAATATCGATCCGACGATAACAGCTAGACCGCCGAACATACCGATTAAAGTTGCGATATCCATGTTCTAGTATGAGTTTCCGCAGGTGCTACAGCGAGCCGCGAAGCATCGGCATTACCGATGCACTGAAGCGTGGATGAATTAGATCCATCAGATATCGCTCATCTTCTGTAGGCATCAATCTTTTTGCCATCGCCATGGCCGTTGCGACCAGTGTTGGAGCAGATGCTCTATTCAGCGGTTTTTGTATATCACTACAATCCGACCAATAGGCCACTGTCAAATTATGGCGAATAAGCGTAGTAAACAACTCTCCCACTCGACAAGGTTGGTCTAGATTGGTTATCACACAGCGTGTTGAAGGATGATTGTTGTATTGAGATACAACGCCTTGCGCTACGGAGGACTGAACTGTGGCAGGAAGCACCAGCAAATGACGTACACTGCGGCCATTAATATCGACGACGTCATCTTCTGGTATTTCGAGATCTATAAATTCGTTTTGAAAAGGTTGGTCCACCAACACGAGTTCCTTATTGGCGTAAAACAATATTAACTCCTGGAGCTCACGCTGCGTGCTTGCGCATACCACAGACACGCCCAAGGAGTTTCCATGAGCTGCCAGCGATTCAAAAACACCGATCCGTTTGGCATCTGCACAGATCATCACAACACTGTCCGCACCAGAGAGCGCCATTTTTTGAGCCGCAAGCTTTAACAAAGCCGTTGTTTTTCCTGCGCCACTGGGCCCCGTCACGAAAGTTACACCGTTGCGAGTAAGCGTGCTGTCAGACGCTACCGGTAGAGTATTGGCAAGATCAATAAGTGATAGCCGCAGCGCTTCTTCATAAGATCGTGAAGCATCTACTCTGCTGACGAGTGCTACTGCTAATTCGGCACCAAGGCCGATTTCTAGCAGTGTCTGTAGGTGCTTGCTTTTTACCGGATCTTTTTCGCCCCACAAATTGACTTCAAGCTGACTCAAACGTTGATTCATCGTAGTATGAAACTGCAGCAGATTCCTCTCCACTTCACCACTAAGCTGATTTGCAATTGATTCAGCTAGCGCAGTATTATTTTCTTCCCGAGTATCAGCTGCGACCATATCATCATTTTCTTCGGCAACAATTTCAGTGCTGGGTTTTAATGCTTGCTCCTCTGGCTCAGTGTGTACTACCTCTGGAGCTTGATTTACAGAAGGTGTCGATTCATCTTCACCATTGGCAGTAACTTCGTCATTAGATGGCCCATTCGACGGCTCATTGCCTTCAGAAATATTTGCAGATTGCTCCGCTATAGCATCTTCGTTGACATCAACCCGTTGTGCGGAGTTGTCACTGGAGGGTTCATTATCGTTTTTCGCTGCTGCTGGCAAATTTACATGATCACTAGCATCGAATAACTCAGCATTATCGATACTGGTCTCATCCAGCGTCCCGGTTGCAATGATCTCGATGTGGTTACCCACTCGACGATTCGCCAGAATAATTGCGTCTGATCCTAATGCATCCTTTAAGGTACCAAGTACCACTGGCATGCTTTCGCCAACGAATTTTTGGAGCTGCATAGTTCTTGTTTCCTGTTTTGCTAACCAAATCTAGATAAGACACTAGCCACCAATATTGGCGACAACTTTTAAGCGTTTTGTTTCTGATATTTCGTTATAAGCCAGCACCTTAAGTAAAGGGATTGAGTGCCGAACCAATCCTGCCAGCCAAGGACGTAACTTAGGGTTAACCAACAATACCGCCGCCTCGCCATTAACCTCTTGGCTTTGCACACTATCAGCCAAAGACTGATATAAGCGCTCCGTAAGGCTCGGTTCTAAGCCAAGGCCACCGGTGGCTTCATTCTCCACTGACTGCAAACAAAGTTTTTCAAGTTCTGCATCCAGTGTTATCACGGGGAGCGAGTCCTCATAGTTCGTTAATTGACCTGTGATAAGCCTGCGCAACGACACACGCACAAAGGCTGTCAGCTCTTCGGGCTCTTGTGTTGTTACACCTTTTTCAGACAATGTTTCCATAATCGTTCGCATATCTCGAATCGGAATTCCTTCATCCAACAGGTTTTGTAACACCTTAACCACTACGGGTAGAGCAATGGTTTTGGGCACCAGATCTTCAAGCAATCGCGGCGCTACTTGAGCTAAGGCATCTAACAGCTGTTGTACTTCTTGATGTCCAAGCATGCTGCCTGCTTGCTGCATCAGTAACTTACTTAAGTGGGTTGCGATTACTGTGCCCGGATCAACCACCGTGTAACCTAGTGCCTCGGCGTTAGCCCGCTGTGTTACATCTATCCAAATAGCGTCCATTCCATAGGCAGGATCCTTTGCTGCGATACCAACCAAGTGTTCACTTGGGGGGGCTGTGCCGATAGCTAACTCTTTGTCGGGGTAGATATCACCTTCACCCTCTGTTACACCAAATAACCTAATGCGATAACGGTTAGGTGCAAGGTCCAGATTGTCTCGAATATGAACCGAGTGAATTAAGAATCCGAGCTGCTCAGTTAACTTACGACGCAAGGCCTTGATACGATCCGGTAGCGTGCCGTTCTGAGCGGGATCAACCAACGGAATCAAACCAAAGCCAACTTCAAGCTCCAGCATGTCTGTCGGTTTAACGTCGTCCCAGCTTAGTTCGGTATCTTTTGTATCGGTTTCTGTATTCACAGGGCTTTCCTCTTCACTCCGCTCTTCGCGTTTATGCAGATGCCACGAAAAGGCTCCCAGGCAACCACCTAAAACTAAAAACACCATATTCGGCATACCAGGCACAATGCCAAGCGCGCTGATCAAGATGGCTGTTATTGTTAATGCTTTGGGATCTTTAAAAAGCTGCATTGATATCTGCTCACCCATATCTTGGGATGCAGAGACGCGGGTTACGATAATCGCGGTGGCCATTGACAACAGAAGTGACGGTATCTGTGCCACCAAACCATCACCGATAGTCAATAATGTGTAGTTTCGAGACGCTTCTGAAAAGCTCAGATCGTGTTGCCCCATGCCTACAGCCAAGCCACCAACTATATTGATTATTAAAATCATCAAACCCGCAATGGCATCGCCTTTTACAAATTTACTTGCACCATCCATGGAGCCGTAAAAATCAGCTTCTTGAGAAATTTCTTCTCGTCTTTGTTTTGCCTGCTCTTGATCCAAAATTCCCGCATTTAGATCGGCATCTATCGCCATCTGCTTACCAGGCATAGCATCTAGTACAAATCGAGCACTGACCTCAGATACTCGTCCGGCACCTTTAGTGACCACCACAAAATTGATAATGACAAGGATCGCAAAAACAACCAAACCTACAGCGTAATTTCCGCCAATAACAAAATCTCCAAATGACTCTATTACTTGTCCAGCTGACGCAGTTCCGGTATGCCCCTCTATCAACACCACTCTGGTTGAGGCGATGTTTAACGATAATCGCAACATCGTCGTTATAAGTAAAACAGTAGGAAATGCAGAGAATTCAAGCGGGCGGTTTGTATACACTGATACCAGCAAAACAATCAGCGATAGCGCGATATTGAATGTAAACAAAAAATCGAGCCCGACGGTGGGTATGGGTAATACCATCATCGACAACATCAACAAAACCAACAAAGGCGCCCCCAAGCCTGTTAGTCGAATGTCTCGCACCGCTCTGTCTAATACGCTAAACATGATTTACTGCTTATCTCGCATGGTTGCGGGAACAAAAATATTGTCCGGAGCTAGTAGCTTTCTGTTACTAGCTTGAGTGCCATTTTGTAACTGAAATACATAGGCCAATATCTGGGCTACCGCGACGTATAATTCAGAAGGAATGTTTTCACCTATCTGGGCATGCCGATAGATGGCACGTGCCAATTGCGGCGCACTAAATATTTCAACGTTAGCAGCGGCTCCTAGCTCTCGAATACGTAACGCCATATGGTCAACACCCTTGGCTACTACTTTGGGAGCATCAGATCCTTCTGTATATTGCAAAGCAACCGAATAGTGGGTTGGGTTGACTATAATGACGTCAGCTTTTGGAACATCCAGAAGCATGCGTCGACCGGCAATAGATTGCTGAAGTGATCTAACTTTCTGTTTTAGTTCCGGGTTACCATTTGATTCTTTACTTTCTTCTTTTATTTCTTGAACGGTCATACGTAATTTGTTTTTATGCCGTATCAACTGAATCGGCCCGTCAATCGCTGCAACCACCACTAAAACCAACACCATGGATAGAAGCATCGTGAATAGTAAATAGAACGTTTCGCCAATCGCCAGGGAGATTCCCCCCCGCCCTAGATTCAAATATTCAATCAACTGGCTTTTAAACAAAACTATTGCAACGACGCCAAGTAAAACCACTTTTAGCAACGCCTTGAATAGCTCAATAAGGCCCTGTACTCCAAATACCTTTTTTATTCCAGACAATGGGTTAAGTTTACTGAAATCTACTTTTAACGAAGACAGTGACCAAACCCAGCCGCCCATAACCATAGGAGTACAAAGTGATACGAAAAACATAAGCCCAAGAAACGGCCCAATGATGTAAAAAGCGGCGATGAAGGCTTCAGAAAAACCGTTAAGCACTTCTACTTCACTTAACAGACGATCACGGTCTTGGGAGAGCTGAGCAATGGTGAGTTGCTTGTACGCTTCTACACCACCGGATCCGAAAAAAAGTAAACCAATCGTGGCAGCAAACATGATAGCCGCGGTATTAAGCTCTTTAGACCGAGCTACATCACCCTTTTTTCTTGCATCCGCCCGACGTTTTTCCGTGGGATCTTCGGTTGGCTCTTGTGCCTGTGCATTCTCAGCCATGTCACATTGCCATCATCGTTAATATTGACGATATCGTGTCGTTTAAAAGAATCTCAAACTCATACGAAACTGTGGGCAGCGTTAATTGGATAGCAATAAATCCAACCGTCATCGTAATGGGGAAACCAATAGAGAATAAGTTCATTTGAGGTGCAGAGCGTGTGATAACACCCATCACCATGTTCACAGCTAACATCGCCGTTAACGCCGGTAGCGCGATCGCTAATGCACCTTTAAACAGAATCGCAGCCCAAGCCAATAGATGCCATATTGAATCTATGCTAAAACTCCCTCCTACCGGAATGGACACAAAACTATGTGCCACGAGGTTGAGCACCGCAAAGTGTCCATCTAGTGCTAGAAACAGTAACGTTGCAAAAACCACGTAAAATTGACTGACAGTGGGTACCTGTACGCCGTTTTGAGGATCATTGAGTAAGGCAAATCCTAACCCCATCGTAATAGCGATGTTTTCACCAGCTAGTGATACCGCATTAAATACCAGTAGAATCATTAGCCCCATAGCAAATCCAATGACTATCTGTTGCAAGGTGACAAACATGCCACTGGCTGTCAGAGGATCAATATCAGGAGCTGGGCCGAGTGTCGGAACTATCAACAAGGTAACCAGAAACGCTAATCCAACGCGCACGCGTACAGGTACTTCACTACCTCCCAGCACTGGCACTATTGAAAACAGTGCCGCTATTCTGAACAGCGGCCACATCACCTCGCCAACGAGTTCAGTAATTTGCGCTACGGTTATTTGGATACCTATCACTAGCTGCCAATCACTCTGGGTATGACTTGCACGATCAGTTCTTGCGTGTAGTCAATCATCGACGTTAGGATCCATGGCCCTGCATAAATTAACATCAGCGCTAATGATAATAATTTTGGAATGAAACTAAGGGTCTGCTCATTTATTTGCGTAGCGGCTTGAAACAAGCTAACAACCAATCCCGTGAAAAGCGCAGCAAGCAACAAAGGCGCGCTTACCAGCACTGTCATACTCAGCGCGCTGCGACCTAAATCTATAACGGTATCAGGAGTCATAATTTTAGAGAAAAAAGCTACCAGCCAAAGTACCCAGCACGAGATTCCAACCATCGATTAACACAAACAGCATTAATTTGAAAGGCAGAGATATTATCAATGGCGATAGCATCATCATACCCATTGACATCAAAACGCTTGCCACCACTAGATCTATAATAAGAAAAGGAATAAAAAGTATAAAGCCAATTTGAAACGCTGTTTTTAGCTCACTGGTTACAAACGCTGGCACAAGTACCAGAAAAGGAATGTCATCAACGTCTTGTGGCATTTCAGATTCAGCCAATGACAAAAACAGTGCTAAATCATCGTTACGTGTTTGCTCCATCATAAAAGTACGCAGTGGCAAACTAGCTTTCTGTAGTGCTGACTCAACTGTTATTTCTTCACTAAGGTAAGGCTGGACAGCATCCTGGTGTATTTCTGTGAGTACTGGCCGCATTACAAAGGCGGTTAGAAACAAGGCAAGCCCAATCAACACCTGATTTGATGGAGTTTGAGCAGTACCCATGGCGGTACGTAGGATGCCTAGAACTATTGCAATTCTTGTAAACGAAGTCATTAGTAATATTGCAGCCGGAAGCAAGGTGAGCGTGGTCATCAAAACCAACGCTTGTAAGCTCACACTCCATGTTTGCCCACCTTCAACATCTGATTGAATGAGTACAGCAGGTATGCCTTCTGCAGCAAAAACACTAGCACCGGCAAACAGTTCAGCAATCAACGTCGCAACCAAGAAAAGGCTATGGTGGTAGAAATTTCTCATGCAGAGATCTCTCTATTTATTGCAGCATTCAGGGTTTTCTTGAAGCTACCTGTTTCGTCGCTAGTTTGTAAATCAAGCGGTGCTGGTAACACATGCAATGTGGAGATAGATGATGAGCTAACGCCTAACAACAACTGCTGATCACCTACCTGCATGACAAGCAGTTTTTCGCGTTGCCCCAAGTTATAGGTGCTGATGAGCTTCAAACCGCTTTTGGATTGCAGTGATGGTGCTTGAAAACGCTTAAGAAGAGCGGTGAATCCCCATAACAATCCCAATACAACGGCCAGAGCCAATGACATTTTCAATAGGGCAATGACAGGATTTGCAGGGTTCGATCCTATTGTGCCGGCATAACTTACCGGTGACCATAGAGCCAAAAATAGTAAGCCACTCTTTAGAATTGATCGAACCACGTACTTCTCCATGTTTAGCTGTAAAACAAAAACTGACTATGAAAACTTGTTTAATCTCTCATTAGGGCTAATAACGTCGGTCAGCCGTACGCCAAATCTTTCGCCTACAACCACGGCCTCTCCATGCGCTACTAAGGTTCCGTTAACCAGCACATCCAGTGGTTCATCAGCCATTCGTTGCAACTCAACTATGGATCCTTTCCCAAGTTTCAACACTTCACCTATGGTCATTCGTGTTTGGCCAATTTCCATAGACAACACCACAGGTATATCCATCACCAAATCTAAATTGGATGATGTGGCAGTTGCCGATCCGTCAGCCTGTTCAAGCGGCGTACTCTCTGTAAGTTCCTCAGGTTCATCCCGAGCTGTATTCTCATTTGCCATTTTTATGATTGACCCGGAACATACCAGCGAGACAAACTCGCTGATACCTGTCCATTCGAGTTCCCCACTCTTGCATCAAACAAGGGTTGCGAATTAGATTTGAACAACACATTTTCAATCTCACGAAGCGGTATGAAATCGCCAGATTTAAGCTCTAGAAATTCCGCCAGGCTTATTTTTGTTTCAGCTAACACCGCATGCATGTCTATCTCGCAATTCATTAACTCTGTTTTAAGCGCACCAGAAAATCCGTTTGTTACTGTTGATTGTTGCTTCATTTTGCGAAGCTTGTCTTGATGAGGCTCTAACATACTATGTGAATAAATCAGTTGAGTACTAAATTCAGTAGCCGCAATATTTACATCGTAGTCGCAAACTGCTACCACCTGATCATCTGAGCTATGGCTCAAGCGATCCAAAGATATTCTTTCAATAACAGGATTTTGCAGTTCCAGAATCATGCTCCATGCCGTTGGCAACGATTCTTGTATGCAGTTGGTGAAAAATTGGCAGAGGCGTTTTTCAGTATGAGATAGAATCGGACTATGTACCGCATCTTTAAAATCACCCTTGCCCCCAAAAAACGTCTCGGCCAATGCGTAAACTAGCAATCGATCGACACACAGCCAGGCACTACCCGACATTGGTAACAATGAGACTTTAAACAGTATTTTTGTGTCGCTAACATCTGCAAATATTTCATGGTACTTAGATATTTTTGCCACCTGCGGCGCAACAGTAATCGGAAATTGAAACTGATTTAGCAAACTAGCTTCCAATTCAGAAGCCACTTTCTTGGAAATCAGGTTCAATACAGGCCAGTCACTTTTGATTTTGTGCTCTGGATGCACAAAGTCATAGGTCTCTGCATCAGCGTTTTCAGAATCCATTAGCGTATCTCCTGGCCAATCGGCTATTGCATAACAAAACGGGTAAAAAAAACATCCGTGATGCGTCCAGGCCCATAGTGTTTGGTCACCAATTCGTCAACAATGAGTTGTGCCTTCTCTCTCAAGGCATCTTTTCCACTGGTGGTATTGAGTTCTGTACCACTTTGCTCACCCAACATCATGAGTAGGTTATTCCTTAGTTCAGGAATATGGTCATCAATAGCGGCTTTTGCTTTTTCATCAGTAGTAGCTGCTGTCATCTCCAACATAAGAAACTTGGGTGAGCCCTTACCAGGTAGGTTGATGACAAATTCTGGATGGATGTTGTAGTAAAAACGCTCCAGCGGTTCAACTACCGCAACCGCTACCGCATCCACTTGCGTTCCGTCAGGATTGGTTGCAGCTGGCGATTCGCTTGGGCTTAAAAACAACGTTCCACCCACGGATGCACCCACTAATAGGATCGCACCGCCAGCCATCATGATCATCTTTTTCATGTTAGTGATACCGGATATGTATAAGGGTTAAACGTACGTATCGATTAAAGACGTACTGGCACGCTCATGAGCGTTTGCGGGATTATTCTCTGCATGATCCAACTCACTATTAGTAAGGTCTGCCTCAGCATCTGCCTCGTGTTCAAACGAATGCTCTGATTGGTTTCTTAAATTACTCTGCCTGTCCTGCTGTGATGAAACATCAACAGAGACTTGTTGATAGCCCTCAGTAGCAAAGTGCTCACGCATACGAGGTAGCAAATGATCAATTGCTTCTTTCGCAGCTGCATTATTCGTTATTATCGAAACACTCATGTTTTGGTTCTCCACATCCACACTAACGGTAATCGGACCAAGGTTGGCAGGCGTTACGTTAATCGTTGCACGAGACAGTTTTTCGTTTACTGCCCAACGCAAGTTTTCAAGCAACGACTGATCAGCATCGGGCTGATCCAATAAGAGAGTGCGCGGTGCACTCACCAAGCCACTCGATGGCCCCATATTCAGTGGAGATGAAGCTGCAGTTATGATGCCGCCAGCGGTAACATAATACCCGTTAGATGGGGTTACATCTGACAGCCCCGTTAGTGCTTGCAAGCTTGATGTATCGGCTTTTGCCGCCAATTGCCCCATCTTTTTTAGTGAGATGCCTGGCGTTACTTCAGCGAACTTGTTTTGATGCTCCGCTGTTGTCGCATCAAGCGCCTGTGCTAATGCAGCGTTCTTGTCAGCCATGCCTCCAGGGCTTTGCATCAATTGCTCTCCAGAATTTTTTGCATCACCACCGTGCGATAGAGTTCCTACAGTATTTTTAATGCCAAGGTGCTTAGCCAAAGGGGCCGTCACTATTGGCTCAAGCCCTAAATCCCGGGCCCTATGTTCACTCGTACCGCTGATCGTTATGGCTGACTCCGCCAAGATATTTTGCGGTGGAGTGTTCGTCAGCCCAAGGGTTGGAACAGTTTTAGGAAACACCTGCAGATTGACGCCCTGTTTGGGATCATCTGTCGTGGCAACCTTAACGGTAGTCGGGTTCGCTTTATTCGATTTCTGATTGAATGGTTCTACTTGAGCACTTCCAATGGAACGTAGAAATTCATGGCCAACAACCGTCACACCCTTCTCGGTGTTGGTCGCAGCTAACACACTAGAACTGGCGCTTGAAGGTACCAAGGGGCTTACAGGCTTCGAAATCGTTTTGGGTGAATTGACTACTTCTTGCTGCAGCGAAACCGCATCAATTTTGGGTGTGGCTAACTTGGCGCTACTGCTTAGTTCGACGCGAATTCGCCCCAAACCAGATTTGATTAAAGCCGGTGAAGGTTTAAAATGCAATGCGGCTTGATCTGCACCGGGCTTAGCCGGGTTATCCGGTACGCCACCGTTTTCGACTCCACCCGATACAAACGTTTCAGCGTTAATGTTTAATCCGATAAGCTCCCTGGTATTTAGTCGCCCGCTAGCTGGCAAGGATGCTGACGGTGTTGAGCCATCCTTCTCAATTACAGCGGCTTTGGCCGGGTCAACAGTCTGTGTGGCAACTTCAAGGCCCGTGACAACAATAGGCTTAGGAATTTCTTTGTGCGGCAACTTGTGCGCAATTCTGCTGTCAGTTTTATCGCTGAGTGTCGCAGCCGGGGCGTCAAGGCTCGGCATATTTTCAAGTTTCTCATCAACAATCATCGCGGCTTCAGCCATCTCTGCCTGTTTAGGCATTGGACCGTCAGAATGAGCCGCATTATTTAGTATCGGCGTTAAAGTATTGCCTGCGTCACTGCTACCTATTGCAGTATTTGCTGACAGTTTTGCCGGAGCAATCTTGGCCTGCATTAGCCCAATAGACGTAGCTCCCTCTTGATCCAGCAATACCCCATCGATGGAGTATTCCGGAGTGATCGTTTGACCGACAACAGCCGAATCTATTTCAGTGCCTGCAGATAAATCGGTTAACAATTCAGTGGCCCGAACTGAATTCAATGGCCGGTTATCAGCCAGTGGTACCGCAGCTGTTGTGTCAGTGTATTCTGGGGCAATTGCGTAATCGCTCGACAGTTTTAAATCTGTCGGTGTAGTGATTGTTTGATCAATGTCACTTGCTTGAGCGTTTATTGATTCTTGGGCTCGACTAAACTCGGTCGAGAATTCAATATTGACCGACTGATTGCTACGCGAAATATCACCGGCTTCCAAATCGAATCCAGTTGTTGTGCTCTGAGCAACTAGAATTGCTTGCCCACCAGAATTAAGCATGATTCAACCCCAACTGTAGCGCTGAATTAAATCCACTAGCCGAGCCAAATCGAGCCAACTCATCACTATTTTGTTGCGCGATAGCTTCTTTTACATAGTTATCTTGCGAGGATTCCCTTTCATGCATACTCTCAATGGCCTTACGCCTCGCTTCAAAGTAACGCCATTGCGCAGCACAGGCCTCAACATCTTCGCTGAATTTGGAGATACGGTTTGTCAGTTCATCTATCTGTATATTTAGTTGACTGATAAATCGCTGACGATGAACCAATAAAGTAGAAATATTGCCATCAGTACCCACGTCCCTTTGTTGATATAGACGAGAATAATCAACCAACTCTGCAAGCTGTTGATTCAAGAGAGCAACGGATTGGCGTTTTTGTTGCAGCACCACGAGCTGCTGCTCTGACTGCATTTGTGCGATAGAAAGTAGTGACTCTAATTGCGACATTGCCAGGGTACATCGGTTTCCAAGATTACTTAATATGTCGGCAGACTGGTTCTCTAAGACAGGTAACTCATGGATATAACCGGTTAACTTACATCCCCAACATCAGGGCTCAGCTCGACAGCGTCAAGCAGCTGTTCGCAGGCTTGGTCTAAACTGACTTTCTCATCTAATTCCTGCCGCAAGTACTGCTGCAATTTTGGCCACACCTGAACTGCCCTATCAAGCTGATCATCACTACCACGTTGGTACATGCCCACTCGAATCATATCGGCGTTTTGTTGGTAGGCTGCAGAATATTGCATTGCTTGGCTAGTCAACTGTTGCTGGGCTTTTGATGTAACGGAGTTTTTTGTTCGGCTAACCGATGCCCCTATGTCGATCGCCGGATAGTGGGCAGCGTCGCTCAACGTTCTGGATAACACGATATGTCCATCTAACACTGCTCGCGCAGCATCTACTATGGGGTCATTGTGATCATCACCTTCTGCCAATACCGTATAAATTGCTGTAATTGCACCACCACCTCTGATGCCGCCTGCACGCTCAACCAACTGTGGCAGCAGAGAGAAGACCGATGGCGGATAGCCCTTGCTTGTCGGCGGCTCGCCAGTGGCCAGACCAATTTCGCGTTGGGCTTGCGCAAAGCGAGTTAGGGAGTCGACCATGAGCAATACCTGTTTTTTTTCACTGCAGAATTCTTCGGCGATGGCGGTTGCTAACATGGCACCTTGCAATCGAAGTAACGGGGGCTGGTCAGCGGGAACTGCAACGACTACGCATCGTTTCATACCCTCTACACCTAAGGTGTCGCGAATAAAATCGTTTACTTCACGGCCTCGCTCTCCGATAAGTGCTAGCACCGTGACATCGGCTTCACTGTATTTACTCATCATACCCAATAAGGCACTTTTACCAACACCACTGCCAGAAAACAGACCTACTCGTTGACCTTTGCCCAATGTTAACAATCCATTAATACAACGCACACCAACATCAAACGCATCGCTTACGGAGTCTCGCTTCAACGGATCGACTGGGTCTGAGGAGAGCTCAGTTTCGTAACAATCTATCAACGGCCCTTTGTCATCTATCGGGTTCCCGTTAGCATCAATCACCCTTCCCAACAATCCAGCACCTGCATTAAATCGAAGTTTGTCTGCTATGAGCGTAACACTAGCCTTCGGGCTAAGACCGTGAACCGGGCCAGCCGGCATTAAAAGCGTACATCCGTGATTGAAACCGATCACCTGCGCCTCAATCGCCACCCCACCTTCAGTTGAGATGCGACAACGCGAACCAACGGGCGCATCACAGCCTTCAGCTTGCAATGCGAGGCCAACAAGGCTGTTTAATCGCCCTTGAAGTGACAATTTTTTTTGATACAAGCCCTGCTTATAGCGACTCAGAGAACTATGTAATTGATCCGCGCTCATGACTGTTCGTCATGCTGGTTAGTGATGTTTGGTTTGGCCTGATCCACTTCGGCGTAACTGGGTAAGATTTGCGTGTCGCTGCTGGAAATAGATTCAACCAAAGCACCTACCCCCGCGTCCAATATTGACGCACCTGAGTGTATTCGACAATCTCCTCGTTTCATATCGGAATCGGGTAAAAGCGTTGCCAGTTCTGGTGGTGTTTGCATGCTTTGAATAACACTAATATCTGCTGGATGCAATATCACGGTAGGTGTTTCGCTCGTCAATGGCAACTGCGCCAAAGCTTCTCGAACGATATCCAGTATGATGCTGTCATCAGATTCTATTTCTCGCCGCAGTAACAATTTAGCGATTGCTTTCGCCAAAGAAACAAGCTCTTGCTCTATAGCGGCATCGATTTGGTATTTTTGTGGCGCCAAACTACCAATCAAACTCATTAGAGTATCAGCCGTACCGCTCGGCGCTTCTGCTTGGCAGGATTGTTTACCGGCAGAAAATCCTTCATCGTAAGTCTGTTGCAGCATGTCGGCAGATGGGTTTGATACGGCTAAGCTTGCGTGGTTACCACGCGTATTGTTTGAAAATAACACCGATGCAGTAAAATCTTCATTAGATGACTGTGCATTTGCATGCGTGTCGCGTACGACATGCCGTAAACTAGTAAAGTCCGTTGTAGCCAATCCTTGGCTGTCGATCGATGTTTTCGAATCGCCCTCAAGTAGGTTTGACGTGTCAACAGTATCTCTTAAGCTAGGCGCTCGCCATTTTTTAACCTGATGCGATTCTTCATTTGAGAGTACTCTAAACAAAATCGTCCCCTTTACTGCTGAGTGCTATCTTTCCGTCTTCAGCTAATTCGTGTGCAATCTTAAGGATCTCACGCTGCGCTTCTTCCACTTCAGACAACTTAACAGGGCCTTTGGACTCCAAATCATCTTTAAGTAGTTCTGCGGCCCGCGATGACATATTATTAAATATCTTGGCTTGCATCTCTTCAGAAGAACCCTTCAATGCCAGTATTAGTTGCTCGCTGGATGTATCTCTGAGTAGCGTCTGCATGCCACGATCGGCAAGCGACAACAGGTTTTCAAAAATAAACATACCTTCCTTAATCTTTTCATACAGTTCACTGTCAAGCGCTTCTATTTCTTCAAATATTCTCTCTTCAGACTCTTTCGACACACCGTTAAGTATTTCCGAAGCAACGCTTATTCCACCGATTCCTGAAAGCTCGACATCAGCGTTATTTTCAAAAACCTGCTTAATAATTTCATCTAACTCAATCAAGGCAGACGGATGCAAGGTATCCAAGCGTGTGATTCTCATAATTAAATCGGAATGTATTTCGGCCGGCAAATTATTCAGTATTTCACCGGCTTGTTCGCGCGGTAATTGACTCAACACCGTAGCGATAATTTGCGGATGCTCATTGGCCAGCAACTTTGTAACAACCGTGGCATCCATCCATTTTAATGAACTTAAACCAGAGCTGTCTGAGCCACTGTTTATTTTCGAAAGAACGCCACTCGCCTTGTCCTTTCCTACTGCCTTAGTTAAGGTTGATTTAAAATAGTCGGTAGAACCAAAGCCGAGAGAAGATTCCTTGCCTATGCGATCTACGAAATGATCTAAAGTATGGCCAATCTCATCCTGTGAAACCCCGCTAATTGCAGACATGGCTTCGCCCAACGATTGAACCTCATCGGGCTCCATAAATTTTAAAATGCTAGAGGCTTCGTCTTCCCCTAGTGCCATCAATAAAATGGCAGCGCGGGCAGAGCCTTTGAGATCCAGGGCAGGGGTTTCTGCATCTTTTGTTGCATCTTCGGCGGTGTCCATTATCGATCACCCACCCAATCTTTCACTAACATGGCAACGCGTTTAGGGTCTTCAGCTGCCATAGCCCGCGCCATATTCAATATGTCGCCATAGACCACAGGAGGTGAATCAAGAACACCACCTTTACCACCATCGGCGGCAGCGTTTTGATCTGCCTGATTGTTATCGGCACCATCGAAGGCACCATTTTCAGACACCATCAACGACGATTGATTTAGCTTTTTAACCGCTGGTCGTAATATTAACAACACAATCAACAATACAGATAAACCAATCAGCACCTGTTTAACCATATTCCAGATCCAACTTTGCTCCCAAATCGGTATTGGCTCTACTGGGATAATTTCTTCTACTGGCTGAAATGGGCGATTAAAAACCACCACGCTATCACCACGCGCTTCATCGAATCCAATCGCTTCTTTTGCCAGACGACCGTACTCTTCAATATCAACTTCGTTTATAGATTGCATCGTTGCAACGCCATCCTCACCGACCGATTCTTGATCATCAATAATGACCGCAACCGAAAGCCGGCGAATCTGACCAGATTCTTTGCGAGTATGGGTGATCGTTTTATCCAACTCATAGTTACGCATGGCACTGGTTGATTGATTAATCGGTGCTCCCTCTACATCAACACCACTTGCTTGCCCTGCCTCAACTACTCCTGCAGCCGGGGGTTGATTAGTTAGTGCACCAGGAATACCCATCGCGGCTCCAGCACCAGCAGATGTTTTTTGATCATCTATTTGCTCACTACGCAATTGTGTGGGATCAGATTCAAACAGTTCCTGGGTTTGCTCATTGCTTGAAAAATCAAATTCAGCTGTCACGGTTGCACGCACTCGGCCCTTACCCACAATCGGTGTTAGCAGGGTTTCGATTCGCTCCGCATACAAGTTTTCAAGCTTTCTAGCGTATTGGAAGTGTTCCCGCCTGGCACCTACACCTGTATCTGAATCAGTTGAAAGCAGTCGACCCCATTGATCAACGACAGTCACCTGCCCCGAATCCAAATACGGAATACTTGAAGCCACCAAGTTAACAATGGCGTTAACTTGTTCCTCCTCAATGGATCGTCCTTGTTTCGCTTTTACCATGACCGATGATGACGCTTGTTCGCGATCTCTGACGAATACTGATTGTTTTGGCAATGCCAGGTGCACGCGTGCAGAATCAACATTCAGCATACTGCTGATGGTTCTGCTTAGTTCAATCTCTAGAGCGTGTTGGTATCTAGCCGTTTCAGTGAAATGGCTAACGCCTAGAGAGGGTTCTTTGTTCAGAAGCTCTAAGCCAATTTGAGTATTATCTGTAATCCCTCCCGCAGCGAGGCTTAATTGTAATTGCGACAATTCATCACGAGGCACTAGCACTAAACCCGTAGACGGATCAATTTTGTAGTCGCTCTGGCTGGAACGCAGAACTTCAATGATGTCTAAGGCATCCTGACGATTAGAACTTTCCGAGACAGGGACATAATCCGGTTTCATCGACCAAACTATTAGCCCAATCCCCAGTGTCATCGCAGATGCAAGCGTAAGCAAAGCACCAATTTGAGGCGATGCTATACCCTGTGCAAACGACGCCATTATCGGTTTACCCGATAGGGACACTTGCGCGCCGGACACCTTGTCTAGATTACTCATAGTGGATTCTTACTATTTATTATTGTAATTAAAGAGGCATATTCATAATGTCTTGATAAGCTGACACCATCTTATTTCGAACTTGCGTCAATGCCTCAAATGACACTCTAGCTTTTTGCATTGCTATCATTACATCAGCCAACTCGACGTCGGGGTTTCCCGCATCAAATGATTGCATGAGTTTTGTTGCCTCTCCACTTTGTTCGTTTACCTGCTCTAAAGTGGACTTCATCACCTCGGAAAAGTTTACGTCATCTGTCGTTTTGACACTTTCACTTTGTGGCACACCGGCATCTTGCGCCATTGCTCGCAACTGCAGCAGCAGTGCATTTGTGTTAATGCTATTTGTCATGGCCAATATCCAGTGGTTACGATCAAAATACGCTTATACTTCAACGCATTTTCGGCGCGGATTTTCTAAAGCGCCTTACCAGATAGGGTGGTTGATAGAGCGCTTGCTTGTTTGCGCATTTTGTTGGCTTCTGCAGGCTTCTTCATTTCGTCTAACAACACTGATAAAGCAAGCATATTGTTACTATCAAGAGCGTTAATATTCATAGCGTGGTTGCCATGTTTGAGAGCTGTTTTGTAGTCTCCACTTAAACGAGATGCCCGCATCATTAGTGTGTGAGCGACTGCACTGTAGGGTGCTAAATCAACCCCTTTTTGCGCTGATGCTAAAGTGGTTTTCAGCGCTGCTTTTCTTTTTGAGCCACTGATTTTTGCAAGCTTTATTAGGTTTATTTCAGTGCGCAAAGCATGCTTGATAGCTTGGCTTTGCCCGCTAGAAACCACCTTATTCAAGCACTCTTCGTTAGTGTTATTTTTGTTAGTGTCTGCTGTGATCGAAAATACGCAAGCCATTGTTTCGGAATATTCCTCTTGTTTTTTGTAGTCCGAAAACAAAGGGCCATTTTTTTGTACTATTCGAGCCACTGTTAACTCGACCGCCGCGATGTCATTTTTGGAAAATCTAGCTACAGCATCGCTTTTTAGGGTACTGTTGTTCAGTATCAATTCATCACTATATGTGATCCGCCCTGAAGCTGCGTGGATAAGATTTACAGTGACTTTTTTCGAATCATTCATGACGAGCGTATTTACAGCAATTTCGTAGTCCTCAGGCCACTTATTTGCCAGTGCGTACTCGTGCGTTGAATCAAGCAGCTGTAAGTGATCAAACTTAGATAACACATGATCAATCGAGCTTAATAAAGCCTGCGAATCTCTATCTTCCGTACTATTCGCCCGCGCAACAACTGTCGGTATACCAGGCCGTTGGCGCAAAAAATCAACATCTTTGGCACTAGCTAGTTGTAATTGGTACCTACCCTGGCGTTCTGCCGAGGCAACATCAGTGTTGCCTGGCGTTGATGTCGGGCCGCTAAAGCCCCACATGAACATTGCTACAGCCGAAAGTATCAAGGCACCCGATAGTCGTTTGGGTGTTAGAGCGCTGTAAAGCCACTCTAAATCAAACGGGCTGTTACTCAACGCCATTTTTTGAGCATTTTGCTGATCATTTGCCGAAGTGGCATTTACCAATGCATCCGCCTGTTGTTGCGCGTACCCGCCCGATTTGGGGATACTCGACTCTTGTGATCGATGTACAGGCGATGTTGCTCCGTTGAGCGTTTCCTTATTGGAGATTGAAATGCTACTGGAGTTGCCTACATTCCCACCTAAGGGATGGGTGGGGCTATTCTCAAGTAACCCGTGCACACTAACTGCTACATTATGATGCTTGTCAGAGCCAGCTACGGATCCGGGCAATTGGGGATTTGAAAAAATCGGCTTGTATGAGCCAGGCCTTATCTCGATTATTCTTTCAGGATTACTTGCGCGCGCATGGTATTCACCCAAGCAACTACGCAAACGTTTTGCTAGCACACGCACGGAGGGGTCATTTTGTGGGTCAAATGCTTCGCTTTTTCCGAGGGCATCTACCGCAACGGTATAGGCTTTTATCCTATCTGCATTACCTTTAAGGGTTTCGGTAACTACGTAACGTAGAAAGGCAGACATCTGAGGTGATCCTGAGAACTTCTCATCAGCCAATATATTGTCAAGCGATCGAATAATTGGCGACTGCTCTTGTTCAGAATACATCATTTACATCTCCAAAAAAACTGGTAAACACTGGGTTTGTAGTAGAGATGGGATGCAAAATCGATACAGAGTTTTACGTTATTTAACGGATAGATCGTAAATAACGGTTAGATGAAACGTTATAGAAAACGTTAATACATCGCTACATTTTTACAGATTTGGCGAGGCGCAGAGCGCTGCAGAATTGCCGGATAACCCTACAGGCGGGCTGCATGTGTAATTACCATATTCAATATCAAACACGTTTTCTGCATCAGCGAAATAGTGTTTTTTTAAAAACCAACGACAAACTATCGCCAGGATCTTACGGGTTACACACCAATGTTCCAAAAACTAGTTTATATAACAGCACAACTAACCCGTTGATTGGAAACGCACGACGTTATTACGCAGCTCATCGTCAATAAATGAGAAACTATTCGCACACGATTTTATCCAAAATTTGGCAAATGCTGGATGAGTTGTTCCCTCAGAGAGCAGTTCACCCGGCTCTAACCATTGATACTGGCTGGCTGCTGAGCGTACCTCTCGGCTTGTTACCCGTATCATCAAATGATGTGGCGTAAACTGACGGGGGTGAGTCAGACCACTGGCAGCAACAGACTCTTTTAGCGCCTCAATCGTATTGTGATGAAAGCTAGCCACCCGTTTGTATTTATGCTCAACACTCAGAGCGCGGTAACGACCAGGATCCTGAGACGCGACGCCAGTTGGACAATGCCCAGTATGACAGGCCTGCGCCTGTAGACAGCCAATAGAAAACATGAAGCCGCGTGCCATATTGCAAGCATCTGCGCCTAGCGCGAACACACGGGCAATATCAAACGCACTGATCAGCTTACCTGAAACAATTACTTTAATTTCTTCGCGTATGTTTAAACCCACCAGGCAGTTATGCACCAGCATCAGCCCTTCTCTCAAAGGGGCGCCCATATGATCAGCGAATTCAACTGGTGCGGCGCCGGTGCCCCCTTCCGAACCATCGACAGTGATGAAATCGGGCAATATCCCGGTTTCTTGCATCGCCTTGGCGATCGCAAAAAATTCCCAGGGGTGACCCACGCAAAGCTTAAAACCGACTGGTTTGCCATCGGCTAATTTGCGTAGTTTATCAATGAATTGCAATAACTCTACCGGAGTACCAAATGCACTGTGCCGGGCTGGACTAACACAGTCTTCGCCCATGGGCACACCGCGTGTATCCGCTATTGATTGAGTTACTTTTGAGGCTAGAAGAATGCCTCCATGACCAGGCTTCGCGCCTTGAGACAACTTTAGTTCGATCATTTTGACTTGATCAGAAGCAGCTGTTTCCTGAAATCGTTGCTCATCAAATTGGCCAGAAGAATCTCGGCAACCAAAGTACCCACTACCGATTTGCCAGATAAGATCGCCGGCGTGCAGTTTATGAAAGCTAGAAATAGCTCCCTCGCCCGTTGTATGGGCAAAGTTACCGGACTTGGCGCCACGATTGAGTGCTTCTATCGCGTTCGGAGACAAAGCACCATAGGACATACCGGATATATTCAATACAGAACAATCATAAGGCTTGCAGCAACTTTTACCTCCAACTCTAACTCGGAAATCGGCTTCATCAATGTCAGCAGGCGCAATGGAATGATTTATCCACTCATGACCAATCTGATGAACATTCTTGAGAGTACCAAATGGACGTAGCCCTTCAATATTTTTTGCCCGGCGATAAACCAATGCGCGCTGTTCACGAGAATACGGTACTTCATCATGGTCGCTTTCAAGAAAGTACTGACGTATTTCCGGGCGGAAACTTTCAAACAAATATCGAAATCTTGCTACAACAGGATAATTTTTCAGCACGGCTCTTTTGGTTTGCTTTATGTCTAGCAGACCAACAGCCGAACCCAACAATCCAACCGTCAGCGCGACTCCACCCCACGAAGGTTGGTTTAGGTTCAACACCATAAACAACCCTATCGGCACACAAAGAAACAAACAATATAGAGGTAAGTAGCGTACGTTTAACATTATTATTCTCTTTTATGCGTTATTAGGTGCAGTATCGGGACGAGGGCAATCATCACGCTTTCATGCCATTTATAATTGTCTGTGAAACGTGCAGCAATACTGGCTGAGTGCACCCGTAAAACAACAATGCCGTATATAGGATGAACACCGTAGACAATACCTCAACAACGATACTCAAATCGAATGTCAGATTTCTGCCAAGATTGACAAAAAATATTGGGCCAAAAATAGCGAACACCAAATACTCGATAAAGTGTTGCTGCGAGTACAACAGCAAATATAATTGCCGAGTACTCCCAAATGGAAAATCCATCAGTGCCATGCATACTGCGCTCTCATATATTATGTGGTGACGATCTGCATCCTGATTTCTCAAGACGAAAATGTCGACATTCAGCTTATTGGATCCTGTGAAACTACACATCGGCTATGCAATTAAAATATTAAAACCCCAGGGATACATAACATAGGTAATAACGGCGATGTTTGGACTTCATAGAGATGAACGGGAGAATGGTATTTGCTATGCTGTGACGATCCGTGACATGTGCAGCGATTCGCTCCATCGTATAACCTGTGTCATACAAGTTTATCTGGGCAGCTATAGCGGTAGAACCACCGCCTCAAATTCGAGACTAACAGGCACCCCTACTGGCAATTCATTGATGATCCATTTCAGCCCGTTAATATACGGGTCATCATCTATTTGTTTATTGGGTCCATAAATACTACCTCGCTGGTACTGCAATCCGTCTGTGACCATGTCAACAACCTTAACGTTAGTCGCGGGATCCGGGCCCAGATTACTCACCACTATTGAAAACCTAATAACGTCACCAACTTTCGGGTTGACATCGCTTACCGACTTATCCAACAGCAGTTCGGCACTCATATCGTTACTAACAATCTCGCATTCAGCCACCTGGCCCGGCGCCAGAATAATAGAGCCGTCAATATCGCAATCGCCTTTCCATTGGCTACTTTTGTAGCCATTTAGTGCGGTAATCGCAAGCTGATGTAAACCCGCATCCAGCGTTTGTTTGATGTCCCATGCCGCCAATTTACCGTTAGCATAAACATCGAAGTCACCATAGCTTGCACCACCACCTCCATCATTTAGAACGCTATGCCTCAGCACCAAAATCGAAGGCATATCGTCGTAAGTCACAGTGCACACCGCCGACTCAGCCGCTTGCAGCACGATACGGCCATCAGTGTTGCAATCACCTCCCCAAAATCCGACAGAGTAACCAGGCAGTAGCATATATTGCGACACGGTGTAATCACCTGGTAAAAATCGAATCGTGCTGTTCCACTCGACAACCCGGCCACCAATCATGGGCACAAAATCATTACTTTGTGCGGTACCATTGTTGTCGTTAACCAACGAGTGCGTAACAGTAATAGTTGCCGCAGGATCACTGTCGCCCATTAGCTCGCCCCTTACATCACCGCTACGGATCAGCAAAGCAGATATAAGCATCAATGCCATCATGACTGAATCAAGGCATCGATATTGAAAGCCACTCACAATGATATTTACTCCAGGAAAAGCCAAATTCGACAAAGTGTGACGTTTGGTTACTCACTTTCGTAAGCTACATTTGCATGGTGTGATACTAAGAAGCTAGAGCCGACGAAAATATCACACGGCATTGAAAACTGAAGCAGCTAGCAAGCCGGTATTAAGTACAACTAACGGCACGAATTTTCTGCACGCGTTATCTAACCGGGCGAGATGCTACAAAAAGTATGGGTATCAATTCGTGTACAGAGGCTCCACAATCTGTCTTTGCGAAACCGCATTGGTGGCGGCCAGTAAATAAAAATCGTTGAAGTAATTAGATTTTATAGAACGGTTTGCTGCCTGTTATTGAGAAATGGCACAGAATTGGACTGTTAGACC
>JAZGEF010000077.1:0-29528 GCA_036478595.1 Granulosicoccaceae bacterium
CGGCTGATAGCCCGTAAGAACCTCGATAAGAAGCTAAATACGCTGAAAAACATTGAGGCGTACGGCAGACCTACCCGTGGCTGGATTAAGGCTATTAGGGAAGCGCTGGGCATGACCACCACCCAATTTGGTCGGCGTATGGGTGTCAGCCAACCGCGAGCGCTAGAAATTGAGAAGAACGAGGTAAAAGGCACTTTGACCTTGGATTCGGTAGAGCGGGCAGCTCACGCGCTAAATTGCAGACTTGTTTATACGTTAGTTCCCAATGAACCTTTGGAGACCATGATTGAGGCTCGTGCTAAAGCTGTCGCAAAAAGTCGCATGAAGCATATTGCACATTCTATGAGCCTTGAAGATCAAGCAGTCAGTAAAGCAGCACAGGAAGAAGCGCTTCAGAAACTTGTTAGAAAATTGTCAGACAAATCTGGATCAGAATTGTGGGAAGAGCCATGAGTGATCCGCTTGCGCCTGTTGATGATGCATCAACACCACTGAGCCCCGAAGAAAAAGAAGATTTAATTCCTTCCTATATCACTACGCGTGGTGAACTGAATGAGGCCGAGCAAAATAACATTTTGAAAGCTGAGGATTGGGCATTTTCTCGCAAACGAAACGCACTCAGCACCAAATTCCTAAATGAACTTCATAAGCGAATGTTCGGTAGTGTTTGGAAATGGGCAGGGCGGTTCCGACGAAGTGGAAAAAATGTCGGCGTTGATGCTTATCAAATCTCTGTTGAATTGCGTAATTTAGTTGATGACTGCACCTATTGGATAGAGAACGACACCTTCCAGATAGATGAAATTGCCGCGCGATTTCATCACCGCCTGGTATTTATACATCCATACCCCAACGGAAACGGGCGCCATGGGCGCTTGGCAACTGACCTATTACTAACTTCATTAGGCCATGATCGATTTAGCTGGGGCAGCAATAATTTAGTTGATGCCGGTGAAACACGTGCTGCATATGTGGCCGCGCTTCGAGCTGCAGATAAACATGACTTTCGGCCACTTTTTGATTTTGTACGCTCATAAATTGCCGGTTCGGTTTAACTAACTAGGGTGCTCAGATTAGCGGCCGCTTTGCGAAAGCTGTCATGATCCGCAACCTGCACCATCGCTTACAATTGTTTGATCGTGATGCCAGCCATAGAAAAATGCCTCAATCTGAATGCATAGAATATCAATCAGATTGATCAATTTAAATAATTAGATTTAATCGGCCGGGCGGGCTAATCTAGGCAATCTTTCATAGGATTCCAGCATGGCTACAAGTAGAATTCGATTAGGCGCAGATATCGGCGGCACCTTCACTGACGTAGTGTTAGAAAAAAATAGCGAGCTTTTTTCTACTAAGGTGCTTACTACTTATTCAGCCCCTGAGAATGCCATTTTGGAAGGGCTACAGCAGGTGTGTTTAAAAGCGGGTGTAAAACCTTGCGATATTCAGCAAATCATTCATGGCACCACGCTAGCCACCAACGCCTTAATAGAGCGTCGCGGTGCCAAGACGGCCCTGGTCACCACCACTGGTTTTCGCGATGTTATTGAGATGCGCACCGAATCGCGCTTCGAACAATACGACCTTAATCTAAACCTGCCCGAGCCTTTGTTAGATCGCAACATGCGCTACTGCGTGAATGAGCGAATGGATGCGTCGGGCAATGTGTTACGGCCTTTGGATATGAAAGAGGTTGACGCGATAGCCGATCAACTGGAAAGGGCGGGCTATGACAGCATCGCCATTGGCTTAATACATTCCTATGTTAATGACACCCACGAGAAACAAGTACGGGATGCGTTGGCAAAGCGTTTGCCCAAGGCGATGATTTCCATCTCATCTGAAGTGTCACCGCAGATGCGTGAGTACGAGCGATTTAATACAGTGGTGGCAAACGCCTACATCAAGCCATTGATGAAATCGTATTTGAGCCGCTTGCAGGGCCGCCTAAAAGAAACTGATGTTGATTGCGGCATTTTTTTAATGCATTCAGGTGGCGGAATTATCTCGATAGAAAGTGCAGCGGATTTTCCTGTGCGATTAGTTGAATCAGGCCCTGCTGGAGGCGCGGTGTTTGCAGCTAACATTGCAGCCCGTTATGGCCTCGAAAAAGTACTGTCGTTTGATATGGGTGGTACCACGGCCAAGATATGCTTGATTAAAAACCAAACGCCTAAAACTAGCCGTGTGTTTGAAGTTGCGAGAACTTACCGATTTAAAAAAGGTTCTGGTATGCCTATTTCGATTCCGGTTATCGACATGGTTGAGATTGGCGCAGGTGGTGGATCGCTTGCGCATGTCGATTCCATGCGTCAGATACGCGTGGGCCCAGAATCTGCGGGTTCTGAGCCTGGTCCAGCCTGCTATGGGCAGGGTGGAGAGCGGCCCGCGGTAACCGATGCAGATTTGATCCTGGGTAGGCTTGACCCTGATAATTTTGCTGGCGGCACAATGAAGTTGCATGCAGCTGATTCTGCAAAAGCGTTGGCAACTCACTTAGGTGAAACCCTTGATATGGATGCGCAGACTGCGGCATTTGGTTTATCCGAAGTAGTCGATGAGAACATGGCAAACGCTGCACGTGTGCACGCTGTTGAAAATGGCGAAGATCTCTCTGAATACACCATGATCGCCTTTGGAGGGGCCGCACCACTACACGCAGGGCGCTTGAGCGAAAAGCTGGGTGTTGATCGTCTATTGGTGCCGCCGGGTGCTGGCGTGGGTTCGGCGATTGGTTTTTTACGTGCACCCTTTAGCTTTGAAGCCAATCGTTCGGTTTACACGAAGCTCTCTGATCTTGATCCTAACAAAGTGAAATCATTGTTACTGGATCTAAGAACCGAAGCCACCAAATTTGTTCGTAAGTGCGATGCGAATGCAACGATACTCTCTGACTTCAAAGTGTATATGCGTTATATCGGACAGGGGTGGGAGATACCGATTACGCTAACGGAGGCGCAAGCCTTGAACCCAGATGGTGCAACCTATCAACAACTTTTTGAAAACGACTATTCCAAACTATTTGGTCGTCCGGTACAAGGCATGGATGTAGAAGTAACGGTGTGGGCTGTTAATGCAACGACGCCTCCCGAGAGTGTTTCGCGCGTATCGGAACAAGCCGGTATTGCAGCTGCACCCATCATAGGTCATCGCGATATATTCGACCCCGCGCTTAGCAGTAGCGTGACGGCGAGTATCGTTGATCGCAATGCACTGGAGCTTGGCAATACGGTTGACGGGCCGGCGGTGATAGTAGAACACGAAACAACCATTGTCTTGCCCAGTAGCCGCAAGGCCGTGTGTCAGCCCGATGGTTGTGTGGATGTGACCGCTAAAGTGAGTAGATACTGATATGGCTAATCAAAACTTACAAGTGTCTTATCAAGTTTTATGGAACCGCTTGATATCGGTTGTTGAAGAGCAGGCGCAAGCCTTAGTGCGTACTGCATTTTCAACTTCCGTACGCGAAGCAGGTGATTTATCGGCTGGTGTTTATGATGTCGACGGCCAGATGCTGGCGCAAGCCGTTACTGGTACGCCCGGACACGTTAACGCTATGGCTGACGCAGTTGGGCATTTTATACGCCGTATAGGCCTTGAGAATATTTTTGAAGGCGATATTTACATCACTAACGACCCTTGGGAAGGCACTGGGCATCTACACGACATCACCATGGTTACGCCATCGTTTTATAGCGGTAACTTGGTTGGCTTCTTTGCTTGTACTGCGCACATAGTTGATATTGGTGGCCGAGGTTTTGGTGCTGATGCTGCGAGTGTGTATGAAGAAGGCTTGTACATACCCATTATGAAGTTTGCCGAGCGTGGCGACGTGGATAAAACATTAGTGCGTATCGTGCGGGGTAATGTCCGTGAGCCTGATCAGTTAATAGGTGACATGTATGCGCTCGCATCATGTAACGAGATTGGGTATCGACGCTTGGTTGACATGATGAAGGAATTTAAACTTAGCAACCTTACTGGCATCGCTAAGTACATACTTGAAAATTCTCGCCGTGCCACGCTTGAGCGTATTGCTGCGCTTCCACGAGGTAGTGCAGAGGGTGAGCTAACTGTGGATGGCTTTGATTCACCTATCACCCTGAAGGTCAAGCTCACTATTGAAGCTGATCGTATGCTGTCTGATTTTGATGGCACCTCTGGTTTGGATAAAAAAGGCATCAATTGCCCGTTGGTATATGCAAAAGCTTATGCATGTTACGCTCTAAAGTGCGCTATCGCGCCTCAAATTCCTAATAATGCAGCGTCGCTTGCGCCGTTTGAAATTGCAGCGCCTGAAAATTCGATCGTTAATGCCTTGCATCCGGCTCCTGTAGCCTTGCGACATATCGTTGGGCACTTTGTGCCTGATGCGGTTTACAACGCACTCGATAAGCTCATTCCAAACTTGGTGCCTGCAGAAGGCGCAGGTTGTTTGTGTAATTTTCAGGTGTCGCTTCGCCCCCGAACTGATGAACCCGCACCAGAGCACGCAGTGCGTTCCGAAGTGCTGACGTTTAATTCGGGTGGTTCAGGCGCGCGTCCGGAGCATGATGGTTTGAACGCGACTGCGTTTCCGTCCGGTGTAATGACAATGCCAATTGAAGCGACTGAAAACGTTGGTCCGGTTATCATTTGGCGTAAAGAACTCCGCCCCGATAGTGGAGGTGCAGGCAAGCAACGTGGTGGTCTCGGACAATATATGGAAGTGGGCGCTCGAGATGGTTACGAATTTGATTTTCAGGCGATGTTTGATCGAGTTGATCATCCTGCACAAGGTCGCCATGGTGGTGAAAATGGAGCGCCTACTACTATCGCTCAAGATGATGGGTCGGCGATGCGCGGCAAGGGTAAGCAGTTTGTGCCGCACGGACGTAAGGTCATGCTGGCGTTTCCCGGCGGAGCAGGGTACGGTAGCGCAGATCAGCGCGATGTCAATGCGGTTAAGCGAGATTTAGCTCGAGGTTATATCTCGGCAGAGTCTGCAAAGCGTGACTACGGTTTAAGCGATTCAGATATTTCTGAAGTCAAAAAAGCCATTGAAAATGGGCAGGCTGTGTAATGAGTTCTCAAGCACCGAAGGAGCAAAGCTACGACGTCATTATTGTGGGTGGTGCCATTATGGGTTCCTCGACCGCGTGGTTTTTAACTGATAACAAAGATTTCAACGGCAAGGTGCTTGTGGTTGAAAAAGATCCCACTTACGAATTTGCATCCACCACGCATACTAATTCATGCATGCGGCAGCAGTTTTCAGCTGAGCTGAATGTTCGCATCTCTCAATTTGCAGCAGATTTTGTTAAAAACATTCGCTCGTATATGGGTAACGATGAACGCGTTCCTGAGTTGTCGGTTCACAACTTTGGTTACATGTATTTGGCAGATAACGAAGATTTTGCCAATGTATTGCGCGACAATCAGAAGGTGCAAATTGATGCTGGTGCCGGTACTCAGTTGATGACGCCCGACGAGATTAAAAAGCACTACCCCTTCTATAACGTTGATGACATTGTACTGGGGTCGATTAATACTGTTGACGAAGGTTTTTGGGACGGCACCGCCGTATTTGATTGGTGGCGCCGTCAAGCGGGTGAGCGTGGCGTTGAGTACATCTCCAATGAAGTTTTGAACATGACTAAAAATGCTGCTGGCAACCGAGTGGAAAGCGTAACGCTTAAATCGGGCGAAACGATCTCATGCGGCCAGGTGGTTAATGCTTCTGGCCCAAGGGCTGCACGCACAGCTGCAATGGCAGGCATTACAGTGCCGGTAGAGCCACGTAAGCGATTTTCGTGGGTGTTTGCTGCGGAGCAACCTTTGGATCGCGACTTACCATTAACGATTGATCCATCCGGTATACACGTACGTGAGCACGGTGGTGGTACTTACCAGTGTGGTGGGCATACTGATATTGATCCGGCGGTTGAGTATGATGATTTCACGATGGATCACGCAATTTGGGAAAACCATGTGTGGCCAGTGCTTGCCACGCGTATTCCACAGTTTGAGGCAATCAAAGTCACAAGCGAATGGGTCGGCCATTATGCGTATAACGTATTTGATCACAATGCCATCATTGGCCCTCACACAGAGGTTGAGAATTTCATCTTTCTTAATGGTTTTTCTGGCCATGGCTTACAGCAGTCGCCAGCAATGGGGCGAGGTACATCGGAATTATTAACCTATGGTGAGTATCGTAGTTTGGATTTACGACCATTTAGCTTTGATCGGGTCGCCAACAAGCAAGCGATAATCGAAAAAGCGATTATTTGATTTTATAAACCTATTATTTACCAACATCGATCAATCTCAACTATGAACTACCCACCCACTGATGGCACTGTGAATGTAGACGACGCGGCCTTTACTATCGACTTGTTGCAAGGTGTCGGAACCGTTCTAACTGCGGCGCTTGATCGCATTGAAGCGAGCGTTGTGAATCTAATATCGCAAAACTGAAGCTTGGAAACTAAACAATGGCTAAACTAAAAAAACTCGTTTTAACAGGGGCCGCCGGCCGTTTGGGTTCCTACCTTAGAGAGCCGCTGACTAAGCTTGCGGACGAGCTAATCTCGACCGATCTCGTTGACGACATCGGTAAGCTTTATCCTGGCGAAAGTTACATGAAGGGTGACCTTGCCAGTATGGACGATATGATGGCTGTGCTTGAAGGTGCCGACATGGTTGTGCATATGGGTGCCTATGCTGACGAAGGGCCGTTCGAAAAATTGCTGCAGCCTAATTTTGTGGGCGCATACAATATTTGGGAAGCGGCTTACCAACGTGGGCTGAAACGGGTGGTTTACGGCAGTTCAATTCATGCCGTGGGTATGCATCCAAAAAATGATTTCATTGATGCCGACGTTCGCCACCGTCCAGATACCTTTTATGGCTTAGCCAAATGTTTTGCCGAAGATCTGGGTTCAATGTATTGGGATAAACGGGGTGTCGAAAGCGTACACATGCGAATTTTATCCTGCGCGCAGGTGAACAATGCTAGGGCTCTAGGCTCATGGCTCTCATATGATGATCTGATTCAATTGGTGCAGCGCTGTGTTGAGGCACCCGTCACTGGATTTTCGATTGTCTATGGTGTGTCTGATAATGACCGAGCTCCTGTGAACAATGCCAAAGCCCATTTTCTTGGGTTTCAGCCCAAGGACAACGCCGAGCAATTTGCCGCCAAAATACTCGCAGAAGAGCCACCAGCTGACCCAGCTGAACCAGGCCAAATATGCCACGGTGGCCCGTTTGCCGCGGTCGAGCTAGGTAACAGCGGTGTAGCCTCCATGAATATCATTGATGACACTAAAAAAACCTAATATCATCAGCAACGTAGCTGTCATGCAACAATTTTGATAAAAACGTGTCTTATGCTGCTAATTCCTGCAAACTGGCCTCACAGTGGTGTGGAGTAGGCAGATTTCTGACAGCTATGGCAGAACGAGCCCACTAGAATTCGCCATTCATTATGACCAAAGTATGAACGCGAACCGTTTAAGCACTGTAAAATCGGAATAATCAGAAAAGTCTCAAATTGGCGTTGTATATCGCTATTGATGCCATAGACTTTACCTGGTTGATGAATAACTCGGCATGACATGGCATTAGTGCCACCTCATTGCCCAATTGGTCCTTGCCCGTACTTACTTACTTGGGCAAGGTTTATAAAATTGGCGGCTTTGCCGTTGCTGGAGCAATAGACTGTATGGCTTGGAACGAGCCGGGTGGAAACGATAACGATCCGTGGGGAAATCGGAAAAATTCTGATGGCCCACCTGATCTGGATGAAGTTTTCAAAAACCTGAAGAAAAAATTCACAGGCCTGGGTGGCAATGCTAACCGGAATGGCAGTGGCGGTAGTGGCTTGGGTATTCCTGGCGGCTTTAGCGGCCCCTTGTTTGCCATAGTGGCAGGCTTGGTTCTGCTAGCCTGGCTGGCATCGGGCATCTATACCGTGCAACCGGCCGAAAAGGGCGTTGTTACTCAGTTTGGCCGCCACATTAAAACGGTTGGCTCAGGTCTAAATTGGCATATGCCTTGGCCCGTGCAAGCGGTTACCAAAGTCGATGTGCAGGGTATTCGTGAAGAAGATCTCAAACGTCAGTTCACGCTCACCCGTGATGAGAATATAGTCCGTATCGAATTGAACGTTCAGTACTTTGTTAACAACGCTGAAGACTACCTTTTTAACGTTCGCCAACCTGACGAAACACTGACCCAAGTGTTGGAAAGTGCACTGCGTGAAGTGGTTGGCCAATCCAATATGGATTCAGTCCTAACCAACGGTGTAGTAGTAGAAGGGCAGGAACTCATCACAATCGATGCGTCAACGAAAAATAGTTTGCAGGAAATTCTTGATGAATATAAAACCGGCATTGAAGTCACTGCGGTGAACTTAGTATCGGCTCAGCCACCTGACGAAGTACAGGCCGCTTTTGACGATGCGATCAAGGCACGAGAAGATAAAGAGCGTTTTATCAATGAAGCTGAGGCCTATAGCAACCAGGTATTGCCACGTGCACGTGGTGACGCACAACGCTTGCTGGAAGAAGCAGAAGGTTATAAGTCACGTGTTGTGCAAGCTGCAACGGGTGAATCTCAACGATTCCTTGCATTGTTGGCTGAATTTAAAAAAGCCCCAGAGGTGACCCGCGAACGCTTGTATCTTGAATCAATGGAATCAGTGTTCAGTAACACGAGCAAGGTGTTAATCGATGGGAATAGTGGCAACAGCCTAATGTACTTGCCGATTGATAAATTGATTGAGCAAAATCGAGGTACACGCGATAACAATGGGTCTGCAGGTATTGAATCCTTGAATAACTCCAACGGTCAGCAGTTTGGTGATCCCACGCGAGCGGGCACAACAGTGCGTGACTCACGATCGCGTGAAAGGGGAGTAGTACGATGAAAATCTTAAATAGTCCTTTGGTATTAGGCGCTTTGCTGCTTATTGGCTGGTTGGTTTCACAAGCCTTTTTTACGGTTCACGAACGTGAAAAAGCCCTGCGAGTTCGTTTTGGTAAAATCGTCCAATCAGAATATGAGCCTGGTTTACATTACCGCGCTTCGATTCTCGATAATGTCTATCGTTTTGATAAGCGGATTTTGACCACTGATGTTGCTCCAGAGCGGCTGCTAACGAAAGAAAGTAAAAACGTTATTGTCGACTTTTTCGTTAAGTGGCGCATCGTAGACGCAAGAGCTTTTTTCACCACTATGCAGGGGCGGGAATCAGCGGCGGATCAACGTTTGACACGTTTGGGTTTAGCCGAAGTGCTAAAAGCAATTCGTAAACGTACTATTCGTGAGGTTGTATCCTCTGCTCGATCTACCTTGATGGATGAGATAAAGGAAGGCTTGGCCAATGAAGCTGAATCTTTTGGTATCGAGATAGTTGATGTACGTATTAAGCAGGTTGAATTACCCGAAGATGTCCGAGATTCAGTTTATCAACGTATGGAAAAAGACCGTGCAAAGATAGCCAGTGAATTTCGTTCTGAGGGTGATGAAGAGGCCAAGAAGATCCGCGCCACAGCTGATCGTATTCGGGTAGAAACTTTAGCTGCAGCCTATGCGGAAGCAGAAAACACGCGTGGTGTTGGCGATGCAGAATCTGCAAAGACGTACGCTGAAGCGTACGAGCAGGATCCTGAGTTTTATAGCTTGCATCGTAGCCTGAGTGCCTACCGAAGCGCATTCAGCGGTAGTAGTGATGTGATGCTGCTAAATCCAGAGTCCGAGTTTTTCCGCTACTTCAATTCGCCAACTTCAAAGCCTGCAGCGAAGTAAGTTGTTGTTTTATCAAGTAGAATTAGCGCGACTCGGTCATGTGGGCTGAGCTCCTCACAGCAATCGCGCTAGTTCTGGTTATTGAAGGCCTATTTCCCCTTATCTCGCCTCGAGCGTTTCGCGATAGCTTGCGGGTAATAATCGACCGAAATGATCAAACTCTGCGAATTGTGGGATTGTCCAGTATGATTGCTGGAGCCCTACTAATCAGTTTTATACGCTAACTCCAATGGATCAACCGACCTCCAATCGCTGGCTACTGCCAGACGGTGTTGACGAGCTGCTGCCCGAAGCTGCATGGCGTGTGGAACAATATCGTCGCGCTTTCATGGATTGCTGTAAGGCATGGGGTTTTGAGCTTGTAGATCCACCATTAATTGAGTATCTAGAAAGCTTGCTCGCCGGTAGTGGCGAAACCATGGATCTACAAACATTTAAGCTAGTTGATCAACACAACGGCCGAGCGATGGGTGTGCGCGCTGATATGACGCCACAAGTAGCACGCATTGACGCGCATTGCTTGCAGCGTGATGTCCCCAACCGTTTTTTTTACACAGGCAGTGTGCTCAGAGCGCGCACTGACGGATTTGGCGGCAGCCGTAGCCCGCGTCAGTTTGGTGCTGAGTTATTCGGTCACGCAGGGCCTGAAAGTGATATTGAAATTATCCGCCTGATGTTGGCAGCACTTGAGCAAGCGCTAGGTGAAATTCCAGAGCGGCTGCTCGACCTTGGTCATGTTGGTGTGTATCGCGGCATAGTGGATACGCTCGGTTTGGATGCTATTCGGGAAGCACAATTATTTGCAGCAGTTCAACGTGGCTCGATACCTGATATTAAGCAACTGTTATCTCAAACGACGCTTGTTAACGTTAGTGACGAGCAAGCATTTGAGATGCTGTCAGGTTTCATGCGCCTGCAAGGCGATGAAACCATTTTAACTGACGCTAAAGCGTTGCTTAAACATGCAAATGTTGCCGCTACGGATGCGCTTGTTAACTTGCAACAAATTATCAACGCGATTAAAACCTCGCACCCAAAAGTGCGTATTAATATCGACTTGGCGGATCTCCATGGTTACCGTTATCATACGGGTGTACTGTTTGCGGCCTATACACCCGACGGCGTTGAGCTAGCTCGCGGTGGTCGCTATGATGCGATCGGGGCAGCATTTGGCCATGCGCGGCCAGCCACTGGTTTTAGTGGTGATCTTAAGCGAGTGATTGATACTACAAACACTCGCGTAAGCACAGCGGTTGCTGGTGTATTTGTACCTTGGGCGGTTCATGATGATGCCCTGGTTAAAGTGCAGACGCTACGTGATGCCGGTGAACGGGTGGTAGTGGAATTACCGGGATCTGGCTCGACGGCTCAAAATTCCAATTGCGATAGGATGCTGCAACAGCTCGATAGTGACTGGGTGTTAACACCCGTTTGATCCACCAATTTACAACGACGACGTAAAGAGCAGGTAATGGCAAAAAGTGTTTTGGTACTCGGGCTCCAATGGGGTGACGAAGGCAAAGGCAAACTGGTTGATCTGTTGACTGAACAAGCAGAGCTAGTAGTGCGTTTTCAAGGTGGCCACAATGCGGGCCATACTCTGATCATCGGTGAAGAGAAAACCGTATTGCACTTGGTGCCCAGTGGTATTTTACGTGAGCACGTACATTGCGTAATAGGTAATGGCGTTGTGGTATCTCCCGAGGCTCTTTTTGACGAGATCGACATGCTGACAAAGCGTGGTGTGCCAGTTGAGCAGCGACTTAGCGTCAGTGGTGCCAGCCCGTTAATTTTGCCATTGCATATTGCTTTGGACCAAGCGCGTGAAATAGCTGCGGGCAAAGATGCTATCGGAACAACTGGGCGCGGTATCGGCCCGGCTTATCAGGATAAGGTTGCTCGTCGCGCATTGCGTATTCAAGATTTATTTGATTTGGAACGCTTTGATGAAAAGCTAGAATCACTTTACGCGCACCACGCAGCCAACCTTGAGTGCCAATGCGTCGAAACCACTCCATTAGCGACAATGAAGCAGCTAGCCAGAGCTTACGCTGAACGACTATTACCTCTGGTAGGCGACGTGCCTGGCATGATTGACAGCTACCGAAAACAAGGTAAGCGTGTGTTGTTTGAAGGTGCGCAAGGTACTTTGCTAGACGTTGATCACGGTACTTACCCGTTTGTCACATCAAGCAATACGGTTGCAGGCGCCGCATGTAGTGGTAGTGGTTGTGGCCCCAATGCGATTGAATATGTGTTGGGTATTGCCAAAGCCTACACCACTCGCGTTGGTGCTGGTCCATTCCCTACAGAATTGTTTGATGAAGCAGGGCAGGAGCTTGGGGAGCGTGGTCATGAATTTGGTGCCACAACCGGGCGCCAGCGTCGCTGTGGTTGGTTTGATGCACCAGCGGTAAAACGTGCTTGTATTATCAATGGTGTTACCGGTATATGCGTGACTAAGCTAGACGTTATGGACGCCCTAAAAACAGTCAAGATATGCACAGCGTATAAGCTCGACGGCATCGAGATTGAAGTGCCGCCCCTGGGGGCTGATGCGCTTGCTAGGTGCGAGCCCATATATGAAGAGATGGCAGGTTGGCAATCACAAACGGAAGGTGTCACCGAATACGCTAATTTACCGGTTGTCGCGGTTGATTACCTAAAGCGTCTAGAAGAATTGGTTGGTGTGCCAGTGCATATGGTATCAACTGGCCCAGAGCGCAACCAAAACGTGTTTGTTGAGTTACCGTTTGCTTGAACGATCGCTGTAAGTGGCTTGTGATTGACAAGCCCGTGTCAGCTGGGTAGATTGCCCAGCTTCGGGTAAATAATCCGTAACCCCCCTGTGCCGAGGTGGCGGAATTGGTAGACGCGCATGCTTCAGGTGCATGTATCTCCGGATGTGGAGGTTCAAGTCCTCTTCTCGGCACCATAAGCCCCTCTTTGCTCAAGTAATACGTAGTTGGGCCCTCATTACGCTAAACTACCTCCTGTGTATACAATTCAAATATGGCCTACGGCCCACTTATCGGGATTACCGAGCTCATGAAGAAGCCCGTCAATTCTGCTAAATCCAATCCGCTTACTGGCCCACATGCCGATCCTCATACTGATCGTGAAAGTGCGAAGTACGATAACCCCATCGCCAGCCGTGAGCATCTTCTAGATCTGATCAAACAGTCTGATGCGCCAATGCGCATTGAGGAAGTAGCCAAAAAGCTTGGCATCAAAAAAGAATCCGACCAGCGCGAGGCATTGCAACGACGTATCGGTGCGATGATTCGAGATGGGCAGCTCATAGAAAATCGCACCCAGCAGTTAGTCCCGGTCGATGCGGACGCATTGATCGCCGGTAAGCTCACTGCTCACCCAGATGGTTTCGGTTTTCTAATCACTGACGACGATGACGATATATTTCTCAATGCACGAGAAATGCGCATGGCATTGCATGGCGACAAAGTTGTTGTTTGTGTCACTGGCACCAACAAACGAGGCAAGCGCGAAGGCCGAATTGTCAAAGTGCTTGAACGTGCTAATAATTCAATAGTCGGGCGTTTGTTTCTTGAGAAAGGCATGAGCTTTGTTAGCCCAGATAACAAACGTATTAGTCAAGATATCACAATACCACCTGACGATAGAGCCGGTGCTACGCATGGCGACATGGTCGTCGCCGCCATTGTTGAACAGCCCACTCGTAAGCACCCTCCTACTGGCAAAATTGTGGAAGTGTTGGGCCAGCATTTAGAGGCGGGGATGGAAATCGACGTGGCATTACGCAGTCGCGATATCCCGTTTAATTGGCCAAACGATGTCGAGGATCAAGCCGCCGTTTTTTCAACAAAGGTGCTTGAAGAAGACAAACTCGCGCGTAAGGATGTACGGCCTTTGCCATTGGTCACAATAGATGGTGCGGACGCGCGGGACTTTGATGATGCCGTTTATTGCGAGAAAACGAATAGCGGTTGGCGCTTGCTCGTCGCTATTGCCGATGTTGCTCACTATGTACAACCGGGTGCGCCGTTAGATAAAGAAGCTATCAAACGTGGCACCTCTGTTTATTTTCCAGGCCGTGTGGTGCCGATGTTGCCAGAGGTATTGTCGAACGGTTTGTGCTCGTTAAACCCTGAAGTCGATCGCTTGTGCATGCTTTGCGAAATGACGCTGGATGAGAACGCTGCTATCAAGCGCACAAGATTTTACAATGCGGTGATGCGTTCACATGCACGATTGACCTATAAGCAAGTCAGCGAGATGTTGACTGAATCCACCAGCCCTCTGCGTAAGCAGTATGAAGCGGTATTGCCTCATGTTGAAGCGCTTCACAAACTTTATAAAGTGTTGGCGACAAGCCGGCGCAAGCGTGGCGTGATCGAATTTGAATCAAACGAAACTCAGATCATCTTTGATGACAACAAAAAAATAAAGGAAATCATCCCAGTTGTTCGCAATGATGCACATAAGCTAATAGAGGAATGCATGATTTTGGCGAATGTTGCCGCGGCTGCATATTTGGAGCAGAACAAGATACCCACTTTGTATCGAGTTCACGCAACGCCCAAAGCTGAAAAACTAGAAGATCTTCGAGCCTACCTGGCTTTAAGAGGGTTACAGTTGGGTGGGGGTGATGCTCCCACTACTATGGATTACGCAGAGATAATGTCGGCTATTCAAGGTAGGCCAGATCAAGCAACCATTTCAACCGTGATGTTGCGTTCAATGCAACAAGCGGTGTATCAACCACGCAACGAAGGCCATTTTGGACTAGCCCTGGCGCAGTATGCTCATTTCACATCACCCATCAGGCGTTATCCCGATTTACTGGTGCATCGAGCCATAAAACATGTGCTCTCGCGTAACCCTATTGAAGGTAATTTCTACACAACTACGGCCATGGCTGTATTAGGTGAGTCATGTTCGACGACCGAACGCCGTGCCGAAGATGCCAGCCGTGATGTGGTGAGTTGGTTGAAATGTGAGTATATGCAGGATCACATCGGTGAAGAATTCGATGGAATCGTTTCAGCAGTGACATCATTTGGTTTGTTTATCGATCTGCCGTCAATGCATATTGAAGGCTTGGTACATATCACAAGCTTGCCGAAGGACTATTATCGTTATGAGCAAGCATCATTAACGATGACCGGTGAAAAAACGGGTAGAAAGTATCAGCTAGGTGACAAGATCCGTATTAGGGTCATGGCTGTAAATCTAGAAGATCGCAAGATTGATTTTGCAGCAGCAGATGCTGAAGTTAGGGCCTCGAGCGGCAAAGATAAATACAAGGGCAAGAAGCGCAAAGATAGAAAAGGCAAGGGAAAACACAAGAAGGATGACAAGAAATCGGGTAATCAACAGCAAAGTGAAAAACGTGACGACACACACGATGATAAGCCCAGTGGTAAAGGCCATGTGTGGAAAAAACCGCTAGAGGATAAAACCACCGACCTGAAAGGTACTGAGGGCAAAGGCCCAGAGGATAAGAGCAAGCCTATCAGTGCCGAGAAAAAACGGCAAATGAAGCGTAAGCAGAAACAGCAGAAACGTGACAAAAAGCGCGCTGAAGCGAAAAGAAAGAAACGGCAAGATATGCATCATTCTTCTACAAAAGCAGAGTCTGCAGAAATTAGCCATGCAGCAAAGCGTTTGGACGCTAAGAAATCAGGAAAATCGCGAGCGGTAAAACAAAACGATTCTGCATCTAAGCAGGCGGCGGATAAACATGCTGTCGCCAAGAAGGCGGAGAAAGCCACGACTAAGAAAACTACCGCCAAGAAAACTACCGCCAAGAAGACTACCGCCAAGAAGACTACCGCCAAGAAGGCTACCGCCAAGAAGGCTACTGCCAAGAAGGCTACTGCCAAGAAGACCACTGCCAAGAAGGCTACTGCCAAGAAGGCTACTGCCAAGAAGACTACCGCCAAGAAGACTACCGCCAAGAAGACTACCGCCAAGAAGACTACCGCCAAGAAAAAGCCATCTGGTAATAAGTCATATAGTAAGAAGAAACGGAAAGGCTGATGAGCCGTGTTGCAGGTTTCCATGCCGTTAACAGCCGGCTTAAGAAGGATGATGGAACGCTTCGCCGTTTGTATGTATTGGAAGGTCGTCGTGACAGCCGGCTACGCAGCATCACTGATCTAGCCCAGCGCTTAGGGCTGGAGCTGATTGAGAAGCCTCGCAGCGAGCTAGACAAATTGGCTGAAGGAGTCGTGCATCAAGGCGTGGTGGTGGAATCTGAAGGCGAGGCGAAAGCGATTGGTGGTGAGACCAACCTGTTCGAACTATTGGCAAGTCGCCCAAAACCTTGGTTGATACTGGTTTTGGATAGCATCACGGATCCTCACAATTTAGGCGCTTGTTTGCGCAGCGCTGATGCCGCCGGAGTCGACGCAGTGGTATCCACTTCAGATAACAGCGTGGGTATCACGCACATTGTACGAAAAGTAGCCTCTGGTGCTGCCGAAACTGTCTCATTTTTCCGAGTGAGTAATCTCCAACGCACGCTTAAAAAGCTCCAGGATGCGGGAGTTTGGGTACACGGTGCAGCGGGAGAGGGAGATGCGAGTGTTTATGGCACTGATTGGACCGGTTCAGTTGCGGTGGTTATGGGGTCGGAGGGCAAGGGCTTGCGCCGTCTAACCCGTGAAAATTGCGACACAATCTTCCGTATACCTATGTCTGGCACTGTTTCCAGCCTAAATGTGTCCGTTGCCACCGGTGTGATCCTATTTGAGGCCCAACGACAACGCGCCAATAACTGACCGCTGCGCCTTGGTTGTTGTATAATTGCCCTGCTAGGCAATTTCGCCTTTCTTCCTTGTCCAGCCGCTAATGTCTGCGGCGGGCAGTAATCCACAGGAACTTAAAATGAGACATTATGAAATCGTGTTTCTGGTCCACCCGGATCAGAGCGAGCAAGTCCCTGCCATGGTAGAACGCTACCGCGGCATTATCGAATCCCAAGAAGGTGTTATTCACCGGCAAGAAGACTGGGGCCGACGTCAGCTCGCATACCCAATCAACAAGGTATACAAAGCACACTACACGCTGCTTAATATCGAGTGCAATAAAGAAACTATCGACGAACTTACCAGCGCGTTTAAATTTAACGACGCGGTTATTCGTCACATGGTGCTATTGGAAACAGGCCCAGTTACCGCCGCATCGCCTCTGATCAAAAAAGAAGAGACACGTGGTGATGAGGAACGTCGTGCGCGTAACGCCGACAGCGGTGAGTCCTCATCTGATGATGAGCCTGCAACTGCTAGCGAAGATACGGCAGACACAACCGACGCTGCGTCGGTATCCTAATTGACTGGAGAATCACATGTCTCGTTACTTTCGTCGTCGTAAATATTGCCGTTTCACTGCTGAAGGCATTACGCATATCGATTATAAAGATCTAGAATTGCTGAAAGGTTTTATCACCGAAACTGGCAAGATCGTGCCTAGCCGTATAACAGGTACTAAAGCGCGTTATCAGCGTCAGCTGTCAACAGCGATCAAGCGTTCAAGATATCTTGCGCTGATCCCTTATACCGATCAGCACTAAGTTAAGTAACTGTTCCAACCCCTATGTTGGGTCTTGTAAAAATCGTCGATAGCGGCCCGCTAAGCGCCGCTTTGATGGCTGCAGGTTTGTTTGTTTTTGGAATAGCGTTGCAAACCATGGCACCAGCGGCGTCGATGTTGTCGCTGCTGATGTATGTATTTAGTACTAGCGTTGTCTGTTTTGTTGTGCTCAGGCGAGGCGAATCTGCTGTCCTGCATGTGTTGGCGATGGCCTTTGTTGCACTGTTTGTAGTGTCGATAGTCGTGTTAAAAGCCGGTTTAATTTTGCCGCTGTCAGCCTTTGTATTTTGGGTGGCTGGGATTGTTGTAGCAGTAGTGCTCAGGCGTACAGTCGATTTATCGATTAGTACCTTGGCCGCAGCAGCGTGCGGTGCTTTGGCTTTTGCTGGCGTGATGTTATTTGCACCGGACTTAGCAGAGCAGTGGATTAAGGTTGTAAAAACTAGCCTGGAGAGCATGTCAGCGGCAGACAAGGCACGCTTTCCGGTGGGACAACTAGAAAAAATAACGAATAGCTTTGCACGTATGTTGCCATCAGCTATTGGTTTGAGCGTCATGCTTGTAGCAGTGGGTAGTGTTTACATTGCAAGGTGGTGGCAAGCAAGTATCGTTAATCCCGGTGGATTCCAAAAGGAATTTCATGGGCTTAGATACGGAAGGTTTATCGCATTAGGCGGTTTGGGTTTGATCGCTATTGCAATTAGCGTCGGTGGTGCAAACGGTATCGCGTTAGCGTCATTGGTCATAGTGTGTTTTTTTATTCAGGGTCTGTCAGTAGCCCATGCGTTGGTTAAACAACGTGGTATGAGCCAAGCTTGGTTAGTAGGTATTTACCTATTAATGATTTTGCCTCAAACCATATTGCTACTGGGAGCGCTGGGGATGTCAGATAATATCTACAGCCTTCGCAAGACCACTGAATAGTAAATGAAATTGAGCGAATAACAGGGGTTAATAATGCAAGTCATCCTTTTGGAAAAAATAGATAAGGTGGGGTCGCTAGGCGACCTAGTTGAGGTTAAATCAGGTTTTGCGCGCAATTTTTTGCTACCGCAGAAAAAAGCGGAAATTGCCAGCGCTTCTAACATTGAAGCATTTGCAGCACGTCGCTTCGAGCTTGAAAAGCAACAAGCAGAAGCATTGCAAGTTGCTCAATCCCGTGCGGACAAGCTAAGCGGTTTAACTGTTAGTATCACGTCCCGCTCTGGTTCCGAAGGCAAATTGTTTGGCTCGGTTGGTACTGAAGATATTCGTAGCGCAATTGAAGCTGCTGGTTTAGAGCTTGAGAAGAAAGAAATTCGACTTCCAGATGGTCCTTTGCGTACGGTAGGCGAGCATCCAGTTACTCTGCATCTGCATGCTGACGTTGACGCTGAAATTATATGTAATGTAGTTGGCGAAGAGGCCTAGAGAATCTCAGATGGCATCCACTCCGGATGACTACCTGCTAGAGCAATACGAGGCCGCGTCTGAGTACGAGGCAACGACACAGCTTGCTTCTCAGTTGAGTGCAGCGCGAATGCCGCCGCACTCTGTCGAAGCTGAGCAAGCCATCCTTGGTGGTTTATTGATTACTCAAGATGCTTTCGACAAAATTTCTGATCTAGTTAATGAAGCTGACTTCTACCAGTATCATCATCGTTTAATTTTTCGTGCTATTGCGAGCCTAACTGCAGAAACCAAAGCAACTGACGTTGTAACAGTTGCAGGTTATCTCGAGCAACTCGCCTTGCTCGAAGATGCAAACGGTATCCATTATATTGGTGCGCTGGCACAAGAAACTCCCAGTGCCGCCAACATCAAAGCCTATGCAGAGATCGTTCGGGAGCGTTCGGTGCTTCGCCAGCTTATCTCTGTTGCAAACGATATTGCTGATTCTGCTTTTGATACCGAAGGGCGTAGTAGTAAAGAGCTTCTAGATAGTGCAGAAACCAAAGTATTTGCTATTGCCGATCAATCAGCTCGAGTGGGTGGTGGTTTTATCGATATCAAATCAGTACTGGCTAATGCGGTTGAACGGATCAACATTCTGTTTGAATCCGATTCTGCCATTACCGGTTTATCGACAGGTTTTGACGAGCTGGATGAGAAAACCAGTGGCTTGCAAAAATCGGATTTGATCATCGTTGCGGGTCGTCCGTCGATGGGCAAAACCACATTTGCAATGAATATCGCCGAGAATGCGGCGTTAACAGCAGACGAACCCGTCGCCGTATTCAGCATGGAGATGCCTACCGATCAACTCGGTATGCGTATGATCGCATCGCTTGGCCGGGTAGAATTACAAAAAATCAGAACCGGTAAGTTATCGGAGCAAGATTGGCCGCGTATTACATCAGCCATTACATTGCTCAATCAAAAACGCAATGTGTATATCGACGATTCCCCCGCGCTTACACCCAACGATTTGCGGGCAAGGTCGCGTAGGCTTAAACGCGAACATGGGTTAAGTCTGATCGTTATCGATTACTTGCAGTTAATGCAAACTTCGGGCTCAGGTGAAAACAGAGCGACAGAAATTTCAGAAATATCTCGTTCACTAAAAGCATTAGCGAAAGAACTGGAAGTGCCAATCATTGCTTTATCACAGTTAAACCGAAGTTTGGAGCAACGGCCTGACAAGCGTCCGGTTATGTCGGATTTGCGTGAATCTGGTGCAATCGAGCAGGATGCTGATGTGATTATCTTTATCTATCGTGATGAGGTGTATAACCCTGATGATGAAGAGAGTAAAGGTAAGGCCGAAATACTCATACGTAAACAACGTAACGGCCCGATTGGTTCTGTTCAATTAACGTTCCTGGGTAAGTACACCCGGTTCGAAAATTACTCGCCCGAAGTTTACTCTGGTGAGTTTAGTTAATAGACATGATCTAACGAGGTGTGTCCTGCGCGCGTTATCGGTAACCATTGATCGTTCTGCCATAATCCATAACTATGGTGTTGCTAAACAACTTGCTGGGGCAGCATCCGTATTTGCTGTAATCAAAGCAGATGCCTATGGACATGGTGCGGCAGAGGTTGCCACGGCGTTATCAATGGCTGATGCATTTGCGGTTGTTACCACTGGTGAAGCTATTGCGCTGCGCGAAGCAGGTGTTAAACAAGCCATATTGGTTATGCAAGGCCCCACCCATGTAAGCCAGCTTGCTTCATACATCGAGCATGATCTTTGGGCATCGATACACGATGAACATCAACTTGGCTGGTTAAAGTGCGCCCCTCAGTTAGATCAATTGTCACTTTGGTTTAAAATTGATACTGGCATGGGGCGATTAGGTTTGTCGCTGGCTCAGGCAGAGCTCGAGCTGGAGAGTGAGCAGATCAATTGGATGGGTATGCTAACGCACCTAGCCAGTGCCGATGATCGCAGCTGCAGCGAAGTCACCGCTCAGGCTCAACGATTTGCAGCTTTGCAATCCAGGTTTCCACACCTTTTATCAAGTATCGCAAATTCTGCCGGTATCATGGCGTGGCCTGATTTACGAGCGCACTGGGTTCGTCCTGGCTTGATGCTTTATGGCAGCACTCCGTTCGACGGGACCACTGCTGCCAGCGAAAACCTAAAGCCTGCCATGCGTGTTACCGCACCGTTAATTAGCGTCAAGAAATACGCTGAGGGCGCATCTATTGGTTATGCTCATCAGTATCACTGCCCTGAAGATATGTTAGTCGGTCACGTCGGCGCTGGTTACGGTGATGGCCTGCCGCGTGTGCTGGACACCACAGCCACATTGTTGGTCCATGAAACCCCCTGCCAGGTAATCGGCAGAGTGTCGATGGATTCGATCGCAATAGATTTGCGATCATTAAACAGCGTTTCGACCACTGTAAAGCCAGGCGATGAAGTGGAAATTTGGGGCCCCGATCATCCAGTGGAACTGCTGGCTGCGGCTGCAGGTACGATCAGTTATGAGTTAATCACACAGGTACGAGGAAATCGCCTATATCTCTAGTGCGACACAGAATATGTGCAGATTAAAACGGTAAAATTGCCACAAGCTTTTCAGCTGGCTGCGGTAGTCTGCTGCTAACGTTCTAGCTGCTGTAGCTTATCGGGTTTGTCTTCCCACTCTTTGGCATCCTCTGGAGGATCTTTCTGGATGGTGATAACCGGCCAGATAAGCGATAACTCGGCGTTGAGGGCAAGATAAGGCTCATCTTCGGGTTTCATGTCCTCCTCGGCAACGATGGCATTGATAGGGCATTCGGGTTCGCAAAGAGAGCAATCGATGCATTCTTCAGGATCGATAACAAGGTAGTTAGGCCCTTCGTGGAAACAATCCACTGGGCAAACCTCTACGCAATCGGTGTACTTGCAACGGATGCAATTTTCAGTAACAACAAAGGTCATGGCGCTGATCTCAAGAAATTTTGGCTTACTAGTTGCAGATATTAGCAAACTTGAAGCGCGTGACGACGGAATTAAGGCACCGGCAGCGGAATGGCCCTAATCGTAGGAGCGAGGAGAACTAGATGAAAGCTATAAAAAAGGCAGTATTTCCAGTTGCCGGCATGGGCACACGTTTTTTGCCTGCCACTAAAGCCAACCCCAAGGAAATGCTTCCCGTCGTTGACAAGCCACTTATTCAGTATGCCGCTGAAGAGGCGGTTGCCGCAGGCATTGATACATTAATATTTGTCACCGGTCGAAACAAACGATCCATCGAAGATCATTTTGATACAGCATATGAGATGGAGCGAGAACTCGAAGCTAAGGGCAAAGAAAAAATGCTCGAGGTGCTGCGCAACATTTTGCCAAAGCATGTTAATTGCGTATTTATTAGACAATCACAAGCCCTGGGCTTGGGGCATGCGGTGCTTTGCGCCAGACCAGTGGTTAACAACGAACCCTTCGCCGTTATTCTTGCGGACGATCTAATTAACTTTTCTGAGCAACCTTGCTTAAGTCAAATGGTTGATGTATTCAACTATCAGCATTGTTCGGTGCTCGGTACGGAACGTGTACCTAAAGAAGATGTGAGCTCATATGGCATTGTTGATGGCACGGAAGTGAAGCCTGGCTTGATGGAAGTAAACGCCATTGTAGAAAAACCAGCAATTGAAGACGCACCTAGTAATAATGCAGTGGTTGGACGTTACATCCTCACACCTCGTATCTTCGATTTGCTTGAAACTACAGAGCGCGGAGCAGGCGGAGAAATACAACTAACTGATGCGATTGCGGAGTTACTAACTGAGCAACGTGTATTGTCATACAACTTTGATGGTGTTCGATTTGATTGCGGTAGCAAGCTCGGTTATTTGAAAGCGCAAGTTGAATTTGCGTTGGAACACGAAGAAGTTGGTGATGATTTTCGCGAATACATGCTCCAAATAGCTGAAAGAAATGGCAGGAAAGTCGTCCCGATAGCTAAGAAAGGCTAAATCCCCCTCTATTGCGCCGCCAACGGCCACCTGGCTTTGGCGGCGAATCTTCAATAACGCCTGATCGCAAATCACTGCGCTCTGGAGTAAGCTCTGCGCTGGTCAATCGATTCCAATACCCAGTGTCTCGTCAATCAACCTATGCTGTCTTTGCTGTTTTCTTTGTGGAATCTGCCGTTCTGGGCAATTGGATTCCGCGTATACCCGAATTAAAAGCCAAGCTCGAGTTGTCTGACACTGGCCTTGGATTGTGTTTGCTGGCTGTGCCGCTAGGGACAATTCTCGGCCTACTGGTAGCGGGGCGGATACTCGAGGTCATCGGTTTGCGCAAAGGCTGTCAATTGTTTCTGCCGTTGTGGGCACTGTTTTTTATGTTGCCCTCTCAAGCCAATACTTCCGTGTTGTTTGCGGCATCGCTAGTGTTATGCGGCGCTACCGTTGGCCTGGTTGAAGTGGCTATGAACACAACTGCAGACGCAATCGAGCGATTTCGCGGTATTCGTATCATGTCCAGATGCCACGGTTTTTGGAGCTTAGGTTCAATGGCCGGTGCCATAGCGGGCAGTGCCCTGGCGCAAATGGCAATCGATGTGAAGTGGCATTTCGGTGTAATGATGCCGCTGTTGGCGATCCTGGGTTACGTAGCAGCATCGAAGATTGAGGAGAACGAAATAGCGTCAGCAGACAATACCCATGCCGATGATGCTTCGCATTTTCGTCTGCCATCGCGGGCGATTCTACTGCTATGCATCATGCCCTTGGGAATCATGTCAATAGAGGGTGCGTTTATCGATTGGTCTGCCGTATTTATGGATTCTATTTTGTCAGCATCACCCTGGGTTATTGGGCTCACCTATGCATTTTTCTCTGTGGTGATGGCAAGCGTTAGGTTGTCAGGTGACATGCTGGCCGATCGATTTGGTGCGTACACTATCGTGCGTACTTCTGGGCTTGCGGCAGCGGCGGGTATTATATTGTTCGCGATGGCTCCATCGGTGCCTGTAGCGCTGTTAGGAGCGGCCTTGTCGGGCTTGGGTGTTGCTGTGGTTTATCCTATGGCAGTGACGGCTGCAGCAAGGCGCCCGGGCAGGTCATCAGCCGATAATGTTGCTGCCTTAACGATGATTTCGTTTTGTGCATTTTTAGTGGCACCACCAATAATCGGTTTTATCTCTGATTGCTTAGGATTGCGTTGGGCGCTTGCCTTGCTTGCACCATTGGCATTAAAAACATGGCGATTAGCTAGCGAAGTTAATCCAGAAAAATCTCAATAAGATTGTTGGGTAGTTGGTCATTTTTTGCGCTACCATTGCTCGGAACATTATTGGCAGGGAATGTCTTACTCAGCACGTTATTGCAATGATCAATAGTGCGAGTGAAACCTTCGGCGATCTCATTGCGTTTTACACAGCTGATAAAATCTTCAACCGTTTCAACCCACACATCGTTATCAACTACCGCAGCCACTTCGCTGTCGACGATGATTTCGACATAGTGTTCTGCCACGGATACAAACACCAAAACACCGGTACGCGATGACATGTGATGCAAATTTTGCAGTAAAAATTGCTCGCGTGCATGGCGTGCAGCGCGGCCATGCTTTACTGATTTGGGTATTAGCCAAAATCTAAACGGCGGGTATTGAATCAACATGCCAAGCGCAAAAAATAGCAGCACTTGGACATAGTAAAGCCGCGCTAGCGTTTCAGCTGATTCGCCAGGGTAGGTCCAGCCATGACTGGTGAGGTACTGGTACAAAAAATACAAACCAGGTACTGCTAGCGCCAATAACGCAGCCCATAGCATCGGTATGTATCGGTAGTGATCGCTTTGGTCGGTGATAATGGTCACGATCTCTGCACTGGTTTGCGATTCCGCTTGGCGAATTTGACTCGCCAGAGCTGCTTTCTCATTACCCGTTAAAAATGTCATTGCTACCAGCTCCCTGACGCGCCGCCACCACCGAAGCCGCCGCCGCCGCCGCTAAAACCACCGCCACTGTTGCTGCGGCTTGTACCGCCCGTGTAGCCATCGCTACGACGGCGATGCCGATTGCTACCACCTTTACCATTAGAGCCAAAAAAATAGATCAAGAGAAACGTTGCAACTGCGGCTAAGCCCCCGTAGAGAAGATTACTTGAACCTAGGGCTGTTATTAAGCCTGCAAAACTTGCGGGGAATGCTGCGTGGGCTACGCGATTATTGGCAAATCGTTTTGCGACCTGAGTCAAACCAATAAATCCAATGAAAAACAAGGGGAAAAATCTTTCTATTGGGCTGCTGTTGCGTGAGCCTTCTTTATTTTTGATAGCGTTTGCAGGCGGCGTGTATTCGCCTCGTATGGCTTCTTCGATAGCGGTGACACCGTTATTGATCCCTCTTGGGTACTCTGATTCGCGAAAAGAGGGCAGAATGTTGCCTCTAACGATTGTACCGGCAAGGCTATCGGGCAACGCGCCTTCCAAGCCGTATCCGACTTCTATCCGAACTTTGCGCTCATTGGGTGCCACCAATAACAACACACCGTTACTTTTTTCCTCGGTACCGATGCCCCATTTACGTCCAAGGTGTAAGGCGTAATCTGCAATATCAAACCCTTCTAACGACTTAACCGTAACAATCACAATCTGATTACTGCTTGCAGCTTCGTGCGCTGCAAGTTTTTGATCGAGTTCCGATTTTTGTTCATTGCTGAGTAAATTGGCTTGATCAATTATACGGCCAGTTAAACCTGGCAAGGTCGGTTCGCCCTTAGCCCATACCATCGATGAGTGGGTTAGCGAACAGATTGTGGCCAGTAACAATAGGCAGGCAGCGATGCTGCGCGGCCTGTTAAGTAGTGTTGTGTTCACTCTAGGGCGCTTTGTACGCTAATCGAATCTGCAATCACTCAGTTTTAGAGAAATCTACTTTGATGTCTTGCATTTCATCGGTATCGGCTTTGAATAGTTCTTTGCGGGTTGATTCAGCGTACATAAATCGACGCCACCAACGGCCAGGTATCGTGCGCAACTCGGTGTTGTATCGCTGCACCGCTTGGATATAATCTCGTCTGGCGATACTAATGCGGTTCTCTGTACCTTCCAACTGATCTTGCAATTTCAGGAAGTTTTGGTTTGATTTCAGATCAGGGTAGTTTTCAACCACAACCATCAGCCGCGATAACGCACCTGAAAGTGCACCTTGGTTTTGCTGAAATTGCTCAAACGCAGCAGGATCAGTTAGGATTTCAGGCGATACGTTCATCTGCGATACCTTCGAACGAGCTTCAACGACTTCAAGTAGTACGTCCTTTTCTTGTGCAGCAAAGCCTTTGACCGTTTCTATTAGATTCGGAATGAGGTCAGCACGACGTTTGTATTGGTTTTGAACTTGGCTCCATGTCGCATTAACTTCTTCGTCGAATCTGGGGATATTGTTGATACCACAGCTGGATAGCAACAGGGTGGTAACTATAAGGAACGGTGCTAGGCGATTGAGTTGAAACATGTTCTTTTTTCCTCGAACTTAATCAGCAGAATAATAACAGGAAGCGCACACGGTGTAACATTGGTGGATGCTAAGTCTTAACAATGTTTGTTGCCGCAGAGACGGCAGGGTCCTATTTGCTGGTGCCAGTATGGTCATACATGCTGGTCAAAAACTGGGCTTGGCCGGTGCCAATGGCTCCGGTAAATCCAGCTTGCTAGCCATGATTGTTGGCGATCTGGAGCCAGATGACGGCGATTTGTCACTGCAATCCAGTGCGCGACTGACACATATCGCTCAGGAGACACCATTAAGCAGCCAATTCGCTATTGATTACGTTATAGAAGGTGATCAACAGCTTTTTGCATTGCAGCATGCTATCGATCAGGCTGTGCAAGGTGATCCACTCAAACACGCCGAATTGCTTGCTGACTTTGAATCAGCTGGTGGTTATCGAATTCAGTCCGTGGCTGGGTCGTTACTTAATGGTTTGGGCTTTACTACTGATCAGCACACTTGGTCGGTTAGCCAATTTTCGGGTGGTTGGCGCATGCGATTAAATTTGGCGCGTGCCTTGATTGCGCCAAGTGATTTACTGCTACTCGATGAGCCCACCAACCATCTCGATCTTGATGCCGTTATATGGCTTGAACAATGGTTACGCCAACGCGAAGGTGCGTTGATATTAATTAGTCACGATCGGGAGTTTCTTGATAAAACCACTAAAGAAACGTTGTTTATCGAGCAAGAATCCGTTACCCGTTATGCAGGTGGATACAGTGAATTTGAAAAACTGCGTGCGGAACAACGAGCCAATCAACAATCGGCCTATGAGTCGCAAACTAAACGAGCGGCTGAATTACAGCGCTTTGTTGATCGTTTTAGAGCTAAGGCTACTAAGGCAAAACAGGCACAAAGCCGTTTAAAAATGCTAGAACGCATGACTGAGCTTGCTCCGGTATCGCAAGATTCAACATTCGATTTTAAATTCCATAACCCTAAAACATTGCCTAGCCCACTACTGTCTTTGCGGGGTGTTGATTTAGGTTATGCCGATCTTACTGTGTTATCAAACATATCGATGAGCATCCAACCGGGTGACAGAATCGGTTTGCTCGGTGCTAACGGCGCAGGAAAGTCAACATTAATCAAAGGCATTGTTGGCGCAATAGAATGCATGAATGGTGAACGCGTAGAGGCGCAGAAATTAAAAACAGGTTACTTTGCGCAGCATCAAGTTGATGAGCTGGATCTGGATTTATCGCCTGTGCAAACTCTGATTAAGCAAGACCCATCAATGTCGGAAAGTATCGCAAGAAATTTTCTGGGTGGCTTTGGGTTTGGTGAGCAGCACGCGCTGAAACCTGCAAAGCACTTCTCCGGTGGTGAAAGAGCGCGTTTGGCCTTGTCGTTAATTGTTCACGAAAAACCGAATTTATTATTACTGGATGAGCCAACTAACCATTTGGATATGGTTATGCGACAGGCGCTGTCGGATGCGCTGCAGTTGTTTGATGGCGCATTGATTGTGGTGTCTCACGATCGCACCTTGCTGCGCACTGTGGCCGATAGTTTGTGGTTAGTCGATCACCGCAAAGTGCAACCGTTCGATGACGATCTGGATGGGTATGCGCGCTGGTTAAATGACAGGCGTGTGCAACAAACACCGGCTCAAAGTGGTGCTGACTCCGCTGATGCTAATACTGAACACAAATCAGACGACAAAAAGAGCCGTAAACGGGTGGAGGCTGAACGACGCGCACAACTGAAACCCTTACGCAGAGCAGTAGAGAAGAGTGAGAAACAACTGGAGCGACAATCAGCGGAGCTTGCCGATTTACGTGACAGACTCGGCTCCAATGAGCTATACAGTTCTGATAGCAAGGCAAAGCTGACGGTTCTATTAGCCGACGAAGCAGCTTTGCAGCAACAACTTGAAACCACAGAAGAACAACTGCTGGAACAGATGCAAGCATTGGAGCTGGCTGAACAATCCGATTGATCAATCGCTAAATCATAGTGTTAGAACATACGGTTAAAAAATTCATATTGGAGTATCGGTAAATGAAACGTTTTTCTCTATGTGTATTGCTGTGTTTTTCGATAACTGCTAATGCTGCAACGTTTAGCACCTTGGATGCGCTAAATCGGAGCCAATTTCGAGATTTATCGAAAAACCTAACAGCTGCAACGCACTACAAGGGCATAGCGCCTGCCGAACCACTTGGTGTGCTGGGCTTTGATGTTGGTCTTAGCATCTCAGCTACGGAGCTCAACAGCGAGCTGTTTGATCTTGCCGATGCTGCTGACTTTGATCTGAGCTCGCTGCCGTTACCGCGATTGTCTTTGCAAAAGGGGTTGCCTGGTGGCATTGATATTGGCGCCTCTATTACTGCCGCCCCTAGTACTGATATCAAGGTGCTTGGTGCTGAAATTCGCTATGCGATTTTGAAGGGGAACATAGCACTGCCAACGATCAGTGTTCGCGCATCTTATAGCACCGTGCAGGGTGTGGATGAGCTGGAGATCGACAGCACAGCAGCCGAGCTGAGCATCTCCAAGGGCTTTATTAACTTGATGCCGTACGCCGGTGTTGGTGTTGTGCGTTCCAATAGTGATCCGGTAGCTTCAAGCGAGCTTGAAAAAGAATCTTATACGCAGAAAAAAGCGTATCTGGGTTTGAATATTAACCTTGGTTTTAACCTAGCGTTCGAAGCTGATCGCACTGGGCCTTACACCACCTACAGCGCTAAAGCTGGATTTCGTTTCTAAAAACTATGGTTAAACTGCCGCTGCGATGAAAAACGAAGACGTAGGTTTTGCCCGCTTGGTATCTGCTGCCAAGTATTCAATGGCTGGATTTAAGGCTGCGTACACAGGCGAAGCAGCATTCAGGCAAGAAGTTTGGCTTGCCATAGTGTTGATACCTCTTGGCTTATATTTGGGTGATACGCCCATTGAAAAAGGGTTGTTGGTCGTTAGTGTGATGTTATTGATGGTTGTTGAACTTCTAAACACTGGAATTGAAACTGTCGTTGATCGCATCGGCGATGAATACCACGAGTTATCCGGCAAAGCCAAAGATATTTGCTCGGCTGCGGTGATGATGGCCATTGGTATTTTGATTGTGATTTGGGTGTCTGTTTTAGCAAATTAGTCATTTTAGGCATTTATTCCATAGTTTGAAGGCGTTTCATAAGTGAATGCAGGGCCAAAGGTGTCTGCATGCGATGCGTCGTTCTTATCTACGCGTGTAGAGTCAATCGTTTCTGCAATTGAATTGTTACGTAAGTGATGTA
>JAZGEF010000078.1:0-11700 GCA_036478595.1 Granulosicoccaceae bacterium
CATGCCAAGTGGGGTTTTGGGCTGATTATTACTGTGGGAAAGGTTGGTTGAATCATCCATGAATCTGCACTCCTTTTGATGATTTGATTATATCAAGAGAGCGGCTCGTGGGCAAGATAAAACTGTACATAATGCCAGTATGTAATTTACGTGATTCATCTAGACTTAGTTTAAAGCAGACGCTCCAGTTCGAGATTTGTCAGGCGCAAACGGCTGACACCGCACAATCGCAAGGCTGACTGGTAGACTTGTTGGAACGAAAAATATATGGGATTTATGCTAGATGATTACATGCTGTGTGCGATACAAAATCGACATGTACAAGCTTACTGAATTTCGTAAGTATGCTGATATGTGGATTCCACTGGTCGAGAAATTCGGAGGAAAGCATCACGGCTACTTCTTGCCAAAAGAAAGCGCTAGCGATTTGGCCATCGCCCTTTTTTCATTTGACTCTCTTGCAAAGTACGAAGAATATCGTGACGCATCGGCAGATGATGCGGACTGTACGACGGCATATCAGTACGCAGCGGAAACTAGATGCATAGTAAGTTACGAGCGTGACTTTCTGGAGCCTATGTTGGGATCGACAGACTGAGAGACTGCCTGAGCACGTTCGTGTACGACCGTCAGCTATGGGGCACAGAAAAAGCATAGCCGAAACCTAAGGTCATGTCGGCTTTGGAATCGGCACATGCAGGCCCAATAGGCTTGGTGGATGAGGAAAAGGCCCAGGCATTGAATCTATTTCGCTGATGGTAACTTCAAATCGCCATCATCCAATGCTTGTAAAAAATTAAGCGTCATTCGCGCAGTTGCACCCCACAACACTTCGTCATCATATTCTTTATATACCACAATGGGGTGTGGTCGGGCTGGGTTGTCGGTATTGGTGGTATTTTTCTCTACTTCGCATCGTGGCCGTAGCGCAAAATTGTTTCCATCGCGTAGCCAGCTTAGCGGAATGGTGAACGTGCGCGAGACTTCTTCTTTTTGCAGAGTAAGTTTGGTTGGCCAGCTAATCACGCCTACTACCGGCATAACTCGGTAGTTGCTAATGGTGATGTAGGCTTGTAACTCTTGTATCGGCTGGATCAAATCATCAGCGACGCCGATTTCTTCAAATGTTTCTCGTAATGCAGTTGCTAGTGCGCTGTGGTTGTCGGCTACTTCCATTGCACCTCCAGGGAACGCCACTTGGCCACTATGTCTATCGCGTTTGTTGTCTGCCCGCCTGATAAATAAAATATGCCATTCGCCGTGTTCACGAACAAGTGGTATCAGCACTGCTGCCTTTCGCAGGTTTGTTGCGACGGAATCAGTTGTAGTATCAGTGATGAGAGGCATGTCCGAATTTCGGTATAGGCCTTCGTCGATATCGGACTGTGAGGGGTGTTTGCTCATATATCGTTTAATTATAGGCGTTCTTTAATGCATAAAACGTTATTCTATGGTCACAACGGTTGTTACCACCGTCACTAACAGAGGACTAAAACTGTGCAGGTCGATTTATCAACTCTTACACCAGCGCAAAACTACGCGCTAATGACACAAACCATCATTCCGCGGCCGATCGCTTGGCTTATTAGTGAAAATGCTGACAGCAGTTTGAACCTAGCGCCGTTTTCCTATTTCAATGCATTGAGTAGTAGCCCACCAATGATAATGGTTTCAATTGGCTTGCAAGCGACCGGTGAGAAAAAGGACACACGAATTAACATCGAAGAGCGCAAACATTTTGTAGTCAATATCGCTCACAAAGAAATGGCTGGGCCACTCACAGCATCATCAGCGACTATGGCGCCGGGCGTATCAGAAGTGGATGAGTTGAAACTGACCACCGCGCCAATTGAAGGTTTTGCGGTGCCGCGTTTGGCTGATTGTCGTTTGGCTTATGCGTGTAAGCTTGATGCCGTCCACATGATCAACGACCAGGCGATCGTATTTGCCAAATTAATCACTTTATACATCGATGACGCTGTCGCTGATACCGATGCGAAGGGCAGGCTTAAAATTAACGCAAATGCTGTAGATGCGCTAGGCAGGCTAGGTGGCGGCGAGTACGTTACGGCGGGTGAAACCATTGTGATTGAGCGCCCAGAATAAGATAGCAGGTGGCACCAAATTACTTTTTTTGCACCACACGCTTGATTGGATTTAACACGATTTCATCTATCACTGTGTGGTCGCTAGCCTCCAGCATCGATATCACGGCTTTGGCGACTTCATCTGGCAGTATGGCGTTATCATCTGATGGGCCAGGTTCGAAGTCGAGCTCATCAAAAAAGCTGGTCCTTACCATTCCAGGTTGCACAATGCCGACATGGCAATTGGCTGAGGCGCACTCGTGTTTTAGTGATTGTGCTGCGCCTCGCAAGCCAAATTTGGCCGCACTGTAAAGGCTGCCATAACGCCCACCTTGCATGCTGGATTCTGACCCCATAAAAATCAGATCGCTGCGTGCATGTTTCTTTAATAGCGGTAAAGCCGCTTGCGCCACCACTAACGGGCTGCACAAGTTGAGTTGCAAGTGTTGAGATATTTGTGTTGGTGAGTGTGTTTCGAGTGAGCCGAATTTACCGGAGCCTGCATTGCACACCACGGCAGATATATTTTCTGTGCTGCAAAGGTTGTTTATGAGCCTCGAGGTGGTGTCTATATCATTTAGATCGGCAAAGTGAAACGTCATGCCTTCGATGGGGTTGGTGTTGGAGCGGGAAATGCCTGTAACGTTATATCCGCTTTCTAGCAACGCTTTAACAATTGCGCGGCCAATTCCTCGGCTGCTTCCGGTTACAAGTACGTGGCGCATGATGGTTCCGTTTATGACTGTGGTTCAGCTGCTAACGCAAGGGAAGTACTGCGCCGGGGCAATGCGATCAAGCAGTGTCGATTCACACCAGTCAATCATCTTAGTTTCTGTGCTTTTAGGGTAAGAGACGTGCATGCCGTTATATTCCAGCTGTGCTGATAATAGTTTTGAATCAGGGTAAAGCTTTATCATTTTTCTGTGAAAATCTCGTGGCAGGCGAAAAGGGCCTAAGCTAACGGAATGTACGGCTTCAATATCAATCGCAGATAATACCTGTTCGAACATGCGTCCATAGATTATTTCGAACTCACTGGCTTGGATTAATGGATCAAAGCGCAGGCCTATTTTCCAACCATGGGCTTGCAGCTGCTGGAGCGCTATTATGCGTTTTTGTAGTGATGCCGTTTTGTGTTCTTCTGCCTGAACGATCTCTTCGGGGGAGAGACTAAACGCTACAACGCAATTGTCGATTGCGGGTCGCTTGAGTAGTGGCCTTATTTGAGTGCTCTTGGTGCGTAGTTCAAGCCAAGCTTGTGGGATTTCGCTAAACGCATCCAGGCAGTGTTCAACAAATTGCGTGATGGGCTCTAGGGCCAGGGAATCACAATCATAGCCGGAAAAATACCAGCTTGGATATTCGTGCAGTATTGTTTTTGCTTTTATATCGGCAAAGAAATCTTCGTAGTTAACAAACACCACATAGTTTGCCGACCGATACATCCCCTGCAAAAAACAATATCGGCAATCGTAAATGCAATTGAGCATATGTGAAAAGTAGTAGTTGTGCTGGCCGCCAATATGGTATTGCTCAGGTGTGGGCAGCACGCGCTCACCCTCTTTTTGGGCCAATATCAGTGCAGGGTTTTGTTTCTGTTTTCTAAAATTTTGCGATGCATTGTTAAACACTTCGTTATACCGCTCGATGGGTATTATGCGCGCTTTAGGATAGCGAGCCACTATTGCTAGTGTGCGAGGATGCTCGCTAACGCGTTGCTCAATATAGATGGTATCCATTGCCACTACACCTGTGTTGCTGAGGTGGATGTGTAGCTTAAAGGGATGGCGGCGATTTCACTTTTTAATCGCTGCAGCATTGCTTTGGCCGTGCTGTCGCTGCTATCGAGCACGGGTAGAATACTGCACAGCGTTAAGTGCTGTGTTGTCATGCGGTGTAGTTGATGCATTTGTGTCGCAGTAAAATGCATCTGTTGGGCAAGGGATGCGGTAAATGCATCCACTTGGCGCACCTGGTCTACTATTGGGTCTTGCAGGTACTTGATGATGGTATCAACGGTTGGAATGCAGCTTGCCATCCAGTTAAACACTTGCGCTTTATCAATCGCCGTCACCAAGCTCGATTGATTATCTGATACCACTTTGACGCTTTGAACAGACGAGCTATCAAGCCTGCCACGAGCCGCGCTAAATACGCCGGCTGCTTCCATATCGAACGCAACCCCACTTTGGTAGTGGGTTTCAGGTTTGTCATGAGTTTGAAGGACTACCGATTTTAAGTCGGGTAAAGCCCGTAACGGTGGCAGATGAGGAAACCATCGTTTGCCCGAACCGGCATCTTCCACACACCCGGCCACAAGTTGTGTGCCTAGCGGCGCATCACAGCCAGCAATACCGACATTGATAATGCCCGTGATATCAGGGCGTTCTTGTAGTATCGCTGCCACCTTGCCAGCCGCAGCCAGCTTGCCTATGCCAGTTTGCAGCAGCAGGCAGTGGTCGCTGGTATAGAGTTGTAAGCCGTTTAAATCCTGCCCTTGCAGTTTAAAGTGCTCGATAAATGACCGTGATTCGGCGGGTAGAGCAGTGATGATGCAAGGAAGGTTCATCTCGCTATTGTATCGTTGGATAGCAGGCTGTGTTCCGGCTACACTGTAAAAACTTACAACGGAGTTAACAATGCTGCTGTCTAATCTTGAAATACTGCCAGGTAAACGGGTCGAGAAACATCTAGGCCTGGTTCAAGGGAGTTCTGTACGCTCGAAGCATGCTGGGCGAGACTTCTTGTCGGGTATAAAGAATATCTTTGGTGGTGAGCTCACCGCCTATACCGAACTGCTTCACGATTCTCGTGAGCAGGCCACTGAGAGAATGACGGAGCAAGCTAAGAGTATCGGTGCCAATGCGGTGTTAAATATTCGTTTTAGTACCTCAAGCATCGCAGCGGGTGCTGCCGAGATTTACGTGTATGGCACAGCGGTAGTGCTTGTCGATGAGTAATGTACTCGTATTTCTCGCACTATTATTGTGTGGTTGGTTTTTTGGCAGACGGGCTGAAAAGCGGCACTACAAAAGCATTATAGAGCGCGAGCTTGAATTTAACGCCTTGCCCGCGATAGCGAGTCGCATCCCACCCGCCGATGCCGCCTATGATCAGCAATTGGTGGCTGGCAGTACCGTTGTTAGCTCCGATTATTTCAAATCGATTACTGCTGCGATGATCAATATTTTTGGCGGTGAGGTAAAGCCGTTTGAAGCACTGATCGATCGAGCTCGCCGAGAGTCGATCCTGCGCATGAAAGCTGAAGCCAAGGCCGTTGGCGCTGATATGGTGTTCAATATCAAAATGGAAACGTCGCAAATTGCTGCAGGACGTACTGGTGCTATAGAGGTGTTGGCATATGGTACCGCTTTAATACCAAGGAATACGGTCAAATTTTCTAATACGAATGCAGCTATGTCAGTCTGATGAAATACGAAAACCGACAACCTGAAGAAGGCATAAACGTATCCAAGGGTAGCCCTGTTAAAGCTTTCTTGCAGCTGGTGATATCTACGGCGTTGTTGCTTGCTGTGTCGGTATTCTTTTTATATTTGAGTGGCGCTTGGTTGGCTAAAAAAATTCCGTTTCGCTATGAAGAGGCGATAATGGAAAAAATCGATGTTGATTTTGGCAGTCAAGAAACAGATCAAGACATTCGCGAATACCTCAACGAACTCTCTGCACGCATCGCGGTGCATCTGCCTAATCCAGATGAAGTGTCATACACGGTTCACTACGAACCCGAGGATGTTTTCAATGCCTATGCCACCATTGGTGGCAATATCGTTTTTTATAAAGGATTGATAAAGCAACTTCCTAACGAAAATGCATTGGCTATGGTGATGGCGCACGAAATGGCGCATGTTTCTCATCGAGACCCGGTGGCGGGCTTAGGCGGCGGTGTTGCATCGGCGGTTGCGTTGTCGACAGTATTCGGGAGCAGTGGTAGCCAATATGCAAGCACCTTTATTAACGGTGCTGGTGGTTTAACCGCTGTGCAGTTCACGCGAAAAATGGAAAACAACGCTGACGACGCTGCAATATTAGCTGTGAGTAAGTTGTATGGCCATACGGTGGGTGCTGATAGTTTGTTCAGGCATATTGACGAAAAACGAGAGCAATCCTCAAAACCTGATTGGCTTGCACGCTTTAGCAGCACGCACCCTTTGGATAGTGATCGTGTAGAAAATATCAAAGCGAAGACGCTAGAGCTGGAACTGCCTACTACTGGAGAGACGACGCCACTGCCGGGCCTTTGGTAGGCGCTACATTGGCCGTTGCTACAAGCTATCTAGCCAATGATTAATCAAGTAGTGTGCGATTGAATCGCTGCGCGGCAGCTTTGGGCCTGCAGCCATATCACCCCAAGTGCCGAACCCTTTAAGTTGTTCTGCGCCAAACCAATGTGCTTCTTCCAATTCGTGCGGGTCAATGTGAATGTCAGTTGTATCGGCAGTTGCGATAAAGCCGAACATGATAGATCGAGGGAAAGGCCATGGTTGTGATGCTAGATAACGTACATTACTGGTTTTAATGCGAGACTCCTCATACACTTCGCGCATGACAGCGTGCTCAAGGCTTTCCCCTGGCTCGACAAAACCTGCCAATGTTGAAAACACACCTTCAGGCCAATTACGATTGCGACCCAGCAAGCACAGAGCAGGGTTGTTTGCAGAAGCTGCACGCTCAACCAACATAATTACCGCAGGATCGGTTCTTGGAAATTGTAAGTGAGCGCAGCCAGTGTTTGAGCACTTCTTTACATGCCCGCCGCCAGTAATCGTTAAACCGGACCCGCAGAGCTCGCAAAATTTTATCGTATCGTGCCAGCCTGTTAGGGCTTTGGCATAGGCCAGTATCGAGCCCTCATGATCATTTAGCAGAGGGCCAATAGTGCGTAGGTTTATGAATTCAGTGTTATCGGGCGCTTGGTCAATAATTTGTTGACGTTGCCCGTCTGTATATTCAGAACAGCTGAAAGCAAAACATGCGGCGGTATTGTCCAGTCCTAAAAAAATTGCTTTAGAAATGTGCAGATTGCTTGGTTTGTTGATCGCGACAGATGCATGTGATGGGTCGCAAGACTGGACTAGTGAATCGCCTTTGTGCACTGGATAAAACCGAGTTTGTGGATCGTTGAACATCCGCTCAAGGGCGGTGTCGTCCTTGCGCAGATGATCCGCTCTATCTAAAGATGGGTTGGCATAATGCATGCCGATAGAGTAACAGGTAATTAACCAGTGGCTGAGGCGTTGCCCAGTATTGTTTGTTTGCAGAGGCGGTTTGTTTTAGCCCGCTTAGCAATGGCTGCAAGCTTTTTCAAGTCGCGTTTCAGCTGTGTGCGTATCGCAATCTTACGCTCGTTTGATATCGGTTCAAATTTGATTTTGCCAAATGCCAGCCCGATCCGCGCGATTAAATTGGAATGTTCGCTCAAATGAGTGCGTGCCCTTTGGGTGCGTTGCGCGCCCGTCTCACCAGGTAAACGTTTGACGCCCAGCTCATCCAAATACTGACTATACAATCGCCAGTAGTTTTCGTCTGTCGTGATGGGCGCTATAGCCCTACGGTTAGGCCGCAGTACCCACAAGCTCCAAGCGGCAGCCAGTATTAATAGTGCTGCGGTTATCTGCCATAGCTGTGGGTCAGGCATGCCAAGTTTTTTCCAAATTTTGGATTGTGATTCGTTGTTGAAATCGACAACCATACGCTGCCAGTCATGGTTGACCTTGTCCCAACGCAAGTTTGCGCGCTTCATCCAGCCATTACCCGCTCTGGCTAATCTGGGCACGGGCTCGCCATCGGGAAGCGCTTGTGCTAAGCCAAAATTGACGCGTGAAGGGGCTACCGCTGCGGTGGGGTCAAAGCGGACCCACTGACCATCGATAAACGCTTCAGCCCAGGCATGGGCTGCTGATTGTCTGACTATCATGTAGTCATCATTCATTTCACCACCTTGATAACCCGTTACGATTCGAGCCGGAATGCCGGCGGCGCGCATCATAACGACAAACGCCGATGCATAGTGCCCGCAAAATCCGTTTTGGGTGTCGAACATAAATTCATCAATCGGCCTATCGCCTAACAGGCTCGGTTGTAAGGTATAGCTGTAGGGTTGTGTGTTGAACCAATTAAGTAGTGCGTTGGCATAAGCCTTTGGTGTGCCATGCTTTCTGTAAAGCTCGTTAGCAAACGCAGCGGTTCTAGTATTTCTACCGGCTAGTATTAAATCAAGCGCACCGGGTTGGTTTGTTGGCGTATAGCGGTCAAGTAATGATGAAGTTTGTTTGTACTGAACGATTTTTGTGATGACATTGCCGCTCAATATTTGCTTATCGTTGAGTATCACCGGGTTGAGCCTGGTTTTGTTTGTATCCGTCTCTCCCGAGCTCGGCAGTGTAGATGCCTGTTCGAGCGCAAATAACCATTTTTTATTATGAGGTTGTAGCGTGACCGTGTAGGAAATGGACCGACTTTTATCACCTCCAACATCACGACCCGTGTTGCCAGCTTCGATCGCGCCTTCTGCTTGAAACTTGTTAATAGCCCAGTTTCGTCCATCGAAACTACTCATTACAGGGCCGCGCCAATATAGATCGCGTGCATCGGGTGGAGTGCCATCGAAATCAACTCTAAACGCAACTTCGCCAGATTGTGAGAGATTGCTTATGTCACCAGGAGACATGTTGTCGCTTAAACCGGTAGTGGCTGCAGCATCCTCTGGTAGTGACCATAGCGGGCCAGGTAGGCGTGGAAACACAACAAATAGCAGCGCCGCTATGGGCGCGCCTTGAAAAAGCAATTTGCCTACTAAGCGCGTGTGTGCCGAAAGCGGGCGCTTGGTATGTTCGTTCAGAATACTGAGCGCTACCCCCAAAGACATCACAGCAGGGATAGTGAGCACTGCTGACAAAATCGCTTGCGAGTAAAAATACTGAGTCAGCAGCAGAAAACCACTAAGGCACATTAACGTGGTGGCATCTGACTGCTTGTGAGTTTCTGCAAATTTACACCCCACTAATAAAAACAGAAAAGCCACACATGGGTCGCGACCGATAAAGTAACCGTAGTGAAGCTTTATTAATACACCACCAAGTACGCCCCAGAAAACCGCAGCATGCGATGATAAAAACCAATTGAGTTTAAGATTGCCAAGGTGGTGAATACTCCACCATTTCGTCGCAACAAGACCAACGCCAAATGCACTGATCCAAACGGGCATATGAAGAATATGTGGCAGTTGTGCTAACAGAATCATCACAGCCATTGCATCAAAGGAACGGTCGCTAAGCTGGTTGTTTGTTTTTGTTTGTTTTTTGCGGCGTGACCCTATCATCGCAAGAGGCCATGCAGTGCTAAGGATTCCAATGCCAACTTTTTATGCGCAATTCCATTGGCAAGTGGAAGCTGCTTGTCGCTTAGTGTTAATGCATATTGGTTTTGGTTTTGCTCTGCGGCGATTACCCATGCGCTTAATCTTGAAAGTTGAGCTTCAAGCTCGTGTTGCTTTGTAGCGTGTTGTGTTAACACAACTTCGCCACCTTGTTGGTTTTCTTCGAATTTTTTAACTTGCAAGCCTTGACCGCGCGCTAACGATTTCCATGCGAATTGCGAGGGTGTATCCCCGGGTTGATATTCACGCAGCCCAGCAACATCGCCAGATCTATTGTGTGTGGCCTTGTCACCAACAGCGTCCGTTGAGCTAAGAGGAAGAGGCGGTGGATTGGCTTCCGGTGCAGGGTAGGCAATAACCGCAGTGGGGGAGTGCAGATAACACCAGGTGTACCATAAGCCTAATGGGTAGCGGCTTTGTAGTGTGAGCCTGCCAAGCGCAACCTTTCCACGCTTTGTTGTGCCGATAGTTAAGCTGCATTGGGTTTGCGAATCGGGACTGACTGTGCAGACATTGTTGACATTCGATGCGCGTAGCTCAATATCGTGACGATTGATATCTGCACCGCTACTTAGCCCGATGGAAAATTCTGCCCGCTCGCCGGCAAATACGTTTTTGCCGCGGATTGATTCGATCGTTACGCCAGCTAGATTTTTATAGGTTTCGAGTAAGGTTGCAGCAAACATGCCGGTAAACAAAAAGCTTAATGCATAACCCAAGCTCAATGCGTAGTTGATTGACGAAATCAGCATAAACAACAAGGATGCTAAAAACACCCAACCGCGTTTCGTGGGCAGTATATAGATGCGTTTGTGGTGAATCGTAAGCGGCAGTGCGTCTTCAGGGCGTGTCCTGAATAACCGTTGTCTGAAATTTTTGCTTAGTCTCATGGTGCGTGCAACTGCAAGGCCTTCAATTGCTGGTTAAGGAGCAGTTACGCTATCAAGCAGGGCTTGAGCTGCCACCACACCCGAACTCACCTGGCCGGTTAGTCGATGCCCCGCCAAGGCTGGAAATACATGTTGCACATCATCAGCGGTGACGTGATTTTGTCCGTTTAAATAAGCAAATGCTTTGCACAACCTAACTAAGCTCAACCCTGCACGCGGGCTTAAACCGTTGTCGCCGAGCCGGGATGCGTTAAGCAGGGCCTGAATGTAGTCAATAACAGTGTCAGAAACATGCAGACGCGTTGCGCACTCTGACCAGTGTTTGATCTGTAGTGGTCCAGCTACTGGCTCTAGCGATTGAATCGATTGGCGTCTATCGCCTGTTTTCAACAAGGTGCGTTCCTCGATGCTATCGGGATACCCCAAAGCAATGCTCACCAAAAATCTATCTAATTGAGATTCAGGTAACGGGTATGTACCTAATTGATCAGTTGGGTTTTGTGTGGCGATAACAAAAAACTCATCGTCAAGTTTATAAGTTTCGCCATCTAACGATATCTGCCGCTCTTCCATTGCCTCTAGCAAAGCACTTTGTGCTTTGGGTGGGGCTCGGTTGATTTCATCGGCAAGCAGTACAGATGTAAATACTGGGCCGTGTTTAAATTCGAAGTTGTGAGTGTTTGTATTGAACACTGATACACCTATGACATCGGCAGGTAGTAAGTCGCTGGTGAACTGTAGTCTGTTCCAAGGTAACCCTAGTGTTGCGCTTAACCCTTGTGCCAAGGTGGTTTTGCCAACCCCTGGTACATCTTCGATTAGCAGATGGCCGTTGGCTATTAAACAGGCGACGGCAAGTTTTATCTGACGACGCTTGCCTAGTAATATGGTTTCTAGTTGTACCACCACATTGGACAGTTCTGCCAGATGGCTAACTTCTGTGCGTAAAGCGGGTTGATTCATGGATCGATCTGACCGATTAGTATGGATACCTTATCGGCCAAAACACGCATCGCTAAGTAGTAAATCCTTTACCGTTATGGGCGTATGGCTGGTGTGTTGTCTGGATTGAGTACGGATACTCACTTTGGACTAAAAACGAGTGTTAATTGAAACCCAAACGCCTTGACGAAAGCGCGCTAAACAGCGATTCTCGGTAGCACCTGATTGGGTATTTTCCGTCGTGTGCTGTGGGTCACAGTTTTCAGCTATTAGCACAACCCTATTAGCACACAATGTTGATCACATCTTTAATGGTCTTTTGCTCCATGATATATCGTTCGTCTTTGATTTTCGTAATAGCGGTGCTCGCCAGAGTGGTTTTCGC
>JAZGEF010000079.1:0-11789 GCA_036478595.1 Granulosicoccaceae bacterium
TTGCTCAAAGTGGCTGGGCGCGATGACTCAATAGAAGGTGTGTTTCTAGCGCGAAGACGCCATCTTCATGCCTTAAACGTTGCACAAGAAGCTTGCGCCAATGCATTAAAGCGTTTGCAAGAAAACCAAATGCCAGAGCTTGCAGCAGAAGAACTCAAATTAGCGCAGCAAGCGCTTAATGAGATTACCGGGCAGTTTGATGCCGATGATTTGCTCGGTAGAATCTTTGCAGACTTTTGTGTGGGTAAGTGATTTTGGCCTGCGATTCCCAGGAAGGGTCGGCATCCTTTACACAAACTCTGCGCCCTTCGCGGTGGGCACGGACTACTGGGACGCCATAAACCCATCCTTGGGGGCTTGGCAGCGGCATCCTTGCCGCTGACACCCAGCAATCCGTGCCCACCGCGAAGAGCGCTCGTTCGCGCAAAGGATGCCTACGTTGATTCGGTTGCGAGTTTTTCAATGCGAAAGGGGAATGCCCGTGAACAAGAAAAGTATTCACAGCAACTTGAAAAAAATTGATGCAGTCAAGGATGAGGATATCGATTACAGCGATGTTCCTGAATTTGACGACGCGTTTCTTGACTCAGTGGAAATGAAATTTTCACCCGGAAAAAAACAAATTGCTTTGCGTGTTGATACTGATGTTCTTGAGTGGATGAAGGCACAGGCAAGGGCTACCAGAGCCGAATGAATGCGGTATTACGTGCTTATTACGAAGCGCATAATAACCGGCCATAATGGCCGAAAAGAACACCGGACTGCAAAGTATTCACCGTGAATTCATGCATAGGGTAAACCTTGGGTAGGGTATGTCCCTATATGGCTAGCCGATAAAAATTGTTACCGTGCGCGTATCGAGAACCTAAGGAGTTATTCTCATGTCAGCAGCGCGTGATGCCGCAAATGGCCTTGATAGGACATCTAGTTCGTCAAGAAGTTCTAGCTCCAGAAGCCATGGCAGTTCCGATAATGATCGTAACAGACAACGGGAAAGGGTAACCACGGCTCAACAGATCGTTAGCCAACCCACTACCGCTGAAAAGTTGGCATCAACGCCGTCGATAGCGGATATTGATTTTGCTGGCGCGGCCGACGGCCCAGCCCAAGGAAGCAGTTCGACTTGGGATAGCATGATCGCGGATCAGGCAAAGACCAGATCAAATGTTTTTTCTTTTCAATCACTGAATATCACTCCAACGTACCGGCCAGAATACTCGCCACCTGGATCGGTCAAAATTGACCCAAGTTCCCGAACTCGCGTTGGCCCTACAGAACAGGAATTTGCTCGAGAGGTTGCAGATTATCTGGCCGGTGACCCAGGGCCTTCAGCTGAAGCCTGTTTGGCCGATTGCCACGGCGTGGCACGACCAGACCCCGACCTCCGCGATGCAACCGACGAGCTAACAGCGATAACTGAAGGCCTGATCGGCCTTTCCGGTGTCGGCGGCGCTGCATTGGGCATCAGAGACGTTGCTGTTGACCCTAGTATTGGAACTCTAGGAATGGCTGTGGCTGGGGTCGTACCCGGTGTCAGGGCTGGAAAAGCGGTGGACAATATTACGGATGCAGCTGATGCTGTAAAAGATGCAGCGAAATCAAGCGATCTACCAACGGTGGTTTTTACACATGAAAAAACGCCCGGTATTGCTAAAAACATCGAAAAAGCTCAGGCGAATGGGCATCCCGATGTTATAAATAGACTGGAGGGGAAACTTGCTATTGATAATAATCGACGAGAAGCGCTACGTGGGCATAATAAAGCCAGTAGCGGTTATTCGTTGGATGAGTATCCGTTTGCCTCATCAAAACAGGGAGGTAAAGGTGCTCAAGTCGCGCCTGTTAAGGTAACTGAACAACACAGTCAAGGCGGGACCTTGAGCAGTTTTTACGACAAAAACAATATCAAGGACGGTGATGCTTTTAAGGTAGAGATTAGGGATAAATAAAATTTATGAGTGCACTTACCAAACAACTCGATTCGTTGCGATTACACTTACAATCTTTTGGTATGCCTACGCTAGGCCACTTGCAGCCGGGGCTTGATAGTGACGCTGTAGTATCGGTTTTTAAATCAGTCGGTCTTGTGCCAACTGCAGAAATAGTTGAATTGTACAACTGGAGCAATGGTGTTACTGAGGATGGCGGAATACTCCTTGATGACATTCATTTCATTCCAGGGTTTTATCTGATGAGTATCGGCGAATCGATCGCCCATTTGAAAGCCAACAAAGGCGATGCACGCTGGTCAGAAAAATGGTGGCCAATTTTAGCCAATGGTGGTGGTGATTTTTATGCCGTTGATCTTTCCCAGCCGTCCAATGATGGAGATTCAAGTCCTGTCATAAAATTTATGCTGGGCTATCCAAAAGTGGACATTGAATACACTTCAATTCAAACTCTGATCAAGACATTCGTAGAGTGCTGTGATCTAGGCATTGTGTACATGGACGGTGGTTACTTGGAAATGGATGATGCCAAGCAATATGTTGTTGCAAAGCGCAATAACCCCGACGTAGACTTCTGGCAAGAAGCAAGTTGAGGCTACGCGATCAATAAGTTATATTCCTAGAAAAAATATGACTTTAAAAGTGAACAAACCGCTAGTTGAGTTCACCGTGAATCCAAACTAAAGGTAAACCCTAGGCAGGGTATGTCCCTATATGGCTAGCCAATAAAAATTGTTACCGTGTCCGTATCGAGAAGCTAAGGACTTATTATCATGCCAGCACCCGGTGACGGCGCAAACGGTAGCGGTAGAAGAGCGCTCGTTCGGGAGTCTTTCTCGCTAGTTTGAGCGGTCGCCACAGATTTATGAAGTGTTCTTTTTCGCAAGTTTCATACACGCCCGTTTGTAGCATCCATCCCAGTTCAGGTGCAGATCTTTGTATGCCAGATTGGCAGTACTTCGAGTGGATCACACTGCTGAAACAGCAACAAAGCTGCGACAAGTGGGCAAGTTTGCATACTTCTCGTGCGGTCGGCATCGTTCACACGAACTGGGTGCCCTCCGTAATAGGTTCTGATTACTGGGACGCTACGAGCCCATCCATGGGGGCTTCGAAGCGGCATCCTTGCCGCTTACTACGTGCCCTCCGGGGTAGACCCTGTAATCAGAACCTATTACGAAGAGCACTGTTCGCGTGATCGACACCTCAGTTCATTCGGTTAGGGCTGTCGTTCGCACACGCTATTGCAAACCAGCCGACAGGCTCGAACCCAGTGCGTTAGAGTTGCACAATGTTCTATCCCCGCAGTTTGATACCAATGACTTGCTCGGTAGGATTTTTTCAGACTTCTGTGCGGGTAAGTAATTTGTTGCCGTTGAATGTCCGCGCGTACTAGTAGCTTTAATGCCGTAGAGTGGGTCAAAATGAATACGATCACACAACTATGCTTTTTTCTGACTACCCGGTGTATACCCCATTTGGATAACGTGAGAGCGTAAAAATGTGACGTTCGTAACATGAGCCAACTGCGTTCGCATTTTGACGGATATCACACAAAGATGAATACCTATTAAAATGAGTATGATCTATTACCTAATAGGATTACTATTAAAACGGCTAAAAACAGCCTCATGTCGAAATAATGCAAACCCCAGTGGAGAGCATGGTTGTTAATTTAATACTCAAATTATTCATATATTACGGAGAGATTTCATGTTGAACACTAAGGGATTCACATCAGCAGTTTCGATTCTATTTACAACTTTTATATTATCTGCTTGCCTCGCCACCGGTAAGCAAGAAAGTTCAGTGACCTCTAAGGTTGGTGGTGGAATGGAAGAGCTATTACCTGCTTATGACGGTCCAAGGGCCTTTATAGCAGTAGACGACTTTGAATGGAAGGTAGGAACATCTAAAACAACAATTGGCATTGGCGGAACTGATTTTTCCTTCAGCAACAATGATCAGGTGGCACACACCGACTCGCTCAAGGCGATGCTGACAACTGCATTGGTACAAAGTAAACGGTACCGCGTATTGGAACGTGCTCGCATCGAAGGCTTAAAAGATGAAGTTGCGTTGCAAGAAGAAGGCTACACCGATTCGTCAGGTAAGAAACGAGGCAGTGTAAAAGGTTCTGATTTACGCGTAACTGCGTACATAACTGGTTGGGCGCCGGGCAGTTCTGGTAAAAGTGGTGGATTGACTGCAGGCCTTCTCGGGAAGAAGGCTTCGTCGTTGTTAGGAGCCGTGACAGGGAGCGTAAAAAAATCATCAATGGCGATGGATATCCGTATCTGGAATGCCGAAACATCTGAGGTTTATGCTGCAACCAGTGTAGAGACTGTAGCCACAGATACAAACTTTGGTGGTGCACTCTCTGTACTCACGGGCGGAGGCAGCATGGGTGGTGGTTTAGACACTTACTCCAACACACCTATGGAAAAGGCTATTCGATCAAGTATCCTAGAAGCCACTCGCTATATCGCTGAAAACACGCCAAGTGAATTTATGGTTAATTAGTAGCCGCCGTGGTTACTCAACATCTGTTTGAGTAGCTCTATTCGCAATAGGCTCTCATTAGAGGCGCTGTGCACCCATGGATGGGTTCCATGCTTCCTGAGAATAGTTTCGATCTTGGAAGGGGCTTTAAATTTGTGCGAACGATGCCGGCCACGCACTCAACAAGCAAACTTGCCGACTTGTCGTAGCTTTGTTGCTATTTCGGCGCTGTGATCCACTCGAAGTGCGCTAGAATTGCTCAATGTTCTATCCGCACTCATATGATGTCATCGTTATCGGTGGTGGCCATGCTGGTACTGAAGCTGCCTTAGCGGCTGCGCGCTCGGGCGCGAATACTATTCTGCTTACTCATAATATCGACACGCTAGGGATGATGAGTTGTAACCCGGCGATTGGCGGTATTGGTAAAGGGCACCTCGTAAGAGAGATTGATGCACTGGGTGGTGCGATGGCGAAGGCGGCTGACATTGCCGGTATTCATTTTCGTACGCTTAATCAAAGCAAAGGTCCTGCAGTTCGAGCGACTCGTGCGCAGGCTGATCGCACGTTATATCGCAACGCGATTCGCATCATGCTTGAAAACCAAGCTAACTTAACGATATTCCAACAAGCGGTTGATGACTTAATTATTGAGGGTGACCGCATCACGGGTGCTGTCACTCAACTTGGTGTGAAGTTTCAAGCACCCACTGTTGTGCTCACGGTGGGTACATTCCTCGCCGGTAAAATTCATGTCGGTGAAGCAAAGGAATCTGCAGGTCGTGCAGGTGATCCGCCAGCTCAAACGCTGGCAATGCGCTTGCGCGAACTACCCTTACTAACTGGCCGTTTAAAAACGGGTACGCCGCCGCGTCTTGATGGCCGTACGATTAACTACGAGCATCTTGATTCACAACCCGGAGATACTCCGCGCCCGGTGTTCTCGTTTATGGGAAGCCAGGATGATCATCCAGAGCAAGTTCATTGTCATATCACGCACACGAATGAAAAGACTCACGACATTATTAAAGGCGCTATGCATCGCTCACCACTATTCGGTGGCGACATTGAAGGTGTGGGCCCGCGTTACTGCCCATCGATAGAAGACAAAGTAGTACGCTTTGCTGATAAAAGTTCACATCAGATTTTTATCGAACCAGAGGGTTTAAATACACACGAGGTTTACCCCAATGGTATCTCGACCAGTTTGCCCTTTGATGTGCAGATTGCCTATATACAATCGATAGTGGGTTTTGAAAACGCGCATATCACACGGCCGGGCTACGCAATTGAATACGACTTTTTTGATCCTCAAGGTCTGCGTCCGTCGTTAGAGACTCGCGCAGTTAGCGGTTTGTTTTTTGCCGGGCAGATTAATGGCACTACGGGTTACGAAGAAGCCGCCGCGCAGGGTTTGATTGCAGGGCTTAACGCAGCACGTCAGGTTACGGGTTTGGATTACTGGACACCGCGCCGTGATGAAGCTTATATCGGTGTAATGATTGATGATTTAATTACTCGTGGCACCCGTGAGCCTTATCGTATGTTTACTAGCCGCGCTGAGTACCGCTTAATGCTACGTGAAGATAACGCCGACCTTCGCTTAACCGAACAAGGCCGTAATCTTGGTTTAGTGGATGATGTGCGATGGGAAGCGTTTAATAAAAAAGCGGAAGCGATTACAACCCTACAGAGCCAAATCAAAACCGTTTGGATACGCCCCGGTACTGATCAAGCTAAAACTCTGACTGCACAAACCGGTTTGAAGCTTTCGCGTGAGCGTCGATTAAATGAACTGCTCAAAATGCCTGAAGTCAACCTCCAGGCAGCGCTGGAGCTACTCGCCCCTGAATTATCAAACCTTGATAAACAGGTAGTAGAGCAAGTTGAGATACAAGGCAAGTACGCAGGCTATCTTGACAGGCAACAAGCTGAGATTGATAAATCGCGCACTCAAACGGACACCCGTTTGCCACAGGATCTTGATTACACCAAGGTGCGTAGCTTATCCAATGAGATCGCTGAAAAGCTGAACTCACACAAGCCCGAAACGATCGGCCAGGCATCGCGCATTTCAGGTGTGACGCCGGCTGCCATCTCAATATTGCTAGTGCATCTAAAAAAACGAACACTGCGCGAATCGGCATAGCAGCATTTTTTGTATTGTCGTTGAGGCTGTATGTCTTTATCTCATTCTCCATTGCGCGTCTCGCTACAAAAGGCGCTAACACAAGCAGCTATTGAGCTACCAGCAGAGCAACTACAACAGCTGGATGCTTTTTTGCAGTTAATCGGCAAATGGAATCGCGCCTTCAATCTCACTGCGGTGCGCGAGCTTGATCAGATGATCCCGCGGCATATTATTGATTCCTTAAGTTTGCTTGCCTATCTTCGTACTGGTGATGCTGGTATTAGTGATAGTCACATCGATGTGATTGATATCGGCAGTGGTGCGGGTTTACCCGTAATCCCATTAGCCATCGTGCATCCACAACTAAATTTCTTATCGATCGAGAGTAACGGCAAAAAAACACGCTTTCAACAACAGGCCAAAGTAGAGCTAGGCTTGCAAAACATCACAGTAATGCAAGAGCGGGTTGAGAATGTACAAGCACAAGCAAGCTGTGTGGTATCGCGCGCGTTTACCGCGCCTGATAAGTTTTTACAGATTGCGGGTGGCTTGTGTAAGCCGGGCGGGCAGGTGCTGATCATGTTGGGTAAGGCTGACAAGTTGCCTGAACAACTACCGGAGCCATTTCAGTTGGAGTCAGTTGAGCAAGTGCGCATTGCTGGCGTTGATTCTGAGCGGCATATTGCCGTTGTTAGTTGCTCTCCACCGGCTATTCCGGCGCCGTAGCCGTCACCACAATCGATTCATACCAGGCGGCGATGTCTTTAATATCCTGCTCACTCAGGTTTTGCACCATGAGTGTCATGCGTCGATCTTCTCGTATACCTGTTTGATAGTCCTTAAGGCTTTTCTCTACATAAAAAGCTGACTGGCCGGCAAGGTTTGGCACTTCGGGATCCTTTGCGATACCGATTTTGCCATGGCATACCGAACATTGTTTTGACAGGGATTGGCCTTTCATTGGATCGGCTGCTTGTGTCGCTGCAGTAAAGGTTAGCGCCGCCGCGTAGCCCATCGCCAAACCAACGTGTGTTGCTTTCATGTATCTATCCTGATTGTTGATGCTGACCGAGCAAGCCCGGCCAGCGTTTTGCTTTTTGTACTAATAACGATATAGGGAGAAAGTTACTCTGAGTAAGTAATGCGATAAATAGCGTTAGCAAAATCATCCGACACTAATATAGAGCCATCTTTCATTTGCGCGACATCAACGGGGCGTCCGTCATATTCGCCGTTCTCATCAATCCAGCCTTCTGCGAAGGGTTCGGTTGATGCATTACCCTCGTCGTCGATAAATGTCACCATCACTCTTGCGCCAACCGGTGTGGTGCGATTCCACGAGCCGTGTTGCGCTGAGAAGATTGCGTTTTTGTATTTAGACGGGAACATCTTGCCAGAGTAAAACGTCATACCCAAATCAGCTGCGTGTGCAATAGTCTCCGATGCAGGGTGCACCACTTCAACCGGTACGTCTTGCCCGGCGTATTCATTGGTGCGCGTAGTGCCACCACCAAACCAAGGGTGGCCAAAGTGTTGGCCCATTGCAGTTTGTCGGTTGATCTCACCTACTGGTATGTCATCGCCCATGCCATCAACCTGATTGTCGGTCCACCATAGCTCGCCGGTCTCTGGGTGAAAGTCATGGCCAACCGAGTTACGAACGCCGTAGGTATACACTTCTCTATTAGAACCATCTCGATTCATACGAATGATGCCACCAATGCCTGATTGCGTATATAGGTCTAGCTTTTCAGGTGGAGTAACATTAAATGGCTGGCCGAGTGAGATGTATAGTTTGTCGTCCGGCCCAACCTTGACTACCCGTGCAGTGTGGTTATAACTCTCTTCTTCAACGGGTATGAGTGTGCCTTTTGGCACAATAGGTACGGCGACTACGTCCGGGCTTTCATGAAAGAACTCGGCCGCTGGGTACATCATCACGCGGTTGCGTTCAGCGATAAACAAAAACCCATCTTTGGAAAACGCCACGCCGTTGGGTACATCCATTTCGAGTGACGGCGCAAAGTCTTTCACTTCGTCAGCCACGCGGTCACGGTTACGATCCATTACAGCCCATACTTTGGTTTTTTTGGTGCCGACAAATAACACGGTGCCCTGTGGCGCCATCGCCATATGCCTGGCATCAGGTACCAGCGCGTAGAGTTCTATTTTGAATCCTGCTGGCAGGGAAATACGCTCTAGTATGCTGCGAATGGGTGCAGCGGCCTCTGCGCTTTGATCAACGTAGATGTGTTCTGTTGTGCCAGTTAGCTTAAATGCGCCAAGTTTTTCCAAGTTCGTTGCAGCGAGTGCTGGCCCTGCAACGAATGTGCAGGCTGCCAATATATTAACAAGCTGTTTCATGTCGAGCTCCCTTTTCGTTGAATGGAAGCTGCGACTCTACTGATGCATGCTTCAATGTACTAATGCTTTGCAGGATAAAAATTAGTAGCTGAGGCATTTTGTACCGGTAGGGAAAAATAGTGCCATGCCGTTCAGACGTGATAACGATGCATCAAGATGATGCAAGCGCCCACTTTTGGCCGTTAAGCGATTGGCGTTTTGTCAGCCCGCTAAGTTACAGGGATAGTGCTCATCATGCGCGGTGGCTTGCGCCGCTAGAGGGGCTGGTGGCATTTGTTTGTGGCGTGGTGTTGTGGTGTAGGCGCACGAAACCATTGGTGCGTGCTGGTGTGGTGGTACTGCTTGTTGCCGAGCTATTGCCTATTCGTCAGTGGCTGGTAGGTTTCTAATATCTGTGCGCTTGCAAACCTTAAACGCTGGTTTCGTTGATCAGCCATTCCCGAAACACCCGCACACGAGAATCTTGTGCTGTGCCTTGTAGCGTCACTAGGTGATACGCCTGATCCACATCAGTGGGTAAATCAAACACTCGAACCAAATCCCCTTTCCTAATATCGTTTTCGGCTAGCTTGTCGAGGGTTAGCACAACACCCTGGCCTTCTACTGCTGCCGATAGGGCCAACAACACACTATTGAAATACAAATTATGCTTAGCCACTTTCCCTGATAGGCCTGCATCACTTAACCAACTTTCCCAGTTCGGCCTGCCTTCATATGGGGATTCATCATGTAGCAGTGTATGCTGCAAAAGATCCTCAGGGTTGTTCAGCGGCAGCGGCGCATCGTCCGCCAGCAAGGTTGGGCTGCAAAAGGTAATGGCATCCACATCCATCAGTTTTTCAACATCGCACCCTGGGTAGTTACCACTGCCAAATCGAATCGCCACATCAATGTTGTGCGCCTTAAGTGTTTGAGCACTTAACGATGGCGCTGTCGAATCTGAATCAATTAGCTCGGCACTACCTGAGATACGTAAATCAATGGTGGGGTTAGCTTCAATAAAACGATGCATGCGTGGCATCAGCCATTTCGAGGCAAACGAGGGGGATGTCCAAATATTGAGTTCGCTCTTTTGATCGGCACTTTGCATCTGCTGCACAGCTAACTGGATGCTGGTAAATCCTTCTTGTAATTTGGCAAGGCCTGCCTGGCCTGCATCTGTCAAAGCAATACCACGGTTAAGCCGGTGGAATAGCTGTACCCGAAGCTGATCTTCTAGCGCTCGGATCTGTTGACTCACCGCTGCGGGTGTGACGTGGAGCTCATCTGCAGCCTTACTAAAGCTGCCGTGACGGGCTGCAATAACAAAGGCATGCAAGGCATTTAAGGGAATTGGGCCAGCCACAATTTCTGCTTTAAGTTTTGCTTATGTCAGCTTCAAGAAACTATCGTTTGAGATAGAGCGCAATCAGTCGTAAATTCAATATCGACACAGCGATGCGCACTATGCCTTCGCTGATGATATATGACAACGGCATCCATGGGAGATCGCTATGTTCCAACTACAAACTTATTTAACAGATCACCTTGATCACTACCAAACAGCAAAAGCTGGCCGATACAATCATCAGCGTTTGCTGGCAATGGATGACCGCTCATTAACCGACATTGGCGTGACCCGCGGCGACTTGATCTATAAAGTTCGCAAGCAGCCGTCGCCTGCCAAGCTTCGCGCTAAGGCGCTTAAGGTTGAGCGTAAAGCACATAAAGCAGCCATTGCCGAGCTACACGCGTTAACTGATGCTGATCTTAACGACTTGGGTATCACTCGAGGCAATATCGCTGAAGTGGTTCGCTACGGTCGCGGCGGCCTGGTGGAGCAGCCAATGTCAGCCAATGCTGCCCGAAAAGCCACTCGTGGTGAGCAAGCACGTGCAGCTAGAGAGTTGGCATCAATGAATGATGCTCAGTTGGAAGATATTGGTATTATTCGCGGCGATATTAACGACCTTGTGCGTCATGGCAGAAAAGCAGCCAAAGGGCAAACATTGCCTAGGCTGGCCAAGGGTTTGGTTTCGGTGTTTAAAGGGCCAGTTGTGGTTAGCCAGCGCAATGCTGCTGCAGCCAATACCAACAATGCGCCCAAGCCACCACGTAATCCAGTAAGCAATACTGTCGCTGCTTAATGGTTAAACGCTCTGATTTGCGCGCAGGGGTGTATTTAAATCGGTAACTAAGAAAGGCTCAGACTTTGTCTGGGCCTTTTTGCGTTTACGGCATTATCTCTTTCCCGCCTTCGTAAGGTGGTCTAAATGACAGACATAGCCTGCGGAGGTATTGCTTAAAGGCCTTGGGCTGTTTAGTGATCAGCTTTTATACAGGCATTGATACCGTCGTTCACCCCGGAGGGCGGCTAGCCCACCGTGGTGAACGACGGTATATACGATGAGCGTCACCTACAACGTTGATTAACGAAACACTTCTCTGGTTATGCATTAAACTCACCCTATGAGTCGAATCATTGCAATAGCTAACCAGAAAGGCGGGGTGGGGAAGACCACGACTTGCGTCAATCTGGCTGCTGCGCTAGGCAGTATGCGTAAGCGCGTGTTGTTGATCGATCTCGATCCGCAAGGTAATGCCACGATGGGCTGTGGTATCGACAAATACAATGTCGACATGTCGGTATTTGACCTGCTGGTTGAGGGGGCGTCGGTTGCTGATGTTTGCCAAACCAGTGAAGACAACGGCGTTGATGTATTGCCAGCCAATGCGGATCTAACGGCTGCTGAAGTCGAATTAATGGGCATGGATAACCGCGAGCGTCGTTTGCGTGATGTCTTAACGCCCGCCCGCGCCGAATACGATTACATTCTGATCGACTGCCCGCCTGCGCTAAATGT
>JAZGEF010000080.1:0-49598 GCA_036478595.1 Granulosicoccaceae bacterium
TCTCTTCTGGCGCGTTGTCTATCTGGTCGTAGGCTTTGGCCTCTCCACCCATCGCTTCAGCCTGGCAAATTGTCAACGCGGCTGTCAGCGTTGTTTTACCGTGGTCAACGTGGCCAATTGTGCCTACGTTAACGTGCGGTTTGTTTCGTTCGAATTTTTCCTTAGACATCAGGCGGCGCCTCTACCAGGTAATAAAGTTAGTCGTGTAATCACATTAAATCACTGGGGTAAATTGCTTAACGCTGCAACCACGTGTGGTGGAGCCCATATCCGGACTTGAACCGGAGACCTCTTCCTTACCAAGGAAGTGCTCTACCGCTGAGCTATATGGGCAGCTATACAAACCACAATATAAACCCCCGCAGCCCATTAAATGGAGCGGGTGAAGGGACTCGAACCCTCGTCATCAGCTTGGAAGGCTGAGGTTCTACCGTTGAACTACACCCGCCTAAGGTTGCCACCAGACCCCATGAAAACCCCATCCCACGGTGCCCATACTACAAATATCGTACTCATTTCGTACAAAAAATTTCGTTCTGTAAAAATTCGTTCTGTAAAACGTTACTACTCTTCTTGCTTACCAATTTTCATTGGTGGAGGGAGGAGGATTCGAACCTCCGAAGGCTGAGCCAGCAGATTTACAGTCTGCCCCCTTTGACCGCTCGGGAACCCCTCCGGCAAGCAAGCCGGGCATTATGTAGGGGTTTCGTAGCGCTGTCAACCAAACAGCATAGGTGAAAACCGGTTTATTTTCAGCCTTGGCAGGCTAGATAGACGCTGTTGAAGACAGATGTTTGACGTTTGTTATTATCACCCTAGCAAATACGCCGGTCTGGAAGCCATGGGCGGTTTTAAATGGGTTACGGAACGTCGGAACGCCAGCATCGGGGGAATGAATGTTGTTCTTGCGAACGCGGGAATCTACTGGCATTTGTCATCGTCGCCAATGCGGGCTACGTGCCCTCCGCGATTAAATGGGGACAGACCACGATTAAACGTTTAGCGGCGATACATCGGGTAAGTTGTGCGATGGCCGTTAATCGTGGTCTGTCCCCAAATAAGGATCCCCGCGGCGACGGAACGGCTAGTGGGCCAAAATTTGGCTTAGGAATAGTTTCGTACGATCAGATTGAGGGTTATCGAAAAATTCGTTTGGTTCGTTTTCTTCTATGATCTGTCCTTCGTCCATAAAGATCACTCGATTGGCCACCGTCTTTGCAAAACCCATTTCGTGAGTCACGCAAATCATCGTCATACCTTCTTGCGCCAGCTCGATCATAACGTCCAGTACTTCTTTAATCATTTCAGGGTCAAGCGCCGAGGTGGGCTCATCAAATAACATGATTTTAGGGCTCATGCATAAAGATCGAGCAATCGCAACTCGCTGCTGCTGGCCACCGGAAAGCTGGCCGGGAAACTTCCCTGCCTGCTCAGGTATGCGCACACGTTCCAAATACTGCATCGCCACTTCTTCAGCGTCCTTCTTTGGCATCTTCTTAACCCAAATCGGAGCAAGCGTGCAATTCTCCAGCACCGTTAGATGTGGGAACAAGTTGAAGTGCTGAAACACCATGCCGACTTCACGACGGATGGCATCGATGTTTTTAATATCGTTGGTAAGTTCGATACCATCAACATCAATCAAACCCTGCTGGTGCTCTTCAAGGCGATTAATGCATCGGATAAGCGTTGATTTGCCCGAGCCTGAAGGCCCACACACCACGATGCGCTCGCCACGGTTAACCGTGAGGTTAATGTCTTTAAGCACATGGAAATTGCCGTACCACTTGTTCATGTCATTGATGTTGATAACAACTTCATCAGACACTTGCATGTTTGAACTATTATTCTGAGATTGCATGTTTGTCTCTATACCTTTGTAGCCATTTAACGTCTAGCGCTTGTGGCCAGTGTGGAGTTTTTCTTCAATGCGGCGACTGTAGATCGCCATGCTGTAACAGCAGATCCAGAACACAATGGCCACAAATGCGTAGCCTGTATAAGGCACACTTGCAATTGACCAGTTTGGATCAGCAATTGATGCCTGCACTATGCCCAGCAAATCAAACAACGAAATGATTAAAACCAGTGTCGTGTCTTTGAAAAGACCAATAAACGTATTAACTATGCCAGGTATAACCACTTTCAATGCTTGCGGCATGATAATCAGGCGCATCATTTTTGTATACGGCAAACCCAGCGCCATGGCACCTTCGTACTGGCCTTTACTTATCGCTTGCAAACCGCCTCGTACCACTTCAGCCATATAGGCAGAGGCAAATAAGGCAACTCCAATAACCGCACGAAGTAGTTGATCAAATTGGGCACCGGGCGGTAAAAATAGCGGAAACATAATGCTTGCCATAAACAATACGGCAACCAACGGAATACCTCGCCAGAATTCTATAAAAATGGTGCTGAGCAAGCTGATCATTCTCATCTTGGATCGACGACCCAATGCCAGCAGCACACCTAAGGGCAGCGATGCAACGATACCGCTTAACGCAATAACCAGAGTAAGCGTGAAACCACCCCATTGAGAGGTTTCCACCGTTCTTAAATCAGCTGCTGCGAAGGGTATACGAATCAATTTACGCACAGGATCCAACGGTGCGAACTCGCCAGAAGCTGCATGTGCCGCCAGAGTGCTATCAATACCCTTAACGGCTGACTCAGTACCGTACATCATGAAAAAAGCCAACACAGGAAAAATAAACAACATGAATATCGCAATGTGTTTTTTAGCCGGCATTTTTTCAATCGCTAGCCACAAAATACCGATGGTTAAAGTCACTAGTAAAATGTTGATGCGCCAGCGTTCTGATTTTTCGTAAAAACCGTACAGAAACTGCTCCCAACGAGCAGTAACGAACGGCCAACAGGCTGCATCCGGGTTAGCCCTGCAGGCATCAGCGCCGCCCGCCCAATTGGCGCTAAAGACCAACCAGTTTAGCGCTGGCGGGATGACATAAAGTACAAATGCCAAGGCCAACAACGAGAGCACACTGTTAAACATACCGTCAAACAGGTTGTCTCGAGCCCAAGCCACAATCCCATCAGTGCGCATCGGTGCCGGCTTGTCTGGCAAATCACCGGCATTGACGAGGCCGCTATATCGATCGTTAGCCATTAGCGTTCCACCAACTTAATACGCGAGTTGTACCAGTTCATAAACCCTGAGGTGAGTAAACTGAGCGTCAGGTATACGGCCAAGGTCATGGCCATAATCTCAACCGCCTGCCCCGTTTGGTTGAGTGTTGTACCGGCAAACACAGAAAATAAATCCGGGTATGCAATTGCGGTTGCCAGGCTCGAGTTTTTGGTGAGGTTTAGAAACTGACTGGTTAACGGCGGTACGATTACACGCATCGCTTGTGGGATAACCACCAAGCGCATGCGGTGATTAGGTTTAACACCCAACGCTGATGCCGCCTCCGTTTGACCGTGGCTAACTGATTGAATACCCGCTCTAACGATTTCCGCGATAAAGGCTGCGGTATACACCACCAGCGCCAATAACAGAGCAATAAATTCGGGGATGATAGTAACGCCACCTTTGAGCGCGAATCGCGTCATCTCAGCGGGCACAAAATCCATTGGGCTGCCCTTGATAAAATAGACGATCAATGGCATGGCAATAATCAACGCAATCGCAGACCAAAAAACTGGAAATTGTTTGCCTGTTTCTATTTGTCGCCGCGTAGCCCACCAGCGAACAATGAAGGTTAGTAGCACACCGCCAAGCAGTGCCCACCAGACAGTGCCCATGCCAGGTTGGCCGACAGGCTCGGCAAAAATAAGGCCTCGATTATTGAGCGACAGAGATACCTGTTGGCCGGCCTCATACAACGATCTGGGCCCTGGCAACGGTTTTAGCACCGCGCTATACCAAAACAGTATTTGAAGTAACAGCGGGATGTTTCGAAAGAGTTCTATGTAGGACGTGGCAACCTTCTGCACTAACCAATTGTTGGAAAGACGGGCAATACCAACAATAAAGCCCAAGAGCAAGGCCAGGAAGCAGCCCACAGCCGCAATGATGATGGTGTTAACTAAGCCAACCAGAAAAACCACCCCATAGCTCGATTCTTCTGAATAGCTAACCAGTGGTGTGCTAATGATGCCAAAACCTGCACCCGTTTTTAAAAACCCAAAACCCGACGCCAACCCTCGGGATTCCATATTGGTAGCAGTATTTGAAATGATGCTGCCCACAAACCAGATTATCAAACCGACAACCAGAACTTGGTAGATAAGAGCGCGTTTATCTGGGTCCCTCCACAGCGATGTGATACCACTAATTGACGTGGGATTATTGGCCATAGGATTTATGCGACCTAATGAGTGTTACTGCAGAAAACCAAAGGCCACAAACGTGGCCCTTGGTGAGTACGAATGCAACTGCGATCTAGCGCTGCGGCGCCGCGTATAAGATGCCGCCCTGTGACCATAGTGCGTTTACACCACGTTCCAGCTTTAGAGGGGTATCGGGACCAACGTTGCGATCGTAGCTTTCTGCGTAGTTACCAACAGAGGCGACGATGTTTGCACAGAAGTCATTACTTAGGCCGATCTTGCTTCCCAAGTCGCCTTCAGAACCAACTAAACGCTTGATAGCTGGGTTAGTTGAGGCAGCCATTTCGCCAATGTTAGCAGACGATACGCCCATTTCTTCGGCGTTAATCATACAGTTCAAAGACCAACGTGCAATGTCGCCCCATTCGTTGTCGCCGTGCCGAACCAATGGACCCAGTGGCTCTTTAGAAATGATTTCCGGCAATACAACGTGATCATCAGGCTTGGACAGTTTTGTACGCTGGGCTGCGATACTAGAACGGTCAGTTGTGTAAACGTCACAACGTCCAGCATCATATGCAGCAACAACTTCGTCAGCTTTTTCAAAGGCAACTACGGTGTAGTCCATGTTGTTAGCGCGGAAGTAGTCTGCAACGTTAAGCTCTGTAGTGGTTCCGGTGTTAGTACATACAGCGGCACCACTTAGCTCAGTTGCGCTAGCAACGCCTAGTGATTTAGGCACCATGAAGCCTTGGCCGTCATAGTAGGTAACGCCTACGAATTCACCGAAATCAGTATCACGGCTCATAGTCCACGTAGTGTTACGAGACAAAACATCAATTTCACCTGACGTCAGTGCGGTAAAACGAACCTTCGCTGAAAGCGGCGTGAATTTTACAGCTTTAGCATCACCAAAAATGGCAGCGGCCATGGAGCGACAAAAATCAACATCCAGACCAGTCCAATTACCTTGGTCATCAGGGTTTGAAAAGCCGGGTAGGCCTTGAGATACGCCACACTGAACAAAGCCTTTAGCTTTAACTGCGTCAAGTGTTTCGCCAGCTTGTGCCAAGCCTGCGCTTGCAACAAACAAGGCGGTAGCGCCGAGTGTTTTAAGGAACTGCATAGTTTTCTCCGAATATAGAGGTAATTTTGTATTTTGGTTAGAAGGTGGCGGTCATTGCCCACTTCATAGGGTGTGGACAATACCACACACACAGGCCAGAATTTCAATACAGTGGTGACTTTCTAGCACCAATTCGCATAAGGCCGTGTGTAGATCACAAAGCACGCTGATTGGGTCACATTGGTTTACACCCAATGATCCGAAATATCCGTGATCATTGTACCTTTACTCACAATTTTGCACAAATCGATCTACTAACCGGGTCTCATGGTTCGTGCGACTTCTCGCATCAATGACTGCAAGGTGAGCTGCAAGCTCGGAGCTGGCGGCCCTGATGGCTTTCGAATACCATTAGCGACGGTGTTTGTCATGGTGGCGGCCAAACTTCCGGCAAAACTACTACCAGAGTAACGCGTGTAGGAGGCCTTGTTAACAGGTTCAGCCTTGTAGCTGCGAGACCAATAAGCGGCCCCGGTCCGCAAATCAATCATCGTCGAGGTCAGCGTTACACGTCGCAAGGTAGAGTGGACTACGCGCTCCCGATCGTTTAGAAGCTCACCTGCGTTGTTACGTAGGCTTTCCACCGTTGAGGGGCCCGCTTCGGTCGCATTCTCTTGTATACGGCTTATAATGGCGTAGTTAACTGGCAGGCGAGCCGCCATTAGCAGCTGTATATCCTCTGGTTGCAAGGAGCCGGTTTCGGCATAGGATTCCATAATCGCTGTATACCGGTCACCGCCAACGACCTTACTCACCTTGTGAGCAGCCAATGACGAGAATCGACCAGTCTCGCGCACTATGTCATGCATCATGCCATTCAAAGAGGCTTCACTCATGGTGCCATTGACGCCAGATTGCGTCACCACGCCCAGCACGGCCACGCCATTACGAGCAACGGCACCCTGACGAGCATTGGGTGTTGTAGAGCAACCTTGGAGCAACGTCAGCAGTAGCAACGCTGCCAATCCGCGTTTATATGTATGAGTAACCATGCCCTGTGAACCGAAAAAACGCCATTTTAGGCTAATGATTTTGAGTATAGACAGCCCATGCAGGGATGCATCATTTTGGACCCTTAGCTACGATATGCAAGCCATTACGCCAGCACTGCAGCCGAAAAAAAGGGAGCCGTAGCTCCCTTTTGGGTTTGAGAATAAACCTAGATATGTATCACATCAACCTCTGCCTTGTTCTTATCATCCACTCTTTGGCGAATTTACTATCCGGCTAGTCACGTGTGATACTGGCTTCCTCCATTCGCGCTCGGTGTGCATTTGCACTAAAAGTAATATCGACAACGAGTACTCGCGATTAACAGTAGCCAACAGTTTGTTGGAGCAATCTGCGCACTTGCCCGGTACGACTTCTCACTAGCAAGAGGTACACATCTCACTGCCTCTCGCAACTGCCTGAATCCATTAAAATTGATTTCTTACGAATCTAGAAAATGCCAATACATTCTATTCGTTCAGTATTTCTCACTTTGAGCTTATACTTCACATGACACGCTCAAAGCGGCATCCGACAAGTTTGCAACTTGTTCGAAAACTGCGATGAAGTAGGCTGAAGCATGAACAGCACGATACGGCTAGAACGCCTACCACACCAATATATTCACTAACTGAATATTGATTAGGCAGTTGGCGCTTGTATGCCGGTGTCGTAAAAAGCTCGGCTAGTTCACGACGAGAGTTGGCACACAATCCTGATGGGAGAATAAATAAAATGACTGATCAAACAACCACCGTTACAACAGCTGACGGCCGCGAAGCGAAGCTACCCACGTTTGGTGGCACTCACGGGCCCGCAGTGGTTGATGTGCGCAGTCTTCATAAAGAGACCGGGCTATTTACATACGATCCAGGCTTCGCCTCTACCTCTAGCTGTAAAAGCGAGATCACATTTATTGATGGCAACGAAGGTGTGTTGTTATATCGCGGTTACCCAATCGAACAACTCGCCGAGAGCAGTAACTACCTAGAAGTCTGCTACTTACTAATGTACGGCGAGCTACCTACTGACAAGCAATCAGAAGAATTCAACGCCAGCATCATGCATCACACGATGGTGCACGAGAATATTCGCGACTTCATCAACGGTTTTCGTTATGACGCGCACCCAATGGCAATGCTGGTAGGAACCGTTGGTGCTTTGTCGTCGTTCTACCACGACTCTCTTGATATCACCAACCCTGAGCATCGCGAAATCTCCGCTCAGCGCTTAATTGCAAAGATGCCGACTATCGCGTCTTACTGCTATAACCATCATCGCGGCATGCCTTTTATGTATCCAGACAATGATCTGAGCTACGTTGAAAACTTTACACGCATGATGTTTGCAGTACCTGCTGAAGATTTCAAGCCCAGCCCGGTGGCAGTTAAAGCGCTTGAACTCATCATGATCCTACACGCCGACCACGAACAAAACGCCAGCACATCGACGGTTAGGCTCGCTGGTAGTTCAGGTGCCAATCCATTTGCTTCTGTTGCTGCGGGCATTGCCTGTTTGTGGGGGCCTGCTCATGGCGGTGCAAACGAGGCAGCTATTAACATGCTTGACAACATCCTTCACTCGGGCGAGACCATCGAAATGACTATCGCCCGCGCTAAAGATAAAAACGATCCATTCCGCCTGATGGGTTTTGGACATCGCGTATACAAAAACTTTGATCCGCGCGCCAAACTGATTCAAAAAATGTGTCACGAACTACTCGCTGATCTCGGTGGAGACCAGCCATTGTTTCAACTGGCAATGGACCTTGAAAAAGCGACCCTCGCTGACGACTATTTCATCGAACGTAAGCTCTACCCAAATGTCGACTACTACTCTGGCATCATCATGCGCGCACTTGGCATCCCGATGAATATGTTCACGGTGATGTTCGCGATGTCACGCACAGTGGGTTGGATTTCGCATTGGATAGAAATGCACCAAGATCCAGAATTTAGAATTGGTCGACCCCAGCAGGTCTATATTGGCGCAGCTAAGCGAGATTATCCAAAGAAATCCTGATACCCTGAGCGCTTTAGCGATCTAGGCATTTACGGGTATGGGTTCTCAATCGATGGCTTGCGTTGCGCCAAACGAGTTTACGTCGGCGCTATCGCTGGCGGCTAATGGAGTTGCCATCGTTACCACCAATGGCAGCGCAGGCGAAGCTGGCTTAACCGTCAGTTCGGTTTGCTCAGTGTGCGCAGAGCCTGCTCTGATACTGGCTTGCGTTAACACCGATAACGAATTTTGCAAATTTGCAGAAGCCAACGGTGTGCTAGCAGTTAACCTGCTTACCAATACTCAAGCTAATCTTTCCAATGTATTTGCAGGCTTTGGCGATTACCCAGATGCCGATCGTTTCCTGAGTGGCAGGTGGGACTCACTCAAAACAGGTTCTCCTACGTTAATCGATGCGCTAGTCACGCTAGACTGCACAATCGATTCACATAGTATCCATGGCACCCACACGGTTTATATGGGTCGTGTTGTGGCTGTGCGTAGTAAAGATGCACCCGCGCTGGTTTATAGCCAGCGAGCTTATGGGTCCGTCACCCCTGCCCCAGGCTAACAACGACGGTGGCAGCTCTTTATTTTTGTAACGGTGATGATGATGGCGATATGTTGCGCGCGATGCAGCAGGCCACGCCGGATCTCGACATCCGCGTTTGGCCTGACGCAGGCAACAAGCTAGATATAGATTGCGCGATAGTCTGGATGCCACCAGAGGATTTTTTTGATGGCCTTGATAACCTCACTCATGTGTACTCCGTTTCTGCAGGCGTAGATCACCTATTGTTACACCCTGGCCTCAGTCCCGAGATCCCGTTGATTCGTCTGTTTGATGCGGGTATGGGCGATAGGATGGCCAACTATGTGTTGTATGGCGCACTGCACGCACAACGCCGCATGCCCGAACTGATGCTTGCCCAACAGGCCAAAATGTGGCAGCGCTGCGCGATCCCTGACCCATCTTCAGTTAGCGTGGGCATTTTAGGTGCCGGCGCGCTCGGCCAAAAGGTGGCACGCCATCTTTCTCAAAACGGTTTCCCGATTAAGCAGTGGAGTCGATCCCCCAAACAAACCATCGGTACCCATTTTATTGGCGACGATCAACTATCTGCATTTTTGGCTGCCTCACAAATACTCGTGTGCCTACTACCACTGACAGATAGCACCACGGGCATACTCAACAAGGCACTCTTTTCAGGCTTACCCGATGGCGCTTATGTGATTAATCCAGGACGTGGACAGCACCTGGTGGTAGATGATCTATTGGAGGCACTAGATAGCGGCAAGTTAAATGGTGCGATGATTGATGTATTTGAAACAGAACCGCTTCCAAAAGATAGCCCACTATGGCATCACCAACGCCTGGTGTTAACGCCACATATTGCTGCAACGAGTACAACTAATGAGTCTGCTGAGCAGATTGCTCAAAGCATGCGGGATGTTGCTAAAGGTGTCGAGCCACGCGGACTAGTTGATCGGCTACGAGGATACTGATGTGCCTAGGCTTGCAATAGCGCGCAGCACTATTTGACGTATCAACTCTTCGCGCATCTCGCCTCGCAAAGTACGTGCTTCGTTTTCCTTGCCCAACACTCCGCGTGTGTCGTAGGTGTACTCCCGAACCACTTCTACTCGATTGGGTAATTGGTTTTGTTCGTACTTTAATGCTTCCCCAGCTTCACTTTGCGCAATCAGCATATTGACCGAATGGCTGAGCTCAAACTCACTAACTCGGCCCGTACTCTGTAAAGACACGATCCTTTGCACTTGATTCTCACCCGTTAGGCGCAACCAAATATCGGCTGCATCTCGATTAGGTGCAATTCTGAAAGCACGGTCGACCAAGGCTTTTTGCAAGGCAGCGGTCAAAGAACTGTCGCGTGCGACGTCAATGTAAATTGAACCTGGATCACTTAGCTCAGTAATGCTGCCACGGGGAGCAAAGCCACAGCCTTGTGCGACTAATACGATAGCGAATAACAGGAATTTTAGTGAATTCATAATTAGATAATAGTAGCATTCCCGCCAAGGAACACCGGGTAAGCCATGCTGTACACTGCGCCGTATGCACACCCTGTTGCTCAATCGCGAGATCTACACCGAGTTCATCCAGACGCGGTTACCTGAAGCTAGGCGGTTTCTGTGGATCATCACGGCCGATATTAAAGATTTATTCATTGAGCATGAAGGCAGTTTTAAGCCCCTGCTTGAAGTGCTTGACGCCTTGGTCTCAAAAGGCGTATCAGTCAGGTTGATACACGCCAAGGAGCCAGGGCCTCGTTTTCGAGAGGAGTTTGATCGTTTCGATGGCCTGATTAGTAGTGAAATCTTTGAGCGCATTCTCTGCCCTAGAGTTCACACTAAAGCCATCATTATTGATGGTATAGAGGCTTTTGTTGGCTCAGCTAACCTCACAGGCGCTGGCATGGGGAGCAAAAGTGCGGATCGGCGCAATTTTGAGGCAGGCTTTGTCTTTAACGATACCCACGACATTCAAAAACTCATGGAATGGGTCGATAACCTTTATCTAGGGGAGTATTGCAAAAGCTGTCAACGGAAGGACTATTGCCCCGACCCAATAATCGACATGATTGGTTGATTACGTAACGTGAATAATTTATTGGCGGGAAGCCAAAATCATGATTGACATCAATCCGACTAATCAAGTTGCATTGGCACTAGCCAAACATGAGATCAGGGCTGAATTCCCGACCAGCTGCTTGATCGAGGCACGAGATCATCTAAATAATAGCAAGCTAGTAGATAAGTCGCTCACCGATTGGCGTGACGTGCCCTTTGTCACCATCGACAACCCTGATTCAAAAGATTTAGATCAAGCGCTCGTAATCGAACGCAACGATGAAGGTTATCGTTTACGGTACGCCTTAGCGGATGCTTCCTACTACGTATCACCTGGTAGCGCACTGTTTGCAGAAGCCTTGCTACGCGGCACCACATACTACACTCCCACTGGTGCGATACCCATGCTACCGACAGAATTGTCCGAAGGATTAATTTCACTCAATCCTAACGTCGATCGACGCGCATTAGTATTTGATATCCGTCTAAATAAATATGCCGTAGTCGTTAACACGAGCGTTGTTAGGGCATCAATACACAGCCATGCAAAACTAAACTACGGACAGGTACAGCAATACCTAGAAGCCACGCTAGCGGGCAATCAGCACGAACTTTCATCTGAACCTTTCAAGCAGTCGTTATTATTGTTCAAAGAACTTGGCCTGCTGTTGCTGCAACAATCGCTTGATAGAAACGTTATTCCGTTTAACCGGAAAGAATCTCAAATATATGCCTCCGGCGGCAAACTACTATCTCGAGTGCGCGAACGCTTTGATACCGAAAAATTCAATGAACAGTTGAGTTTGCTTTGCAATATGCAAGGCGCTCAAATGCTCGATACTATGATCACCAATTCTGACTTACAGGCTGTTTATCGGGTGCATGATGCACCGCTAAGACAAATGCAACGTAGGCTAAGCGATATTATAAATGCGTTTGCTGATGTGCAGGAAGATAAAGATAGGTGGCTTTGGAAGAACGGGCAGACGCTGTCTGACTACGTCACCTCATTACCTAGCGGTGCAGATTACACACGCCGCGTTGCCGCCATCGAACGGCAAATACTCGTTAGCAACCGTGCATCATACTTTACTCATGAATCTGGCGAGCACCATGCCTTGGCCGCTGATAGCTACGCGCGATTTTCATCACCGATGCGCGAAGTCGTTGGTATCTATACACATAAAGAACTACTCGAAGCGCTTTCCATTGCAGATGAATCAGCCGGTGACCCTGCTATTGATGAAACGTTGCGCAACGAGGTAATCGCATCAGCCAATAGGTCGCGCAAAACCCAAAAGTCACTACGCAAGACCATCGAGCTGCAAGCGATAAAGACGTTGTTTAACGATGATCTGAACAAACAGCCGCGACCGCGCTACTCCGGCACCATCATGGGCTTTAAGAAGGACCAACTGTTTGTCTCACTCGATGATTTCGCGACCGATATCAAGGTTTACAGATTTGACCTCGAGTCACATCATCAAACTGCCTATACGTTCAGCAACATCCGAGCGATACCCTACAACCTCCAACGCCCGCAGTGGCAGTTGGGCGATGCTATCGGATTGAGTGTTGATAGTTTTGATCCACAAAGGCAGCGCTTTGTGCTTAACCTTGAGCCGCTTGCTCAAACATATATTGAGCCTAGTTAGCTCCTGTGGCCGCGCGTCCGGCAAAATACTCTGCCAGCATAATTCCGCTAACCACCATCACCAATCCAGCGGCGTGGTGCCATCGAAAGGCTTCTCTGAGCACAAGCACAGCCAGCAACGATCCAAATATTGGGACAAGGTTTATAAATAAACTTGCTCGGTTGCTACCCAGTATCGAAACACCTTTAGCGTAAGCTAACTGACCTAGAACGGTTGGAAACAGCATCACGTATGCCAACATCCACCAGCCATTTATCGATGGTACACCAAAACCTGTTGTAGCCATTTCCCATAGCGCAAACGGTAGTGAACCCAATATTGCACCTAGCGCTAGCATCCACATAAAGCTAAGCCAATGGATGTCTGGCCGCCATCGCAAGCCGAATGTGTACGCTGCATAAAAGGCCGATGCAATTAACATGATCAAATCACCGCGGTTAAGGCCACCTGTTACAAATGTTAATGGATTGCCGCTGGTTGAAATGATCATCACGCCCAGTATCGACAATATCAAGCCTAGGCTCTGCAGTGCCACCACGCGCTGTCGAAACACTAAAAAATTGGCGGCGATAATAAACACCGGCATAACCGCTTGAATGATGCTGACGTTAACTGCGGTGGTGTACCTTAACGCTAGATAAAACAGCATATTGAAACCTGCCATCCCCACAGCGCCTAACGCTAGCAGCACCCGAATGTTGGCGCGAACAATTGCCCTGTCGTTTAGTAAATGTTTGGCCGCAAATGGAAACAATATGATGGCAGCGCATAACCAACGAAATACAGAAAACGTGAAGGGTAACCATTCGGATGTAGCCAGCTTCCCCACCACAGCATTACCGCCCCAAAACAATGGAGCGATAACCAGCAATAGGTAAGGGTTAGCAAACAGACCACTATTGCCATTGGGCTTGTCAGGCATTAACTAATAAACCCTGTAGCCCATGGCATTTGCAAGTTTGCAAAACTAGTTGGCAACAATATTGATGAGCTTACCAGGAACAACGATAACTTTGCGTACAGTCAAGCCTTCTGTGTGCTTTTGAACTTGCTCGTTAGCCTTAGCAGCCGCCTCACAATCGTCCTTACTGGCCGCAGCAGCGATATTGATTGATGAACGACGCTTGCCGTTAATCTGCACTACCATCTCGATCTCATCTTGCTCGAGTGCTTCTTCGTCCGCTTCTGGCCATGCTTCATCAATCATGGCTGAGTCATAACCCAGTTTTTTCCACATCTCATGCGCGACATGCGGTGTAAACGGGCTAAGTAGCCTCAACAAAGCACTAAAGGCTTCGTGTACAACGGCTTTACTTTGTGGTGAGCGATCATCAAGTTTATTGATCTCGTTAAACAAACCCATCATTGATGCAATGGCGGTGTTAAACGTAAAACGACGCTCGATGTCGTCGGTAACTTTGGCAATGGTCTCGTGAGTTTTACGGCGTAAGGTTTTTTGCTCTTTGTTTAACGATGCTTGATCGATGTCTTCCTTGGCGTAGTCAGATGTGATGTTAGAGACTTCACGCCAAACTCGCTTTAAGAAACGGTGCATACCTTCCACGCCACCTTCTTTCCATTCCAACGATTGGTGCGGAGGCGAATCACTCATCGAAAACAAACGCATGGTGTCAGCACCATAGCGTTCAATCATCTCTAATGGGTCAACACCATTATTTTTTGACTTGGACATCTTCTCGATGCGACCCACAGTCACGGGCTTACCATCGGTTTTTAATGTGGCGCTGGCTATACGGCCTTTGTCATCATGAACAATTTCGAGCTCTTTGTAGTTGTAGTACTCAGGCTTACCGGAGCCATCTTCGCGGTAAAACGATTCAGCGATAACCATGCCCTGAGTGAGTAAGCGCGTAAACGGCTCATCACTCACCACAAGGCCGGCATCACGCATCAGCTTGTGAAAAAAGCGTGCGTACAATAAATGCATGACCGCGTGCTCAACACCACCAATATACTGATCAACCGGCAACCAGTAGTTGGCGCGTTCATCGAGCATGGCATCAGCATCTGGGCTACAAAAACGCGCGTAGTACCAGCTTGATTCAAAAAACGTATCGAAGGTATCGGTTTCACGCGTGCCTGGCTCGTTAGTGCCAGGCACCGTGGTGTTGATAAAATCTGCGTCTTCTTTTATCGGAGAACGCACACCAGTAAAGGCGACGTTTTCTGGCAGCACTACCGGTAGTTGATCTTCAGGCACAACATGCACCTTACCTTCGGCATCATAGATAACCGGGATTGGGCAGCCCCAATAACGCTGCCGTGAAACACCCCAATCACGAATACGGTAGTTAACCTTACGCTCACCGCCAGCATTGCTTACTAAAAAATCAGCCGTTGCTTCAAAACAGGCCTTGTTATCAAAACCATCAAACTCACCGGAGTTGATAGATACCGTGTTTTCTTTGTCTGTAAAAGCCGCTTCATCAACTGAAACCGCATCGCCTGTGGATTGAACCACTTGCTTGATCGGTAAACCATAACGCCTGGCAAATTCATAATCGCGTTGATCGTGACCTGGCACAGACATAACCGCACCGGTGCCGTAAGTGATCAATACAAAATTAGCGACATAAACAGGAATCTTTTCGCCAGAAACTGGGTTGATTGCTTGCAGGCCTAAAGGCACACCACGCTTTTCAAGTTTTTCCAGCACGGCTTCTGTCGTACCCGTTTTAGCGCAATCCTCGATGAACGCAGCAACCTCTTTGTTGGACAAGGCCGCGGTTTTAGCTAATGGGTGCTCGGCAGCGATTGCCATATAAGTAACACCTGCAACCGTATCAGGGCGTGTGGTGTAAACGCGTATGCGCTCGTCACTACCATCGATAGCAAAATCAAAATCAACACCTTCTGACTTACCAATCCAATTGCGCTGCATGGTACGCACAGCATCTGGCCAGCCATCAAGCTTATTGGTTTCTTCTAACAACTCTTCTGCGTATTGGGTAATCTTTAAAAACCACTGCGGGATTTCACGCCGTTCAACTAGTGCACCTGAACGCCATCCGCGGCCTTCACTATCCACTTGCTCGTTTGCTAGAACCGTTTCTTCAATTGGATCCCAGTTCACGACGGCCATCTTTTTGTACGCCAAACCTTTCTCGATTAGCTTGGTGAAAAACCACTGCTCCCATTTGTAGTACTCTGGTTTGCAGGTGGCGAACTCGCGATCCCAGTCGTAGGCAATGCCGAGGCTTTGCAACTGGATGCGCATTTCTTCGATGTTTTTGTAAGTCCACTCGGCAGGCGCCGTTTGGTTTTTGATCGCAGCGTTTTCGGCAGGTAGGCCAAATGCATCCCACCCCATAGGCTGCAATACGTTAAATCCCTGCATCCGCTTGTAGCGCGAAACCACATCACCAATGGTGTAGTTACGAACGTGCCCCATATGCAAGCTACCACTAGGATACGGAAACATACACAGGCAGTAGTATTTAGGCTTGGTGGGATCCTCGGTAACCGAGAAGGCGCTGTTGGCTTGCCAGGCTTTCTGGACTTCAGCCTCAATGGCCTTAAAATCGTATTGGTCTTGCATGACGGGTAAATAATTGCGCTGGTTTCAATCTAATGATAGATGATACAAGCGCTGAGCATTAATTGCAGGCTGTTATGCGAATAGCTCGTGCAAAACCCGATAGCTTTCTTGCCCCAAGGTGCCGGTGAGATCGAGCGAGACACTATTGCGATAGGCATCACTCAAATCCAGATCAATACCGATTGCCCCCAATCGAACCGCCATGCCTTTATCAATGCTGCCAGCCACACTCGCGAGGTGATCCCACAAAAATCCATCCGGGTTAGCGTTGTGGGTGGCGGCGTCCATAGGTGCGCCATCAGATATCACCACCAAGTAGCGCCGCGACTCATCTCTAGCCAGCAGCCGTTGGTGTGCCCAAATCAAGGCCTCGCCGTCCACCCCTTCACGAAAATGATGAGTTTCGAGCAAACAGGCCATTCCCATACGAGCTCGGCGCCACGAAGTATCGGCATTTTTGTAGACAACATGCTGAGCTTCAGTTAGACGCCCCGGGTTTTTCGGCATGCCCTGTTTACGCCACAGTTTCATTGCGCGGCCACCGTTCCAGTCACCGGTGGTGAATCCCAGTACTTCAGAGCGAATACCTGCCAACTCAAAGGCTCGGCAAAATGTATCAACTAACACTGCCACGGTGGCATAGCGTTGCCGTTTCATCGAGCCTGAATTGTCGATTAAAAAGCTAACAACGGTATCGCTTTGCAGCTGATGCCTGGTTTGCGTAAAAATCTGTTGATAACTTGGATTACTAATTAGTTGAGTTAGCCTACGGGCATCAATGATGCCCTCTTCTTGCCCAAACAATAAGCCGTCTTCAGTTGGAGTGGCAAACAGCGGCAGCAATTCACGCGCAAGCCGTGGTGCACTTATCGCTTGTGCCAAAACCAATTGGTTCAGCTCCAGACGACGTTGGGCACGCTTAGCTGGCCAATAAAGCTCGTTGGCAGAAATTTCGGTATCAAACTCTGTAGTAAACACATGGTAGCCACCCGCCCTGGCCATATTACCGGGATCAGAATCCGCATCGATATCGACATTCACGCCAGCGCCCACTGAATCCGAAGGCGTCTCATTGGAATCGTCTTGCCAATCCGGGGGTAACACCAACCCATGGCGTTGAGCCAATACTTTGCCATCAGCCTCTGTATCACCGTCACCTGTATCAGCGATCATCTCTTCGAGTGCCATCGCAATGCCATATGCGGGTTCAGCAAAGCCTCGTTGGTCTTCGCGTACCTTAGGTATCTGATATAAATATTTACCGATAATGCGACCAAGATTGGCGCGGGTGGCCTCGATAAGGGCTTCAGCAGTTTCATCTTCTATCGTGCCTATCAAACGCGCTCTGGCCATATGGATAACGGTGTACAGTAAAATGCCTAAATCGCTTTCGCCAATGCCTTTGCCATGCGCCTCCTCGCACCATTCCAAAAATGCGCAATCCAGATTGCCACGCAAGCCTTGAAAATGTGGCGCCGCTTTCGCCTCACATCGCAATTGCTCCAACACATCAAATATCAAGCGCGCAAAACCGGGCTTGGGGCTAAGCTCTTTGTGCAGGGCTGAATCGGAAAAGCGCAAACGTAAACCCAGCGAATCAACAATTCCACGGCTTCGCTGCAAACTCACTTTAGAAAAATCAACCGACAAATGCGGTGCTGCAAAAGGGGTTGGGACACCGTCCACACGCAATCGCGAGGCACGGTACTCGGCTTCAGTTTTGCCTGAAAGCGCACGCAAGCTTGCGGCTCCGTGACGCTCTAGCTGGCGCACACGGGCAAGTTGGCTCGCAGTGAGCGTGGTTTCAGTCATCCGATAATACGTTGTGCGCGATCGACGAAGGCAGCTCTTCGTTCATGGCGCGTTGATAGTACTCGGCAACTATGGAATGCTCGGCATCGTCGCATTTGTTTAAATAGGACAATCTAAACGCAATGGCCAGATCATCAAATATTGAGAGATTCTCCGCCCACGTGATAACAGTACGCGGTGACATAACAGTTGAGATATCGCCTGCTGCAAAACCATCACGCGTTAACGCTGCCAGCGCCACCATCGATGCCACGATTTTTTCACCGTTTGCACGCTTGCGCATTTCAGGCACACGAGCATGAATAATCTCAGCTTCAGCCTCGGGTGATAAATAGTTCAAACGCGCCACGATATTCCAACGGTCAATCTGCGCTTGGTTCAATACCTGTGTGCCGTGATACATACCATTAAGGTTGCCAAGGCCAATTGTATTGGCAGTAGCAAATAATCTAAATGCTGGGTGAGGCGTGATCACTCGGTTTTGATCAAGCAAAGTAAACTTGCCGTCTTTTTCCAAGATGCGCTGGATAACAAACATCACATCCGGGCGGCCAGCATCAAACTCGTCAAAAATCAACGCCACCGGGCGTTGCAATGACCAGGGCAAAATGCCTTCCTGGAACGTGGTGATCTGCTTTCCCTCATGCAGCTTTATGGTGTCACGCCCAACTAAATCCAATCGAGAGATATGCCCATCCAAATTCACCCGGATACAGGGCCAATTGAGCCGAGCAGCAACCTGCTCGATATGAGTTGACTTACCCGTGCCGTGATACCCCTGAAGCAGCACACGCCGATTTTGCGAGAATCCCGCCAAGATCGCCAGCGTCACATCATGATCGAATCGATACGCCGTATCGACTTCAGGCACGTTATCCACAGGCTCACGGTAGGCAGGGACCCGGATGTCGCTGTCAATGCCTAGAGCTTCGCGGGCGGTGACATAGTGATCTGGAGCCGGTAATTCAGGAGAAAGCATGGCGTTGCGCTAGCTGTATATAAAGAGATGCGCAGTTTATATCATGGCTGGTGCTAGCAGCGTTCACCAACGGTTGATTTGGGGTAGTTCCAGCGGGTGGGGTTCACAAAATTGCTACGATCTTCAAGCTAATGATACTCATCCCGCAGTTCCAAGCCCACCAACACCCCGTCATCCGGCTTCGTCGATACTCCAGCATAGGCGCCGACAGAATCAGTCACTGCCTTGAATTTAAATAGCTTCACAAATGCGCTCACTGCAAGCGCTACCTCCAAACGGCCTAATGACACACCAAGGCAAGTACGTGGGTGTCTTTGGGCATAAATAGTTTTCGCTTATTAGTGGTTTCAATCCATGTATCTACGGTTGATTTTCTGGGCAAAAAATACAGTGGTGGCGTTAACCTTAATGTCTCTTCCAATACCTGATTCAATATCGTCGCGTTGTTTACAGACACCGCTATTACAAGATAAGCACCGAGCTAGTTTTTCACCCCAGCGGCCAACCCGCAAAGCGTAAACAACTCGCCAAATCCTCCACTGATCCCACCGTCGTATCAGATCGCAAACTTGCTGCTGCAACGGCATGCCCCATCAGTACACAACGCTTAAATTCAGCATGGATATAAAAACCGTACAACACTCCGGCTGTAAAGGCATCACCCGCGCCCACCGAACCTTTAACTTGCGCTGGATCAACCTTGACACTAGGTACTAATAATCGATCCCCGCTGCGCTTGACCGCAGCTGCTCCACCGGGAAAATGCACAATAACCACCTCCATAGCCCCACAAGCCAGTAAATGCTCTGCGGCGGCCATGCACGCATCTGCATCAGCGATTGCATTGTAAAGCGTTTCGATACCGCTCAAACAGCCAGCTTCGTAGTCGTTGATAATCAAACTATCAAGATACGCAAAGCACGGTAACGCCAGGTGCTTGTTCGTCTCGGCATCGATTGATACCATTTCAATGTTGGTTCGAAGCCCATGTTGCTTGGCTTGTTTTAACACTTCAACCCAACCACTTGCCTCGTTACCCCAAGGTTGGTCGAGCATTCTATGCACACCTAATAAACCCAGGTGTAGCATGCTGGCCGGGCATTGTTCAAAATCGATGTGATCAGGCGTCAGCAAATCATTAGCACCCGCATGATGAAAGAAGGTTCGTTTACCGCTTGATTCTACGGACATCACATCAGTAAACGATGTGGACATCTCCGGACTACGATGCAACTGCTGCGTATCCACTCCCCAACGGCTCGCCTGTTCGAATAGAAAATCGCCAGCGGCGTCTTCACCGAGCATACCTGCAGTAAATACGCGAGCTGAAGAATCCAGTTTTTTCAGATCGATACTGACATTGTGAGCAGAACCACCCCCCTGTTGATCAGTACGCAGTGTTAGTGCCAACGCTTCCTCATCTGGCCATCGATCAACAATACGAATTTGATCAAGCGTCCAACAACCAGCGCACAAGATGCCATCACGGGCCGTCATGCTTGCAAAATGGTATCCGTAATTTGCGAATCATCGATTATGTCTCTATCCGGCGTAATACCCGACTCTGCCAGCCCGCCGTGATACTCCGCAACTGCCTCTGCAGGATTAATCTCCTGCTGAATGACTTTTCGCATTAGGGAGACGAGCAACAGCGGCGATTCTGCCAAATTGATCTTGCGACCAAACAATGCAACTCTTGCCCCAGCCTGCTCCGCTTGATGTATCAGTTCAAACGTATCACGGCTAGTACCTTTTGCACCTCCGAGAATGCCCACAATCAGATTCTCAGGATCATACTGCGCCAGCTCATGCATCGCTGCATAGCCATTGAATTGAATTTTCAGAAACAATGGTGCTTCCTTTTGTGTAACACCGGCGAGGGTTTTAACGATCATGTCATTAATATAGAAACCCAGTTCATCTGCAGCAATGCCGATATCAAACGCGGGGTTAAACACTTCTAAAAAATGATTATAGGAGGAGTGGATCAGCTCTTCTCGAAACGCACGATACGCCTGCAAGGATTGAATATCATGCTGCAAATCGTTTGAATAGGTTATGGAGTACAGGCCCAAATCGGCTATATGCTCAACAGCTTGTAGCAGCGCAGATCGAAAAGGCAGCGATGCTGAATCGCGATATCGACTCCCTCTGGCAACCCAGATGTCCGATGTATCATTAAGACGGATTGCTGGTGTTACTGCTGATTGTTTAAAGCTATTGTCATTACCGAGCGTCTCGGCAGAAGAAGCTGACATCAACATGATATCGACCAAGCCACTTCCAGCCATCTCTTTCATTGCGGCAAGATACTGCTGTTTGGTTTTATAACGCCCAGACGAACCGGCTACCAGGCCAGGCCCTGTCGCACCAAAGCCCATGTCCGCATCCTTTGCATCAGCGATGACAAAATCGGCTGCTGTATAGTGGCCAGATTGAATGCGTTCCAGTTTTTGATTCAATGATTTATTCATAGTTTTTTAATTTGGTGGCAGGAGTAATCCTAGCGAGTTTTATAGGAAGAGTGCAAATTACGGTGGTCTTGTATTGGTACGCTAAACCGTAAGCGTTTCAATTACACGCTTGAATTCCGTCGTCAACCACCGGGCCCGCAATGAACGGGATCGTGCGAAACAATCCCACTGATGCTCCGCGCGATATCACCATCGCAACAGATGGCTCTGGTGCTATTGACTAAACCGTATAGATCAGTACAAACGCCCAGAGTAAATCAAATTTGCGTTGTGAGTTAACCTCGGTTAGCCCTAGCCTGCCCTACAGCCATTGGGCATTTCGCGTTCTGGCGTTACCAAGCAAGGGTTAACCGTGTCGGCGTACCCGATATCAAACAGCATGCCCTGCGATAACTCACCCGCCATCTTGCGTTCTGGCAGATTGACTACAAACAACGCTTGTTTTCCTTCAATCTCAAATGGGTTTTCACGTTCTTGTTTGATGCCAGACAAAATCGTACGGCTGTGATCACCCAAGTTGACCGTTAGCTTCATTAACTTGTCCGATTTTTCCACTTCTTCTACTTTGGTGATAGTGCCGACGCGAATATCGAGTTTATCGAAATCGCTCATGGTGACTAAATCTTTGATCGGGGCGTGTTCCATCTGCGAGTCTCTCATCAGTAACGAGCTACCAGTGTAACTGACCCCTCAAGTGCTGAAAGTGTTGCCATTGTAAACATAAGGCTATAACGTAGTCCTAGCATCAACTCACTGCGGACTCACCCCAACATGAACAAGCTAAAAACCACCTCAGCTGACATGGTCGCCACGGCTCGTAAGAGAATAGAAGAAATCGAAACAACAGATTTGATCGGAATGGTTGACGATCCGAATGTGGTAATTGTGGATATTAGAGATATACGAGAGCGGCAACGCGGTGGCTACATACCCGGTAGCGTTCATGCGCCGCGCGGTATGATCGAATTCTGGATTGATCCTGACAGCCCATACTTTAAAGATATATTTGCTCAGGATAAGCGATTCGTTTTTCATTGTGCATCAGGATGGCGCTCAGCATTGACTGTCGCTACCTTGCAGGATATGGGGTTTGAGGCTGCACACCTACGAGAAGGGTTTTCTACCTGGGAGAAGCAAGGTGGGCCTGTTGAACATTCTGACAAGTGATGGTCAACTTTGACCCGGTTGCACATACCGGCATTTTCTAATTCATTGTTATCGTTTACTCAGTTAGCTAATGGGTTTCGAAACTAATGCCAATTATCACCAAACGACTCTGCACTTACCACGTTACCCCAAGGTAATATCTTCAAATACAGCGGATCGAGTCTCTGGTATCGGTTCATTGTCCCCCGCCCGGTAAGTGAACACTAGCGAGCGTTTGATATGTGTAGATTGATTTTGCCCCGCGGCGTGCAGTGTTCGAGAATGAAAAAAAAGCACGTCGCCTTGGCTTAATTCAACTGGCACAGCCGTTTTTAGCAATGGCTCGTTGTCGGCCAAATCGGTGCGTAAAAATAATGAGGCATCGAAACGACCAGGGTCTAGCTCAATTCTGTGTGACCCAGGGATGACTAATAAACAACCGTTGCTAACATTCTCAGGGCCCAAAGCGAGCCAAGTGCTCACCAGTTCCGGCCGGTCAAAACGCCAGTAGCGGATATCCTGATGCCAGCTCGTCATGCTGCTGAAACCAGGGTGTTTTGTCATCACGCAATTGTGATGATTTTGTGAGAGTAAAATAGCATCGCTATCCATCAGAGCCTGTAATGTAGCAACCATCTCAGGGTGGGCAGCTACTTGCTGGAATAGGGTATCGCGGCTGTAGGCATGAAGTAATCTGCGCGGGGTTTGACCACCGGGTGCAGATTTGGAGCTAGGCGCGCCGGGATAATGCACATCAGCTTCGTACTCTACTGGCGCCAATGCTGGCGACAAAGAACTGTCTATTTTCTCAATAAGCGCGTGGGTTATGGTTGGCGGCATAAGCTCACGCCGGATCAAATACCCTTGTTCAAAAAACTGCTGAGATTCTTCTTTAGTCAAGCTATGCTGCGCCATCAGTCAATCCGGTCTTATTGATAATTCGTATAGCTGTGATTATCGCTACAGCTGGTTACACTATGCATCCAAGTGAGCACGAAATACAAGCATGAGCAAGCACATCATTGTTGAGAATGCGCGGCAAAACAACCTTAAGTCGCTAAATCTCAAACTGCCTCACGGCGAATTTATCGTGGTCACTGGCGTTAGCGGATCGGGCAAGTCTACCCTCGCCTTTGACACCATCTACGCCGAGGGGCAACGCCGCTATGTTGAGACCTTTTCGCCCTACGCGCGGCAGTTTCTCGACCGTATGGATAAGCCTCATGTTGATCGCATAGAAGGCATCCCGCCCGCCATCGCGATCGATCAAACCAACCCGGTACGAACGTCTCGCTCAACCGTTGGCACAATGACTGAGCTTAACGACCACATCAAATTATTGTTTGCTCGTTGTGCGTCGCTCTACTGCGATAAATGCGGTGACCCAATCCACGAAGACAGCCCGCAGAGTATTGCAGATTCAGTGCTCGCTAAGGCAGGAAAAGTTGAACGCGGCATGATTACATTTGTGATCAATGTGCCGGATAATTTTAGTGCTGATGAAGTCAGGGATTGGTTAGCGCGCCAAGGCTATACTCGAATACACAAAAAGCTTAAGGGCGGCAAGGTACTGGAAGTCATGCAGGATCGCCTACGTTTTAATAGCGAAAACCGTAGCCGCCTGGTTGAAGCAATAGAAGCCGCTATGCATTACGGCAGTGGCAAAGTATACGTGTATCCGCTAGACAAAGCCAAAAAACCCGGCAAGGCAGAGTCGTTTTCTGGTGGCTTGCAATGTGCCAATTGCGCTATTCAGTACAAGGCCACAGTGCCTAGCCATTTTTCGTTTAATTCACCTATCGGCGCTTGCGAAGAGTGCCGTGGCTTTGGTCGTATCATGGGTATTGACTATCGTTTAGTGATACCCAATGAAAGCTTATCAATAGCAGAGGGAGCAGTTAAAGTATTTCAATCAAAAACTAATTTGATCTGCCAACGCGACATGATGCGCGAAGCCAAAATGTTAAAATTCCCAGTTGACAAGTCCTATCAAAATTTAACTGACAAACAAAAAAAATGGGTTATTGAAGGCGACGGTAAATCCGGCAGCAAACATTGGTATGGTGTAGCTGGGTTTTTTACTTGGTTGGAGGGTCGATCTTACAAGATGCACGTACGCGTGATGTTATCTAAATATCGCAGCTACGAGGAATGCCCTTCTTGCACCGGTGCTAGATTAAAGTCGCCTTCTCTACTGTGGCGCGTTGGCAATCAGAAACAAGCCGATGAGGTGTTGCCCGCAACTGAGCGTTTTCAGCACCACAGCAGCAAGCTAGCTAAGCGTCAGTATCAAGCACTACCGGGTTTAAATGTTGTCGACATCATGCGTCTACCGATGGAGCAGGCACTAACCTTTGTCAGTAATATCCAAAAAGAGGACAATGACGGCGCAACGCAGTTGGTCGTAGATGAGATGCACACACGCTTGCGATACCTTAATGATGTTGGCTTGGGGTATTTAACACTTGATCGTCAGTCACGCACACTCTCTGGTGGTGAAGTGCAGCGCATCAATTTAACGACTGCATTAGGAACCTCTCTAGTGAACACGCTCTTTGTATTAGATGAACCCAGCATCGGCCTGCACTCCCGCGATATCGACAGGCTGACAGGTGTATTGCATCGCTTACGCGATGCCGGTAACACCCTAATTGTTGTGGAGCACGACCCTCAATTAATTTTGGCCGCCGACAGAATTATCGACATGGGCCCAGGCCCAGGCCACCGTGGTGGTGAAATCGTGTTCAACGGTACCGCCAAAAAGCTATTGCAACGCAAGCAATCACTTACGGCGCAATATTTAAACGGTGATCGAAAACTGGAATTTGCTGCATCCGTACAAACCAGAAAACGCTCGCCGGCTTTGCAGCTAAAAGGCGCGTCAGGCAATAACCTTAAAAATATAAACTTGCGCATACCCACCAATCAACTTGTGTGCATTACTGGGCCGAGTGGTTCGGGCAAATCCACGCTGGTACAAGATACTCTCTACAACGCCATTTGTTCGATAAAGGGCACACCGAAGGATATCCCCTCTCCCTACTCATCCATTAAAGGCGATGAGCATTTTGATGACCTTGTATTGGTCGATCAAACCCCTATCGGTAAATCAGCCCGATCCAACCCCGTCAGCTACACCGGTGCGTTCGAAACTATCCGAAAGTTGTTTGAAAAGACACCGGAAGCAAAAGAACGTGGCTACAAAGCCAGCGCCTTTAGTTTTAACTCAGGTATGCGCTGCCCGGTTTGTTCAGGCAATGGCTTTGAGCATGTTGAGATGCAGTTTTTAAGTGATGTGTATTTACGATGCGCAGAATGCCAAGGCAAGCGCTATGTACCGGAGCTGCTCGAAGTCAAACTGTTTAACCCACGATTAAAGCTAGCCAGCTCCATTTCCGATGTGCTTGGAATGACTGTTGACCAGGCATTGGATTTTTTCGCAGATGAACACACTGTTTTAGGCGCATTAAAGCCATTAGCTGATGTCGGGCTTAACTATCTGCAGTTAGGGCAACCTGTCCCCACCCTTAGTGGCGGTGAAGCCCAACGGCTAAAGCTTGCTGCACACCTTGGCAAAGCCGCGGAGAAAAAACGTAAACGCAATCAAACGGGTACCGGCCAAACGTTATTCTTGTTCGATGAACCCACTACCGGTTTGCATTTTGACGATATTGACAAACTGCTACGTGCGTTTGAGCAGCTGATTGATCACGGCCATTCATTGGTGGTTATTGAACACAACCTGGATGTGATCAACAATGCTCATTGGATTATCGACCTAGGCCCTGAGGGTGGCGATGCAGGGGGTGAGATAGTATTTGAAGGCACCGTCGCTGACATTTTGAAGAACAAAACTAGCGCAACCGCCCACGCCCTACGAAAATATCAAAAAGCCAGCAGCAATGTACTAAACGCCATAAGCGATATTGGCGACGGTCAACGTTACCTTGCTAATACAGCCGCGACGAACGCAATAACTATACAAAGTGCCCGAGAGAACAATCTTAAAAACATCGATGTGAGCATTCCTCACGACGCTTTCACGGTTATCACCGGCATGAGTGGTAGCGGCAAGAGCACATTAGCGTTTGACATTGTATTTAATGAAGGCCAACGACGTTATTTAGAATCACTCAATGCCTATGCGCGGCAATTTGTACAGCCTGCGTCTCGCCCGGATGTGGATGCCATCACTGGCATACCGCCCACTGTAGCGATTGAACAACGCACCAGCCGCGGTGGTAAAAAATCAACGGTCGCCACCATGACCGAAATTTATCACTTCTTACGCTTACTGTTTGTGAAGCTTGGCGAACAACACTGCCCCGATTGCGATCAGGCGATCTCAGCCCAGCCTGTTGACACTATTGCAGCCCAACTGATGCGTAAACATAAAGGCAAAAAAGCAACGTTTTATGCACCATTAATAATTGGACGTAAAGGCTTTTACACCGATCTTGCCAAGTGGGCTTTAAAGAAAGGTTACACCAGCCTTCGAGTTGATGGCGAACACCACCCAAGCGACAACTGGCCTCGCCTTGATCGTTTTAAAGAACACAATATTGACTTACCGGTAGGTGAGATTGATATCAAAGCCGGTAAAGAGCCCGAGCTACAGGAACTATTACAACGAGCTTTGGATTTTGGCAGCGGCATGGCAATTATCGGCAGCACGCAGAAGAACGAACAACTCTACTCAACGCAACGTGCTTGCCCCTCTTGCGCACGAAGTTTTCCTGAACTTGACCCGCGCATGTTTTCGTATAACTCGAAACATGGTTGGTGCAAGTCGTGTTTTGGTACAGGCGAAAACATCGCAGGCTTTGATGAAGAGCAAACGGGTGAAGAACGCGGATGGGTAAAGAAGCAGGAAGAAAGCAAGCCATGCAAAAAATGTAAAGGCCATCGACTCAAGCCTGATTCACTCAGCGTGTACTTTAAAGGCTGGAATATTGCAGACTACGCCAAGCTCTCAATAGATGAAGCGAATAAAGTCATCAGTAAGCTTAAGCTTAATTCACGCGAGCAAGCCATTGCCGCAGATAGCATGACTGAACTGGTATCACGGCTTAAGTTTCTAAAAGAAGTGGGCTTGGATTATTTAGCGCTCGACCGCTCTGCCCCAACGCTAAGTGGTGGAGAGGCACAACGCATTCGTTTGGCCGCACAGCTAGGCTCTAACCTACGCGGTGTTTGTTACATCTTGGATGAGCCTACCATTGGTTTGCATCCACGCGACAACCAAATGTTGCTCGATACGCTGGCGCAGTTACGTAAAAAGGGCAACACTGTGGTAGTGGTGGAACACGATGAAGATACCATTTGCCGTGCCGATCATATTATCGATATCGGCCCTGGTGCGGGTGTGCGTGGCGGCGAAGTCGTGGCAACAGGCTCGGTTGCGGCAATCAAGAGGAACAAGGCATCAATCACTGGACGAATGCTAGCAAAGCCGCTTGATCATCCCTTATACAAACCCCGTGGCAAACCCGAACACGCGCTGAGCATCAAAGGTGCTTCGATGCACAACTTACAGTCGATTAACACAAGCCTACCGCTCAAGCAGTTAGTGTGTGTCACCGGTGTATCAGGTTCTGGTAAAAGCACTTTGGTTCGGCGCGTTGTACACGACAACCTACGCAGTATCAACTTAAAAAGGCGCACAACTAGCCTAGGAAAACTAGTGGGTTGTAAAAGCCTTGACGGCTGGCAAACCATTAACCGCGTGCTCGAAGTCGACCAAACACCAATAGGCAAAACCCCACGCTCATGCCCCGCAACCTACATCGGATTTTGGAATAATATTCGCCGCATGTTTGCCGACACAACTGAGGCGCGTATACGTGGTTTCACGGCTAGCCGGTTTTCATTTAATGTGGAAGGCGGTCGTTGTGCTGAGTGCGCAGGCCAAGGCATGAAGCGTATTGAGATGAACTTTTTACCCGATGTAAAAGTACCGTGTGAGATATGCAGTGGAGCGCGCTTTAATAGCGAAACCCTGTCTGTGCTGTACAAAGGTAAATCGATTGGCGATGTGCTCAATATGAACGTTGATGATGCTGTGGAGTTTTTTGATGCTCACAACAATATTCGTCACGCCGTGAAATTGCTCCAAGATGTGGGCTTAGGTTATTTAACGCTTGGCCAGCAAAGCCCAACGCTCAGCGGAGGTGAAGCTCAACGAATAAAACTGGTAACAGAACTTGCCAAAGCAAAACCAGAACTGCAGGACAACAGCGGCAAGGTAATCAGCCTCACTCACACCTTATACGTGCTCGACGAACCCACCGTGGGGCTGCATATGGCGGACGTGGAAAAGCTTATCCATGTGCTGCAGCGATTGGTGGAAGCGGGAAACTCCGTCATAGTAATTGAGCATAATCTTGATCTCATGGCCGAGGCTGACTGGATTGTGGATATGGGCCCGGAGGGCGGCGGTGGCGGCGGTAGGATCGTCGCTAGCGGGCCTCCTGCGAAGATTGTTAGTTCTAAGCGCTCTCGGACTGGGAAGTTCTTAGCGGCTGTAATAAATCGTAGTTAACCGCTTCATTGCTACGAAAATCCATTGCTCCAATGAATGGCTTGTCATCGCCACACAGGTGGCGGGCCGGGAATGACAGGGTTTCAGTGGGATGACGCGGCCCTATGGGGAAGCCCCGCCGTTTGGGGTTTGAGATTCGGAGCGCCCCAGCTGTGGGCAACCGCTAACAGGTGGTCCATATTTTGCGTAGTAGTTCACAGTTTTCAATCAACGTGATCTACCCGCAATGCAACATCGATTTGACGAAGGTTCGATCCAAACAGACCGAGTTTGGCGAGGTATTTTTTTAACAGCACTCCTGGTGTCCGGACTGCAGGCTTTGCTTGGCGCGTTCATACCAGCAAGCACTGTTGACGTTGAAAGCACGATTGCTGCAATTGATGCGCAGGCAGAACACAATGCGCCAAGCCATATCACCGTTGCCAATCGCAGCAACCCGCATCCACCTATCGCCTCATATGAAGTGGCTGATGAAGTGGCTGATGAAATCACAGTTGATAAGCTGCCTAACCTAGCGTTTGGGTCAATTCTCAACATTACATTAAAGGGGCAGCCTTATACAGTGCTACCAATAGCCAACGCACTCAACAACATCAGCTGGGTCAATTCGAGCACTGATACACATACGTTATATGGCTGGAAAAACATGCGCGCCAGCCTAGGCAGCGAAATCAGTAATGCCTCTACTAACGCTATTAATCAGTTAGTCGCACTATTTCAGCCAGAGGTTAAGCCTGACCCCAAGCAATGGGTAATCGCAATTGATGCGGGCCACGGTGGTAGTGATCCCGGCTCAGAAGCACTCAATGGACTCATCGAGAAAGAGCTCACACTAGATATTGCACAGCGTGCCAGTGCGTTTTTATCAGAATTGGACAACGTTAAGGTTGTGCTAACACGAGATGAAGACCGTGGCATGTCTCGGTGGTCGCGCGTTAACAAGGTTAAGCGTAGTAATGCTGATGTTGTCGTATCGCTGCACTTTAATCACCTGCCACAAACCGACATTAATCTGGTTGAAACCTATTACGCGGGGCAACAGAATATTATGGAGAGCCAAGCCAAGCAGCTTGAAGAGCAAGGAAAACCGCCCGCAGTGAAAATGAAGTCGAGCAAACAATACAACTTTACCAAGCAATCAGCTCGCCTTGCTAATATTATGCAAAGCCGCGTGTACAACGAAGTACGCATGGACAACCCGCAGGCCGCTGATGCGGGCGTCAAGCAAGACACCCTATTCATCCTCACCCGCAGCTTTACGCCGGGTGTTCTCATAGAACTTAGCTGTCTAAGCAATAAGATAGAGGCCGCTAGGCTTACCGATGAGGCTTATCGCGCGCGAATAGCGGCATCGTTGGCTGACGGCATACGCGATTATCTGCAAAACGAACTTGAGCAAAAATCCGTTTCTGATATCGAAGTGTGAATCAGCTGGCTTTATTCCGCGTGAAATCGTGACTTAGGCCTCCGAAATCCGAGTACGCTAATGACATAATTCTCTTCGTCAACAGCGGCACCAGACCCCTCCTAGGACTGAAGCCCATGTTAAAAGCCCGGTTCGAGACCAGAGACTCATCCGGGCTTTTTTCTGCCTACTGCCGAGACTTCTACTTGACTGCCTATGTATATCAGCAGTAACTACCTAGTAGCGCCTATCTGCCAAGGCACAAATTGGTTGTTGCCGATGTTTTTCGATTGGCTAAAGGTTTTCGCGTTACCTGCTGCTACACTGCTCTAGTTAACATCGTGCTTTTAGCTGTTAGACATGCTATAAACCAATTTTAACCGCATCGTCAACGAGTGAAATAAGCACATGGCAGCGACTCACACAGCAATCGAAATTATGCGACGGGTTGACCAACCTGTTGCCAAAGCTAGTGGCTTACCCAATGAACGTTATGTAAGCGACGAAAGCTTTATATCTGATCGCGATAACGTCATTGGCACGGCTTGGGCATGCATTGCGTTTATCGACGATCTTCCCGAAGCCAACTACGCCCTACCCGTTAACTTCATGGGCTTGCCATTATTAGTGACGCGAGATAAGTCTGACACTATCCGTGTGTTTCATAACGTATGCAGCCATCGCGGCATGCACTTGGCTGATGCCCCCTGCAAAACCAACGGTATGGTTCGTTGCCCATATCACAGCTGGACTTACGCACTCGATGGCACGCTACGCGGCACACCGCACATCGGTGGCGTAGGCAAGCATGACCATCCCGATTTTGAACGTGAAAAACACGGTCTTAAGCCTGTGCGCTCAAACACATGGCTAGGCGCAATTTTTGTCAACCTCTCTGGCAATGCTGCGGAATTTGATGATTACATCGCGCCACTGACTAAACAATTTAATGAACTCACTACACCCGAACAACGCGAGCGTTTCAAAGCATCGCCGGTGGGCTGTCGCACCACTTTGGAAGTTGATTCAAACTGGAAGCTTGCAGTTGAGAATTATCTCGAGTCATATCACTTGCCTAGTGTGCATCCCGAACTCAATCGCGTGTCCCCAATTGATGCTCATTTTGAACTGGAATACTTTAATAATGGTGCAGGTCAAGGCAGCCTGAACTACACACGGCTAAGCGTCGATGATCAGCTGCTACCCACTGTTGATAATTGGCCAGAAGAACATGCCAATAGAGCACTCTACCCGGCCCTCTACCCCAATACACTCATCGGCTTACATGCCGATCAACTATTTATTATGTATTTGCAGCCGATTGGCGCTAATAAAACAATTGAACACGTACGAGTTAGCTATGTGGGCGACGAAGCCTTGAGCGAGAAATACGCAGCATTGCGCGATTCAACCCTAACAAGCTGGACATCCGTGTTTGGCGAAGATGTATTTGCAGTAGAGCGCATGCAAAAAGGTCGCTCATCCCCGGCTTACAAAGGTGGCGCATTTTCTCCTGTGATGGATAACCCTACACATCATTTTCATCAGTGGGTGGCCAAGCAGCTGCTTGATAACATCCCAAGCTAAGCATTTTACTGGCAACAGACCACACCAACACCATGCGTTACCTCGAGGGCCAAGAGGCCAATCCCGATTTTCCGCACGGCGAGAACATGCATCATATGCTCACGTTCTCAATGCTGCTCTCGATCGTATTCGGTGCAATCCTGTTGTACGCTGGCCTACGTGGAAAAATCATGTGGCTGATTGCATGGAGCGCCATGTTGATAATGTGTAGTGTCGTCTATCTTGGTGGCGACTGGTTAGAGTATTGGTAGCGCTACAACCATGCTCACCACACTCTCTGTTAGCAACTATCGCTCACTGCAAGATCTGGTTATGCCCTTATCCTCTCTGAGCGTTATCACCGGTGATAACGGCAGCGGAAAATCCAACCTCTATCGCGCTCTACGATTATTATCCGATGCAGCCAATGGTGATATGGTGCCGGCCCTAGCCCAACAAGGTGGTTTACCGTCCACACTCTGGGCAGGACCCGAAAAAATATCGCGAACGATGGAGCGCGGCGATGTCTCCATTCAAGGAGGGCCACGATCAAAATCGGTCCGGCTAAAGCTTGGTTTTGCCAGCGATGAATATGGGTACTTGATTGAACTTGGCCTGCCAGAACCACTACCCTATCCTTCCGCATTCCAACTCGACCCGGTCATTAAACGAGAATCCATTTGGCAAGGCCCAAGGTGGCGGTTGGCCAGCGCGCTCGTGGAACGAAAAGGCCCCTTGCTCAAACGACGTAATAACCGAAGCTGGGAAGTCGTTAATTCGCACATGCGTGACTTCGATAGCTTATTCAGCTTTGCTGGCGACCCTACGTCGGTGCCCGAAGTGTTTGCAGTAAAAACAGCCATTCAAAACTGGCGTTTCTATTCAGATTTCAGAACCGACGAGGATGCTCCCGCGAGGCAATCTAAACCTGCGACCCGCACACCTGTACTTAGCCATGACGGCAGTGATCTTGCCGCGGCATTACAAACCATTATCGAAGTGGGCGACCATGATGCACTTAACGATGCAATCGATGACGCCTTTCCAGGTTCCATTCTGCAAATCGACGCGCCAAAATCCGCGCACCTGGAGGTGAGTTTGCAGCAACCGGGATTGCTGCGATCTCTACAAGCATCCGAATGGTCAGACGGCATGCTGCGTTACGTATTATTGGTAGCAGCCTTATTGAGCCCTAGACCACCTGATCTACTGGTGTTGAACGAGCCAGAAACTAGCCTTCACCCCGATCTACTAGGGCCACTTGGCAGGCTGATAAGACGAGCAAGCGATCAAACTCAGGTGTGGGTTATCAGCCATGCGCCTCGACTGGTCGCGCAACTAGAAGAGCACATAGAGTGCTCAACATTAAATTTAGCGAAAAGCCTAGGGAGAACGCAAATAGCAGGCCTGCGTGATTTGGATAGACCAGCTTGGCAGTGGCCGCCGAGCTAAAATAGAAAACAATGGTTTAGCATCGTACCCTGTAGAGCAGCTACTCCCTGAGATGGCAACACCTACCGGCGGTAATTCTTCTGACGACGACGCTTCAAACGCTCAGATTCAGCCTCCAACCCATTGCGCCCCACACCCCAAGTGATTGATACACCTTTTTGCTCAACCATATCGCCAAAAATATTGCTTTCAGGCAAACCGAGTTGATGAGTATAAAACTGTGCGCGAAGTAGCCCTGCGATCAACGATTCAATGCTTTTATGACGCACGACAAATAACCGGCGGTAGCGATGTACGCGCAGATGACCAAATTCCTTTTCAAGAATTTGCCTAACACCCTTAATTAGGCAGTTACGCACGCTATTGCTGAACTGTGCATGCAACCAAGGAAGATCATCAATTTCTATTGATGCTTGGAATTCGAGGTGGCTTCGAAGTTGGATGGGCTTCGCCGAACGCCTCCCATCATGCGTCACTCCGTGCTTGGTTTGCTCAATCTTTTCAGCAGCTTGGTTACGTTGGTACGACGCCAATTGCACTACAGTCTCTGATTGAAACGCGCGTGGAGGCGTGGGCATACAGTTACTCCGGAATCCAACTTAGAAAAACCAAGTTGTACAACGATTGAGCATTGGCTAGTCAAACAACCGCATGCCGTTTTGCTCAGCCAAACAGGCTTTTGCACAGAGCAGTAATACTACCTCTATGCTGCGCGCTTCGGCAACTCAATAAACGAAATTGTGACATCTGCATACACTTCGCAACGTTATTCAGATGGTTGACAAAAAAATCATTTTTTGAATGGGCTTGACTTTGCTTCGGCCAAAATGCTTGCCAATTCTGGTCGATGTTTGCGCACCTCTTCCGGGGTCAAACCCTCAAGTGAATGCGGGAATTTGAGCCACTGCTCAGTTTCATGTAGGTAGTAATCAGGCACTCGTTTAGTTTGATTGCGCGTGGGTTTGTAGTAAGGCACGGCAACCCGAATATCACGCGGCATATTGCGGCGAGTTAACTGATGTAGGCGATCGATAATGGTATCGATACTGCGACCTGTGTCGTACACATCATCAACAATTAACAAGCGATCATCGGCGCTAATTTTTTTGACTAAATAGCTCAGGCTATACACTTGCACAGTGCTCTCTTGCTGATCGATGGCATGGTAGGAAGATGTACGAATGGCGATGTGATCCGACTCGATTCCTCGAAACGCCAACAGCTCCTGCATAGCGATACCCATTGGCGCGCCACCACGCCAAACTGCCACGATAAAGCTAGGCCGGAAGCCACTTCTGAAAACTTGCGCGGCAAGCTTGAAGGAATCTTCTAGCAGTTGCTGGGCGTCTAGGTAGTGTTTTTGACTCAACGGATGCCCTGCTGCTGCTGTGACTTAAGCCAATAGAGTACACTGCTACCCTGGCATTGCAAAGCGCATCGCATGACAACCACTAAACAATTCATTTCAGAAGAAACGCTACTACAGGACGCCTACCGCATAGGTGTACAAATAGCCGACAGCGATTTTATACCCACGTTTATTGTTGGCCTATGGCGCGGTGGCAGCGTAGTCGGTATTGCCGTACAAGAGTGCCTACAATACCTCGGCATAGAAACCGATCATATTGCTATCCGCACATCGTATCGCGGTATGCACAGCTACCAGCAAATGGTCGACAACCCCGAGCAAGAAATCCGGGTACACGGCACTCAGTATTTACTTGAAACATTAAACAAAGACGACGGCCTCCTCATTGTGGATGATGTGTTTAGTTCGGGCCTGACTACACAAGCCGTAATCAATCGCCTATCCAAGCGACTCAAACTCAATACACCCCGCAATATCAAGATCGCCGCACCTTGGTACAAGCCTGCGCACAATCGCACAGATAACGTACCCGATTTCTATTGTCACACCACCGATGAGTGGCTAGTTATGCCCTACGAGCTCAGTGGCTTAAGCCACGAAGAAATAACCGAACACAAGCCGTTTATGCTGCCCATTCTCACCAATCTCGAGCAGCCAAAGCCAGAGCCTTAGCGTCGAAGCAGCAGTATCTGTGAGAGAATGCGCCACGCTTATGCTCGAGTAACTTTTTATGGCCTCGCCAGACAACTTCCCTAGCCTGTTTTTAAAAGGCCTCGCAATGGGGGCTGCTAACGTGATACCTGGCGTATCGGGCGGCACTGTAGCGTTGATAACGGGTATTTATCAACGCCTGATCAACGCCATTAAATCGTGCGATCACAACGCGATCAAATTGTTTTTTACCGGCAAATTCAAAGCGCTCTGGCAGCACATAGATGGTAATTTTTTGGCAGCGATTTTTGCTGGTGTTGCGATCAGCATACTCAGCCTTGCGCGCTTGTTCGAATACTTACTTGAGCACTACGAGCGTTATACCATGGCGTTCTTCTTTGGTTTGATATTGCTGTCCATCTATTACGTCGGTAAGCAGGTGTCGCGCTGGGGGCCCAGCACTGTTGTAGCGCTGCTGATTGGCACCGCTGTTGCCGTCGCCACTGCCCTATTGGCACCCGCTTCTGAAAATCCGGCGGCATGGTATGTGTTTTTATGTGGTGTCGTGGCCATCAGCAGCATGATCCTGCCAGGCTTGTCCGGCTCTTTTATTCTAATCATCATGGGCAACTATGCGCTAGTACTTAGCGCCATCAGCAGTTTTAACTTTTCGATACTGCTACCACTGGCATTAGGTTGCGGTGTGGGCCTGATTGCTTTTTCACACTTTATCGCTTGGATCTTTAAACACTATGAAGATCAAACGCTCGCCGCGATGACAGGCTTTGTATTGGGCTCGCTGGTTATTATCTGGCCGTGGAAAACCGCGATCACCCGCTCCATTGAACGCATAGGCAAGCCTGCCAAAGAAGTGGTTGAAAAATACGTTTGGAGCTGGCCCGATTTAACATCAAGCGATACGTTTATCGCATTGGCTTTGATTATTGCCGGTGCTGCAGCAGTGGCAATAATGGAACGCGTTGCTGGTAAGCACTAGGCGATAGCTTCGCTAAAGCTAGAAACTGGAGATGAACGGATTAATACAGTCCTCTCGCCTCTTTTTTTAGTCTATTGACAGCTTGACATCATCCACATCCAGAGTACTTCGTGCGCCATTGAGAGTGACGCGGTAACGCACGTAACGACTGTTTTTCGGGCTCACAGCATCGAGGCTTGGCGAACCAACAAACGCTTGCACTCTCGACTGATCCGCTTCATTTAACGCTTTACATTGAGTATTGATGACATCGCGACTGCTGTTAGCAAACTCTAGGCACCATTGCCCATCGGCTTGCCCGCCACCAACACGATTAATCCAGCCGTTTAAAAATACTCGACGAAGTTCCGCCACAGAATTCCAATCGCTAATGACTGAGGCTGCACTACCATCGCAATCATTGCCTGCCAGGGATAAACGCATAACACAGCTACCATGTCGAGAAGTCACGCCACATTGCCGCTGCGCAGTAGCACCGCTTGAGCAGTAGGTACCAGTTTGAACGCCACCCGTGTTTTCATAGCTATCAAAAACTTCGGTGTCGCTAACTGTCATGCCTGTTTTTGAAGAGCCCCTTGTGTAGTCACCCACCGTATTATTAACTAAGGTATTGTTTGCCAATTGCACGTTGCCGCTTAAGTTGCTATTTTGATTGTGACTGATACCAAAAGCATCATGATTACTAATGATGTTGTTACGCACGCGCACATGCGACACACTGGCTTTGCCTGGCAAACCAAATTCCAATCCAGATGCACCGCTACGTGTGCGACGTTGTACAGCGCAGTTTTCACAGTACCCATCAAGAATTTGATTATTGTCAAAATCAACATACTTGGCTTGCGCCATATATACCTGCCCGCCACCTGTATAACCACTACCATAACGTGGCTCAACTAGCCACTGGCCACGCCGATGGTTGCGAATAAACAGGTTGTTAGTCACACGGTTTTCGCCCTGCTTGCTACCAGTAACACCCAATAACGCTAGAGCGCTGGTTTGGTTATCTCTAAATATTGAGTTTTCGATAACAACGCCGTTTGAAGGCGTACTGCTATGACCAATATATAAGCCCAGCACACCCGAATTGGTCAAACTGCTATTGCGAAAGCCAAATCTGTTTACAGCATTTACATAAATCGCGTAACTCTTGCCGTGACTAATGTGCATATTGTCTAACTGGATATTGCTTGATTGCCGGATATGCAAGGTGCGCGGGCAACCATCAGCCACCTGACAACCCGCTACATTAATATCGTCATCTAACTGCCAGTTGCGTAATGTGATGTTGGATGCCGAATTGATATCGAGCAAACTGCAGTTCCGTTGGCCTGAGCTACGTAGCAATTGATGGCCATTGCCATCAATGATGAGATTTCGTTTGCTTTGCAAGCTCAATAGGGCCCTGCCGCTTGGGCAACAATTGCCGCCGCTGCAGCTTAGATCATTCAGAACGGTCACAGTGCTATCGTTGTTGCTAATACAGCGCGATAGGTCACTCAGCGTGCGCACCTCACAGCCGCTGGCAGGATTGGGATTCGGGCTAATCACTTGTGCAACGGCTTGAGGCTGTTGCGGTTCAGGCTGCGGTTCCGGTTCGGGTGTTGATTCAGGCTCAATGGTCGATGGAGCGTCGTTCAGGGCAATCGATGTATCTGGCGCGCTACCTAATTGCGCAATAATTCTTTTGATTGGTAGCGAGAAACCACCGGGTGCGATATCAATAAGCCATGACAGCGATGCTTCACCATCAGAATTTACCGATTGCAATTCATATCGGTATTGTTGAGATGGGTCAAGACCAGGTTGAAACAAACTACGAGCATCGTAAACACCCAACAACTGACCATTGCGCTCTACGCGAACACGTTGTCCATCGCTTGGGGTCCAGAATAATTCTGCCGAGGTATTCGAATACAACAGCGCGCTAACGTTGCTTGGTGCTTGCGGCGGCTGAGCCTGTATCTGTGGTTCGGCTTGGTTGTTCGACGATGTATCAGTTACCACTACCGGCGCATTACCTTGAAAAGCATTAATCCTATTGTTGGAAAGTGGATGGTTGCCAGGCGCAATATCGACCTGCCATGACGGTGATCGCTCGCCATTAGAATTTACAGATTGCAACACGTATCGGTACTGTTGAGACGGATTAAGCCCGGATTGAAACAAACTACGCGCATCGTAAACACCCAACAATTCACCGTTGCGCTCTACGCGAACACGTTGCCCATCGCTTGGGGTCCAGAATAATTCTGCCGAGGTATTCGAATACAACAGCGCGCTAACGTTGCTTGGCGCCTGTGGAGCAGCGACGACTGTTCCGGCTGTAATCGTAACGAGAATTAAAATTGTAAGTGAACGAAAATTACACAAACATAAACGGGCGAATTTTGAACATTCCATGTGTGATGAATAATGTCGGTTGAAGAAATCGCGCCAACCATGCCATTTTTTTGACTTCAATTCAAGCGGGGATAGTTTTGTTTCGTGCCCTAAGCAAGCACAGCAACACAATTAGTAACGCCATCGTCACCAATGCAACCGGGCGCGCTGTTCCATCGTTTAAAACAGTGACAGCAATTGATGCAGCCGCTGCCGTCATTTGCTCAATGCCACTGAGCATCGCCGACGCAGAGCCACTACCGCCAGTAATACTGCGCATCGCCAAGCTCGGCGCTACTGCAAAGAGCGGTCCCATGCCGAAAGTCATGACGGTGTAAGCGCCGGTAAAAGTCACAGCGGAATAAGAGCCCGTCACTACCAACACGGACAAAATTACAGCACCTACGAGGATCATGACAACTCCGATAGCTAACAAGGTAGCGGATTCAACTTTTTCAGCCAAACGGGACGCAAATAAACTACCGGTAAAAAACGACAACACGATCATGGCTTGGTAATAACCAAAATGATCAACCGGCACATTTAACAGATCGATCAATACAAACGGAGCTGCGGTAACAAAAACGAATATCAGCCCGAGCGCTACTCCTAATAGAATGCTGTGAATAATAAACTCTCGGTTTTTTAGCAACACCTGATAATTACGTAAAACGATTTTCGGCACTAAAGCCTGTGGATCTGGCTTGGTGGATTCAGGCAACAGTCTCCATACCGTTAACAGTGCAATAACGGCTAAGCCAGCCAACAAATAAAAGTTACTCTGCCAACCAAACAATACATGCAAATAGCCGCCAATGATCGGTGCAATGCCAGGCGCGACTGCGATCACCATACCCAACAGCGCAAAGGCTTTCACCTGCTGCTTTTCGGTGTAGAGATCCTTAATGATGGCGAGACCAACTACCGCCTCAGCAGCAGCGAACACACCCAAAGCAATTCTTGCTGCGATCAATTGCTCAATACTTTGTGCAACGGCACAAAGCAAGCTGAACACTACCACCAACAACAACGACCCTATCAACACAGGCTTACGCCCAAAACGATCAGACAAGGGCCCATGTATCAACTGCGCCATGCCAAAGGCCAATAGATTCAAGCTAATGGTGAGTTGTACGCGAGAAGGGGTCGTGTCAAAGTACGCTGCCAAGCTGGGCAAGCTGGGTGAATACATATCGGTAGACATGATGCTGACACTGGATGCCATCACCAATATACCCACCACCAGCCCCATGGCCGGTGGCGTTTGTTGATTGGAATGCACGGCGCTATGCCATGCTATCAGGCTGTAAACACAGCATCAGTCTACTGCGGCTGCAGCCTTAACTATCATGAAATTTTGAATCTAGGTTGGGAACTTAAACACCGCACCATCTTTAATTCCAGAAGGCCAACGGGCAGTAATCGTTTTAAGGCGCGTATAAAAGTGAACACCTTCAGGCCCGTAGATAGAGTGATCACCAAACAGTGAACGCTTCCAACCGCCAAAGCTGTGGTACGCCACGGGCACAGGAATCGGTACGTTAATACCCACCATGCCGACTTGAATACCATCAGCAAATGCTCGTGCTGCATCGCCATCGCGCGTGAAAATCGCTGTACCGTTGCCATATTCGTGATCATTGACCATGGTGACCGCTTCTTCGTAGTTGTCAGCGCGCACAACGGCCAGCACTGGGCCAAAAATCTCTTCTTGGTAAATACGCATGTCAGTGGTGACGCGATCAAACAAACTACCACCCACAAAATAGCCATTTTCATAGCCTTGCATGCTTAGGCTTCGACCATCAACAACAAGCTCAGCACCCGCCTCTACACCTGAGTCAATCAAACCAACGATGCGTTCTTTTGCATCCTTAGTAATGACCGGACCCATCTCGGCATCTGTATCATCTGAGGGGCCAATTTTTAGTGCTTCCACTCGTGGGCGCAGCATTTCAACTAATTTATCAGCGGTTTCTTCACCAACCGGCACAGCAACCGAAATCGCCATGCAACGTTCGCCTGCTGAACCAAAGCCTGCGCCCATCAATGCATCGACTGCTTGGTTCATATCAGCGTCAGGCAGAATAACCATGTGGTTCTTAGCGCCACCCAGTGCTTGAACGCGCTTACCCGCTTGAGTGCCACGGTTATAAACGTATTCAGCAATCGGCGTTGAACCGACAAAACTCACTGCTTGCACTGTAGGGTTATCTAGGATGGTATCCACAGCGAGCTTGTCGCCGTGTACAACATTAAGTACGCCTGGTGGTAATCCAGCTTCATGCAGCAGCTCTGCAATCATCATTACTGATGACGGATCCCGCTCCGATGGTTTAAGTACAAACGTATTACCGCAAGCGATCGCGACCGGATACATCCACATCGGTACCATGGCAGGAAAATTAAACGGCGTAATACCGGCCACTACACCCAATGCCTGGCGATCAGAAAAGCTATCGATTTGTGGGCCAACGTTGCGCGAAAACTCACCTTTAAGCATCTGCGGCATTCCGCAGCAGAATTCAACCACCTCTTTACCGCGTTGTACTTCACCCAAGGCATCATCATGAGTTTTACCGTGTTCGCGCGAAACCTCGCGCGCGATGGCATCAGCATGCTGCCCCAGCAATTCATTAAAGCGGAACATCACTGCTGCTCGCTTCATCGGCGTGGTCGCCGCCCAAGCTGGGAAGGCATCGGCTGCGTTTTGAATCGCCGCATTCACTTCATCAGCGCTGGATAAGCCAAGCTCGTCTATCGATTCACCGGTGGCTGGATTAAATATGGCTTGGCTACGGCCGCTTTTGCTGGCAACACGTTGGCCGCCAATTAGGTTGTCGATCATGGGTTGTAGGACTCTTGTTTGTCTCGAAAATCAGTGTGTAGATGATACGCAATTTGAGCGATTTGCGCTAATCAGAGGTTCTAATTCCGTGCACTAATGACGCAATCGCAGGCATTATGTGCGAATGTCGTCTAACACCCCGTCCGTCCAGTCATTCCCCGCTATTTCACAGCATGACGCCAAGGTGTTGGTATTGGGAAGTATGCCAGGCGTGGCCTCTCTAAATGAGGCGGCCTACTACGCACACCCACGCAATGCATTTTGGCCGATAGCCATCGCCTGCTTCAGTGACACGCTTATTGGCAATGTAGATCTACAACAATGGTCCTATGAACAACGCTTGCGACTGCTCAAGGACAATCAAGTAGCTGTATGGGATGTATTAGCGGAGTGCGTTCGTCCAGGAAGCTTGGATTCAGCCATTGATCAAAAATCAGTAACCCTTAATCCAATCATGGAATTTCTTGATCAACACGCATCGATTAAGCGCATCGTGTTTAATGGCAAGGCGGCTAATGCGATGTTTAGCCGCCATGTTGAAAAAGCCATCGATGGTAAGTGGGCATCCTACGATGTTGAGCTAATAACCATGCCATCAACCAGCCCAGCTATGGCACAGCTATCGTTAGCGGAAAAATTTTCAGTCTGGAACAAAGCGCTGAATGTCATGCCCACGAAGGCGGGCTAACCGAGAACGATAGTGATTTATTAAGCAACTTGTTCTTGCACGTATTTTATTAACCCTTCAGGATTAACATGAAAATCGTTAAACACGACGGTACCATCGGGGTCAATCAATACTAACCAAGGTGTGCCGCCGGTGCGATAGTTAATCATGGTGAGTGGATGGTTTTGTGTTTCATCAGTACCAGCATCATGCCCCATGGTAAAGGGTAATTCATAGCGCAGCTGAAGTTCGCGCACGGCGCTTTGCGTGTTGCTGCTGAAACCTTCAAACACAGTTTGCACAGCAGCAATCGCAACATCAGGATGCTCATGAAACGCATCTGCGAATTTTTTTAAGGTTGGGAAGCCTGATTTGTGGCAACCCGGGCACCAGTTTTGAAAAAACTTTAAAAATACCCATTTACCTTTTTGGTCGAGTACAGAAAAGCTCGTAGATTTTCCGTTGGCATCTATCCAGTAGTCAAGCTCAATCTCTGGTGCGTAGTAGTTACGAATGCCGTACTTTGCAAGTTCTGGCTCCGATTCGGCCGCCTCATTGTTGAAATCAGTGGCCGCAAGCGAAGGAATTGCCGCAGCACTGGAAAGCGCGCCAATGCCCTGCATAAGGGTTCGACGATTTGGATTAGCGGGTAACTTCATGCGCCTGGGCTCCGAAAGTAGTGCAGTGATAAAGAGCAGACAGTATCAGAGGGGTTTTGTTCCGCATGTTCTACGCGCAACCTTTAGCAGTACGTTCGCCTACACGCTATGCCATCGCCCCGGTATTGTCCCTTACCGGATCAACGATTGGGCCGCACTTTTGATTGCACTGGAAGGGTTAAGCTCACTTTTCATAAGTAAAACAGCATCACAATTTAACACCTGGCAGAATTCACCTTCAAGGCTTGCAAGATTCACTTGATGTATCGTACGGCTGCATACCATGAGCCAATTCAACTAGCAACTGCCAGATGCGAACAGCACAGCATGGGAATACGTCAGAAACCGTCGTTGGCTATTTGGGGTTGGCGTAGGGCTGTAAGGTTTGAGCGTGACGAATTATTGGAGTGATGCTAAAGGCAGGTTGCCGAAAATCCGGCAACCTGCGTAGTACTAAAGCCTTAAGCAAACCACCAGCGTTCAGCGGACTTGTTGCCATCCATTTCCCAGTTGCCTGCCACTGCATCATCGTGCGCAATTTTCTTACTAACAGCATGAATATGATTCGCAAACATCGGCACTATTGAACCACCATCATCATGGATAAGCGTTTGGGCTTCCGCATAAATAGTACGACGTTTGTCAGAATCTAGTTCTGCACGGCCCTGTAGCACGAGCTCATTGAATTTCTTGGCGCCGTCGGTTGTTCTCCAAGCAGTGTCGTTCCATTCTGTATCAGCAACATATGCGGAAGAGAACATCCAATCTTCAGTTGGACGGCCGCCCCAGTAGCAAGCGCACCAGCCTTTTTTGTTCCAAACATTGGACCAGTAACCATCACTTGGCTCACGAACCACTTCGATATCGATACCAGCATCTTTTGCCGAGGCTGCGATAAGCTGAGCGGCATCCACTGCACCCGCAAAGGCTGCATCAGAAGCAGACAATTGGATCTTGCCGCTGTGGCCAGACTTCTTGTAGTGAGCCGCTGCTTTTTCAGGATCATATTCACGTTGTGGTAAATCACCAGCATGGAATTGGTTTGCAACGGATATCGGATGATCATTACCCACAGCACCATGACCAAGCAAAATTTTATCTACCATTTCCTGACGCTTAAGACTGTGCTTTAAGGCCATACGCAAATCGTAGTTTCCAAATGGCTCAACATCCAAACGCATTGGGAAGGTGTAATGCAGCGTACCTGCTACTTCGAGAATATCCAACGTTGGAACACGCGCTAACAATGCGACTGTTTTGGGATCAACCCGATCGATAACATCGACTTCATCGTTCATTACGGCGTTTTGTCGTGCAGCGGTATCCAGTAGCGACAAATATTCGATTTCGTCGAAATGCCCTGCGCCTTCTTTCCAGTAGTTGGCAAAGCGCTTAAATTCACCGCGTACGCCAGGCTCAAATTTTTCAACGGTGTAACCACCGGTACCGATACCGGCCTGTGGATCAACCTTGCCATCTTTAGAAGGCAAAATCAGCAAGTGGTAGTCGCTGAGGATAAATGGCATATCGGCGTTGGGTGCTTCAAGCTCGACTATGACAGTGTTGTCGCCATCTTTGCTCAATGATTTGACGGGCTTCAACAATCCTTTGGCAGCGGACTTTGTGTCTTCGCCCATATGCATTTGTAGCGATGCAATGACGTCATCCGCCGTGAGGGTTTTGCCATTATGGAATTCAACGCCTTGACGTAACTTAAACACCCATGTTTTGGCATCAGCAGATTCGAAACTTTCAGCAAGCTCTGCTTTTAAATTACCCGCGTTATCTACCTCAGTTAGGCAGTTGCCGTAAGTGAAGCCGATTTGGGTCATCAATGAATTTTCGGTAGTGCTTGGGTCCAGTGTGTCGGTAGTGGAACCGTGTCCGAAACCAGCGCGCATGCGTCCGCCACTTTTGGGCGTTGCTGCCATTACTGATTGAGACAGAGACATCGCCGCTGGCAATGCAATACCCACAGCTGTCATCGACATAATAAATTGCCGGCGGTTAATACTGCCCGTTGCAAAATACTTCTTTTGGTTATGAATAAACTTATTTTTCATGCTTGCTCCTCAGTGGATTGTGTAAGCCCAAAGCTAGTGCCGTACGCTTAAAATTTGTCAACTTCTCGTACTACTATCGCAAAACTCGCTTCAAATAGCTCGCATCGAAGCGATTTACATTTATTATCAATGAGTTAGCTTGCATCAAGCGGGACTTTTTCGGCGCCCAACACACTATCAAGCCAATCGGGATCCATCTCTGGTACCGACGCCAGTAGTAATTCGGTGTACTCAGGATGCGGTGGTGCAAAAATAGCAGCCTTGTCTCCCTGCTCAACTACCTTGCCTTGGTACATCACCACAATTTCATCCGAGATCGCTTTGACCGTCGCGATGTCATGCGTGATAAACAAGTAACTTATATTCAATTCTTGTTGCAGTTTTAACAGCAGCTTGAGTATGCCTTCTTGAACAATCTGATCCAGCGCCGAGGTGACCTCATCACAGATCACGACTTCGGGATCGGCGGCGATAGCTCGAGCAATGCAGATACGCTGTTTTTGACCGCCTGATAACTCACCAGGAAATCTATCCATATAGGAGGCATCAAGCTCAATCATGTGAAGCAACTCTTCAACTCGTTTATCTAATGCTGCACCGCTAACGTCGTGGTAAAAGGCTAAGGGCCTACCAATGATGTCACGCACCTTGTGGCGCGGGTTCATGGCGGTATCCGCAGATTGGTAAATCATTTGAATACGGCGAAGTTGATCAACACTTCGGCCGCTAAGTTTCGTTGGTAGCGCCTCACCATTAAACAACACCGAGCCCCTACTCGGTGGAAGCAAGCCCGTGACGACTCTTGCTGCCGTTGATTTTCCTGAGCCTGATTCGCCAACAATGGCAACGGTACGTCCGCGTGGTAAATTGATGGATACATCGTGCAAAACATCTTCGCCCTTACCATAGGCCGCAGTGACGTTTTTAATTTCTAGAACGTTTTCAGCGGCGGGCTGAGGCTGTTTTTCAATTGAACGAACAGCCCACAACGATTTGGTATAAGGATGCTCAGGATGGCTGAGCATTTTTCTGGTTTCGGCCTCTTCCATTGTTTCGCCAAAACGCAGCACTTTGATTACATCTGCCATTTGCGCAACCACTGCTAAATCGTGCGTAATGTAAATTGCAGCAGTATTATACTGCCGCACAACTTTTCGGATAGCTGCCAACACATTAACTTGCGTGGTGACATCCAGTGCTGTGGTAGGTTCGTCAAAGATAATCAAATCAGGCCGGCTCGACATCGCCATGGCCGTCATCACACGTTGCAACTGCCCACCTGATACCTGGTGCGGGTAACGATCACCGATATTATGCGGATCAGGCAACTGTAAGGCTTCAAACAACTCACGCGCGTCCTTTTTTGCATCGCTCTCACTGGCAGTGTTGCCGCGGACGCCAGATTCTATTGTTTGATCCATCAAGCGAAATGCGGGATTAAAGGCCGCAGCGGCTGATTGCGCAACATAGGCGATACGCGTACCCCATAGATTCCGTTTTTCGCTTTCTCGCATACCCATCAATTCTTGCCCATCGAAGGCGATGGAGCCGCTTTTTAATCGGCATCCCGGCCGCGCAAAACCCATAGCCGCCAAACCTAGCGTTGATTTACCCGCGCCAGATTCACCAATTAAACCCAATACCTCTCCTCTGTGGAGAGTGAGATCAACGCCCTTGATAATGTCATGCCACTTGTTGTCACTAAAGCCGTCAATGTGCAAATCTTTGATCTGCAGTAGCACCTCTTTATTGTTCGTTTTGTTACCCGTGTCGCTGTTAATGCTCATCTTTCAACCCGCTGGTTTTATGCAAAAACCAATCAACTATAAAGTTAACCGCTACCACTAAGAGTGCAATAGCGCCTGCTGGCAACAAGGGCGTGATACCCGCTTTAAGGTCATATTGTGCGAACTGGATCAGCGATGCGTTCTCTCTCACCATCGAACCCCAATCAGCTGTGGGTGGCTGAATACCCACACCCAAAAATGACAACGACGCTATCGTTAGAAACACAAAACAAAATCGCAAGCCAAATTCTGCAACCATTGGCGGTAAAATGTTGGGCAGAATTTCGTGAATCATTATCCAGCCAAGCTTCTCGCCTCGCAGCTTGGCAGCTTCAAGGTAATCCATCACCACCACATTCATCGACACCGCACGAGTTAAACGAAACACTCGAGTGGAATCCAACATGGCGATTATGCAAATGATATTGAAGATTGATGAGCCAAACACCGCCAGTAACATAAGCGCAAAAATCAAACTCGGGATAGCCATTAACACATCAACGAAGCGGCTTAATATTTGATCTATCCAACCACCACGTATCGCGGCAGCTAACCCTAAGCCACCACCGATAGCAAATGCTAACAAAGTGGTAGCAAACGCGATGCCCATGGTGTTGCGCGCACCATAGATGAGCCGAGTGAGAATATCTCGACCAATTTGATCCGTGCCCACCAGGTGATCACTATCCCAAGGCCCAAACGGCACCGCAAAGATCTGGTCCTCAGCATAGGGTGCAATTAAAGGTGCAAACAAAGCCACCACTATATAAACGGCCACGACAATCATGCCAAACCATGCTGATATTGGTGCCGATTTAAGTGCAAGCTTGATGCGCTGCCAGCGGCTTCGTTGCTCGAGTATCGAGCCGACCTCTTCAGCGGCCGAATAGCCTTTGTCAGATGTTGTACTCATCGTGGATGTAATAACCTTGGGTTACTCGCGATCGAGACGACGTCGGCAAGCAGATTAAGCAAGATATAGGTTGCCGCAAAAATTAATGCGCAAGCTTGTACCACTGGGATATCACGCGTTGACACGGCATCAACCATGAGCTGCCCAATGCCAGGATAAACAAACACCACCTCCACCACCACGACACCCACAACCAGATAAGCCAGGTTGAAGGCGATAACATTAACTATGGGCGCCCAGGCATTTGGCAGAGCGTGATGCACAATCACTTTAAATTTAGACAAGCCTTTAAGCCTTGCCATCTCGATATAAGGGCTAGCCAATAAATTGATGATAGCTGCACGCGTCATCCGCATCATATGGGCCACGATTACCAGCGTTAGGGTTATTGCAGGCAAGGCACTCTTGAACAAACGCTCACCTAATGGTATGTCAGCCGAGATATTAGCTAACGAGGGAAACACGATTCCAAACGGTTCTAGCACTTTGAGCGATGCGAAAAATAGAATCAACAGGTAGGCGACAAAAAAATCAGGCAATGAAATGGATATCAAAGTGAATGCATTGACGGCGCGATCATAAAATGAATTTCGAAATAAGGCGGCCGTGATACCTAGTAGCAACGATAAAGGCACAGCGATGACAGCGGCCATCACAGCCAAAAACAAGGTGTTTTTTAATCGCGGGACGACTAAATCGACCACTCGACGTGAACGATCAACGCCTGAAGCTGCTCGACCGGAAAACGATGTGCCCAAATCGCCGTTGGCTACCGCGCTGATCCAATCGATGTAACGTTTGTAGGCGGGCTTATCCAGGCCGAGCTCTTTACGAAAGGCTGCAACCGTCTCTTCAGTCGCAGCTTGCCCCAATACGGATTCGCCAAAATCGCCAGGCAGCATCTCAACCGAACTGAATATAATGATGGAGACAAAAAACAAGGTGAGTAAACCAAGCCCTAAGCGCTTCAATACGGTGGAAATGATTGGGTGCACAGAGAACGGTTACGCGTGGCTATGGATTGCCAAAGCATAACACCTGCAGAACTAAGTGTAAAAGTGCAATGTCTTTACGCAATTGGTCGGCCATAAGCGAAAAAAACTTGACAGACAGGGTCGAATTAGTTATGCGGCTGCTAAGGCGCATTAGCCATGAAACTAGCTACCCCAACGCTGAATCTTATCTTTATAGGTTTTGGTAAACACAGTATTGCCATTTTCATAGGCAGTGACCTCGGCGAGCACATAGAAGTGTGTGGCGTCACAATGCATTCGGCCTGACACCGACGTGCGCCAACGCCAATCATCGCGCCCACCCGTTTGCTCCCAACGAATTTCAGCCACCGCACTTTGTGGATTATCTGGGTGTATCCGATAAATTTCGGTTTTTTTGCCTCCAGAGATTAAACCATGATGTTTGTCGCGTTGCTCACCAAAGTCAATATCGATAATCGTTGTTACCACACCCGTATCAACATCGACACTGGTGCTACGATCAGTTGAGCCTTCCCGCAAGCTATCATTTTGCCAAGCAACTGAGCCCTCTGCTGCTTGGAATTCGCACTCATCGGCGGTAGCGCTCGGGCGCACTGGTAGATTCAATGCGCCTTCATCAATGGTTAGTGTGCCATGCTCAGCCGCGGGCCAAATAAATGGCCAATAACTATTT
>JAZGEF010000081.1:0-2775 GCA_036478595.1 Granulosicoccaceae bacterium
TTGTCACGCCTGCGTGAGCAACTCGATCAACATCTTGATGAGCTGCAACCTTTGTTGGGGCGCTTCGCTAATAAACTGCAACGCGTGTTGATGGCACAACAACTTCGTTCATGGAGTTTTGATCTTGATGAAGGGCAACTTGATACCGCACGTTTGACTCGAGTGTTAACGGATCCTTTATCACCGCTAACCTTTAAACAAGAAAAAGAAACTGAATTTCGCGATACAGTAGTGACGCTACTGTTGGATAATTCCGGTTCTATGCACGGCCGATCAATCAGGGTGGCAGCCGTTTGCGCCGACATTCTTTCGTCAACGCTTGAGCGTTGCGGCGTAAAGGTAGAGGTGCTTGGTTTTACCACGGCTGCCTGGAAAGGTGGGAAGTCACGCGAGCAGTGGGTTACGGCGGGCTATCCTTCCAACCCGGGTAGGCTTAACGATTTACGTCATATTGTTTATAAATCAGCAGATACCCCTTTTAGGCAAGCCAAACGAAATTTAGGCTTAATGATGCGCAAGGGCTTGCTTAAAGAAAATATCGATGGTGAAGCCTTGCAATGGGCGCAGAACCGATTAGCACAAAGGCCTGAGCAACGAAAAATTTTAATGATGATCTCTGATGGTGCGCCTATAGATGATTCAACCCTGTCGACCAACCCTGGGCGCTTTCTAGAAAAGCACCTGCGATATGTGATCAGTCAAATCGAACCCTTAGATGACATTGAGCTGGTGGCTATCGGTATAGGCCACGAAGTAGGTCAATACTATGCACGCGCTGCCACCATCCATGATGTGTCCCAACTAGCCGATGCCATGACGCGCCAGTTGGTTGATTTGTTTGTAGCTGAATAAACGCCCGCCGGGGTGGATGACAATTCCAAGCGCCTGTGGCAGCATCACCACCTCAGCTGGGGATGATGATGAAAACAATAACCCATTTCGAACACTCGGTAACTGAAACACCACATTGGCTTATCACCATGGATGATGGTGTGGTGCTCTCTGCCAGAGTGTGGATGCCCGATAGTGCAGTTGATACGCCAGTCCCCGCCATTGTCGAACATCTGCCTTATCGCAAACGCGATGGCACGATTGCTCGCGATGAAATAACGCATCCGTATTTTTCAGGTCATGGGTATGCATGCATCCGCGTGGATATGCGAGGTAATGGTGAGTCAGAGGGATTGATGACCGATGAATACACCGCGCAGGAACTTGATGACGCGCGGCAAGTCATTGAATGGGCTGCGGTGCAGCCTTGGTGTAACGGCAAGGTTGGCATGATGGGGATTTCGTGGGGCGGTTTTAATAGCTTGCAGCTTGCAGCCTTGCAGCCTGAACCGTTAAAAGCGATTGTGACGGTGTGTTCTTCAGTTGATCGTTACGCCGATGATATTCATTACAAAGGGGGTTGTTTACTGAATACGCATTTTGCCTGGACGTGCAATATGTTGTCTTACAGCTCACGCCCGCCTGATCCTGCATTGGTGGGAGATGATTGGAAGCGCATGTGGATGGAGCGATTAGAGAATCAGCCATTTTTGATATCCAGGTGGCTTAGGGAACAAACTCGCAGCGACTTTTGGAAGCACGGTAGCGTATGCGAAAACTATTCAGCCATTTCTGCCGCTGTGTTGTCAGTGGGTGGTTGGCATGACGGATACCGCAACACCATTGCACACCTAGTGAGTAATTTAAGCTCGCCGGCTAAAGGGATTGTCGGCCCGTGGATTCATAAATACCCACACTACGCCGGGCCGCAACCAGCGATTGGTTTTTTGCAGGAGTGTTTGCGATGGTGGGATCGATGGCTTAAAGATAAGCCAAATGATGCTGAAAATGATCCTGCCTATCGTGCATGGGTAATGGATAGTGTCAAGCCTGAGCGGTGGTTGCCAGAACGGCCAGGGCGTTGGATAACAGAGGAGCGGCTGCCATCGGATAATATTCAGGCAACGCAATGGGCGCTTGGCGTCAATTCCTTGCAGCAAGATGGCAATGTGACATCGTTTGATGAACCGTTGTCAGTGAATACGTTGCAGCATTGCGGTGCTGCAAGCGGTGATTATTTTCCGTTTGCGTTTGGCCCTGAACTGCCTGATGAACAATCGGCTGATGATGGACTGTCAGTGTGTTTTGATTCTGTCGAGCTAGATGATGCGATCGATATTGTCGGTGCGCCAGCTATGCGATTGCGAGTAACACCGGATACTGCGGTTGCTCAGCTTGCTGTGAGGTTGTGCGATGTAAGAGCCGACGGCTGCTCTGCGCATATTACGTCTGGGTTTCTTAACCTATGCAGCCATCAGTCTTTCGAAAGCCCGCAACGCTTAATACCGGGCGAGCAGATTGATTGCGAAGTGGTACTGGATCAGATTGCCTATCGTGTGTCACCGGGTAGCAGGCTGCGAATTGCCATTTCAAATAGTTATTGGCCATTTATTTGGCCCGCGGCTGAGCATGGCACACTAACCATCGATGAAGGCGCATTGAATCTACCAGTGCGCCCGAGCGCTACCGCCAATGAGTGCGAATTTCAAGCAGCAGAGGGCTCAGTTGCTTGGCAAACTGATAGCTTGCGGGAAGGCTCAACTGATCGTAGCACCAGTGTCGATGCTGATACAGGTGTGGTAACAACGATAATCGATATTGACTTTGGTGAGCAACGCGACAAACATCATGGTTTAATCTCTGGAGGCAAAAAAACCGAAATTTATCGGATACACCCAGATAATCCACAAAGTGCGGTGGCTGAAATTCATTGGGAGCAAACGG
>JAZGEF010000082.1:0-2160 GCA_036478595.1 Granulosicoccaceae bacterium
GGGGTCTGGTCTACGCCCAACAACGATTCTATGACCCGCTGATCGGACGATTTCTAAGTGTTGACAGTGCACCAGCCCGGTTGCATCAGCCGGAGACATTGAACCGGTATACGTATGCGCGGAATAATCCGTATAAATACACCGACCCGAATGGGCAAAATGGTATTTTGTATCTGGCTGGTTTAATGTCTGAGAGTATCGAGGGCATTACCGGCAGAGGTGACGGAACGTTCGACGGGCATCTGGCATTGGGTGCATTGTATGATGGCTACAATGGTGAAGGAGCAGGCTTTGCCCAAGCGGCAGTCGATGATGTTCTGGCGATCATGGACGTTGCATCAGTGGGCTACGCATCTCGGGCGAAGGCGGTTTCTGCTGTAAGTACTCAAGCGGCGAGGAGTGTAGCGGCGACAGCCAAGGAATTGAACCAAATCGCACACGTATTCCCAAGAGCAGAAAAAGGCCTGGAGGGCTTAGTCAGAGCGAGTAGTGGATCGGAGCTCAGTGCACTGCGAGCAGTCCAATCTACTGCGAATAAGGCGCTATCGGAAGGGCTACTCGTCGCGGGCAACAATGGAGTACTGCCGGGGAAGGGGTTAGGCATCGTGCTTGAGGTGAACGGTGTGAACGTGCAGCTCATCGGCGGCCGGGTAGTGAATGGCGTTGTTGAGCTTGGATCTTTCGTGGGACTGTAGCATGTGAATACAATTAACCGCACAGCATTAGAGACGGCCGTCCTCAATCGCTTTCATCAGCTATACCAGGCGAAGGGATTTCCTTTGTCGGAATCGATCAACGTTCGACGGCGTGAGGACACTGGAGGGGGGCGATATGTTGACCTCGAATGTGATACGCCCGTGCATTTAGAAGACGGGTACATCGATCTCGGCGGTAGCTTTATTGAGATGAAAGACCTGCCCAGCGGCATGATGGCCACTGTACTAGTGAAGGGTGGGAAGTTGAAGATTCTAGAGTTTACCGTTTATGGTGGTAACTACTGGGATGGAGAGGAAAGAGAATGGCGTATAGTCTGACGCCACAAAGAGTGTAATCCAGTTAAGTAAAACACAGTTTGGACATACGTTTATGACACACGGAGAGGATGCGACCAAATATTTGATAAATAGGGCTAGAGGGTCTGGTCAAGCACAAGGCCAGTTTCTTGATAACCAAGCTGCCGCAAAATTTATTCTTGATAACCTTTCAAAATTGGACAATGGTGCAGTATCTCTGCCCGTACCGGAAAACTTACTCGCTCGAATTATTAATCCCGATGGTACGTTTTCTGCGGCCTCAACAATTCGACTTGTTCCCGGAAACAATGGTGTGAAAACAGCTTATCCGCAGTTATAAAATAATAGCATTCCAATGGTTATGACGAAGTTTATGGCAGGTGAAGCTATTAAATTATTGAATAAAAAGCTGAACTTGCCCGCAACAGGCGATGAGCAGGATTGGGAAATTGAGTTGGCTGATGCAAATAGGATAAACGAGTTTATTTCATTTTACGAAAACGAATCTCTTGATGATGATAAACTATATGCGTTAATGGCACTAATTGTTGGCTCACTAGAAGACTTAGCCTGCGTGCACCCAATTGGCGAAGATGTGTGGGAAAAAATTTCGGAGTTACTTTGTTCAAAGTATGAATTGCATAAACCTACAATTGACTATTGGTCAATAGTTGATAATAAATGTCCTGATGATCTTTTCAAAATAACTAAATTAATGCGCTCACTAAAGTGCTGCTAAAAGTGCTGCTAATTCAACAGAGTGAATCAGAGCGCACCACTTGTGAAGCTGAGCCACACACACACCGTGTTCTCGGCAATCAGTTACGTTGTAATCACGGCGATTCTGGTAATGCGAAATATGTTGGCTAATGCACCGCGACCACACGAAAATCATCACTACCATCTACAAGTTTGTCCAGTTTGACAATCAGTATGCTGACCCGTCGCTGCCCTTTGCCTACCTGCACATCGCTTAACAGCAGTGTGCCACCATCCAGTTCCATATCTCCCTTGGAAGTTCACACCTGGGCAAATTCAAACCACTGGCTGACTTTGACTGGCAGTGGCCAGCCTCATGTGATCAAGCAGCGATCACTGAGTTGATGACGCTGTCGTTTATCAAGTCCACCACCAACGTGATACTGGT
>JAZGEF010000083.1:0-6947 GCA_036478595.1 Granulosicoccaceae bacterium
GCGCGGCATTCTATTAATGATCGCGTCAATGATCGCGTTTGCGTTAGCCGATACATTGGTCAAGCTATCAACATCCTTGTTGTCTCCTGCACAGGTGACGTTCTATCTAATGGGTGGCGCTTTAATCATTTTTGCGCTAGTGACAATTTTGCAAAACGATAAATTAATTGACGCAAGAGCTTTCTCTCCTATTTTATTGCTTCGTTATTTATCAGAAATTACTGGCATGGTTGGAATGGTTATGGCCTTGGCAAACGTTCCGATTTCCGTCGTTGGTGCAATCACTCAGGCCTCACCCATGTTGGCGGCAGTAGGCGCTGTTTTATTTTTGAATGAAGCCGTCGGTTGGCGGCGCTGGTGCTCTATTCTTATCGGTTTTTTTGGCGTGCTACTTATCGTTCAACCGGGTGCTATTGAGTTTGATCTCGCCGTACTCTGGGCAGTTCTCGCGTTGGTGGCACTATCGATCCGCGACCTAACCACACGATTGATACCCACAGATATAGCATCGAGTAGCCTGGCGACCTACACAATGGTAGCGGCAACACCCTTTACGATTGCATGGGTCTTATATAACGGGGAGGGCCTCCTGCCAGCACAAACCAACTGGTTTGTAACCTTGCCGATGGTGGCCTTAGGCTCCATGGGCTATATGCTATTGATTGCTTCAATTCGTACGGCCGAGGTGTCTGTTGTTATGCCTTTCCGCTATTCGCGAATTATTTTTTTGCTCGTTTTAGGTGTGTTGGTGTTCGATGAAAAACCAGGCATGTTGGTGCTAATCGGCGCAAGTTTGATTATTGCGTCAGGTACGTACATGATGTGGCGAGAACGGCTGGTGATAAAAAAGGGCTGAGAACATGCCCCATTTGAACTTCGAAGAGAAAAATGAGGCCCGAATCAGGCTAAAAGCCGTATAAATCAAAATTGGGCTCCGGTTTTGCAACACTGTAGTGGCAGTGAACATAGGAACACTCACGCAAAACAGCTATTCTTAACCAGTAAATCCGCTAAGGAATGTTATCTGATGCAGCAACACTTCTCGTGTAGTTTTGGACGTTTATTGAGCACCCGCGCCTGGCGGCCGCTATTCAGTGCACTGATATTCGCGCTTAGTGTGCTAATGAGCTGTACAGCGACTGCCGACACTCGAGCAACCGCGCTGGATTCGCTCAGCCCTACGGCAGAACATAAAGCGGCGACTAATGTCATCGTTGAGCTCATGCAACGGTATCACTACAATCGGGTATCAGTAGATGACCAGTTATCCGAGCAGATATTTGATCGATTTTTCGAATCACTCGATCCGCAGAAGACTTTCTTGCTGGCAACCGATATTGAAGAATTTAATCAGTTTCGACTAGCATTAGATGATGCGCTTCGCAAAGAACAACTGGATCCGGTCTTTGACATCTTTAAACGGTTTCGGGCACGAGTTGCGGAACGAGCGCGATTCGCGCAACAGCTACTAACACGCGAATTCGATTTCACTATCGATGAGGCCTACACCTTCAATCGCGAAGATGCAACATGGCCACAGTCAAAAGAAGCTGCAGATGAACTGTGGCGCAAGCGGGTAAAAAACGATTTTCTCAACTTACGTCTAGCAGAACAAGCCGTTGAAGAGTTGACGGACACATTGCAGAAACGATACGAGCGGATGGAGCGACGGGTGAGTCAGCTATCTGCAAACGATGTGTTTCAGATCTTTATCAACGCGTACACCTTGTCGGTAGAGCCACACACCTCTTACTTCTCACCACGCAGTTCAGAAAACTTCAAAATCAATATGAGCTTATCACTGGAAGGCATTGGGGCTGCCTTGAGCACGGAAGGCGAATACACCGTGATTCAACGTGTAATCGCCGGTGGTCCAGCCGCCATGAGTGAACAACTAAGCGCCAAAGACCGGATTGTTGGTGTTGGTGATGGAGAAGATAAGGAAATCGTTGACGTGGTGAGTTGGCCACTGGCTGATGTTGTCGATCTTATTCGCGGGCCAAAGGGCTCAACAATACGATTGGAGGTTTTAACGGCTAATGCACCTGCAGGTTCTCCACCCACTCTTATTACCTTAGTGCGCGATAAGATCAAACTGGAAGAACAAGCAGCCAAGCGCTCGGTAATAGAGGTGCCGCGTAATGGCAAGACGCAGCGTTTCGGCGTCATTGATCTACCGACATTTTATCTTGACTCTGCCGCAAGAGCTCAGGGGCAACCAGATTTTCGAAGTACCACTCGCGACGTTCGACGCCTGTTGAATGAATTGACCACCACCGATGGCGGGGTCGATGGAGTCATCATCGATCTTCGAGGGAATGGTGGTGGTTCGTTGATTGAAGCGACGCAATTGACCGGCTTGTTTATAAAAACTGGGCCGGTGGTTCAAATCAAAAATGCTAGCGGCGAAGTTGATGCAGAAAAAGACACCGACCCTAGCGTATCGTACAGTGGTCCCTTAGCCGTGTTGGTTGATCGCTACAGTGCGTCCGCCTCGGAGATCTTCTCAGCCGCAATACAGGACTACGGACGTGGAGTCATTCTCGGTGAACCAACATTTGGAAAAGGCACGGTTCAGACCGTGGCACCACTTGATAGAGACGGTAAATTAGGACAGTTGAAAATAACCATAGCCCAGTTTTTCCGCATCAATGGGGACGGTACCCAACATCGAGGCGTTATACCTGACGTATTGTTTCCCACCGCTTTAGACTCTGACGCACAAGGCGAGCGCGGCCTGGACAATGCCTTGCCATGGGCTGAAGTCGCTGCTGCCAACTATGATGCTTGGTCGACGCGCAAAGTTAACTACACAGATGTGCAGTCTCTGCATGAAACCCGATTCCGTGCCAGTGATTCATTTACATTACTCATCGAAGAACTTGAAGCGCAGCGTGTTGCTAGAGCGCAGCGTTCTATCAGCCTGCTTGAGAGTGTTAGACGACAGGAGATTACTGACCGAAAGGATGGTCGTGAGAAACGCGAGGCTCTACTGCGTCGTGCGTTTGGTGCATCCAGCGGGGATGAAGATAACGAGGAGAGTGAGGCAGTTGTTGCTGACATCATCCTAGAGGAAGCTGCCAATGTGCTCAACGATATCATCGACTACCCACCGATGAGTAAACCCTAACACCACTATGAATAATGAGATCAACTACAAAAATAACCCGCTCCACAGCATCGGTGTGAAAAAAATGCTGACTGAGCTGAGCGAACATTACGGATTTGAAATTCTTTTTGCTTATCTAAACATCAATTGCTTTAATAATAATCCAAGCGTTGCTTCGAGCGTGAAGTTTTTAAAAAAAACAGATTGGGCACGCGAAAAAGTGGAAGCGTTTTATTTGTATCGCTTTAAAAACCTGCCTAAAGTCTCACACGAGCAATATGAACTCTCGCCAAGAGATCGAATTATTCCAGATGATCAAACCGTGGGAGAGCCAGCTGAGTTAAGCCTTGAAGACGCGATGCGGTTGCGTGAAAATCTTGATTTAAGATCAGCCGTATATGATTCGAATTCGAGTGTTGGGAAAAATTCAAATCGCACCGCGAGCACTGCTGACAACCCATGGGGCATTCTAAAAAACTAACACCTTTCGATCAGACCCAAGCCTTGTTGCTGGTAGCGCCGTCGTTCCATCACCACATTCCTGAAAGTGCAACTAATAAAATTTAGTCGCCTCTAAAACAACCGCCCCTGCATGGGCTCATCATTCTCCCCTGGCCCACGCCATTGGTATTCATCCAAATTTAGTTTGTCCTTGGAGAACAACACACCTTCTTCCTCCAAGCGCTTCTTTTGCTTTGCAGCCTCCGGGTGGCTTATCTTTCCCTGTGTATTGACAACGCGTTGCCACGGCACATCATCTGAGCATGCAGCCATTGCTAAACCAACCCAGCGTGAAGCCGACATTTTGTAATCATCATCGCTAACACCTTTGGGCAGAGAGAGTAACTTCGCGATTTGCCCGTAGGTGGCCACTCTTCCATTTGGTATCTCTCTCACTAGCGCCCAGACTTGTTCGTAGTAAAGTTGCCTATTAGGGGGATGTGCGTAGTTCATGGCGATTCGATTATTCCTAACTTTTGGCGATAGCGGGGTATTGCGTGATGGCTATTCAGCCGAAAGAACATCACATTTAAAAAATGACGCGTCGCCTTGAGCCAGTTGCAGTGCCAGCTTCGGGAGTAAATCAAACATTTTTTTATACAGTGTCCATGGTGGATTAATAACAATCATGCCTGATGAGGTCATACCTTGCGCAGCCGAATCCTCTGCAATGCCTAATTCGAACCGCTGAATATTTTTAATGCCACTTTTTAGAAGCTGCTCCTCCATAGCCTCTATTCTGTGCCTATCCACCACTGGATACCAAATGGCATACACGCCGTTACTGAACTTTTTATAGCTACCCATTACGCGCTCAATAACACGCTCATAATCTGATTTGATTTCATAAGAGGGGTCTACCAGAACCAAGCCACGTCGACAACTGGGTGGTAGCAAAGCGTTTAGCCCATTAAATCCATTCTCGCAACGCAGCTGTATTTTTTTACTGATACGCCCGCTACTGCGCATGTTATTCACTAAGCGTTCATAGTCCTGAGGATGAAGCTCAAACAGCCAAGCCCTATCTTGCGGGCGCAAAAAGTGCTGCGCTATTACCGGAGAACCTGGATAGACTGCTAAGGTATTAGGTGGGTTGAGCGACTGTATCATCTCAAAATATCGCCCTATTTCCGGAAAATCCTTGGCGCTCAATTGACCTATGCCATTGGCATGCTCTTGCAGCTTCTGTGCATCATCAGATTCAAGGTGATACAACCCTGCTCCAGAATGTGTATCAATGTATTCGAATGGTGTCTCTTTCTGAATCAAGTGATCCAGCATTTCAACCAATACCACGTGCTTAAGAACATCAGCAAAATTACCAGCGTGGAAAGAATGTCGATAACTTAACAAGGTTTGGCCATCCGAAAATGTAGGGTCACTAACAAATATAATGTATTGGCTATTCTACCTTGATTCGTTCACCGCTAAGCAATCGTGTATCCTCTCCAACATGAAAAAACGCTACGATGCGATCATTATAGGCGGCGGTGCAGCAGGCTTGATGTGTGCCTGGCAGGCGGGCTTGCTCGGCCAGCAGGTAATCGTGCTGGAGCGTAGTAAAAAAATCGGCCGTAAAATTCTAATGTCTGGTGGTGGGCGTTGTAACTTCACCAATTTGTATGTTGAACCCGAAAACTTCGTTTGCCAAAATCCGCATTTCGTGAAATCAGCACTCAGTCAGTACACGGCATGGGAGTTTATCGGTAGCGTAAAAGCTCACGGTATTCCCTATCATGAGCGAGACCACGGTCAGCTTTTTTGCGATGACAAGGCCCGGGCCATCGTCGATTTACTTCGAAGTGAGTGCGAATCGGTGGGAGTGGATATTGTTACTCAATGCGCCATCGATAAAGTTTATTTTGATCCAAGCAGCGCAAACTATCGATTGGGCACCAGCCTTGGTAATGTTGCATCCGATGCGGTAGTGGTAGCCACTGGGGGTTTATCCATACCGCATATGGATCCCACTCCATTTGGATACGACTTAGCCAGACAGTTTGGGCTCAAGGTGCTGCCAGTACGAGCTAGCCTTGTACCCTATACGTTTACTGGCCAGCTAAAGCAGATGTTCGCCCGACTTTCGGGCAACGCGATTCCAGCCACAATCAAAGCAGGTAAAGATAGTTTTAAAGAAGCGTTGTTATTTACTCATAGAGGCCTAAGTGGCCCAGTCGTCTTACAAATATCAAACTACTGGCAGGAAAGTGATCCTATTCACATCGATCTACTCCCTGAGATAAATCTCGCAAACGCTCTGCAAGAGGCAAAACAAAAACAAGCTAAAAGTTTAGCCAGAACAATAATCGCACAGCGCTTGCCAAAAAACGTGGTATTGGAATTTGAAAAGCTATGGTGGCCGGACTATCAAGACCGGCCATTAGCCGACTGGCCAAATGCGCAGATAGAACGAGTGGGAAATCTGTTTAATCACTGGGAAATAATTCCGGCGGGTACGGAAGGCTACCGCACAGCAGAGGTCACGTTAGGTGGAGTGGACACCGATGAGATATCATCCAAGACCATGGAAGCCAATAATCAACAAGGTTTATATTTTATTGGCGAGGTACTTGATGTGACAGGGCATCTAGGTGGTTTTAATTTTCAGTGGGCTTGGTCATCTGCTTATGCTTGTGCCCAATCACTGGCAGCGGTGAAAACGAAGCGCTGATCGCAATAAAACCACGCCAACTTATCACATAGCTAACGTCATCTAAAATCAGGAGAAATCACTCATGAGCAACTACAAACTGACCTATTTCGATATCGATGGAGGACGCGGAGAGCCACTTCGGATTACCCTGCATGCCGCTGGATTGGCATTTGAAGATATTCGCTGGTCATTTCCAGAATTTGGAGAGAAAAGAGAGAGCGCCAGATTTCACGCGGTTCCTTTTTTGGAGATTGACGGCCAACCGGTGACACAGTCAAATGCGCTGTGCCGTTATATTGGCAAGATGTGTAATCTGTACCCCACGGATCCAATGCAAGCTTTGTATTGCGACGAAGTGATTGAGGCAATCGAAGATCTTACACACTACATTGTTCAGACATTCGGGCTTGAAGGTGAGAAGTTAAAAAAGGCACGAGAAAATTTCATGAATAAACGCCTCACTGTTTTTCTAAATGGCCTAAACGAACTACTAACTCGTGGTGGCGGGCAATACTTTGCCAACAATGGTTTGACAATCGCAGATCTAAAAGTAGCAGCTGCATTGAAGAGTATGCGTAATGGTGGTTTGGAGCATATTCCAGCAGACTTCGTGGATAAGATCGCCCCGGCGCTAGCCAAGCATCAAGATCGTGTTGAAAACGATCCTATTGTGCTTGCTTACCG
>JAZGEF010000084.1:0-4723 GCA_036478595.1 Granulosicoccaceae bacterium
TTGTAAAAGGCAAGCGAGGAATAACGCCTGAGACGGCATGGCTGTTATCAGCATCGCTCGGCACTACACCTGAATTTTGGATGAACCTGCAGGTTAACTACGAACTAACGTCACTCGATCCTCCGAAGGGGATCAAGCGGCTTGTTGCTTGAAGTTTGCTGACTGAAACGTGGTTATTTGAAAATTCTATTAAACAGACGTGTTTAAAAATCAGCTGTTAGAGAGTTCGGCCCATTCCAGACGTACAGTTGAATTAAAATAGGGATTATCCATCTGGACCACACTGGCAGTGTAGGGGAGTACGATGCCCAGAACTAAAGCTCCTAGATCACAACCGTTAATTGCCGTCAATGATGTCCTCGCAAGTAGTGTTTGGTATGCCAAGTTGCTAAATGTTCGACTTCACAGCGACACCGAAGAAGATACGCACGGCAATTCTTACAATCGACTGTCAAAAGGAAATCAAATTATAATGCAGCTGCATGGTTGGGACGCCGATGGCCATCCGAACATGATCTCAAAGACAGATACCGTTGTCGGACACGGCGTGGTTCTATGGTTCGAAGTTGATGAATTTAATGAAACTGTCAGTCGTGCCAAAGAAATAGGCGCAATATCTCTTGAAGAGCCGAGCAAGAAACCTTATGCGCATCATCTTGAATTCTGGATTGCAGATCCAAATGGCTATGTTGTTGGTATTGCCTCAAAACCTGAGTTGTAGCTAAACGCTTGGGTTCAATGCAATTTACCAAATCGCTCAAAACCCAAATAAAACAAGGCGAAATTACGATTAGTATTCGTATTTGGAAAACTCAAGGTGTAAGTGAAGGGAAACGATATTGTTTGGATGAAGGTTGGATTGAAGTACATTCAGTCATGGAAATACCTCTCCAAGATCATCTTCGGCCAATTATCCAACTTTAATTGCCCCTTGACGTTGTAATCGAGGTTATTGCCTGCATCAGTGGCTGATTGAAATTTACCTATTAGTTTGCTCAGCGAAAACGCATCCAGAATAGCTTCACGGCGTCGGTCGTCAGAATCTACATGTGTAGATTCGGAGGTGTTTGCATAAGCATAAGTAGCGTGACTATAATCTACAAGTGTTTGGTCAGCCTGCTTTACACAGCTAGTAGAGTCCTTATTCGAAAATCCGGGGACAGTTTATTGATTAATAATAATGCACTCCATCCCCGGAGCAGTCCTTCCACAAATAGCCATTTACTATTGAGAAGCCAAGACACTACGCCTTCGATTAGGCGCATTAATTAACGCTAATTCATACGCTTTGTTAGACTCCGAGATTTTCCCAAGCAGGGCGAGCATGTCACCCAACAGCTCACGCTGGGGGAGAATATGACCCGGTGTGACAGGTGATTTGCCAGCTGCGTCTTCAATATCAGCCGCCTTAGTTTGCATTTCGATCGCTTTCTCAGTATTTCCCTTATTGAGTTCCATCCATGCTTCAACACTTAACATTTGAGAAGCTAGCAATTCAATCCAATACGGCTGTTTAAGCTTTTCAAGCGAGGTTTTTATTTCCTGCAATTCTGCCAATGCGCTGGAGGCTGACGCCTCGTCGTCTATTCGTGCAGCGCCAATTCCTTTTCCGAACCAAAGCATGGCTTCAGTCTGTGGAAATTTCTCCCAAGAAATAGAATCGTGCAGCTGTGGTGATATTCTAGCTGCTTTTTCCCAGCGTTCTTGCTCCAACAGCACACGCATAGGCGATGCTGCAAGTGCATAAGCTGAACCGAAGTTGCTTTGGTGGTTCTTGGTGTCGACGAATTCTGCCAGTAGATTTTCTGCAGTCTCAAATTCGCCTTTTTGAAGATGCGCGTAAATGAGATAGTCCATTGCATGGGCGTAGTTACTAGATACCTCACCGTCAACTGATTGTTCCATTGCCGCATTTGCTGATCCTTCATTCCATTGGATGACTTCATCCCATTGTCCAGAGCGAACGAATATATGCGAAGGCATATGCAGAGCATGCGGGACATCTGGGGCAATTTTACCGTACTTATTTGCGAATGACAGCCCTCGTTCGTAGAGTTTTGGATTGTCGTAGGCATGAATCGCATAGTGGTACACGCCAGGATGTAACTCAGTGTTTTCGTTAAGGGCTTCCAATAACAAGCCAGCTCTATTCTGTTGGCTGAATGTTTTATCACTCCGAGGAGCTGTGGCTAGTAGAGATAGTGCGTAAAAAGCTGTTGTATCGATGTCATCATTGAATTCCTTGTATGCTATTTCCTGTGCTGCGGCCCAGGCAATAATTCGTTCGCGGTATCCAGCGGTTTCGTCTTGATAAAACGCACTAACGCTGTTTGCAAATGAATGTTCCAATGCTGAGACATCGTCAATTGCCAGCATTAAGCTGACCGATTTTCTGCCCTCCGACATTGCCTCCTCTGACGGCACCCCAGGTCGCACAGGCTGAAATTGGCTCATTGCTACACCCCAATGCAACATAGCGCACTCTGGTGATTCAGTAGCACCTTCGCTAAAGGTACTGCTTGCCTGGTTATACATCATGTGATGAAGTAGAGTGAGTCCACGATCGAATGCGGCCTGCGCGTTATCCGAACACGAGATTGCCATGCTAGCACCGCTGTTGTCCGACACTGCACTTTCCGAGACTCCTGGGTGCCCAAACAAAAGGACTGTCAGTAATATACCGCCAATACTTTTTCCAGCTATTGGACTGTTCGGAACTAGGTTTTGCATAATGTAACTCCATAGATTGGTTGTAACTATCTGAAAAAATAGAACTTCTGAATCGTTACACTGAACTGGATGTAACTCTGGAAATATCGTTGAATTCTTTCTGAAATTATCTGGAAATCGACCTGAATCCCACCGCTTAAGCCAAATTGCTAAAGTGAGCGCTGTACAGTAGGCTGTTTATGAGGACGAAAAATTAAACGGCGTACGCAGTGGCACCATCGTTAGACAAGGCCAATGTAGAATTTTCGCTAGGCAGCAAACGCTACCGTATTCGCGATGGTCATTGTTGTGACGCGGACGGTGAGCTATTGGCGCTTCGTGCTCAATCGGCTCACGTTCTGGAATACCTGTTAGACCACAACGAAACAGTTGTGGGCAAAGAAATATTAGCGTCAGTCGTTTGGCCGAATAGCATCGCAAGCGATGAAAGCATCAGTAAATGTATTTCCGATTGTAGGAAAGTATTAGGAGACGACACGCACACCGTTCTGGAAACATTTCCAAAACGTGGTTATCGGATCAACGCTGTCTTTCATGAGTCCCCTCCCGCGCAATGGAGTGCAGAACACCGTCCGCTAATTCTTGCAGGTGTAGCGCTTGCATTTACTTTATTGGTTATTGCGACCTTTGGAGAGAAGGGCGGCCTAACTGAGACGACTGTTAAATTGACACGGTCAGATGATGTCGTTGGACCAACTGAGATTGATAAGGGGCGAAATGCACTCAGCAGTTTTACTTATGAAGACAACCTTATGGCTGAGCGACATTTTCGCAGTGCTATAGAGCAAGATGACGAAAACGCTCACGCTTATGCCGAACTGGTTTCAGCAATAGTCATACGTCTGGAAAACAACTGGGCTGTGCTTACGCGTGCGGATGAGGAGAGGGCATTTTTCTATGCGAAAAAAGCGGTTGAATTGAATTCAGAACTCTGGCTCGCCCATTACGCAACAGGTAGATTGTATTCGGTAACTGGCAGCGATCTGACAAAGGCGTCAGAGCATTTAAAAACTGCCATGTCGCTTCAACCTGCCAGTGACGATGCAAGAGTTTACTTTGCAGCAGTAAAAATATTTCAAGGTGCTCAGGAGGAGGCAATACCCATTCTCGAAGCTGCTCTGGCTTCGCATCCGTCCCCGCCATTTTGGTATTTCCTAGGCTATGGGCATGCACTATTCCAAGCTAAACGGTACGAAGAGGCGAAAGTTCCACTGTCCAGATGTCTAAGTCAAATGCCAAATGCACCTTATTGTTTGCGATATCAGATAGCCAACTTTGCTCAGCTCGGTCAGCTTGAAGATGCGCACTGGGCTATTGAGGAATATAGTGCCTTAGGGTATTCGGTCACCGCATCAGCAATCATGGAAGTGCTTCTGGATAGAGATTCAGGGAATCGCGAGCACATTGCTTCAGCTTTTAAAAAGGCTGGATTGCGGGAGTACGAATGATTTAGAAATAGTGCATTTCCAACAATACAATGTCATCTTTGGTGCATAGCCATAGAGAATAATAAGGGTGTGGAATGGGTAGCACTCTCTACAACAACGGATTATCAATCTTGCCGGAGCTATCAAACGGTATCATCTTCGGCCAATTATCCAGCTTTAATTGCCCCTTGACGTTGTAATCGAGGTTGTTACCTGCATCAGTGGCCGATTGAAATTTACCTATTAGTTTGCTCAGCGATGTAGTCACCACAATATTGAGTAATGCTGAACCGTTTGCGGGGATGGTGATTCTTTCGCGGCTAGCGCCATCTGCAATATGTTCACCTGCAAGCTTCGCCGCAAATTTTAATGTGTTTAAAGGCAAAGAAAAAGCGTTTGGGTTTTCGACGTTTAAGGTTAGCTCTAGCTTTTGTTTGTTAAAACTAAAATTGAGTGGTTTTATTTTTTCAAGCGTTACAGTGGGTTGCTCCGGATCCAGCATGGATGCGGTGGTGGCGCAGCTTTGCAGCGTAAACGGTAGCAACACCAGTAATGCAATGGTTATT